>JANNGS010000062.1:0-3739 GCA_031403995.1 Thermoanaerobaculia bacterium
GCATCGAGTCGATGGAGTCGCGCCGCTGCCCTGGCCTTCACCTCTGCGGCGAGATCCTCGACGTCGACGGCCGCATCGGCGGCTTCAACTTCCAGTGGGCCTGGGCGAGCGGCACGGTCGCCGGAAGAGCAGCGGCAGCGGACCTCGTCGCGACCTAGCCGCTGCGAAGTACCGGCGGCAGGGGCCCCGGCACAGGAAATGCAAAAATCGACCGCATGAACGGCTCTCCTTTCTCCCCTCACCTCTCCCTCGCCCTCGCGGGTTTACTGCTCACCTCCTGTCTTTCGGTCCAGACGCGGCACCGGCCGGCGACCGGCATTCCGGACGGCAGCGGCGGTATCGCCCTGCAGGTTTTCGCTGACGACGACGCGCAGAAGGCCGGCACCCCAGGGCCGCGCGGCCTGTTCATCGAGCTCGAGCGCAAGGAGGGCCTCCGCTTCACGCCGGTCTTCCGCTCGCTCGAGCCTGCCTGGAGCGTCATGGGCCTGCCGCCGGGCGACTACCGGCTGCGCTTTCCGGCGCGACTGGACGAAGCCGGGAACGCCGTCAAACTCGACGAGAAGCCGCGGCCGGTCAAGGTGCAGGCGGGCCAGGTGACCGAGGTCGACACGGTCCTCGAGCACGTCGACAAGGGTCTCATCGTCGCCGGTGTCATCGCGGCGGTGGCGTTGGCGATCTTCCTCGACGTCCACAATCTGCCGGTGCCACCCCTGCCGCCGATTCCGCCGCCGCCCGGCGTCCTCGACGCGATCTTCTGGATCTCGCTCGACGCCGGAACGACTCCGGTCTACGGCCCGCCGGGCGGCTGGGTGCCGGCAGGACCTGGCCGCACGCCGGTGGTGACCTCGCACTTCCCGCCCGACGGGGCCAGCGTCACGGCCGACCGGGTGCGCATCACCTTCGCCCTCTCGGGCCAGCTCGACGCCCACACCCTGAAGAGCAACGGCATCACCGTCCTCGGCGAGACGAGCGGCCTCCTGAGCGGCAATACAACCTACGACGGAGACCGCTGGTGGCTGGTCTGGGAGGGCGACGGCGACTTGGCGCGCGACGACACCTTCCACGTCACCCTGTCCGAAGAGGCGATCGCGGACCTCCACGGCAACGAACTTGGCGCCCCGGTCAGCTTCAGCTTCAGCACCGCACCGTAGGGGAGATCCGCGGCGCGTGATGCTGCGCGCCCGCTATTTCGAGATCGCCTCGATCTTGAGCAGCGGTACCTCGACGGAGGTGGCGCGGCGCAGATCGACCCGGGCGCGGATGCCCCAGAAGTTGTCGAGTAGCGGGTCCATGAGGGTCTGCTGCACCTCCCATTGGCGATCGCCGATCGGACGGATTTGCGTCCAGTGGTGGCGCCGGCTCTCGGGCGAGGTAATGAGGTCGATGTACTCCTCGAAGAACGGCGCGAGCGCCGCCTCGAGCTTCCCGGCGTCCCACTCGTCGGCCGGCGTCTCGCCTCCGGCTCCAGGCGCCGCGTGCGCGATTCGTTCGGCGGCCTCTTCCCAGTTGCGCTGCGCCAGCGCGTGCACGAAGAGATGCATCTCCGAGCGCACGCGGGCCGCGAAGACCTTCGGGTTCTCGACCAGCTCGCGCACCCAGATCGCCTCGACCGCCTTCTCGCGCTCCTCGCGCTTCCTGAGCAGGAGCTCGGGATGGAGCATGCTCTCCCACTCCTCGAGCAAGCTCGTATCGGTGAGCTCGATCGTGGTGCGGAAGAAGCCGAGGACATCCTCGACCGCCTCCGTCTTCGCCACGATCGGGACGTTCTGCTGCAACGTCCGGTAGAGCTGCGAGAGGTAGCGCAGCAGGACGCCCTCGCTTCTTTCGAGGCCGTAGGCCTTGACGTAGTCGTTGAACGAGGCGTAGGTCTCCCACATCTCGCGGCCGATCGACTTGGGCTCGATCTCGCGGTCGCCCACCCAGGGGTGCATGCGCGCGAAGCGGTCGAAGTTGCCGAACAGCCAGTCGGCGAGCGGCTTGGGGTAGGAGATCCCCTCGAGCTTCTCCATCCGCTCTTCGTACTGGACTCCCTGCGACTTCATCTCGGCGAGCGCGGTCTGTTTGGCGCGGTCGGTCTGCTTGCGCAGCACGATCTCTGGATTCTCGAGCACCGACTCGACCAGTGTCAGGAGATCGCCGACGTAGGTCGGATGCTCGGCCTCGAGGAGCGGCACCATTTCGACCAGGAAGAGCGACAGCGCATGGTAGAGCGAGAAGTCGAACTGCAGGTCCGGATTGACGATCACCCAGTAGTAGGGTGTCTGCGAGTCGCGTTGCAGGACGAGGATCCTGGCCCGCACCAGCGAGCGCACCAGCACGGCAGCGTGCTTCAGGTGGCGCTTCTTGGCGGAATCCTCCTCGTGGCTGCCGGCGATGAGCTCGCGCAGGGAGGCGAAGTTCTTGCGGTGGGGGTCGTTCGCCTCTTCGTCGTGCTGCAGGAGGTTCAGGACCATGCCGTGGGTGATGCGGAAGCGCGACTTCAGGGTCTCGGGCGGCTTCGAGATCAGGCGCTCGAAAGTCTCCTTGGTCCAGGTGACCTCACCCTTGCCCGAGCCCCGGGGCCCTCGCATCGGCGCGCGCATCGGCTGCGACGGCGACGGCCCCTTTTTGCCTTTCTTGCCCTTGGCCGCAGCGCGCTTTCTTTCAATCGCTTCTTCGGGCGCCTGCGCCACCACCCAACCGCGGTCGTCGAAGCCTTTGCGGCCGGCGCGGCCGGCGATCTGCTTGAAGTCGCGCACCGAGAGAATCTGCACCTTCTCGCCGTCGTACTTGGCGAGCTTCGAGAAGACAACGGTGCGGATCGGGATGTTCACCCCGACGCCCAACGTATCGGTGCCGCAGATGACCTTGAGCATCCCCTTCTGCGACAGCTGCTCGACCAGCAGGCGGTACTTAGGCAGCAACCCCGCATGGTGAATCCCGACCCCGAAGGTCAGGAATCGCCGGATCTCCTTGCCGTAGGGCGTGTCGAAGCGGAAGTCGCCGAGCTCGGCCCGGATCGCTTCCCGTTCATCGCGCGACGTCATCCCCATGCTGGTCAGCGACTGGGCGAGCTCGGCGCACTCGCGCTGGGTGAAGTTGACGACATAGACCGGCGCGCGCTGGGCGGCGAGCAGGGTCTCGATGGTCTCGTGAAGGGGCGTCTCCTGGTACTCGAAGTCGAGCGGCACCGGGCGGACGACCGAGGTCACGTTCGCCACGGCGACGCCCGTTGCGCGTTCGAGGCGCTCGGCGATCGGCGTCATGTCGCCCAGGGTCGCCGACATGAGCAGAAAGCGTGTCTTGTGGAGTGTGATGAGCGGCACTTGCCAGGCCCAACCGCGCTCGGCGTCGGAGTAGTAGTGAAACTCGTCGAGCACGGCGTAGGGCGCGTCGAGCTGTTCGCCCGACCGCAGCGCCATGTTGGCGAGCACCTCCGAAGTGCAGCAGAGGATCTTGGCCTGCGGGTTGATCGAAGCGTCGCCGGTCAGCATACCGACGTTGGCGGCGCCGAAATCGTCGCACAGGGCGAAGAACTTCTCCGACGCCAGCGCCTTGATCGGGCTGGTGTAGAACGAAGTCCGACCCTCGCACGCCGCCTTGAAGTGCAGTCCCAGCGCCACCAACGACTTGCCCGATCCGGTCGGCGTGTTCAGGATGACGTGCTTGCCCGCCAGCAGCTCGAGCAGCGCCTCCTCCTGCGCCGGATACAACTCCAGCCCCACGGCGGTCACCCATTCGAGGAAGCGATCGAAGATCT
>JANNGS010000063.1:0-44671 GCA_031403995.1 Thermoanaerobaculia bacterium
CCTCGCCGATGCCGGAGACGCCGAAGGCGATCATGGCGTTCGACGGCTTCACCGTGTAGCCCATGAAGTTGCGGTCGAGCCGGCCGGCGCGCGCGGCGCGGGCGAGCTCGTCGCCGGGAAGCGCGAAGTGGTCCATGCCGATCGGCTCGTAGCCGGCGTCGAGGAGCTTCTCGAGGGCCGCGAAGTAGAGCGCCATCTTCGCCTCGCGATGCGGCAAGGCCGCCTCGTCGATCTTCCTCTGGTTCGGGCGGATCCACGGCACGAAGGCGAAGGAGTAGATCGCCAGGCGGTCCGGACGCAGCTCGGTCACCAGGTCGAGGCTCTCGCGGAAGGTCGCCTCGGTCTGCAGCGGCAGGCCGTAGACCAGGTCGAGGTTGATGCCGTCGGCGAAGCCGACGCGGCGGGCGCTCTCCATCAGCGTCTTCGTCTGCGCGAAGGTCTGGCCGCGGCCGATCGCCTCTTGCACCGCCGGAGTGAAGTCCTGAACGCCGAAGCTCAGGCGGTTGAAGCCGAGGGCAGCGAGCGCCTCGAGGTGCGCAGTCGTGGTGACCCGTGGATCGACCTCGATCGCGCGCTCGGAGTCAGGGAGGAGCGCGAAGTGCCGCGTCACCATCGCGAACAGCTGCTCGAGCTGCGCCGGCTCGAGGTAGGTCGGCGTGCCACCGCCCCAGTGCATCTGAATCAGCTTGCGGCGTTGCGGCAGGTGGCCGGCCACGAGCGCGAGCTCCCGGCCGACGTAGTCGAGGTACTGCGCCGCGATCTCGCGCTTCGGCGTCGCGATGACGTGACAGCCGCAGTAGGAGCAGTGCTTGGCGCAGAACGGGATGTGAATGTAGAGGCTGAGAGGGTCGCCCTCGTGCTCGCGGTCGGCGAGGGCCAGGTGCTCGCGGTAGACGCTCTCGCCGACGCCGTCGTGGAACTCGACCGCGGTCGGATAGGAGGTATAGCGCGGGCCCGGGCGGTCGAAACGCTGCACCACTTCGGGGTCGGGAATCGCGATGCGCGTCGTCATGGTCGTCCCCCGGAAAGACCGGCTGCGGTGCGCTCGTGCACATAGTCGACCAGTCGTGCGACCTGGTCGGGATCGGTCGCCGGCTCGATGCCGTGGCCGAGGTTGAAGATATGCCCCGGCGCCGTCCCGGCCTCCGCGAGCACCCGGTCGGCGAGGTGGAGGAGCTCGGCGGCCGGCGCCATGAGCGCCGCCGGGTCGAGGTTTCCCTGCACGGCGATGCCGGGGCCGAGGATAGCGCGGGCGCGGGAGAGCGGAAGTCGCCAGTCGATGCCGGCGACGTCGAGCGGCAGGCCGGGGAGTTGGTCGAGGAGCGTCGCCCCCTGGTTGGGAAAGTAGATCAACGGCAGGCCGAGCGGACGAAGCCCGGCGAGCACCCGGCGGACCGCCGGCAGAGCGTGGCGGGCGTACGTGTCGGGCGCGAGGAGCCCGGCCCACGAGTCGAAGATCATCAGTGCCTGGGCGCCGGCCGCCGCCTGGGCGGTGAGATAGGCGACGGTCTGCGTGGCGAGCTTGTCGAGCAAGCGGTCGGCCGCCGCCGGTTCCGAGAAGAGGAAGCTCTTGGCGACGAAGAAACCCTTCGAGCCGTGTCCCTCGACCAGGTAGCAGAAGAGGGTGAACGGCGCACCGGCAAAGCCGATGAGCGGCGTCTCCGGCGGCAGCGCCGCGCGCAGGCCGGCGACGGCGGCGAAGACCTGGGCGGCGTTCTCCTCCGGCGGCGGGAGGACGAGGGCGTCGATCGCCGCCGGCGTGCGCAGCGGCTTCGCGAAAACCGGCGCGGGATGGAACTCGAGTCCGAGTCCGAGCCCGTCGAGCGGCGTCAGGATGTCGCTGAAGAGGATCGCCGCGTCGAGGGCGAAGCGGCGTACCGGCTGCAGCGTCACCTCGACCGCGAGCTCGGGCGTCCGCACCATGGTGAGGAAGTCGTGCTTGGCGCGCAGCGCGCGGTACTCCGGCAGGTAGCGCCCGGCCTGGCGCATGATCCAGATCGGGGTGTGCGCCGCCTTCTGGCGTTTGCAAGCGGCGAGAAAGGGCGGCAACTGCGCCGGCAGATGGTTGGGGCGTCCGGGCGGCTGTCCGGTCACGTGCGCTCCTCGGCGAGCCACTCAGCCGCCTGTGGCGCGTAATAGGTGAGGATGATGTCGGCGCCGGCGCGCTTGATGGCGACCAGGCTCTCGAGCGCCACGCGGCGCTCGTCGATCCAGCCACGCTCGGCCGCCGCCTTGATACAGCTGTACTCGCCCGACACCTGATAGGCGGCGGTCGGCATACGGAAGGTCTCCTTCACCCGGTGGACGATGTCGAGGTAGGGGCCGGCCGGCTTGACCATCACGATGTCGGCGCCCTCTTCGATGTCGAGCGCGACTTCGCGCAAGGCTTCATCGGCGTTCGGGGGATCCATCTGGTAGCCGCGCCGGTCGCCGAACGCCGGCGCCGACTGCGCGGCGTCGCGGAACGGGCCGTAGAAGCCGGAGGCATACTTGGCGGCGTAGGAGACGATCGGCAGGGTCTCGAAACCGGCCTCGTCGAGCGCCTCGCGGATCGCCGCCACCCGGCCGTCCATCATGTCCGATGGCGCGATCGCGTCGGCGCCGGCCTGGGCGTAGACCACCGAGGCGCGCGCGAGAAGGGGCAGCGTCGTGTCGTTGTCGACCTCCCCTTTGGCGGTCAGCAGGCCGCAGTGGCCGTGGCTGGTGTACTCGCAGAGACAGACGTCGGCCCAGACGAGAAGCGTCGGAATCTCGCGCTTCAACGCCCGGATGGCGCGCGGCACAATCCCCTCCGGATCGTAGCCCGGGCTGCCCTCGGGGTCCTTGTGGTCGGGGATACCGAACAGGATCACCGCCGGCACGCCGAGCGCGTGGGCGCGGCGCGACTCCTCGACCAGCCGGTCGATGGAGAGCTGCGCCACTCCGGGCATGCTGGCGATCGGATTGACGACGTTCTCGCCGTCGATGACGAACAGCGGATAGACGAAGTCGCGGGCGGAGAGCGTGGTCTCGGCGACCATGCCGCGCCAGGCGGCGTTGACACGCAGGCGGCGCGGGCGTTGGGTCAGGAACGACATGGCAGCTTCCTTTCGGTAAAGCGACGATGAGCGAAGAGCGCGGCTTCGACGAGGCCAGCGAGGGTTCCCGCCACGGCGACGGCATCCGGGGCGTGCCCGCGGCGCGCCAGCGCCCGGGCGGTCGTCGGACCGATCACCGCGGTGGCGGCGTGCGCCAGCAGGTGGGTGAGTCCCGGCTCGCCGAGCGCTTCGGCGAGACCGTCGACTGCCGACGGTGAAGCAAAAGTGACCACGTCGACCTCGCCGCGCGCGAGTGCCTCCAGACAGGGTGCACCGGTGAGGCCCGAAGCGGCGGTGCGATAGGCCTCGACGCGCACGACCTCGGCGCCGAGTGCGGCGAGGCCGCTCTGCAGCGTTTCGGCGGCGAGGTTGCTGGCCGGAAAGAGGATGCGCCTTCCCGCGGCGTCGCCGGCCTCGGCGAAGCTGTGTACCAGGGCCCCGGAGTGAAAATCGCGCGGCAGGCGGTCGACCCGCCAGCCGCGCTCCGCGGCGGCGGCGGCGGTCGAGGCGCCGACCGCGGCGATGCGCAGCGCAGGCGGCAGAGAAGCTCGGCGCTCGGCGACGGCCTCGACAGCGTGCGTGCTGGTGAGCGCCAGCCAGTCGAAGCTCGCGAGTGCGGCGAGCGCCCGTTCGAGCTCCCCCGGGTCAGCGGGCGGCCCGACCGTCATCGCCGGCCAGTGGAGAACGCGCGCGCCGGCCTCCTTGAGGAGCGCGGCGAGCGCACCGCCCGGCGGCTCGTCGCGGGTCACCACGACGGAGAGACCGGCAAGCGGACCGGAGATGGCGGCGGCGGGCTTCACCGCTGGCCGGCTCCGGAAAGCGACTTCGCACCGGCGCCGTTCATGGCTTGGCGCCCTCGGCGCGGCGAATCTCGGCGAGGATCGCCGCGGCGCCGCCGGCGATGAGCTCCTCGGCGAGGACGCGACCGAGCTCCTGCGGCCGGTTCGCCGGCCCGCGGCGCTCGCCGGCGACGTGGCGGCTGCCGTCGACCGAAACGACTTCGCAGACCAGGGTGAGCTCCTCGCCGGCGAGTGTCGCCAGAGCGCCGACCGGCACCTGGCAGCCGCCCTGAAGCGCGGCGAGCAGGGCGCGCTCGGCGGCGGTGGTGAGATGCGTCGGCGGATGGTCGAGCCGGCGCACCCAGTCGCGGGTGGCATCGTCGTGGGCGCGAATCTCGACCGCTACCGCCCCCTGGGCGACCGCCGGTAGGAAGCGGTCGAGCGGCAGATACTGGGTGATGTGGCGCTCGAGACCGAGCCGCTTCACCCCGGCCGCGGCGAGGATGATCGCTTCGTACTTGCCCTCCTCGACCCGGCGCACCCGCGTCGGCACGTTGCCGCGCAGGTCGACCAACTCGAGGTCGGGGCGATAGCGGGCGAGGAGCGCCCGGCGCCGCAGACTGCTGGTGCCGACGCGCCCGCCGGCCGGCAGCGCCGCGAAGCCAGCGCCGGCGCTGCCACCCTTTGCCAGCCAGACGTCGCGCGGATCCTCGCGCTCGAGCACGGCGGCGAGCGTGAGCCCGTCGGGGAGCTCGGTCGGCAGGTCCTTCAGGCTGTGGACCGCGAGGTCGATGTGCCCCGCGGCGAGCGCCTCCTCGATCTCCTTGGTGAAGAACGCCTTGCCGGGGACCTCGGAGAGCGGGCGATCGAGGACATGGTCGCCTTCGGTGCGAATCTCGATGATCTGGATCGTCAGTTTGCCGGCGGCACCGTCGAGTCGCGAAAGAAGGCCAGCGACATGATGCGCCTGCCAGAGCGCCAACTCGGAGCCGCGGGTGCCGATGCGGAGCGTACGGTTCACGACGATTCCCCCTGGACGGTGAAGCGGTAGCCGACGCCGCGCACGGTATGGAAATGCAGCGGCTGCTGCGGGTCGCGCTCGAAGCGCTTGCGCAGCCGGACGATGAAGTTGTCGACCGTGCGGGTCGACGGAAAGAGCTCGTAGCCCCATGCTTTGTCGAGCAGCTCCTCGCGCGAGACGACTTCGCCGACGCGCTCGGCGAGCACCTTGAGGATGACCGCCTCCTTCTGCGTCAGCGGTTGCAGCGTGCCGTCCCAGGAGCGCCCCTGCAGACTCGCGAAGTCGAACTCGTTGCCGCCAAAACGCAGCACCTGCGCGGCGTTCGCGGTGGCGCGCTCGTACCAGCTCCAGCGCCGCAGGATGGTCTTCACGCGCGCCAGCAGCTCCTGCAGGTGGAACGGCTTCGGCAGGTAGTCGTCGCCGCCCGCCTCGAGCCCCTGCACGCGGTCGTCGACGCTCGACTTGGCGGTGAGGAAGAGCACCGGCGTCTGGACGCCCTCGCTGCGCGCGGTCTCGCAGATGGTGAAACCGTCGAGCCCGGGAAGCATGACGTCGAGCAGGATCAGGTCGTGGCCGCCGCGGCGGATCATCTCGAGCGCGGCACGCCCCTCGCCGACGATCGAGACGCGGTAGCCCTCGGCCTCGAGATTCTCGGCGATGCCCTGGGCGAGATGCTCTTCGTCCTCGACCACCAGAATGGCGCGCGGCTCAGTCACGAGGCCACCTCGCCAACTTCCGGGGTAACCGCCGGCCAGGCGACGGTGAAGGTCGCGCCGCGACCGGGGCCGGGCGAGGCCGCGGTCACCCAGCCGCGCTCGAGCTCGACGAAGCGACGCACGACGTAGAGGCCGAGTCCGGTGCCCTTGCTGGTGCGGCGCAGCTCGTCTCCCGGACGGTAGAACTTCTCGAACAGCTTCTCGGCGAGCGCCGGTTCGAAGCCGACCCCGTCGTCGGCGACCTCGAGCTCGACGAAGCCATTGCGGGCCCGGCCGGTCAAACGGATCTCGTGACCGCCGGCGCCTCCCTGTGGCGAGAACGAGGCGCGCAGCGCGTTCTCGATCAGATTGCGCAGCACCGTATTGGCGGCCGCCGGGTCGGCGGCGATCTCGAGCTCGACGGCGACGTTCTGCGACAACCTCACCCCGCGCTCGGCGGCACGTTCGGCGAACTCCTCGGCGATCGCCGCCACGACGCGGGCGAGTGGCAGGCGCTCCTTGCGCAGGTGCGGCCGTCCCGCCTCGAGGGTGGCAGTGTCGAGGATCCGGCCGACCATGTCCTCGAGGCGGCGGATATCGCCGCGCATCCGCTTCACCAGCGCGTCGAGCTTCGCCGGCTCCGGGCGCCGCAGCGCGATCGTCTCGGCGGCGAGCTGGAGGCTGGCGATCGGGCTCTTCAACTCGTGGGTCACCGCGGCGATGAAGTTCTGCTGCCGCCGGCGCAGCTGCGCTTCGGCGGCGAGCGTCCGGCTGATCACCGCCACGCACCCACCGAGGACGACGAGAAAGAAGGCGCCCTCCCAGAGATACTGGCGCAGCCGCCGCACATGCTCGTTCTCGATCTCGGCGAAGGCGCGGCGGGCGACGCTGACTCCGGACGCTTGGACGTCGAGCGCCGGGAAGAGCGCCGCGACGCGCTCGGGGGCAAAGCCCTCGGCGAGCAGGCGCTCGGCGGCCTGGCGGTTGGCGTCGTGCAGCGCGGCGATGCGCTCCGACTCCCGGCGCACCATGCGGCGCTGATCGAGCATCCACCAGACGACCTCGCCGGCCGAGAAGACCAGGATCGCGAGGAAGGCGATGCGCAGCGCGCGCGTGCGGTTGTGACTCAGCGTCATCGGTCAGCGACTTCTCGCGTGCATGCCGGCGAAGAGTTCGCCCAGCGCCACCGCCAGGCGGTCGAGATCCTCGGTGCGATGGGCGAGCGAGAGGAAGCCGACTTCGTAGGCCGAGGGCGCGAGGGCGATGCCGCGCGCCAGCAGGCCATGGAAGATCGTCTTGTAGAGCGCTGCGGCGCCGGGGTCGATGGCATCGGCGCGGCGGGGCGGTGCTCCAGCCTGGAGGCTCATCCAGAAGAGCGAACCCTGGCGCACCAGCTGCACCGGGAAGGGGGCCGCGGCGAGCGCGGGCGCGAGCGCCCGAGCGAGATACCCGCCGAGCTCCTCGAGCCGTGTCCAGGCGCGCTCGCGTTCGAGGATGCCTAGCGTCGCGACGCCGGCCGCCATCGCCACCGGATTGCCGGAGAGCGTGCCGGCCTGGTAGACATCGCCCTCGGGGGCCAAGTGCCGCATCAGATCCCGCCGTCCGCCGAACGCTCCGACCGGCATGCCGCCGCCGAGGATCTTGCCGAACGTGGCGAGGTCGGGGGTGATCGCGTAGAGCTCTGCCGCGCCGCCGCGGGCGACCCGGAAACCGCTGATCACCTCGTCGAAGATGAGGAGGGCGCCGGCGCGCGCGGTCACCGCCCGCAGATGGCGGAGGAACTCGATGCGCTGCAGGAGGAGGCCATTGTTGGCCGGCACCGGTTCAACGATCACCGTGGCGATGCGGTCGCCCTCGGCGGCGAAGAGCGCGTCGAGCGCCGCCTCGTCGTCGAGAGGCAGGACGCGCGTCAGCTCGGCGAACGGCGCCGGCACCCCCGCCGAGCTCGGCCGACCGAAGGTCACCAGGCCCGACCCGGCGGAGACCAGCAGATGGTCGGCGTGGCCGTGGTAGCAGCCGGCGAACTTGACGATCAGGTCGCGGCCGGTGGCGCCGCGCGCCAGGCGAATGGCGCTCATCGTCGCCTCGGTACCGGAGGAGACGAAGCGCACCTGCTCGAGTCCGGGGTAGCGCTCGACCACCGCCTCGGCGAGGTCGATCTCGCCGGCACACGGCGCACCGAAGGTCATGCCGTTCGCCGCCGCGGCGGTGACCGCTGCGAGCACTTCCGGGTGCGCGTGGCCGAGGATCAGCGGGCCCCAGGAACAGACGAAGTCGAGGTAGCGCCGGCCGTCGGCGTCCTCGAAGTGAGCGCCCTCGCCGCGCACCAGGAAGAGCGGCGTGCCGCCGACGGCGCGGAAGGCGCGGACGGGCGAGTTGACGCCGCCGGGGATCACGGCCTTGGCGAGGTCGAAGAGGGCCCGCGAGCGTGGCCCGGCGGAGTCGGTCGGGGTCTCTTGGGGGAAGGACGGACGGGAGGCGCTCATCGACGGGTCTCCATCTCCGGCATCTCGGGATTACGGGCCAGCGGATCGAGGGCGCCGGCGATGTCATTGAACTCGCGGTAGAGCTCGGCGTCGCCGGCGGCGAGGAAGCTTCCGACCGCCTCGACTCCGAGTTCGCTCGCGAGACCGCGCAGGCCGAGCGTCGGCAGGTGGGCGAGCCGCTTGGCGAGCGTCTCGGCCCAGCGCCCCAGCGCCTCGCGCTGGCGCTCGTCGAAGCCGGCGCCCTCCTTGGCGAGCAGACGCTCGACGCCCTCGGCCGCGGTCTGGCGGTAGCGCTGGTTGATCCGCGCCAGCACCGGCGACAGCACGCGCTCCGCGAGCCGGTGGCGAAGCTCGTCCAGCGCCGCGTCGACCTGCTCGCGTGCCGCCGCGGTCTCGGCCTGGCGGCGCTCGCGCTGCGCGTCGGCCTCGCGGTTGATCTCGTCCATGCCGAGGCGCACGATGCCGACGGCGCGTGCCGCCGCCGGGTCGACGTCCGGCGGCACCGCGAGGTCGACTGCGAGCAGCGCTTCGCCGCTCTCGATTCGCGCCGCAAGGCGCTCGAGGCAGGGTCGATCCAGGACAGATTCCGGGGCACCGGTCGCGGCGACCAGCGCCTCGACGCGCGGCGGGCGGGCGCGGAAATCGTCGAGGCTCATGGCGTAGGCGTTGCCGAGCTCGGCCGCGAGCTCTTCGGCGCGCGCGAGCGTCCGGTTGACGACCACCAGCGGCACGTTCTCTCTCGCGAGCGCTTCGCCGCACTTCCTGGTCATCGGCGAGACGCCGATGAGCGCGACGCTGCCGGGCGACCGGCGCACGCGCTCGAGCAGATGATCGGCGGCGATCTCGGCGAGCGACAGGCGACCTTCGCCGAGCGCCGAGTTGCGGTGGACCTGATGGGCAACGCGCAGCGCCTCCTCGACCAACCGGCCGAGCAGGCCGCTGCCGGAGCCGCCGCTCTTGACGCTCTCGCCGCTCCCCGAGCAGCCGAAGCTGGCGGAGCGCGCCGTGTTGAGCGCGTCGCGCAGCTGGCCCTGGATCTCGCGCTCGCCGAGCTGCGCCGAGTCGAGGCCGGCGGCGACGACGAACAGATGCTCGACGGCCCCTTCGCCCTGCCAGCCGCGCAGCAGATGCTCGGCCTCGCCCGGTTGCGGCTCCTGGCCGGTGAGCACACGGAAGACGTCGCGGCGGCGATCGGCGGCGCGGCGGCCGTCCTTCTCGCGATAGAGGACCTCGACCCGGTTGCAGGTCGCGAGGTAGACGAGCTCGCCGACGCCGAGCTCTCTTGCGAGTCTCTCGACCACTTCGGCGCGCGCTTCGCGGGCGACGGTGAGGCGCGCGACGGCGTCCGCGCCCTGGCTTCTGAAGGTCAATCCGACGAGTCCGAT
This sequence comes from Thermoanaerobaculia bacterium, assembly GCA_031403995.1. Taxonomy (GTDB): domain Bacteria; phylum Acidobacteriota; class Thermoanaerobaculia; order Multivoradales; family JAGPDF01; genus JAGPDF01. The sequence goes on from JANNGS010000063.1 coordinate 9,444, forward strand.
GGCGTCCATGGCGTCTTTCTAACAGTGCGTTTCGGGCGAATTGTCATGGAACTGTCATCGCGCGCAAAGACTGCCCCACGGGGTGGGCGGGCCGCCGCTCAGCCGGCGGGCCCGGCCCGCAGCGCCCCTGCCCGGTGGGCGGTCGCGGCCGCTTCGGTCTCGGCGTCAGCAGCTCGACCACCCATCCATCCTTCGACCCAACCGTCGACTTGCCGCGCCACGAGATCGGCGAGGAAGTCGAGATGATCGTCGCGGTCGTTGAGGCACGAGATGAAACGGAAGCGCTCGCCGCCGTGATGCAGGAAAATCTCGCGATTCAGCTGGTCGATCTCCTCGATCGTCTCGAGGCAGTCGGCGGAGAATCCGGGGCAGATTACGTCGAGCGCCCGCACGCCCTGCTTGGCGAGTGCTTCGACGGTGCGATCGGTGTATGGCTTCAGCCACTCCTCCTTGCCGAAGAGCGACTGGAAGCTCACCAGGAAGCGCTCGCACGGCAGAGCGAGAGCTTCGGCGAGGAGCCGCGCCGTCTTCTGGCAGTAGCAGAAGTACGGATCGCCATGGTCGAAGTAGCGCTGCGGCATGCCGTGGAACGACATCAGGAGCTTCTCGGGCTCACCGTCGGCCCGCCAGCGCTCGCGCACACTCGCGGCGAGCGCCGCGATGTAACCCGGCTCGTCGTGGTAGGTCTCGATGGTGCGCAGGCCTGGCACCCACCGGGACCTCTGGAGTGAGGTGAAAACCGCGTCGAAGGTCGAGCCGGCGGTGGCGGCGGCGTACTGCGGATAGGCCGGCAGCACGACGATCCGATGGCAGGCTTTCGCGGCGAGGTCGGCGAGCGCCGAGGCGATCGACGGATTTCCGTAGCGCATGCCGAGAGCCACCACGATCCGGTCTCCAAAGCGCGTGCGCAGTCGCTGCTCGATCCCCGCGCGTTGACGCTGCGAGGTGACGAGCAGCGGCGAGCCCGCGGCCGTCCAGACCTTGCGGTAGAGCGCGGCCGACATCTTCGGCCGCGTCGGCAGCACGAAGAGGTGCAGGATCGGCAGCCACTTCCAGCGCGGCAGCTCGATCACCCGCGGATCGGCGAGGAACTCTTCGAGATAGACCCGCAACGCCGCCGGCGTCGCCGCGTCGGGAGTGCCCAGGTTCGACAGCAGCACGCCCACCCGCGGCGGCCGTCCGTGATCGAAGTCACCGGGAGATGCCAACCGGTCGTACATCGCCGCGAACTCTAGCAGCGCCGGGCGACGCCACCTGCACCCATCTTGCGGTCGACCCTCCTCTGGGCGCCCGCTCCGTGGCAGGATCTGGCGATGAAACTCGGCGGGTTGCTGCGGGTGCTCGGGCTGAACGCGGTGCCGATCGGCGGCGTGAAGACGCTGTCGGACGTCGGCGGGCTCTTCGCCGCCGGCACTGGCGCAAGAGCGGGCGCCAAGGCCGGAGCCCAAACGGACCTGGGCGCGAGCGCCAGCGCGCAGCCGAAGTGGGCGAAGGGCGTGGCGGCGAAGATCGCGCCGGGCGACGACTTCGACCTCTCCTGGAAGCGCGAAAGCGAACTGGTGTTGCGCGGGGCGGCCGAGGATGAAGAGGTCGTGTCGCGATGACCGGGGTCCGCGAAGCGCCTTCGCCAGGCGCGAAGTTCTATCGCCTCGCCTGGATCTTCTACCTCGTCCTGGCGATCGCCGGGCTGCTCTGGCTCGGCGCGCAGCGCGGCCGCCTGGGGATCGAGCTCTTCGTCGATCCGGGCGGCTGGTGGATCGACCTCGGCTCCGGAGTGGCGATCGGCTGCGGCCTCCTCGCTCTGTGGTGGGCGCTGCGTCGCTGGGTCGCTGCGGCGCGCGGCCTCGAGGACGAACTGGCGCAGCTCCTCGCCCCGCTCTCGGTCGCCGAGGCGGTGTCGCTGGCGGTGATCTCGGCGGTCGCCGAGGAACTCTTCTTCCGCGGCGCGCTGCAGAGCGCGATCGGCTTTCTCCCGGCGGCGGTGCTCTTCGCGCTCCTCCATGCCGGTCCCGGCAGGGGGTTCCGCGTCTGGGCCCTGTTCGCGCTCGCCGGCGGCCTCGCGCTCGGGGCGCTTGTCTCCCTGCGCGGCCCGCTGGGCGGCGCCTTCGTCGCCCACCTGATGGTGAACGGGGTGAATCTGGTGCGCCTGGCCCGGCATTCGCCCGCGCCTCCCGCCGCGCCGACCCCGCCGCCGCACGTCGGCGAGGCCGAGAAGAGTCCGGCCGCCGATGACTGAGAGCGAGTCCGCCGCGATCGTGCGCGCGCGCCACTTCTCGGCGCTCTGCGACCTCGACCCCGCCGGCCGCGCGGCCGGCCTCGAGGCGCTCGCGGCCCGGGATCCCGAGCTTGCCGTGGAGGTCGCCCGCCTTCTGGCCCTCGACTCCGAGGCCGATGGCCCGATCGAAGCGCTGCGCAGCGAGGTGGCGGACGCGGCCGGCCGGCGCCTGCTGGGCGCGCAACCGGCCGACCGGCCGCCGGAACGGCTCGGAGCCTGGAAGCTGGGCGAGAAGCTAGGCGCCGGCGGCATGGGTGAGGTCTGGGCTGCCGAGCGAATCGAGGGCGGCTTCACCCAGCGCGCGGCGGTGAAGCTCGTGCGCTCGGGCGTCTCGAGCCTCGAGATCGCGGCGCGCTTCCGCCGTGAGCGCCAGGTGCTCGCGCGCCTCTCGCATGCTGCCATCGCCCGTCTTCTCGACGGCGGCGTGGCGCCCGACGGACGCCCCTGGTTCGCCATGGAGCGGGTCGACGGCGAGCCGATCACCGACTACGCCCGCAACCGCGCGCTGCCGCTCGCCGAGCGCATTCGCCTGATGGTCGAAGTCGCCCGTGCCGTCGATGCAGCGCACCGAAGCCTCGTGGTGCATCGCGACCTCAAGCCTTCGAACATCCTGGTCACGGCGACGGGCGAGCCCAAGCTCCTCGACTTCGGGCTCGCCAAGCTCCTCGAGCCGGAGGACGATCCGCGCCTGACCCGCACGGACATGCGCGCCCTGACCCCCGCCTACGCCGCCCCCGAACAGGTGCTCGGCGAGCCGGTGACGATGGCGACTGACGTCTACGCGCTCGGCGTGCTGCTCTACGAGCTCATCACCGGCGAGCTGCCGCATGCGCGACGGTCGCCGACCTCGGAGGGCCTCGCCGAAGAGGTCTCGCGCGAGACCGTCGAGCGACCGTCGAGCCGGGTGCGAAAAGCGGCCGCCTCGGGAGCGAACCGGGCGCTCGGCGGCCTCACGCCGGCGCGGCTCGCACATCGCCTGGAAGGCGACCTCGACACCATCGTACTGGCGGCCCTCAAGCGCGAACCCGAGCGCCGCTATCCGACGGCAGCCGCCTTCGCCGACGATCTCGAGCGCTTTCTCGACGGCCGCCCGGTCGCGGCACGACCTGATTCGTTCGGCTACCGGGCGCGAAAGTTCGTCAACCGGCATCGCGCGGCTATGGCGGGCGCGGTCCTCGTTGTGCTCTCGCTCGCCGGCGGGCTCGGCGCCGTCTTGTGGCAGGCACAAGCGACGCGCGTCGAAGCCGAGCGCACGGCGCGGGTGCGCGACTTTCTGGCCTCCATCTTCGGCAGCCTCGATCCGGACCTCGGACCCGGCCGCGACGCCTCCGCAGCGATGCTCCTCGCCGACGGCGCGCGGCGGGTCGATGCCGAGCTCGCCGGCGAGCCGCGCATCGCCGCCGAGCTCGACGTCGCCCTCGGCCGCGCCTGGCTGGCGCTCGACCGCTACGACGATGCCGAGCGCACGGCGCGGCGCAGCCTCGAACTGGCACAGGCGAGCGCCGGCCCGCGTTCGGCGCTCGCAGCCGCGAGTCTTGCCCTCCTCGGCGAGATCGCGACCGCGAAGGAGAACCTGCTGGGGGGCGAGCAGAACCTGCGCGCAGCGCTCGCCAGTCTCGACGCCGTCGCCGGTCGCGACAGCCTCCAGGCGGCCCGCGCGGCAGCGGCGCTCGGACGAAACCTGAACGCGCAACAACGTTTCGAGGAGGCGCTGGCGCTTTCGCAACGCGCCCACGAGGTGCTGGAGAAGGTTCTGGGCGCCGGCAACCGCGAAACCGTGCGCGCGTTGATCGCCCAGAGCGAGGCGCTGCGGGGCGGCGATCGCGCCGCCGAGGCGGCGGCGCTCCTGGCGCGCGCGCGGGAGGTCCTCGAGGCCACGCCGAGCGTCCATCCAGTGACCCGGGCGCTGCTCGATGTCGAGCGCTCCGAGGCCGAGGTGAACCTGCGCCACCCCGCAGAGGGGCTGGCGGCCGCCGAGTCGGCGCTCGCGAGTCTCGGGGCGACCCTGGGTCCGGCGAGCGCGGCTCGCGCCGAGGCGCTACGGGCTCGCGCCAACGCGCGCATGCAGAGCGGCGACTTCGAGGGTGCACGCGAAGACAGCGAGGCGGCGGCGGCGATCCTGCGGGCGCTCGATCCGGAGCACCCGCGCCTGGCGAGCGTACTGCTGGATGTCGCCCTGGTGTCCGAGCACCGCGGCCGCCTCGGCGAAGGCATCGCGCTGCGCCGCGAGGTGCTCGGGTCGACTCTCCGGCGGCTCGGAGCCGAGAGCGCCGAAGTGCGCTTCCAGCGCGCCCAGCTCGGCGCCGTATTGGTCGTGGCGGAGCGCTATGCAGAGGCGGAAAGTGAGCTGCGCGAAGCGATCCGGCTGGAGGAGGGCTCCGCCAATGTCGCCGTCGAGTTCGCCGTGAACGGCGCCTTCCTCGACCTATCGGTGGCTATGCTTCGGACCGGACGCCCGGAAGAGGCGGTGGCGCTCTCACGCCGGCGCCTGGAGCGCCTGCAGGCGCTCGGAATCGGTGAGGCGCGCTACGAGAGTGAGGCGACGCGCCTTCAGCTCGCCAAGGCCCTTGTCGCTGTCGGCGATGCGGAGAGTCTCGCCGAGGCGCGCCGGCTGGCGGAGAAGGCGGCGGCGGTAGGCGCGCCGGCGCGGGAGATGTCCTTCGGATCGGGCCCGCACGATGTCCTTCCCAGCTTCGTGTTGGCACGCATCGACTTCGCCGAAGGCCAACTGGCCGCGGCGCGCGAGCATCTCGAGGAAACTCTCGCGAGCTTGAAACGCAGCGGACGCGAATCCAGCCGAGCGGCCGGCGAAGCGCAAGCGCTGCTGGGCGAGACCCTGTTGCGGCTCGGCGAAGGCGCGCTCGCCGAAGAGACACTTCGCTCGGCCTATGAGTTGCTGTTTCGCCGCGCCGGCGCGAGCGACGAGCAGACCCGGCGGGCGAAGGAGCTGCTGGACGGACTTGAGCGTGGCCCTGCTGGGCGAGGCTGAAGAAACGCGCGCGTGTCAGGATCGATCAGACCAGGAGAGAGAGCCATGCTTGCAAGTCCCGGAGGCCCCCGAAGCTGCGTATTTGCCGTTGTCGTTCTCGCCGCGCTCGGCTGTAACCGGCCCACCTCCCCGCCCGCGGCCGAGGCCGCTCCGGCGCAGCTGGCTCCGGCAACTCCCGGAGCCACAGCGCCAGCCGAACCGACTGCAGCCGCTGCGCCGCATGGCGGCGGGTCGGGCGAGAAGGCACTCTCCGCAGAGGGGGCGACCATCACCACGGCGACCTTCCGCTTCGACCTCCCCACCGCCTGGCGGCGGGAACAGCCCTCCTCGGGCATGCGACTCGCGCAGGCGGTTGTTCCAGGAAGTGCGCCGGGAGAGGCCGGGCCCGGCGAGCTCGCGGTTTTCCACTTCGGAGCCGGCCAGGGTGGCGGGGTCGAGTCGAACTTCGAGCGCTGGCTCGGGCAGGTCGAGCAGGCGAAGGGCGGCAAACCCGAGCGCGGCGAGCTCGCCGCCGCCGGCTTCAAGATCACCTGGATCGACGCCCGCGGTACCCTTCTGCCGTCCACCATGGGTAGCGGTCCGTCGACGCCGCAGCCCGGCTTCCGGCTCCTGGGCGCGGTCGTCGAAGGTGAGGGCGGTCCCTGGTTCTTCAAGCTGACCGGTCCCGAGTCGACGCTCGAAAGCGAGCGCGCAGCGTTCTTCGGCCTGCTGCGCGGCGTCGGCCGGCCCTGACCGGCCCCGAGACGCTGCGATCGCGCCCGGAGCCGGCGCCCTCTGGTAAGCTCATTGACCCGCGGGGCCGGATCTACCGGGGTTACTCAGAGAGAGTCATGACCGCCAACGCCACCCCTTCCGACGACGTTTTCGCCCTGATCGAGCGCGAGCAGGGCCGCTATCTCGCCGAGCTCAAGGAGTACCTCCGGATCCCGTCGATCTCGACCGATCCGGCGTACCGGCAGGATGTCGAACGCTGTGCCGACTGGCTGATGGCAAAGATGCAGGCCGCCGGCCTCACCACCGAGAAGATCGCCACCGCCGGGCATCCGTTGGTCTATGCCGAGTGGATGGGCGCCGGCCCGGACCGGCCGACGGTGCTCTTCTACGGCCACTACGACGTCCAGCCGCCCGACCCGCTCGAGGAATGGCGCAACCCGCCGTTCGAGCCGACCGAAGAGGGCGACTGCCTGGTCGGCCGCGGCACGACCGACGACAAGGGACAGTCGTACACCCACCTCAAGGCGGTCGAAGCGATGCTCGCCGTGCGCGGCAAGCTGCCGGTGAACGTCAAGTTCCTGGTCGAGGGCGAAGAGGAGGCGGGCGGCGAGGCGATCGAGAAGTACGTCCGCGCCGACGCCGGCCGCAAGCTCGCCTGTAACGCGGTAGTGGTCTCCGACACTTCGCTCTGGGCGCCCGGCATTCCGGCGCTCACCTACGGCCTGAAGGGGCTCGCCTACTTCGAGATCCGCGTCCAGGGACCGAATCGCGACCTGCACTCCGGGGTCTACGGCGGCGGGGTCACCAACCCGGCGAACGCCCTGGCCGAGATCGTCGCCAGTTTGCGCGATTGCGCGACCGGCGAGATCCGCGTCGCCGGGTTCTTCGACGACGTCCGGCCGCTCGCCGATTGGGAGCGTCAGGAGTTCGCCGCGCTCGCCTTCGACGAGAACGAAGTGAAGGCCGACCTCGCCGTCGCCGCGCTCAGCGGCGAGGCCGGCTACAACTACGTCGAACGGACGTGGGGTCGCCCGACCTGCGACGTCAACGGCCTGTGGAGCGGCTACCAGGGCAAGGGCGCCAAGACCGTGCTGCCGGCGAAGGCCGGCTGCAAGGTCTCGTTCCGCCTGGTTGCCGACCAGAAGCCGGCGAAGATCGCCGAGCTCGTCCAGGCGCATGTCGCGAAGGTCACGCCGCCCGGCGTGACGGTCGAGGTCGAGTACCTCCACGGCGCCGATCCAGTGGCGGTCGATGCGACCGGCCCGATCGCCCAGGAGGCGCTCGCGGCGCTCGAAGAGGTGTGGGGGAATCGCGCTCTGCGGACCCGCAGCGGCGGCTCGATTCCGATCGTCGGAACCTTCTCCGGAGTCCTCGCTGTGCCGGTGCTGCTGATGGGCTTCGGACTCGAGGACGACCGCCTGCATTCGCCGAACGAAAAGTTCAACATCAGCCACTTCTATTCCGGGATTCGCGCCGTGGCGAGGTTCCTCGACCGGCTCGCGGCAATGCCAGCGAGGGGGGCGGCGCCCGCCGTCGCGGCACCCCCGCCAAGGAGGGGCCCATGACCGCAACTCCCAAGAAGCCGCAGATCGAGCGCGAGCTGAAGTTCGCCGGCGTCGATCTCGACCAGTTGCGCTCGCGGCTGCTCGAGCTCGAGTGCGAGCGCCTCGGGCCGCCGTCGAACGAAGACAACTGGCTGCTCGACCGCAGAGGGGAGCTCGCCGGTTCCGGCGGCGTGCTGCGCGTCCGCCAGGACGGCCGCGGTGCGCTCATCACCTTCAAGGGCCCGGCGTCGTTCGAGGGTCCGGCGAAGCTGCGCCGCGAGCTCGAGATCGTGGTGCAGGATTCGGAGAGCGCGTTGGCTCTCTTTACCGCCCTCGGCTACGACGTCGTGCGGCGCTACCAGAAGATCCGCGAGGAGTGGCGGCTCGGCTCGGAGACGATCTGTCTCGACCACACGCCGATCGGCGACTTCGTCGAGTTCGAGGGCGCCAAGGCCGAAGCGGTTGCCAAGCGCTGTGGCTTCGATCTCGCCACGTCGCTGCGCAAGAGCTACCTGATGCTCTACGAGGATTACATCGCCGAGCACCCGGACGCGCCGCGCGACATGATCTTCCGCGACAACCCGTAGACGCGCGGCTTCCGCCTCCCGCTTTCAGCCGCTCGCAGCCGCCACCCGAACCGTGCCTCGCCTCCGCCTGCGCGCGCTCGTTCTCGCCGCCGGGCGCGGCGAGCGCCTGCATCCGCTGACCGCGACCCTCCCCAAGCCGCTTCTCTCCGTCGCCGGGCGGCCGCTCCTCGCCTGGACTCTCGAGCGTCTGCGCGCCGCCGGCTGCGAGGCGGTGGCGATCAATCTGCACCATCTCGGCAACCAGATCCGCGACCGTTTCGGCGAGAGCTTCCGCGGGATGCCCCTGACCTACTCGCTGGAGCCCGAGCTTCTCGGCACCGCGGGGGCCTTGCCGCCGTTGTGCTCGTTCCTAGAGCAGGCCGACCGCGTGCTGGTCGTCAACGGCGACAGCCTCTGCCGCTGGCCGCTCGAAATCATGCTCGCCGCGCACGCCAAGCGCAAACCGGCGGCGACCCTCCTCGTGCATCGCAAGGCCGACCCGCGCGCCTTCGGCGGCGGTGTGGCGCTCGAAGAGGACACGATCACCGCCTTTCGCCCGGGGAGCCTCGCGCACGCGTCGGCGCGAAGACATCTGGTCTTCGCCGGCGCGCAGGTCCTCGGGCCGGAGCTGCTCGCGCGCATCCCCGAGGGACCCGGGGACTTGATCTCAGTGCTCTACGAACCGCTCCTCGCCGCAGGGGTGCCGCTCGCCGCGGTCGTCACCGAACGGCTCTGGCACGACCTCGGCACCCCGCGGCGTTACCTCGAGGGCGTCCTCGACTGGACCTTTCGGGGCTCGAATCGCGCGTCACGCGTCGTCAAAGGCGCCGAGGTCGACCCGAGCGCCACGCTGCGCCGCACGATCGTCGAAGCCGGAGCGCGTGTCGAAGCTGAGTCCGATCTACGCGGCTGTGTGGTGATGCCCGGCGCAAAGGTCGGTAAAGGGGTGAGGCTGAACCGGAGCGTCGTCGGGCCGGGCGCTACGGTCGCGTCAGAGACCGAAGCCGAAGAGTCCCTCTTCACATACGAGCAGGGGTGCGGCGAGACCACAATGTCGAAGATCGTGCGATGACGCGACAGCGATCTTTTCCCTTTACCGGTCTTTTCGCCGCGCCTGCAGCGCTCGCCATGCTCGCCACCATCGGCGCGTCCGCGCCCGGGAGGACTACTTCTCCGGCGCCTCCGCCAGCACCCACCCGCCGGGGTCGACCTCGACCGCGGTTCCAGTCGCCACTTCGAGCTTTCCTTTTCCGCCGGACATCTCGATGCGCTGTGTCTCGTCGCCGACCGCCACCGGCAGCGGCATCTCGAAAGTCGGATCCTCCCAGCGCAGGGTGATCGTCTCGCGGCCGTTGTCGCCGGCGACACGGTCGATCGTGTAAGCCGGCAGGGCGGCGGTGTAGAGATACTGCTTCCAGAACCAGGGAATCGGGCGCCCCAGCTCTGCGGCGACCAGCGCCTCGAAGTCGGATGTCGCGACCAGCCGGTAGGCATAGCGCTCGTCGGTCGCGAAGCGGTGAAGGATGCGGAAGAAGGTCTCGTCACCGGCGAGGTAGCGCAGAGTGTGCAGCACCAGCGCCCCCTTGCCGTAGATGTCGCCGACATAGGCCGCGCCGGCGGTCAGCTCGCGCCCTTGCACGATCGGCTGCCGGTTTCCGAGATGCTTTCTCGGGCGCCGCATGTATTCGAGGTACTTCTCGACCCCCAGGGTGTCGTTGACGAAGATCGCCTCGGCGTAGGTGCCGAAGCCCTCGTGGATCCAGAAGTCGCCCCAGTCGGCGGCGGTGATCTTGTTGCCCCACCATTCGTGCGCCGTTTCGTGGAGGAGCAGTGAGTCGAAGCCGAACTTGTTGTCCTCGAAGTCGGCGCCGTAGGCGACGATCGTCTGGTGCTCCATGCCGAGGTAGGGCGTCTCGGCCACCCAGTACTTGTCGCGCAGGAACGGATACTCGCCGAACCGCCGGCCCAGAACCTCGAGCATCTTCGGCGCCTGCTTCCACATCACCCGCGCTCTTTCCTCGTGCTCGGGAAGCGCCCAGAAGAGGATCTTCTCGTCGCGCGTGCCGTCGATCCCCTTGTAGGTCTCCTCGATCGCCACGTAGGGCGCGATGTTCACCGACACCAGATAGTTGTTGATCGGATAGGTGACCTCCCAGCGGCTGGTGGTCGTGCCGTCGGCGTTCGTCTCCTCCGCAAGCCGCTTGCCGTTGGTGAGACCGACAAGATCAGCGGGAACGGTCAGGGCGATCGACATCCCCTCGTCGGGTTCGTCCGAGGGGTGGTCCTTGCACGGCCACCAGTCGTCGCCGCCGTCGCCCTGGCCGGTGACGCCGATCCACGGGCGTCCGTCGGCGGTCTGCTTCCAGACGAAGCCGTCGCTCCACGGCGGCCGGCGGGCGACCTTCGGAACGCCGGCGTACTGGAGGGTCACCGCGTGGCGCTCCCCGGCCGCCCATGGCGTCGCGAGCGGGACGGTCACCAGGCCTTCGGCGTGCTCGAACGCGGCCGGGGCGTCGTCGACCATCGCGGCCACCACGACCATGCGGTCGTCCAGCTGGATCTCGAAGCGGTCGAGCGCCGCGATGGCGACGACGGTGGCGCGGTTCGTACCGCGGATCGCCTTCGCCACCGGGTCGACCGCCACCGCGAGGTCGTAGCGCCGCACGTCGTAGGCCGCCTGCCGCGGGCGCAGCGGCCCGCCGGAATCGAGATCGCCGGTCGAGAAGTACCAGCGCAGGAGGAACCCGGCGCCGACCGCGAGCGCGACGAGGCCGAGGAGGACGAAGCCGGTGATGCGCAGCCAGCGGGGAAGACGTTTGCGGGCCGGAGCCGGGGGGAGAGGTTCCATGGCGTGAGTCTATTGAAAGAGCCGGCGCAGGGGTCTCGGCGGGAGAGCCCTTGATACGATGCGCGGCGCTCATGGACACACGCTCCTTCCGCCTGCTGGTTTTCGACTGGGACGGCACCCTGATGGATTCGATCGGCACGATCGTCGACTGCACGATGGCGGCGTTCGCAGCGCTCGACGACGTCCCGGTCGGCGATCGGCTGACGCCCGAGCAGGTCCGCGAGTGCGTCGGCCTCGGCCTCGCCGAGACCATGCAGCGGCACTTCCCAAACTGGGACGAGGTGCTCTCGGCCCGCCTGGTCGACAACTACCGCCGCCTCTGGCGCGCCGAGTTCAAGGACCGGGTGGCGCTGTTCCCGGGCTCGTTCGAGGTCGTCGCGGAGCTGCACGCCGCCGGCTATCTCCTCGGCGTCGCCACCGCCAAGGGGCGAGCCGGGCTCGAACGGGAGCTCGACGCCACCCGCCTGCGGCCGTTCTTCCACGCCACGCGCACCGTCGACGAGGCGCCCTCGAAGCCGGCGCCCGGCATGCTCTTCGGAATCTTCGAAGAGTTGGGAGTTGTCGCCACCGAAGCGCTGATGATCGGCGACACCTCGTTCGATCTCGAGATGGCCGGGAACGCAGGTTGCTCAGGCCTCGGCGTGCTCTCCGGCGGCCAGCGCCTGGAGCACCTCTCCCCCCACCGCCCGGTCGCCGTCCTCGAGAGCGTGCGCGAGCTTCCGGATTGGCTCGGGGAGCCGGTGCGTCCGTTTCAGCCGGCGCTGCAGCGCTAGCCGTTCCTCTACTGGGTGCCCCCGCAGCAGTCGGTGCCGCAGCAGCTGGCGATCTCCAGCGTCCCCGCGGTCGGCTTCGCAGTCGCCTTGCCGGGGCGGGCGCGGTAGGTCATCGAACGCACCGTGCCGCGCACGTCGTCGAGCGTCGTACCGGTGCGCGCGAGCAGCGCTTCGACCTCTTCGGGCATCGTCGCGAGCATCGTCTCGAGATAGTCGACGTCGCGCAGGACCTCGATCTCGCCGAGCCCGGCCTCGGCGAGACCGGAGAAGTAGCACGACTTCTGCTCCGCCCCGGAGATGCAACCGACGTAGCCCAGGAGGTCGGCGGCGAGCGCCGGCGGCAGCGGCCGCTCGAGCACGATGTCGGAGACCACCAGGCGGCCGCCTGGCTTCAAGACCCGGGCGATCTCGCGGAAGACCGCCGGCTTGTCGGGCACCAGATTGATCACGCAGTTGCTGGTCACGGCATCGACCGAGGCGTCGTCGACCGGCAGCGCTTCGAGCCGCCCGGCGCGGAATTCGACTTGCGTGAAGCCCATGCGGGCGGCGCCGGCGCGTGCCTTGTCGAGCATTTCTGGAGTCATGTCGACGCCGATGACATGGCCTTCGGACCCGACGCGGCGCGCGGCGAGAAAGGCGTCGATACCGGCGCCCGAACCGAGGTCGAGCACCGTCTCGCCTGGCTGGGGCGCGAGAAAGCCGATCGGCGCGCCGCAGCCCAGGCCTAGATTCGCTTCGTCGGGGAGCTCCGCGAGCTCGTCGGCGCCGTAGCCGATGCCCTGCGCGACCTCGGTCTCACAGCCGGCTCCGACGCCGCAGCCGCAGCCGGAGATCTCACCGGCGGCGATCCGTCCATAGCGATTGCGCACTTGCCCCACCTTCACTTCATCGTTCGAGTTCGCGAGAGTCATTTTGCGGCCTTACCTTTCCGGGCGCTCGCAAGCGCCACCAGCGGGCTGTCGGGTGGGCAACAGGTGCCCCCCTGGCAGCAGTTGTCATAGAGATAGGCGAGGAGCTCCTCCATCGCACCGTAGTTCGTGGCGTAGCGGATCGACCGCCCCGCCCGCCGCGAAGTGACGAGTCCGGCGCGCTCGAGCTGCGCGAGATGGAACGACAGGGTCGGGGCCGGGACCGCGAGCGCCGTGCCGATCTCGCCGGCGGCGGCCCCTTCCGGACCCTGCTGCACGAGCAGGCGAAAGAGGGCGAGACGGGTCTCCTGGGCGAGGGCACCAAGGCGGTCGAGGGCGGTCTTTGCTTCCATGTTTCTAAAATTATCAAATTGTTGGCGCTCTGTCAAGCCCCCCGGGCGCGTTATCATCGACCTCCCTTGCCGCGCTTCCTCTTTCTCGCCGCCCCCCTTCTGCTGCTGGTTTTTGCCCTCGGAGCGGCCGCCCTCGAGCTCGTCGGTCTTGCGCCGGACCTCGCGCCGCTCGCCGCGCGCGGCGTGGCGCGGCCGGAAGGTCTTCCGGGCTCGCTCAGCTGGGCCGCCTGGGCGTTCGAGGGGGTGGCGCTGCTCGCCCTTTTCCTCTTGCTCTGGGGGCGGACGCCGCGCTGGTGGCTCGACGGGCTCGCCGCCGGAGCCTCCGCCTGGACTTTTCGCGGGCCGCTCCTGGTGCTCGGAGTCGCCGGGTTGACCCGCCTGCCCATGGCCCCGTTCTGGCAACTGGCGCGCGGTGCGCTCGTGGTCGACCTCGTCGCGGCGCTGGCGCTCGCGGTCCTGGCGCGCTTCACTCTCGGCGACGAGCGCGGATCTGCGCGGTGAGCCATGGGATGAGCGCGGCAAGCGGGCTCGGCGGACCCGGTGCGCCGGACGGTCGCGGGGGCGAACGGACGCTCCGCGCGAGGATTGCCGGAGTCGGCTCGGCCTTTCCGCGTCACTTCTACGACCAGGAGACGCTCCTCGCGGCCCTGCGCGGCTACTGGGAGCAGCGCTACTTCAATCTCGACCGGATCGAGCAGCTGCACAAGAATGTCCTGGTCGGCGGGCGCCATCTCGCCTTGCCGATCGAGGAGTACCCGGGCCTCACCACCTTCGGCCAGACGAACAGCGCCTGGATCCGGGTCGCCGAGGAGATCGGCGGCGAGGCGGTGACGGCGGCGCTCGTCCAGTGCGGGCTCACGGTCCGCGACATCGACGCGCTCTTCTTCGTCACCGTCACCGGCATCGCGACGCCGTCGATCGACGCCCGGCTGATCAATCGCCTCGGACTGCGCAGCGATCTCAAACGCGTACCGATCTTCGGCCTCGGTTGCGTCGCCGGTGCCGCCGGCATCGCCCGCGCCGCCGACTACGTGCGCGGCTTCCCCGACCAGGTCGCGGTGCTGCTCTCGGTCGAGCTCTGTTCGCTGACGCTCCAGCGCCAGGACCTCTCGATCCCCAACCTCATCGCCTCGGGCCTGTTTGGCGATGGCGCGGCGGCGGCAGTCGTCGTCGGTGCGGAGCGTGCCGCATCCCTCAATGGAGGGACGCCGCTCGGACCCGAGATCGTTGCCACGCGCTCGATCTTCTACCCGAACTCCGAGCGCGTCATGGGCTGGGACATCTCGGAGACCGGCTTCCAGATCGTGCTCTCGGCCGACGTGCCCAAAGTGGTCGAAGACCACCTGCGCGCGGACGTCGACGCCTTCCTCGGCGCGCGCGGCCTCACCCGCGGTGACATCGTTTCCTGGGTCTGCCATCCCGGCGGTCCGAAAGTGCTCGCGGCGATGGAGCAGGCGCTCGCGACGCCCCCGGGGGCGCTCGAGCTCACCTGGAGGAGCCTGCGCGAAGTGGGCAACCTCTCTTCGACCTCGGTGCTGCTGGTCCTCGAGAGGACCCTAGCGGAGCGCCGTCCACCGGCCGGAAGTCTCGGCATGTTGCTCGCGCTCGGCCCCGGCTTCTGCAGTGAGCTGGTGCTCCTGCGATGGTAGGTTTCACCCTGTGACGCTCGCCCCCGGAACCCTTTTCTTCGTCCTCCTGGTCGCTGCGGTGGCGCTCGAACGCACGCTCGAGATGGGCCTCTCGGCGCGCAACGCCCGCCGCGCCCTCGCCCGCGGCGGAGTCGAAGCGGAGTCGCGCGGCTTCTACGTCCTCATGGTCGTCGCGCACGTCGCCTTTCTCGCCGCCGGACCGCTCGAAGTGCTGCTCCTCGCCCGCCCGTTCATCCCGCCGGTGGCGATCGTCGCCACCTGGATCGTCGTGCTGACGATGGCGCTGCGCTACTGGGCGATCCTCACCCTGGGCGAGCGCTGGAACACCCGCGTCATCGTGATTCCGGGCCTGCCGGCGGTGGCGTCGGGCCCCTACCGCTTCGTGCGCCATCCGAACTACGTCGCGGTGGCGATCGAGGTCGCCGTGCTGCCGCTCGTCCATTGCGCCTGGGTGACGGCGCTCGCCGCCACCGCCGTCAACGCCCTCCTCCTCGCGGCGCGGATCCGTCATGAAGAGCGCGCGCTCGCAGCGGCGGGGGACTACCGGGGAGCGCTCGTTGGGCGCGCCCGCTTCCTCCCCTGGGGCGACGCGTGAGACGGGCGGAGATCGAGGCCGGCATCGTCACGGTGGCGCGAGAGCACCTCGGGTTCGCCGGGGGCTTCGATCCCCGGCTGCGCCTGGTCGAGGATCTTGGCTTCGACTCGCTCAAACTCCTCACTCTCGCCGCCGAGATCGAGAACCGCTTCCGGGTGACGCTCGATCCGGACGAAGAGGCCGGGATCGCGACCCTCGGCGATCTCGTCGCGCTCCTCGAAACCAAGCTCCCGGACTGACCGCGGGCCGATCCACCTGAGCGAGCGAGCACGCCTTCTGATGCAACTCGACACGCTGCAGCGCCTCCTCCAGCGCGCCCGCGAATATCCCTGGGCGGGGTTGCGGCTGGTCGATCGCCAGGAGCGCGAGAGCTTCCACTCGTGGGAGGCGATCGCCGAGGCGAGCGCCCGCGTAGCCGGCGGCCTGGCGGAGCTCGGCGTGCGCTCCGGCGAGCGCGTGGCGATGATCTATCCGACCTCGCCGGAGTTCTTTCACGCCTTCTTCGGTACGCTCCTCGCCGGCGCGGTGCCGGTACCGCTCTATCCGCCGGTGCGTCTCGGGCGACTCGCCGAGTATCACGCGCGCACCGCGGCGATGCTCGGGGCCGCCGGAGCGCGCCTGCTGCTCGCCGACCGGCGGGTCCACGCTCTCCTCGGCGAAACGCTCGCGCGGGCGCGCCCGCCGCTGGGCGGTCTCACGCTCGACGATCTGCCGCAGGATGCGCAGTTGGTGACCGACGGCGTGCCGGGGGACCTCGCCCTGGTGCAGTTCTCTTCCGGCACCACCGTCGAGCCGAAGCCGGTGGCGCTGTCGCAGCGCGCGGTTCTGGCGCAGGTGCGGGCGCTGAATGCACTGTGGCCGGCGGCGGAGCCGGGCGCGATCACCGGTGTCTCCTGGCTGCCGCTCTACCACGACATGGGTCTCATCGGCTGTGTCTTCCCGGCGCTCGAGCGTCCGTCGGTGCTGACCCTGCTGCCGCCGGAAGCGTTCGTGGCGCGCCCCGCCCTCTGGCTGCGCGCGCTCGGGCGCCATGGCGGGACGATCTCGCCGGCGCCCAACTTCGCCTACGCCCTCGCCACCGAGCGGATCCGCGACGAGGAGATGGAAGGGATCGACCTCTCGCGCTGGCGCTTCGCGCTGTGTGGAGCGGAGACGGTGGTGCCTGACGTCCTGCGCGCCTTCGCCGCGCGCTTCGCCCGCTGGGGCTTCCGCCCGGAGGCGCTCAAGCCGGTCTATGGTCTCTCCGAGGCGGCGCTGGCGGTGACCTTCGCCGATCTCGATCGACCTTTCCTTGCGGTGCCTTTCGATCGCACGGCGCTGGTCGAACGCGGCGAGGCGGTCGCCGTGCCGCTGGCTCCGCCGGCCCCGCTGCCGCCGCCGGCCGCCAGGCAACCAGATCCAGCCTCCGACCAGGCGCTCGAGATCGTCTCGGTCGGCAAGCCGCTCGCCGGTTTCGCTCTCGAGTTGCGCGACGACAGTGGAGCGCTGGTGGCGGCAAACCGCGTCGGGCGAATCTTCGTCGCCGGTCCGTCGTTGATGCGCGGCTATCTCGATCAACCGGAGGCGACCGCGGCCTCCCTGCGCGACGGATGGCTGGACACCGGCGATCTCGGCTTTCTCCATCAGGGCGAGCTCTTCCTCACCGGCCGCGCCAAGGAGATCCTGCTGGTGCGCGGCCGCAACTACTCGCCGGTCGATCTCGAGCTCGCGGTCGCGGATCTGCCCGATGTGCGGCGCGGATGCGTCGCCGCCGCGAGTCACCTGCCCGCCGGCCGGGAGACCGAGGCGGTGGTGCTCTTCGTCGAGCACCCCAAGGGCGTTCCGGCGGAGCGCTTCGCCGCCCTGCGCGCCCGGGCGCGCGAGGCGGTGCTGACGCGCGTCGGTCTGGCAGTCGACACGGTCGAGGTGCTGGCGCCCGGAACGCTGCCGCGCACCTCGTCGGGCAAGATCCGACGCAGCGAAGCGATGAAGCGCTATCTGACCGGCACGCTCACGCCGCCATCGCCCACCGGACCGCTGCGCCTGGTCGGCGCCCTGGTGCGGTCGCGTATGGCACACTGGAAGGCGGGGAGAACGGGACGATGAAGAGCGGCGAGATCCTCATCCGGCGCGGCGAGATGGTGGACATTCCGTACCTCGCACCGATCGAACGGGCCGCCACCGGGCGCTTTCGCGGCCATCCCGCCTTCGAACCGTTCTGGCGCCAGAACTTCCCCCACGCGCTCTTCGCCGAGCACGTGCGCGACCGCACGCTCTGGGTGGTGACGATCGACGCCGGGCCGCCGGTGGGGATGGCCTTCACCAGCGAGATCGATGGGATCGCGCACCTCGAGGAGATCGACGTCCATCCGGATGTCGCCGGCCACGGTATCGGCAGCGAGCTCCTCGAAGCGGTCGTCGGCATCGCGCAAGTGAGCGGCTACGAGGCGATCACCCTCGCGACCCTCACCGACGTGCCGTGGAACGCCCCGTTCTACGCCAAACGCGGCTTCCGCATCCTCGAGCCCCACGAGCTCACCCCCGGCCTCGTCCAGCTCCAGCGCCGCGAAGCCGCCGGCGGCTTCCCGATGCACCTCAGGGTGATCATGCGGCGCGAGCTCGCTTGATCCGGCCGCGCACTGTTCACTGAGGACCGATGAACGACGACGAAGCGACGGAAAGAGCGGGCCAACCGAGGCCGGCCCCGAGTCCGCCGTCGGCGGTGGATGCGGCGGAGGAGACGGAGTCCGGTGTGGCTCTTCCTGCGGCAGAGACGCTCGCACCCCTCGCCGCGGCGAAGCGAGCGGCCCCGCCTCCGCGAATGCCGGAGTCGATCGGTGGTTATCGGATCCTCCGCCTGCTGGGCGAGGGGGGCATGGGCGTCGTCTGGGAGGCGGAGCAGCAGCATCCGCGGCGGCGCGTTGCGCTCAAGGTCATGCGCCAGGCGTACCTCGGGGACAGTGTCCATGCCCGCCTCTTCCAGCGCGAAGCCGAGACCCTCGGCCGGCTGAAGCACCCCAACATCGCCGCCATCCACGAGTCGGGCCGCACCGAGGACGGCCGCGACTTCTTCGTCATGGAGCTGGTCGAGGGCGAGACGCTCGGCGCTTGGCTGAAGCGCCGCCCAAAGCCGATCACGCCGGCCGAGCTCGCGCTCCGGCTCCGCCTCTTTTGCACCGTCTGCGACGCGGTCCATTCGGCTCACCAGCGCGGCGTCATCCATCGCGACCTGAAGCCCGCGAACATCCTCGTCGGCGACCAGGGTGTTGCCGGCGAGCTCGCGAGCGGCGCCGTGCTGCCGGTGGTGAAGGTCCTCGACTTCGGTCTGGCGCGCATCACCGACGGCGATGTCGCCGATGCCGCGGGAGCCACGCCGCTCACCGAAGTGGGGATGATCAAGGGGACCCTCGCCTACATGGCGCCCGAGCAGGCGCGCGGCGATGTCGCGGCGATCGACGTGCGCACCGACACCTACGCCCTCGGCATCCTGCTCTATGAGCTCCTGGCCGGCGAGCGGCCCTACGACGTGGGGGGAACGGCGCTCGCCGAGGCGGTGCGCGTGATCTGCGAGAAAGCGCCGCGTTCGCTCGCCCAGCACTGGAGCGGCACGCGGAGGCTCGATCGCGACCTCGAGACGATCGTCGGCAAGGCGCTCGCGAAGGAGCCCGACCGCCGCTACGGGAGCGCGGCGGCGCTGGCCGACGACGTCGAGCGCTACCTGACCTCGCAACCGATCGCCGCCCGGCCGCCCTCCGTCGTCTATCAGCTGCGCAAGCTCGCGGCGCGGAACCGGGCGCTGGTCGCCGGGGTTGCCGCCACCCTCGTCGCCCTGGTCGCCGGGCTGGTCGTGAGCTCGACGCTCTACTTTCGCGCCGAGAAGGCGCGCGCGGAGAGCGCGCTCCGGGCCCACGAGCTGCAGCAGGTCACCGACTTCCAGGAGGAGATGCTGGCGGAGATCGACGTCGCCAGCGCCGGCAAGGAGCTTTTCGAGGACCTGCGCGCGCGCCAGGCGGCGGCGCTCGCCGGGCGCGATCTCCCGGCGGCGGAGCGGAGCGCCCGTGAAGCGGTCTTCACCGCCGCTCTCGCCGACGTCAACGGCACCGACACCGCCTTGGCGATGATCGATCGCACGATCTTGACCCCCGCGGTCGCGGAGCTCGCCGACCGCTTTGCCGAGCAGCCGCTGGTCGACGCTTTCCTGAAAATGGCGGTCGCCAACACCTATGTGCGCCTCGGGCGTCACGAGCAGGCGCTCGCTCTGCAGCTCTCGGCACTCGCGACCCGCAAGCGCCTCCTCGGCGACGAACATCCGGAGACGCTGCGCTCGCAGGGTGTCATCGCCGACCAGTACAGAGGCCTGGGGAGGAACGCCGAAGCCGAACCCCTCTATCTCGAAGTGCTCGAGAAGCGCCGACGCGTGCTCGGCGAGGAGCATCCGGACACCATCACCTCGATCACCTCGTATGGCAACACGCTGGCCGCCAAGGGGAGCTATGCCGAGGCGGAGCCCCTGCTGCGCGAAGCGCTGGCGCTGCGCCGGCGTGTCCAGGGGGAGGAGCACGGGCAGACGCTCATCGCCATCAACTCGCTCGGTTTCCTGCTGCAGGAGGAGGGGAAGCTCGCGGAGGCTGAGCCGCTGCGCCGCGAGGCGGTCGCCACGGCGCGTCGAGTTCTCGGCGAAGAGCATCCCGACACCCTGATCTATCTGGTGAACATGGGGACGCTCCTCGAGGAGCTCGGTCAGAGAGAGGAAGCCGAGCGGTACTTTCGCGAGGCGCTCGAGAAACGCCGTCGCGTTCTGGGGGAGGAACATCCGCGCACGCTGGGCGTCCAGTACCTGCTCGGCCGGGCTTTGCACGGGCAGGGCCGGCTCGGGGAGGCCGAGGCGATCCTGCGCGAGGTGCTGGCGAAGCGTAGCCGCCTCCTGGGCGAGGAGCACCGCAGCGCACTCACCACAAGGCGTGAGCTCGCCGCGGTCCTCCTCGATCGCCATCACGCCACCGAAGCGCTCGCGCTCCTCGCTCCCGTCGAAGCCGCCGCCCGCCGCGTCTACGCCGCCGAGAGCCCCGACGACCTGGCCGCCCTCCTCGAACTCCTCGGCCTCACGAAGCTCGCCCTCGCCGACTTCCCCGCCGCCGAACTCCTCCTTCTCGAAGCCCACACCCTCCTCACCCAAGCCCCTCGCGCCACCCCCGCGCAGAAGCGCCACGCCACCGAATCCCTCGTCACTCTCTACACCACCTGGCGCACGCCGAGCCGCGAAACCCAGGCCGCCGAGTGGCAACACGCGCTCGAGGCGCTTCGGTCTCGCTGAAGGCGGCAAAGGCGAGCGCCGCTGAATGTCATAGCGTTCACAAGGGGATGACCATGACTCTCCAGGAAAGCTTGCAGAAGCTCGCAGCGCTCGGCAACGAGAAGGTGCGGGCGCGGAACAGGAAGCTCGGCGGGGGAGACAATCAGTTCGGAGTCCGGCTCGGCGACCTCCGCAAGGTGGCGGCGAGAATCAAGCGCGACCACGCGTTGGCGCTCACGCTCTGGGAGACCGGGAACATCGACGCCCGGCTCCTGGCAATTCTGATCCTCGAGCCGAAGGAGCTCTCCGCCACCGAGGTGGACGCACTGGTCCGGTCGGCGACGTTTGCGCAGTTGGCGGACTGGCTCAACGCCTATGTCGTGAAGGAGCATCCCGAGAAGGAGGCGCTGCGGCAGAAATGGATGGCTGCGATGCCCGCGAAGGGCGCCAAGGACTCCTGGGCGGCGCGGGCCGGGTGGAGCCTGACCTCCGAGCGCATCAATCAGAATCGGGAGCGGAGTCCCGAGGGACTCGACCTCCCGGCGCTCCTCGACCGCATCGAGGCCGAGATGCCGGGTGCGGCGCCCGAGACACAGTGGACGATGAACTTCTGTCTCGCCGGTCTAGGCATCCACTTCCCTGAACATCGCCAGCGCGCCATCGCCATCGGCGAGCGCCTGGGGATCTATCGCGACTTTCCGGTCTCCAAGGGATGCACCTCGCCGTTCGCCCCGATCTGGATCGCGGAGATGGTGAAGCGGAAGGGTTGACCTCCGCCGTCGCGGCGGACCGGCGACCCTCAGACCGAGAGTAGGCCGAGGCCGGGGGGCGACTCTTTCGCGACGAAGGCACGGAAGGCCCGCTGGCGGGCCTCGATCTCGGCGGTGAGGGCGATGAACTCCGGGAGCTCGTGGAGCGCCGTGAGGGCGGCGTCCTTTCTCATCCAGGGGGCGTCCCAGTAGCCGAGTTTGGCGGCCCGGCGGATCCAGTCGAGGGCGGCGGGGGTGTCGCCCAACAGTGCGTGGACCTTGGCGATCCAGTAGGTGAAGGTGCCGTCAGCGGCGGCACCGGGCTCGGCGGTCGCGAGCAGCTCGCGAACCTGCGCTTGCGCGAGCGCGCTGTCATCTGCGGCGAGCACGAAGGCGAGGACACCCTGGGCGATCGGGTCGGCCGGGTCGAGGGCGTAGGCCTGCTCGATCCAGCGCCGCGCCTCGGAGGACTCGCCGGCGTACCAGGCGGCGATGCCGCGCCAGTAGTTGTAGTGCGCGAACTTCGGCCGCCGTTGGACGAGCGCCGTAGCCTCGTCGCGCGCCTCGTCGAGGCGACCTTCGTAGATCAGCACCGAGAGCCGGCGGATCGAGTGCGCGAAGCGGTCGTCGAGCGCCGCGGCGCGCTGCTGCGCGGCGAGCGAGGCGGTCCACAGCCCGGTGTTCTTGAACAGGTACGACAGGCCGTCCCAGGCCGCAGCATGGTCGGGCGAGCGCTCGAGGGCGCGGGCGAAGTCGAGAAAGGCGCGCTCGTTCTCGCCACGCTCGAGGTGGATGAGGCCGAGGACCGTGCGCGCCTCGACCGAGCCCGGCTCGAGCGCCAGCGCCTCGGAGACCGCCCGCTCGGCGCGCGCGTAGAGCGCCACGTCGCCGGCGAACTCCGCCGTCTCGGCGTCGTGCCGACCGAGCCGGATGAGGAGCTCCGCGCGCCGCACGACCGACTGCTCGGACGGGAGCTTCTCCGCGAGCTCGAGCGCCTTGGCGAGGAGCGGCCGCGCATCGCGCGGATTGCGCGCGGCGGCGAGCTCGGCGGCGGCCAGATGGTGCTCGATGGCCTGGGCGAAGTCGCGTCCCATCTCGCAGTGCAGCGCCAGGGCGACGCGCATGGTCTCCAACCGCCCCGAGTGGAGGCGGGTGAGCGCCTCTGCCGCCAGAAGATGTTTCGCGGCCCGGCGTTTGGGCGCCAGGGCGTCGTAGAAGGCGTGCTGGTAGAGCGAGTGCACGAAGCGGAAGCGCTGGCTCGTGTGGCCGCCGGCGAGCTCGACGTCGCCGATCGGCTCGACCAGACGATGGGCCGACTGCAGAGAGCGCAGGCGCTCCTCGATCTCCATCTCGTCGCGCTCGGTGAGCTGGGCCACGAGCGCAGCGGTGAACTCGAGCCCCTCGACGCTCGCGGCGGTGAGCAACCGCTTGTCGGCCTCGTCCAGCCGTTCGACCTTCTCGCGGATGAGCGCCACCATCCCTTCGGGCACGATGCGGTCCATCGAATCGAGCGAGCGGGCGAGCACCACCCGGTCTCCGTCACGGGCGACGGCGCCCGTCTGCAGAAGATGATTGAGGACGTTCAGGAGAAAGAGCGGATTGCCCTCGGTGCGGCGCAGTGCGAAGTCGACGAGCTCGGGCGGCGGCGGTGAGCCGAGCTCGCGCTCGAGGAAGGCTGCGACCTCGCTGTCGGCGAATGGCGCCGGCGCGATCTCGGTCCACGGCAGGTTGCCGCGGCCGAGGCTGGCGAGCACGGCGCGCAGCGGATGGCGCTGCGACTCGACGTCGGCCGGGCGGTAGGTCGCGACCAGCATGAGCTTGACACTGTCGAGCCGCGGCGCGAGGTAGGCCAGGAGATCGACGCTCGCCGGATCCGCCCACTGCAGGTCCTCGAGCAGCAGCACCAGCGGCCGCCCACCGGAGGTCGAGGCGATCGCCGCCACGAACGCCGCGAACTCGCGCGGCATGCGGTCGCGGGAACGCATGCCGGCAAGGGTCTCTCCCGTTCCCGCCTCGGCTTCACTCGCCACTCCGGGAAAATGCACGGCCCAGGTGGGTGCGAGCTCGAGGAGGCGTGGCACGAGCGACTCGCGCTCGCTGCTCGCGAGGAGATTGCCCAGAGCGTCGAGAAATGGCGAGTAGGCCTCCGCCGAGCCGAAGTGCTCGGGCGAACGCCCGAGCGCCAGGCGGGCACCCGGGGAGGCGAGCCGCGCCCGGCGCAGGAAGGCGTGCGCCAGGGTCGACTTGCCGGCCCCCGGCTCGCCGGCGATGGTGACCAGCTGCCCGCTGCCGGCGGCGGCTGCCTCCAGCAACTCGGTGAGCAGCGCGAGCTCTTCGCCGCGCCCGATCGGTTCGGGTGCGACACCGCTCGAACGCTCGCGCATCGCGCGCCGCAGCCGTGCCGTTCCGGAACGGCTCGCCGTCGCTGCAGTAGCTCCCGCCGCCCCGGGAGCCTCGCCGGCCGGCGCGAGCGCCGGCAGCGGGCTCGCGAGAGTCTTCTGCTCGAGTGGCTGCTCGAGCGCCTGCTCGAGGCCGGCGAGAAACTGGCCCGCGCTGCCGGGTCGCGCATCGGGGTTCTTGGCCAGCGCCCGCATGACGGCGAGCGCCAGCGCCCGGCCGAGACCCGGCTGAAGCGTGTCCGGGGACCGCGGTTGCTCGGTGAGGTGGGCGAGGAGGACCTCCTGCGCCGTACCGCGGCGAAACGGCACCTCGCCGGTGAGCAGGGTGTAGGCGATGACGCCCAGGCTGTAGACGTCGCTCGCCGTGCCAGCCGGCCGCCCCTGGCACTGCTCGGGGCTCATGTAGAACGGAGAACCGATCGCGTGCCCGCCGGTCAGTCCGGGGTCTTCGCTCTCGAGCATCCGGGCGAGGCCGAAGTCGGCGACCTTGGCGACCTCGCCGGCGAACAGGATGTTGCCCGGCTTGAGATCGCGGTGCACGATCCCCTGACGATGCGCCGCATCGACCGCCGCGGCGATCCCCGCGAGAAGCGACACAACCGCGGCTCCGGGCAGCGCGCCGGATACGGCGAGACGATCGGAGAGCGCACCGCCGTCGCAGTACTCCATGGCGAGGTAGGGCTCGCCCTCTTGGGTGCGTCCGAAATCGAAAACCGTCACGGCGTGCGGATGCACCAGCGCGCCGGCGGCGCGGGCCTCGCGGCGAAAACGCGCCAAAGCGACCGGCGAGGGGAAGAGCTCGGGATGCAGCACCTTGATCGCCACCGGGCGACCCATCTCTTCGTGCAGCGCGCGATAGACCACGCCCGCACCGCCTTCTCCGACGCGCTCGAGGAGCCGGTAGCGCCGGTCGAGGAGGCTCCCCAGTCGGGGATCGGTCGCAGTCACGACGACTTCACCTTGAAGGCTCTCTCCGGTCTCGGGAAACGAGCCGCGAGCGTAACACGGCGACCCCGGCCCGATGGACCGCGGCGGCCCCGGGGCGATCCGCGCCCGAACCCTTCTAGAATGTACCGGCGATGATCCTCGGCAAGCGCATCTGCGTCGTGATGCCGGCCTACAACGCCGCCACGACCCTCGAGCGCACCTTCGGCGAGCTCGACCATACGGTCGTCGACCGCGTCTTGCTGGTGGACGATGCCTCGGCCGACGAAACGGTCGAGGTCGCCCGGCGGCTCGGCATCGAGACCCACATCCACGCCCGGAACCGCGGCTACGGCGGGAATCAGAAAAGCTGCTACGGGGCAGCACTCGCCGGCCCGGAAGAGATCATCGTCATGCTCCATCCCGACTATCAGTACACGCCGCAGCTGGTGCCGGCGATGGCGGCGATGATCGCCTACGGCGAGTACGACGTCGTTCTCGGCTCGCGGATCCTGGGCCGGGGAGCGCTCGTCGGCGGTATGCCGCGTTACAAGTACATCGCGAACCGCTTTCTCACCCTGGTCGAGAATCTCCTCCTCGGACAGAAGCTCTCTGAGTATCACACGGGTCTCCGCGCCTTCCGGCGCGAAGTGCTCGAGCGCCTCCCGCTGGAGCGCAACTCCGACGACTTCATCTTCGACAACGAGATCCTCGCCCAGGCGTTCGCGGCGAGCTTTCGCGTCGGCGAGCTCTCCTGCCCGACGAAGTACTTTCCCGAGGCCTCGTCGATTCGTTTCGCACCCTCGGTGCGCTACGGGTTCGGCGTGCTGCGCGTCGCGCTGGCCGGGTTTCTCGCCCGCACGGGGCTCTTCCGCGCCCACTTTCTGCGCTTGCCACCGCCGATGTCGTCGCCTGCGGTCTCTGCCGGCGATCCGAGTCCACGACGGTGAGTCCGACGGACGGCGCCGGCTGCAGGCTGCCGTCGCTTGCGTCGCGCGCGTCGCTCGTGTCGCTCGCGCCGGTCGACGTCGTCGTGGTGGGTGGCGGGCCGGTGGGGCTCGCGACCGCGATCGCGGCGCGCGCCCACGGACTCTCGGTGCGCGTGGTCGATCGCCAGCGGCCGCCGATCGACAAGGCCTGCGGCGAGGGCCTGATGCCGGCGGGCGTTGCGGCGCTCGCGGCGCTCGGCGTCTCGCTGCCGGCCCGGTCGATGCCGTTCCGGGGGATCCGCTACGTTTCCGATGGCGTCGTCGCCGAGGCGGATTTTCCCGGTGGTGAGTCCGGCGCCGGCCGCGGCGTCCGTCGCACCGAGCTCCACGCCGCGCTCGTCGCGCGCGCTGTAGGGGTGGGTGTCGACCTCGTATGGGGCGAGCGGGTGGAGGAGGTGCGGACGGGCGAAGTGCGCACCGCGCAGACTACTCTCCCCTGTCGCTTCGTCGTCGGCGCCGACGGCCTGCATTCGCGGGTGCGGCGCTCAACAGGCCTCGCGGGCGCCGGCGTCGGCGTCTCAAAGTGGAGCGCGCGGGCGCGCTTCGGAGTCTCGCGCCACCTGCGCCTCGCTCCCTGGTCGGAGCGGGTGGAGGTGACCTTCGGGAGCGCAGCCGAGGCCTACGTCACGCCGCTCGCGAGAGACGAGGTCGGGGTCGCGATCCTGTGGAGCGGCGGCAAAGCCGGCTTCGACGAGCTCGCGGCGACGCGGTTCGATGGGCAGTTCGCGCAGCGGCTCGCCGGGGGCGAGACCCTCGGTCGCGACCACGGTGCCGGTCCGCTCTGCCAACCGGCGCGCGGGACGGTGGCTTCCGGCGGGCGGATCGCCCTGGTCGGAGATGCCGCCGGCTACCTCGACGCGCTCACCGGCGAAGGCCTCTCGCTCGGTTTCGAGTCCGCGCTCGCGCTCGCGGCGGCGCTCGCGGCCGGTGACCTTGCACCTTATGCCCGCAAGCTCGCCCGCATTTCGGCGCTGCCCCTCGGGCTGACACGCCTCCTCCTCGTCGCGGCACGCCGGCCGAGGTTGCGCCGGCGCTTGGTCGCCGCCCTCGCCGCCGACCCGCTCCTGTTCGCCAACCTTCTCGGCCTGCTGGGAGCCCGGCGTCCGTTGCGGGAGCTCTTGCTCGGGCGCTCGCTGCGACTGTGCGGCCGCCTCGCCTGGCCGCTCGAGAACCTCCTCGCGGGAAGCCGGGCGACACCGATTTGATCGCTTTCATTGCCGGCGTTCTCGCCCGCCGCCGCGCGGTGCAGGGGCTCTTCGCCCTGCTCGTCGTCGCCATGCTGCCGGGACTGGCGCGTCTCGAGACCGACAACTCGGCGGAGGTCTTCTTTCTCGCGGGCTCGCGCGAGCTCGCGCGCTACGACGCCTTCGTCGAGCGCTTCGGACCCGACTCCGGGCTCCGCGTCGTGCTCTCCGGGGAGCGGCTCTTTTCCGCCGATGGGCTCGCCTTCCTCGCCCGCCTCGAGGCGGAGTCGGCCTGGCTCGACGGCGTGCGGAGCGTCAGCGGTCCGGTCGGCCACCATCGGCTGCGCCTTGCCGAGTTTCCACCGGCGGATCCGCAGGCGTTCCGCACCCTGCTGCGCGAGAACCCGCTGGACCGCTCGGCCGGCTTCGTCACCGCGACCGGCAACGAGGTTTCGATTCTGCTCGAGCTCGAGCCGAGCCCCGGAGAGCGCAAGGAGATGCTGCTCGCCGACCTCGAGCGCCGCATCGTCGCGGCGCCGCCCGGCGTCGCCGCGACGATGGTCGGCGAGGCGATGTTCCAGCGCGCCTTGAACGTGTCGGGGCGCGAGGTCGAGCGCGTCTATTTCCCGCTGCTGTTGGTGCTCGCGGCGCTCCTCCTGACGGCCACCTTTGGCGACGCCGGGGCGGTCGCGCTCCCCCTCGCTTTCGTGGCGACGGTCGAGATCGTGGTGCTCGGAGCGATGGGCTATGCCGGCGTCAAGGTCAATCTCGTCGTCGCCATCCTGCCGCCGATTCTGTTCGTCATCGCCCTCGCTTCCGCCGTGCATCTGATGCTGCGTTGCCGCGATATCGAGGCTTCGCAGGGTCCGGATGGCGAGGACGCCATCTCCGCGACGCTCGCCACCTATCGCGACAAGGGACGGGCGCTCTTCTGGACGACCGTCTCGACGCTCGCCGGCTTCGCCTCGCTCACCGCGACGCCGGTGGCGCCGATCCGCACCCTCGGCCTCTGGGCGGGGCTCGGCCTCGCCTTCGCCGGGGTGGCCGCGTTCACCCTTCTCCCGTGTCTCCTCGCCCGCACGATGGGCCGGCGCGCCAGCCTTCCCGAGCGCGCCTTCGAGCTGCGGGTGCAGCATCTCGGCCGTCGGGTAACGGAGATCGCCGCCGACCGGCGCGCCTGGGTGCTGGCGATCTACGCCGGGCTGGCGCTCGTCGCGGCAGCCGGCCTGCCGCGCCTCTCGGTGGCGAGCAACGCCCTGCACTATCTCGCGCCCGAGCACCCGGTGCGGGCCGGGATCGAAACGGTCGAGCGGCTCGGTATCGGTCTGTCGGCGCTCGAGATTGTCGCGACCGGGGACGAGGCGGAGTTTCTCGCCGCGCGCCGGCTCGACCAGCTCGCCGGTCTCGCCGCTGCGCTACGCCGGATCCCGGGCATCCTCTCGGTCGTCGGCGCGACCGATCTGCTCGACGACGTGGCGCGCTCGAGCCCACTCGCTGGAGCGTTCGCGCCGGAGGAGCTCCGTGAACGGCTGTTGCCGCTGGTGCGCGCCGACGAAGCGGGCAACCGCGCCCTGGGACGCTTTCTCGCCGCCGACGGCAGCCAGACGCGTCTGACGCTGTTCGTCCGGACCGAAGGCTACGTCCGCGCCGATCCACTGGCGGCGCGGGCGCTCGCGCTCGCGCGGCAGGCACTCCCGGGCGCGACCGTCGAGCTGACCGGCCAGTATCCGCTGTTGCTCGCGATGCAGCGCTATCTCCTCTCGACCCTTGCCCTGTCGCTGCTTCTCACCCTGCCGGTACTGGCGATCACCTTCTTTATCCTGCTGCGCGACGTCAAGGGCACCTTCTACGCACTGGTGCCGAACCTCTGGCCCGTGCTGGTGATCCTCGGCGGCATGGGCTGGTTCGGCATTCCGCTCGACATTGCAACAGTGATGGTCGCCTCGATCACGCTCGGCCTGGTGGTCGACGACACGATTCACACCCTGGCGCACTACCGTCAGCTCCGCGTCGAGCTCGGCCCGCGCGGCGCGGTCGCCGACCGGATGGAGAAGACTGCACCGGCCTATCTCCTGACCGGCGTCATCCTGGCTTGTGGTTTCGGGGTCTGCGCTCTCTCTGCTTTCGCTCCGACAGCGCGCTTCGGCCTGCTCTCGGCGGTGGCGATCGTGATCGCGGTGGTCGCCGACTTCACCCTCGTGCCGGCGTTGTTTGGACGCAGCGGCAAGTAGCCGCTGGGCGGCCGCCTAGGGTTGTACGACCCAGGCGGAGGTGTTGCCGCTCTCGAAGCCGTCGGCGAAAAGACCGTCGAGCAGCTCCAGGCGGACTTGGTACTGACCGGTGCCGCCGCGGAGCTCGACCTTCCACCCGGTGAGGAACTCGCCCGGCTCGACTGTGGACCACTGGACGACGGCGATCGTCGGGTTGGCAGGCACGAGCGGGACGATGCGCAGCGCGCCGGCGGTCACCACCCCGCCGGCGACGATCGGGGCGACCGGCGTGTTGACCTGGAAGACCGCCGTGACGCCCCCCGCGACGTTCCATGCGTCATTCACGGTGAGGCCCAGCGGGTCGAGGTCGAGGGTGCGTTGCCAGCTGTTCACGACCCCCGAGTTGGCGTAGGCCGGCGTCAGGTTCGCGACGACGTGGAGGACGCCCCCCGAATCGTTCACGGTCATCGACGAGGTGCTCTCGTTCTGCGGCACCGTCGTCGCGCCGTTGACGAAGCGCAGCGTGTTGTGGATCTCGGTCCCCTGCTGGATGCCGCTGTGGGTGAAGATGTTCTCGGTCACCGCCAGCCAGTCGTTGCGGAAGAGGTTGAACGCCCCCTGGTCCTGGTGGGCGTGCGACTCGACGTACGGCCCGGCGACGAACGACAGCCAGAGGGCGTCGGTCGTCCAGCTGCGGCGCGCGAAGAGGGCGCCGGTGCCGGTGGCGTGATGGAAGAGCGCCGTCGGCTGCGTTCCGCCGCCGCCGGCCGGTAGCAGGTCGTCGCGGAAGTTGAAGCCGCCGGTCATCTCGTCGATCGCGATCTGGTGCAGCCACCAGCTTGCGCGCCCAGTGACCGGCGATGCCGGCGCCGCCATGGCCCGGGCCTCGAGGACGAGGTGGCGATGGTAGTCGTAGAGCCAGGGGTACGACTCGCGCGACAGGTCGCCGATCGGTGCGTAGCGGTCGAGCGTCGGCACGGTGGCGTGGATCCAGTAATCGATGGTGTCGGCGAGGTGGGTCGACTGCGCTCCGAGGTCGACGTGGGAGGGTGTCGAGTCCCGCCACAGCCGGTAGAGCTCGAAGAGCCGCCCGAGGGAGACGCCGTAGCCGGTCCCCTCGCGGCTCCCGCCGCCCGGAATCCCTTGATAGTAGGCGACTACCGCCGGGAGCTTGATGTCGTCGAGGAAGTCGATCCAGCTCTGGCGGTCGGCGGCGAAGGCCCAGTACATCGTCGCCTGGAGAAAGCTGTAGTGATAGTTGTTGCCCGGATTGTCGATCGACCAACCCGACCAGGGGAAGGAGTTTCCGCCCCAGGTCGCATCGTCGGGATTCCAGACGTTCCAGACCGCCTGGTCGGCATAGGCCTCCCAGCGGCTGCGCTGCAGCGCAGAGAGCAACGGGTAACACCAATCGTGGACCAGCGCGACGTCGCGCAGCATCGGCCCGACCTCGAGATAGGAGTCGCCGGCGATCTCGGGCCGCAGGTCTCCGGCGATCGCCGTTTCCGCGGCGGTCACCTGGTCCTCGACCCAGTCGATCGCCAGCGTCGCGTAGGGCGCCTGGCCGGTCAGGCGGTACATGTAGACCGCGTCGGTCGCCGAGAAGGCGTAGCCCGGGCTCCCGGCCACCGCCTGGTCGACCCAGGCTTTGAAGCGCAGATAGGCCGGCGAACCGAGGTCGACGTAGGCGAGCGAGAGACCGATGTCGGCTGCGAGCGGCGGCGCGAGCCCCACCCCCACGGTGCCGCAGCACAGGGCCGCCCAGAAGAGACGCTTCATCATTGGATTACGCGTAGTTTGGCGCGGAAAGAGGCCACTGGCAGTGAAGCGGGCCACAGAGGTCGGGCTTGGCGACGGGCTTCACGACGGCCGCCGTGCTCGCAGACCGTTCCTGCCCCGGGATTTCGTCCGGGCTGTGCGCTTGCGGGCCCGTGCCACGGCCGAAGGCTTGCCGACCGACGTCGGCTCGAGCGCTTCGCTAGGCGTCACCGAAACAGCTTCGCGACAGCTGACTCCGCGGGCCCCAGGTTCAGGTTGGAGCGACCTGCCCGATCCACAACCGATTCCCGTCCGGGTCGTCGATCCGGAATTCGTTCATGCCATAGAAGGTGACCTCCAGGTCCGGCACGACCACTCCATTGCTGCGAACTTGCTTGTGGAACTCGAGAATGTCATCCGGATAGAGGTAGAGCACGGAAGTGCGAGGAAAGCCGGGGTGACCGTTGATGGATTCGTCGACCATCAGGCGGCACTCGCCAGAGCAGAGCCTCGCCCAACGCCAACTATCGTTCCTCTCCTCGATGCTGAAGCCGAGCTTCTGATAGAACTCGACGCTCGCGGGCATGCTCCTTACGGGCAACATCGGGATGATCTTGTTGATCTTCATGGGGTGACTGCGGAAAATGACACGAGGTCTAACCTCCAAGCTAACCGGCGGGCCGGCTTTGTGGCCCGTCCGGTTGGGAAGCATTCGGCTAGCATGACGAGGAGACTTGCAAGCGAGCACCGCCTTCTTTGGCTACCCGCTATCGCTCCAACCCAGCCTGCGCGCTCAGGGTTTGTAGTTTCGGCTCAAATGCAACGTCACCGAAGCATTGAAGCCCCTCTGTCCGGCGGTACTTAGAGAATCGCGAATTTTCAGAGAACCAGGCCCCGTGGCAGTGTTACCTCTCGCGCCTAGTGCCGGGTCACCGAAAATCCCAGTGGCGATATCAAATCCCAGCCAATAGAGCACGTCCGTTTCGACGGTACGGGCCGCCGCAACGATTGGATCCGCCTCCGCGATAGCCGCTCCCTTGGCAGCATATTCAGCGTTTCTGTTGCGCTCCAGGGAGAATGAGACAGCGGTAGTAAATCCGCCCTGTTCAGCTGGACTCAGTGAGTCATGGGTTCTCTGTTTCCCCGGACCCGGAGCGGTCTGCCCTTCCGCAGCTGCCATCCCGATATCGAATCCCCGTCGAGCGAGACCCTCCGGTTGTCGATTGCGGAGCTCTGCAGCCAACGGGTCCTGATTGGCGATAACTTCTCCCTTGGCAGCAAGAGCGTTCAAATCGATCGTCTTGAACTGGTTCTTTGTTCCTTCAACCGATACGGCTTCCGCGGTCAGGTCGAGCGTTTTGAACTGGCCAGCGCACCACGTCGCGCTGTTCCTCCAGCCTCCTGCTTTGGCCGCCCAGTGGGCACCGCTGAAACCGCTACCTGTCGATTGCCTCACCGTCAGCGTGTTGAGGTTGTCGTTGTTCCAGGCTGCGCCGATGTCGGTTCGGCCGTCGCCGTTGAAGTCGCCCGGGAACCACTTGACGGCGTCCCCCAAGATCCAGCCGCCGTCGCGTACGCTCCAGTCGGTGGGGCCCTGAAATGACGATCCATTCGAGAGCGAGACGGCCGTCGAATTGCGGCCGAGGTCATTCCACAGCCGCGCAACGTCCGTGCGGCCATCGTTGTTGAAGTCACCAGCCACGAACGCCGAGGAGTCCGACCAGTTCCCTGTGTTGGGCGACCAGTGCACGGGGCTGAACTTGCTGCCTGTCGACTGTCTTACCGTCAGGGTGGTCGCTCCGTTGTTGTTCCAGGCCGCGCCGATGTCGGTTCGGCCGTCGCCGTTGAAGTCGCCCGCGAACCACTTGACCGTATCTCCCCAGCCCCCGTCACGAACGCTCCACTGGGGGCTCTGGTTCAGGAACTTCGTCCCGTCGGAGAGAAACACGGCAATGGACACCTGTCCGCCGTCGTTCCATACGCCCGCGACATCGGTCCGGCCGTCGCCGTCGAAGTCACCGGGAAGCCACACGGCGTTGTTGATCCAGCCCCCGGTCTTGACCGCCCAGTGGGCAGCGGCGAAGCCGCTCCCTGTCGACTGCCGCACCGTCAGCGTGACCTGACCGCCGTCGTTCCAGGCTCCTCCGATGTCCGTGCGGCCATCTTTGTTGAAATCACCCGCGAACCACTTGACTTCGTCCCCCCAGCCTCCCTCGCGCGAGCTCCATGTTGTGCGGTCCAGAAAGCGCGTTTTGTCAGAGGGGAACAGGGCGAAAGATGCCTGGCCGCTGCCGTCGTTCCAGCCCCAAGCCACGGATGCGGTCTGCTTGACTACCGCCGAGGCACACGAGTTCCGGGACGCGACGTTCGGTATCCGAACCCCGTAGACGGCCTGCACACCGCTGACGTCGATGTCGGTCAGATTGCCCTTGACGTTTCCGTCCCTGTTGCAGTAGTTCATGATCGAGTCACGGTCATATTGCGTGAGCACGGTTGAGTTGGCCTCGTTGCCTGGAGACGCGCAGTACGCCGGGCCCTCCACGTTCCCCGGAGTGTCTTGCTCGTGGACGAAGCCCAATACGTGACCGAACTCGTGCACGCCGGCGTATTCCACTCGCCCTAAATCTGCCGTACCGTCCGGGTTGAACGAGAGGTTGACGCCAGGGCTATTGTCGTCAGCGCTGCTCAAGGCGTCCATCCCAAGTCGGGCCGACCCACCTGCGCCCGCGTTGCTGGCGTCCTGAGGCGAGATGCGAATCCGCACATGCTTGGCTGACCCGCTCCCGCCGATGCCGCCGGTCGGGCAAGCTCCCCAGCCGGTGAAACGGATATTCGCGAACCATTCCCAGGTGCCGCTGACGGCCTCCTTGACGATCGTTTTTTCGCGGTCGTACCCGGGTGTCTCCCAGCAGACGGGGACCACGTTGCCGTTCGCGGTCCAGTTCTGAACATTTTTGATGGTGAGCGGTTGCGACGTTGTGCCGACTCTCTCCTGAGCGTTGGCACCAACTGCAACGAGCATTAGTACGAGTGGGACACAATTCTTGAGGAAGCATGTCGACCGTTCTGGCACGGGACTTCCAGGTACCGACTCGGCGAGGAACTTAACATTTCTCATGAACGTTGATCCTTTCGTTGAAACTTTCAGAACCGGAACCAGCACGCGCCACTTTCCTCTCTTGCGCTGCCCAACGGCCCATGAGCTGAGCTGAGCGGCAACAGGGCGAAGACCTGTTGTCCGCTCGAGTGAATTGAAGCTCACGCAGGCCTGCTCTGGGGCTACCCACGCGGTAGCTTTGAGGATGGCAAGTAACCCCTTCCAAAGGAGGTGCTGCATGCGATTGTACTCCCGGATTCACAAGGCGAGCTGCGGCATCGATCTGCACGCGCGGACCATGTACCTGTGCATCCTCTGCAGAAGCGCCAGCAGCCATTCGACGCCGAAAGGTCCTATCGCGAGGCCTGATCGATTCGGGAGGAGCGCCGGCGAGCTCATCGTCTGATAAGGAGAGTCGCTTTCGATCCGAGCTCCAGAAAGACCGCACGAGGCCCATAGCCCCGGGAGCAGTCGAGCCCGCGAACGGTCCAGGAGTCTTGAGGTCGGACAGCTCGCCGAATCGAAGAGACGCCGGCGCTGCCTCCCTTTCCATTTCTCTTGCTCTTCGACGACGCTGCCCCTCCTCCGAGCCCGTTACCAACGGATCCTTCGAGGTCCACGAATCGATCGGACGGAACGAGGGTACAAATGAGCTTCTGGGACGCCACGGGAAGACCCCGCGGCCCCGCGCCACAGAGCGCGGGTCGAGCCTCGATAGGTGTTGGGTGCGGCGACGAAAAGAGTCGCCAGACCAAAGCGCGAAGCCAAGTCAGCGACGATGAACGGTGAGACCGCTCGACCGAGCGCGACGAGTCGCAACACTCGTCACGGCGAAACTACGCGTCTTGACAGACGGGGGCCTGATAGGTGTTAGCTGACTGGCTACGAGTGGTTCGCAAGCGAGTGCTAGGCCGAGAACAGCTTGGCCGCAAGCTCCTTGCCCAACCGCAGACCCTCATCGGTGAGCGCGACGCTCTGGTTCTTGTTTCGTGGGTTCCCGAGGAGCCCGCGCTCGAACAGTGACTCCATGACGTCGAAATCGTAGCCCTTCCAAGAAACGCACTCGTCAAAGGCGAAGTGCGCCAGAAGAACCAAGACCGCATCTTCGACTTTGGTCATGTCTTGTCTCTTGAGTAGAGCCTAACGTGCCCGCATACGCTACTTCAGTCAGCTAACCAGGGTTCGTCGACAGCTTGAGCCTGGCTATTCCGTGTGAGATTGACGAAATAAGAGTGTTGCACACTCGCTCTGGCCATCGCGCATGACTCTCGGAAGCTTGGAGTTGTGGGCTATTTGGGCGGACTGCGGGTTTCGCAAAGGCGACGGAATCGGTCGGATAAACCGAAGTCGGGTCATGGGACGCCGAGGGGCGCGGGGGGTGGACGGAAGGCCAGCCAACCAGGACGACGAAGCGCCGGTCTTTGCCGGCTCA
>JANNGS010000064.1:0-111202 GCA_031403995.1 Thermoanaerobaculia bacterium
GTCGCGCGCCATGCCCATCCGCAGCCCCATGAAAATGTCGCGCACCTGCAGGGCCGCGGGCAGACCGTGCCCGGAGACGTCGGCGATCGCCAGCCCGAGGATCTTGTCGGTGATCGGGATGTAGTCGTAGAAGTCGCCGCCGACCGACTCCATCGGCTGGATCCGCCCGTAGAGCTCGAAACCGCCGTAGACCGGCGTACGGCGCGGCAGGATCGACATCTGGATCTTCCGCGCCTCGTCGAAGACCTCCTGCATCCGCTCCTGGCGAAGCTTCTGGTTGATCGCATGCCGCAGAACGCCGAGTGAGAACAGCACGTCGTCACGGTGGCTGCTCGGCGCGAGGTCGAACGACAGGATGAATTCCTCGTCGCCGACCTCGATCGCCGCGAAGCGATCGACGCCCAACTGGTCCTCGAACTTGTGGTCGAAGCGCGGGTCGTCTGGCCCCATGTAGACGACGCCCTCGGAGAGCGCGATCTCGATCGGCGCGTAGGTCGCTGGAACCCGGATCTCGCGCTCCGCCGGCTTCGCGTTCGGGAAGGTCGCCTTGAGCTCGTAGGCCTCGCCGTCCCACTGATAGAGCCTGCCGCCGTAGAAACCGAGCGCGTCACGGAAGCGCGCGATGATCGCGTCGGCGAGGTTGTAGATCGTGATGTCGACTTCGTCGGCCGACTGGATTTCGCGCACCAGCTGCTCTACGCGCTTCATCAACTGGCGGATGTCCGCGTAACGTGTATCGGTCATGTCCCGGGTTCTCTCCCCCTCGCGAAGGGGATGCGATCAGCCGCGGTCGATCAGCGCGGCGACGATGCGGTCCTGCGCGGCGTGAGCGCCGGCGTTGCTGCGCACCTGATTGAACAAAATGGAGAAAGCGTAGACCCGCCCAGAGACCGCCTTGGCGTAGCCCGAGAGCGTCGAGACGCCATTGATCGTTCCGGTCTTGGCGAAAACGTTTCCGGCATAAGGTGCCCGCGCGAGCCGGCGCTGCCACTTGAGACCCTGCTCGCCGGAAAACGGCAACGAGCGCAGGAAGTCGCGCCCCAGAGCGTGGAAGTACATCTGCTCGAGGAGGCCGGTCATCGACCTCGGGCTCATCTGGTTGCCGCGCGAGAGGCCCGAGCCGTCGACCAGAGAGAAGGAACTGGGCGAGATCCCGAGCCCGGAGAGAAAGTCGCCGACCACGCCGACGCCGGCCGCCCAGCTTCCCTCGCCGCGCACCTTCCAGCCGAGCAGCTTCGCCAGCGACTCGGCGTAGAAGTTCTGGCTGCGTTTGTTGGTCACCTCGAGGGTGCGCGCCAAGTCGCTGCGGTGAGTCGTCACCAGCCGCCACGCGCCGTCGGGCGAACCGTGCGCCGGGACGATCGTGCCGCCGATCTCGACGCCCTCCTCCACCAGCGCCGCCTCGAGCGAGGCGCCGAAGTAGGCTGTCGGGTTCTGCACCGCCACCCACTCTTCGCCGGGGCCGGTGCCCAGGCCGATGGTGCCCGAGACGACGATGGTGTCGCTGTCGCCGAGCCGGCCGACGAGGAGCCGGTTGCGGTTGCGCGTCCCGGTCGTCGTGGCGCTGTTGCGGATCTCGAAGTAGTCGAGCTTCGGCACCGTCTCGACGCGCGCCGGGAGGCCGGCCCGGGACGCCGGCCAGACCCTCACCAGGACGCAGTTGTCGTTGAAGGAGAGCGCCTCGACCGGCGCTTCGTACCAGCTGGTCAGCTGGTCGCGCGGCCAGTCGGGATGGACGTTGGGCGGGTTGAACAGCCCGTTGACGAGAAAGAGGTCACCGGTGACGCGATGAATTCCCTGCGCCTTCAAGGCGGCCGCCCATTCGCGGAAGATGGCGTACGAGTCGCCGTCGTGGAAGCGTCCCGAAAGGTTCGGGTCGCCGCTACCGAAGACCGCCAGATCGCCCGCCAGGACGCCGTCCGTCGCCGTCCCCCGCACCATCACCCGGGTCTCGAAGACGAAATCCGCGCCGAGCGTGCCGAGGGCGGCCGCGGTGGTCAGAAGCTTGGTGTTGGAAGCCAGAATGCGCGGCTGGTCGGCGTCGACGGCGAAGGCGCTCTGATGCGACGAGAGATCCACGATGTGCACGCCGAACGCGCGCGAGCTTTTGCGCGCCGCCTCGATCTCCCGCGTCAGAGCCTGCTGCAGCGAGAGGGCCGGCGCGGCGCCCGCAGTCGCTCCGCCCTTCGAAGCCGCAGACGAGGCGGCCGAGGGCAGGGCAGGTACCAGTAGCACGACGAGCACCGCGGCCGAACGCGCCGCGGTGCCGATCCAGGCTTTTTTCGAACTCACCTTCATCCCGGGCAAAGCCTCCGCAAACCGGAAAACTGCATGGACCTGGAGTCGCCGCTCGGTGGACATCATACCGGGTCGCCTCGTCCGCTGACAGGGAGTGGGTCGCCGCCACCGGCGGTGCCCGCCGTCGCCCGCCCTGTGGGTCGCCTCGAGGCACGTAGAATGGCATCATGCGTCTCTGCCGGTCTGGCCGTCTTCCCCTGATGCTCGCGCTGCTTCTTCCGGCGGCGGGCTGCGTTTCCATCCGACCCTTTGCCGAAGCGGTCCGCGAGCTGCCGGCCGGGCGCCTGCTCGACATCGACGGCCGGCGGATCTCGGTCGAACAGGCCGGACAGGGCTCCCCGCTCGTCCTTCTGCACGGCTTCGGCGAGTCCACCTTGGCTTTCGCCCCGGTCATTCCGGAGCTCGCCAAGCGGTTTGCGGTGGTCGCCATCGATCTCAACGGCTTCGGCTACACCGAGCGCCCGAAGGACCGCGCGAGCTACACGCTCGCCGGGCAGGAGCGGCTCGTCCTCAGCGTCCTCGACCGGCTGGGCCTCGACCGCGTCCGGCTCGCCGGCCACTCCTACGGCGGCGGCCTGGCGCTCTACCTCGCCGCGCGCCATCCCGAGCGCATCGACCGGCTGCTGCTGATCGACAACACGCTGCCGCTCTACGCCAGCCAGCGCCGCAACCCGCTCTTCGCCTGGCGGTGGGTCGCCAGGATGGCGGCGCACACCTTCGCACTTTCCGACCGCGTGATCGAGCGCGGGCTCGAGAAGGCCTACTTCGACGACTCCAAGGTCACCCCGACCCTGGTTCGCCAGTATGCCGACCGGTTGCGCATCGAAGGCGTGAGCGACGCCTTCTTCGGGCTCGTCGGCCCCACCACCGAGCCGCCGTTCCGGATCGACCTCGCGGCGATCCGCACGCCTGCCCTGGTCGTCTGGGGAGCGGAAGACCGGCTCATCGAAGCCGTCGCCGCCGAGGAGCGCTCGAGCGAGCTCCCCAACTCGAGCTTCGTCGTCTTGCCCGCCTGCGGCCACACGCCGATGGAAGAGTGCCCTGAGGCGTTCCTCGCGGCGGCGCTGCCGTTCTTGCTCGAGGAGGCGGCGCGGGGAAGCGCGGGGGCGCCCTAGCGTCTAGATCAGAAACCCGGCGATCGTCGCGGTCTGGAAGCAGGCGAGGGAGCCCGCCACCATGGCGCGCAGGCCGAGACGGGCGAGATCGCTCTTGCGCTCGGGGGCCATGGAGCCGATGCCGCCGATCTGGATGGCGATCGAGGAGAAGTTCGAAAAGCCGCAGAGGGCGTAGGTGGCGATGATCTGGGCGCGCTCCGAGAGCTGACCATCGGCGACCATCTTCTGCATCTCGACGTAGCCCACGAACTCGTTCACCGCCGTCTTGATGCCGATGAGCGTCCCCACCTGCGAGGCATCGGCCCAGGGCACACCCATCACCCAGGCGAGCGGCTGGAACATCCAGCCGAGGAGCGCGCGCAGGCTCCAGGTGTCGTAGCCGGCATAGTGGCCGAGCCTGGTGATCGGAAAGTCGATCAACGCGATCAGCGCCACGAAGGCGATCAGCATCGCGCCGACGTTCAACGCCAGCTTCAAGCCGTCGGCCGCACCCGAGGCGGCGGCGTCGATCGAGTTTGCCCAGGGGCGGTCGATCTCGATCGCCACCGATCCGGCGGTCACGCTCTTCTCGGTCTCGGGGAACATCAGCTTCGCCATCACCAGGGCGGCCGGCGCCGACATCACGCTCGCCGCGAGCAGGTGCTTGGCCGAGACTCCCATGCCGACATAGGCCGCCATGACGCCGCCGGCGATCGTCGCGAAGCCGCCGGTCATCACCGCCATGAGCTCCGACTTCGTCATCGTCGCCACGTACGGCTTGATCAGCAGCGGCGCCTCGGTCTGGCCGACGAAAATGTTGGCCGAGGCCGAGAGCGACTCGGCGCCCGAGGTGCCCATCGTCTTCATCATCACCTTGGCGAAGACGCTGACGATCTTCTGCAGGATGCCGAAGTAGTAAAGCACCGTGATGAAGCTCGAGAAGAAGATGATCGTCGGCAGGACCTTGAAGGCGAAGTAGAACTCCTTGAACCTCTCGCCGAAGACGAACGAAGCGCCGGCGTCGGTGAAGTCGAGAAAGCGGGTGATGCCGGCGCCGACGACGTCGAAGACATTCCTGCCGACCTCGGTCTTCAGGATGATCAGGGCGAAGACGATCTGCAGCGCCGTGCCCATCGCGACCGGCCGCCAGCGGACCGCGGCGCGGTTCGAGGACAGCGCCCAGGCGATGCCGAGCATCACGAACAGACCGAGAACCGGAATCAGTTGCTGCATGCAGCCTCCCGAGAAAGAGCGCCTGAGCGGTGAATACCGTGAGCCACGTGAGATCGCCGCGCAGCGTATCCGACGGCCTCCCCACCGGCAAGCGGAGGAGGAAACGCGGCCGCCCGGGACAGTCGGCATCGTAGACTGGCGCCATGGCACCGCGCTTCGATGAGGCCGCTCTGCGGATCGAGCTCGCGGTCGCCGACCTCCTCGAACCCCAGCTCGCGCGCTCGATCGGCTTCGCCAATCGCGGCGGATTCGAGCGCATGTGGCTCGGCCAGGCGATTCACGGCCGCTACCAGGAGGAGGCGCTGGCCGGGGACGGCACCTACCGCCGCGAGGTCGCCCTCCGCCACGAGTTCCTCCACCGCGGCTGGACCGTCACCCTTTCCGGCCGGGCGGACGGCATTCGCAAGGAGGCCGACGGCGCGCTGGTGGTCGAGGAGATCAAATCGGTCCGGCGCGAGGGTCAGCTCGCCCCGATGACGCGGCAGATCTACGAACGCCAGGCGCTGCTCTACGCCTGGATGCTGTCGCAGATCGAAGGGCGCCCGGTCCGCGCCGAGCTCATTCTCATCGCGATCGGCAGCGACGCCGTCGAACGCGAGCCGCTCAAGGTCGACTTCGAGAGCCTCGAGCTCGCCGTCCGTCAGCGCCTGAACGCCCTGCTGCGCGACTTCCGGCACGAGCGCGAGGCGGCGGGCGACCGCCAGCGCGCGGCGGTGGGCATCCGGTTTCCTCATGTGGACCTTCGCCCGGGGCAGGAGGAGATCGTCGCGGCGGTGGAGCACGCCCTCGACCACCGCGAGCACCTTCTACTCGAGGCCCCGACCGGCCTCGGGAAGACCGCCGCCGCGCTCTTCCCGGCGATCCGCTACGCGCTCGCCCACGACAAGCGCCTCTTCGTTCTCACCGCCAAGAACCTGCAACAGGAGATGGCGCTCAAGGTCATCCGGCAGGTCGATGCCGGACCGGCGCTCCACGCCCTGCGTTTGCGCGCCAAGGCGCGCATGTGCGCCAACGGCGAGGTCATCTGCCACGAGGACTACTGTCCGTTCGCGCGCGACTACTACGCCAAGCTTGCCTCCTCGGGCGTCGTCCCGCGGCTCCTCCGGGAGCAGACGGTGCTCGATCCCGACCTGGTCTTCTCCGCCGCCACGCAGGCCGAGGTCTGCCCGTTCGAGGTCAGTCTCGACCTCGCGGGCAAGGCGCAGGTGGTGGTCTGCGACTACAACTACGCCTTCGATCCGTACGTCGCTCTCTCCGACTTCTCCGTCGAGCACGACCTCTCGAACGTCGTGCTGGTCATCGACGAGATCCACAATCTGGTCGAGCGCGGACGCGGCTATCTCTCGCCCGAGCTCTCTTCGACGAGCGCCCGCCGCGCGGCCGAGGCCGCCGCCCACGGCGGCTCACCGGTGCACCGCGAGCTCGAGCGCCTCTCCCTCGCGCTCGCAACGCTCATCGAAGGGACCTCGGACGGCGCGCTCGACGAGATCGGCGAGCAGGAAGGGGCGGTCGAGGCGGCGCTGCCCGAGGAGCGCCTCTGGCGGTTGCGCCCCGACTTCGATGCCGCCTTCGTCGACTACCTCGAACACCGCCGCGAGACCCGGAGCTTCCAGGCCGACGACGCCTTCGTCGCGCTCTATTTCGAGCTCCTGCGCTTCCTCAACGGGCTCGCGATCGAGGGCGGCATCTCCAGCCATCTCTGCGAACGCCGCGGCGACGAGCGCAAGCTCCGCATCTTCTGCAAGGACCCGGGGACCTTTCTCGCCCAGGTGATCGGCCGCGTGCACTCGGTCATCGGCCTCTCGGCGACCTTGAGCCCGCCGGAGTTCTACCGCGACCTGCTCGGCTTCGATCCTGGCCGGACTGTCTGCGTCAGCCTGCCGAGTCCGTTCCCGGCCGCCCATCGCCGGGTCGTCGTCGACCGCTCGGTGACGACGCTCTGGAAAGAGCGGGCGGAGAACTGCCAGCCGATCGCCGACCGCTTGAGCGCCTTCGGCGACATCGTCCCGGGCAACTGCCTGGTGCTCTTCCCGAGCTTCCAGTTCCTCTCCGACGTCGCCTCGCGGATGAGCGCCAGGAAAAAGCGGATCTTCGTCCAGCAGCGCGCCGACAGCGAGCGCGACCGCGAGGCGCTCCTCGAGACCCTTCGCAACGCGCTGCTCGGCGACGTCATGCTGCTCGCGGTCGCCGGAGGAGTCTTCGCCGAGGGCGTCGACTACCCCGGCGAAATGCTCAAGGCGGTGGCGATCGTCGGCCCCTGCCTGCCGGTGCCGACGATCGAGACCCGACTTCTGCAGAGCTACTACGAGGAGCGCTTCGAGCGCGGCTTCGAGTTCGCCTTCGTGGTTCCGGGGATGACGCGGGTGGTGCAGGCGGCCGGGCGCCTCATCCGGTCGGCCGAGGACATCGGCGTGATCGCGCTCCTCGACCGGCGCTTCCTCGACCGCCCTTATGTCGATCGACTGCCCCCCGACTGGCTCTCCGGCGGGGAGGCGGCCTCCCTGGGCGGCGATCTCGCCGCCGTGGCGCGGGAGTTTTTCGCCGGTCGCGACTAGACGGCGCCGGCCGGCCGTGCGTAAGAGTGAATGAGAGCAGGGAGCAAGGCACAGCCTCCTACCTCTTCAAACCTCCTTCGGGCCCCGCGCGTCGCGGGGCCTTCTTTTTAATTGTCTAATTCTAAAACCACTTGCGGCGCCTGAACCAGACCACCATGGCGGCGGCGACGGCTCCCATGGCACCCAGGACCATGAAGTAACCGTGGCGGGAGGAGAGCTCGGGCATGTGCTCGAAGTTCATCCCGTAAACCCCGGCGATGAAGGTGAGCGGCAGCATGATCGCCGAGAAGAGGGTGAGCACCTTCATGATCTCGTTGGTGCGCTGCGAGATCACCGAGAGATAGGTGTCCTTGACGTTCAGCAGCTGGTCGCGCTGCTGGTCGACGGCGTCGGTCAGCCGGAGGACGTTCTCCAGCGTGTCGCGGAAGTTGAGCGACGCCGTGGCGTCGAAGAGAGCGTCGCGCGAGTTCGCCAGATGGTTGAAGACCGCGCGGTGCGGCAGCATCGTCCGCCGCAGCACGCCAAGCTTGCGCCGCAGGTCGAGAATCGACTGGAGATGCGCGCGCTCGGCGTTGTTCAGGACGTCCTGTTCGAGGCTCTCGATCCGTCCCCCGATGGCGTCGACGATGGGAAAATAGAGGTCGATCATCTCGTCGCAGATGCTCCACAGCAGCTGGACGACCCCTCCGGGCAGCGCCCGCCCGCTCTCTTCGACGCGACTCCGCACCAGTTTGACGCTGCGCAGCTCGGCGCGATGCACGGTGATCAGGAGGTTCGAGCGCAGAAAGGCGGCGAGCTTGAGGGTCTGCAGCTCGTCGACCGCCTTGTCGGTGTTGAAGTCGATGCCGCGCACGATCACGAAGAGATGGTCGGCGTACTCCTCGACCCGAGGCTGGTGGTACAGGGTAAAGGTGTCTTCGATCGCGAGCGGATGAAACCCCTGCTCCTGGAGGAGCTTTTCGGCGACCTCGGTCTCGGCCACGAGGTCGATCCAGCCGACAACTTGCGGGTCGAGAGCGGTTTTCAAAAGCTCGCCGCCACCGCAGCGCACCGAACCGTCGGCGTCGAAGAGCAGGATGCGGATCATCGGCGGGAAAGTATCACGCGCCACCGCCCGCGACGGTCGGGAGCCGGCTTAAGGCGGGCTGTCGGGAGCGCGCCGGCGATCAGGGTCGCGGGAGCCACCCGGGCCGTCCGGGCCGTCCGGGTCACCGGGGCCATCAGGGCCCGGCGGACCGTCTGGAGCGCGCATCCGGCGATCGCCGAAACGGGGTCGCATGCCGCCAGGACCACCGGGCCCCGAAGGCCGCCCACCGGCGAAGGCGCCGCCAAAGCGCTCGACGAAACGCAGGTAGTCGCGCTCCGCCTCTCCATCGAGGAGCTCGCGGGCCGCGAAGACGTTTTCGACCAGGGCCCGGTCGAGCGCGTCCTGCTCCTTGCCGATCCCGTCCAGCAGCGCCTCGACCCGGCCGCGATCGGGATCAGGCGAAGTCAGCTCGCGGCGCAGCTCGCGGCGCGCGTCGTCGATCCGGCGCCGGCCCGCATGCACCCTCTCCGCGAGCTCGCGCTGCAGTTCCAGGAAACGCTCGCGCTCCTCTCCTTCGAGCTCGAGGCGATCGGCGAGGCGCACACCGTGGCGGCCGGGCGACCGCTCGTCGCGATCGGAACGATCGGAGTGATCGGAGCGATCGGCGCCGGCGAGCATCCGATGCCGCATGATGCCCATGCCGAGGAGGCCGCAGTTGATGCCCACCGAAAGCAGGAGCGCGAGGAAGAGCCAGTTGCGCCTCACTGCCCGGCCTCACTCGAGCGAGGAGCGCCGGCGGCGGGCGTCTCCAGGTTCGCTTCGTCCACAGAGAGCGCTAAGAGGTACTCCTCGGAGAGCGTCGCCGTCCAGGTGTCCTCGTCCGCCGCGATTTCGTCGGCCAGGCTCGCCGCAATCGATCCACTCCCGACGTCCAAGCCGTTCTGCAGCGCGAGCGTGCTGCCCAGGGCGATACCGCCGAGCAGCGCCGCGGCCGCCGCGGCACGCATCCAGATCGCACCCAGAATCGGGGCGGCAGCCGGCTCGCGCTCCACCGCCCAGGCGAGCGCGACCCGGCGCGCGAAGCCTGGCGGAACCGTTGGAGCGGGGGGCAGCTCGAGTCCGGCCCAGGTCGCCCGCCAGGCGTCCTCGTCGGCACCCGGCCGGTCCAAACCGGCCTTCGGCGCACCCGAACCGAGCACGGTTCGCACCCAGCGAGCCTCTTCGTTCTGCAGCCGCCGCC
The DNA here is from genome assembly GCA_031403995.1 of Thermoanaerobaculia bacterium. Lineage (GTDB taxonomy): Bacteria > Acidobacteriota > Thermoanaerobaculia > Multivoradales > JAGPDF01 > JAGPDF01. Next base: position 9,448 of record JANNGS010000064.1, read on the forward strand.
GATTCATCCGACTCCCCCTTCTTTCACTGGAACCCGCTGTCGCTCTTCTTCCTGCGGCGCAAGCCGCCGCATCGCCCGCACCAGCCGGCTCTCGACCGCCCCCTCCGTGATGCCGAGCGTCGCAGCGATCTCGCGCCCCGAGAGCCCTTCGAACCTGGCCAGCATGACGACGACCCGCTGGTTCTCCGGCAGCCGCTCGAGGAGCCGCCGCGTCGTCCGCCAGCGCTCGCGCGCCAGCAGCTCGCTCTCGGCGCTTGGGCCGCCGTCGGCCGGTTCGAACGCGATGTCAGCATTCCCCGCGTCCCGGGTCTCTCTGCCGTCCCGACTTCTTCCGCCGGCACCCAGCCCCTGAAAAGAGAAGAAGCGGGCGACCTTGCGCCGACGCAGCTGGTTCAGGCAGTGGTTGATGGCGATGCGGTAGAGCCAGGTGAAGAACTGCCCGCGCGGCTCGGCTCGCCCGGCATGCCGGAAGACCTTGAGAAAAACCTCCTGTGCGGCGTCGCGGGCCTCCTCGCGGTCGCCGAGCCAGCGCCAGCAAAGCCTCACCAGGCGCTCCTGGTGGCGCAGGACAAGCGCCGTGAAGGCGTCACCGTCCCCTCCGGCGGCGCGCGCCAGAAGACCCCAATCCGCATCCAATTGCCCCGCCTGGGGGATCTTCGCCGCCACTCCTCCTTTGGAACCCGGAGAGCTCTCTTTCCCTGCGGCCGCTCAGGCGGTCAGCTTGTCCAACTCGGCCACCAGCGCGGCGGCGTCGGCATAGCGCGCCTCCGGGCTCTTCTCGAGACAACGCAGCAAGAGGTGTTCGAGCGCCGGCGGAATCTCCGGCCAGAACTCGTGCGGGGCGGCCGGCGCTTCGCGCAGGTGGTTGGAGATGATCTCCAAGACGCTGTTGCCGCCGAACGGGAGCCGGCCGGTGAAGACCTCGAACAGCACCACGCCACAGGCGTAGACATCGGCCCGCTGGTCGGGCTCCTTGCCTTCGAGCTGCTCGGGAGCCAGGTAGTGGGGCGTCCCGACGATGAAGCCGGCCTGGGTCTGTCCCGGCGAGAGCCGGGTCACCGGTCGCGCCAGGCCGAAGTCCATCAGCTTGGCGTTGCCCTGCGAGTCGAGAATGATGTTCTCGGGCTTGATGTCGCGATGGATGATCGACAACGCATGGGCCGCAGCGAGACCCGAGGTGAGCTGACGGGCCAGCCGCAAGCCGGCCGAGTACGGCAGCCGTCCCGAGCGCTCGAGCATCGCGCGCAGCGTCAGGCCGCGCACGTACTCCATCGAAATGAACGGATTGCCGTCGATCTCGCCGAAGTCGAAGGTGCGAAGGATGTTGGGGTGGGTGATCTTCCGCGCCAGCTTGAGCTCGCTCTTCAGCCGCTCGACCAGAGCTGCGTCGCCGGCCACCTCGCGCTTCAGCATCTTCAGCGCCACGAGGTCGTCGAGGTCGCGATCGCGGGCCTTGAAGACCACGCCCATTCCGCCGGCGCCGAGAGTCGAGAGGATCTCGAAGCGCGAGCCGAGAAGCGTCCCCGGACCGACGCCGGAGAGAGTATCGAACGAGACGCCACCGACGCCATCGCCGGCGTCGGTCATCGCGGTCGCCGCGGTCGCGACCGATCGGCCGGCGATCCGTGCCGCCTCTTCGCCGGCGAGGATGAAGATCGCCTGGGTCGACAGCAGTCCACGCTGCGGAGTGAGCTCGATCCCGGCCTGCGCGAGGCCAGGGGCGACCTCCGCATGGACGGCCGGAGCCAGGAGGATGTCGCCGGCGTTGGCCTCACGCAGCAACCCCTCGACCTGTTGCAGGGGCAGGCCGATCACGGTGCGCTCCGGGTTGTCGGTGAAGTTCACCGCGCCGGTCACCGCTTCGCCCGAGGTGATGGCGATCGCCGGCGGCTGCGGCTCGTCGAAGGCGTTGTCGCGCACGGCGACCGCGGCGAGAATCTCGGAACCCGCGGCGAGCGCCCGCTCGGACTGCGTGCTGCCGGTGAAGCTCGCGATCGCCCGGTGTCCGAAGACTGCCTCGACATTTCCGCCGTGACTCTCCACGGCGTTCAGGATCCGTTTGAGGTCGCGCGACAGCCGTTGCATGAGCGCCTCCGGATCGGCGCTCTGGCGCGGACTCGCGAAGCGGCGCAGATCGACCCCCAGCAGAGTCAGACGCGCCCTCTCTGCCCTGGATGGCACCTCGCCACGCGCCACCGGTTCCGGAAGATTGCGCGACAGCGCCGAGACGTAGGCCGCCATGTCGCGGCGCTCGCGCAAATCGACGAGCAGGGTGTTGAAAGCGGTCGCGAGGTCCGCCACCTCGCCCGGCCCGCCGGTCGGCATGGCCACTTCGTAGTTGCCCGACCGGGCAGCCGTCGCCGCCTCGACCAACTGCCGTACCGGCTTGAACACGCGGCGCGACAGCAGATAGGAGATGACCAGCGCGGCAGCGATCGTCGCCAGACCGAGTCCCAGGAGGAGATTGCGAATCCGGGTGTAACCGACGAGCTCCTTGTCGAGCGAGGCGAGCGCCACGGAGGCTCCCGCCGAGGCCCCCGTCGCATCCTTGAGCGGCGCGAGCAGCGCCAGCCAGCGCGCCCCTTCGAGGGCGATCTCCACCTGGTCGACAGCCTGGCCACGCTCGGTCACCCGCGAGAGCAGGTCGCCCCGGGTGCGCAGCGCGGCCAACAGGCGGTCCTGCTGGGCGGGCGCTAGGGTGGAGGCGACGACGGCGACGCCCGAGGAGGTGCCGGTGAGGTAAGCCACCTCGGTGCCGGTCACCCGCTTCACCTCGAGCGCCCGCACATCGTTGATCGCGAAGCCAACCACGAGGTAGGCGAAGACGTTCTGGCTGAGCGTCAGCGGCACGGCGACCGCCTCGTAGATCTTGTTGCCCTCCTGCCAGACGCCGCTCGCTTCGAAATCGGCCAGCACCTTGCGCACCAGCGGCCGGTCCGAGAGATCGACCGGGGGGGCGTCCGGCTGGTCGGTGCGCACCAGGAGCCGTCCCTGGGGATCGACCATCAGAGCGAAGTCGTAGCCGAGATCGGCCTGGCGCTCGTCGAGCTGGTCGAGCATCGAGAGCTGGTCACGCTCGTCGATCGCTCGCAGAAGGTAGGCCTTGAGCTCCGGATCGGCGGTGAGGATCTGCGTCAGGAGCGAGAGCTGCTGATAGCGCTGCTGCTGCGAGACCGACTGCACCGAGTTGCTCGCCAGGATGCGCTCCGTCGCGGTGGCGAGACCGATGCGGTTGCCGAGGTAGGAGGTGACGACGATCGCCACTCCGAGCGCCAGCACCAGCAGCAGACCGGTCACCAGAAAGATGCGCGTCCCGAGCGACAGGCCGCGGCGTCGCTCAGCCATAGCTACCTCCGGAATAGGGTTTCCCCAGTTTGTTCTTGTGCGGCGGAATGCGCGGCATGGTGATCTCGATGCCGATCTTGGGTGGCACGGCGAGCGGCAGCGTGAGGTCCATGGTAGTGGGTGAGCTGCGTTCGTTCCAGACCGTCAGCTTGCCGGCTCCCGCCGGGACGCCAGGGATGCGAAAGGTCCCATCGGCGCCGATGCGGGCCCAATAGGGCGACGCCACGACGAAGACGTAGCCGAACATCCCATGATGCACGTTGCAGAAGACGCGGACAATGCCAGCCTCGCGGAAGAACGCGCTCTTGCCCGCGCCCTTGCCGAGGAGCCCGAGGTCGAAAGAGTTCCGGCCCGAGACCGAGAAGACGTTGTGGAGAATCGGGTCCTGGTTCGGGAAGCGCACCGTCGAGCCGACCGGCACCACGAGGATGCGTGGCAGAAAAGCCTTGCGCACGGTCACCATTTCGACCGTTACCGCCTTGGGAGCCGGTACCGGCCGGGTGGGGGTGAAGACCACCACCGTGGCATCGACAGCGAGCGTCTTGTCGGCCGAAGGCTTGCCCTTCTCGAGCAGTTCGACCCGACCCTGAAAATCGGCGGCGGTGGCCGGCAGGACGCCCAGCAAGGCAGCGGCGACGATCGCCGTGAAGGGTCGGACCTGCGCGCGCATGGGGACTGCCGATCAGCATAGCAGAGGGGGTTGCGCCCCGATCCAGGTGCCGGCCGATGCGGGGCGGAAGGTGTTGCGCACCACGATCGGGACGCCGGCGGCACGCGCCGGCGCCACCGCCTTCCAGTGCAGCACCTTCGCCCCGTCGCGGGCCAGGCGCTCGACTTCGTCGTAGGAGAGCCGGGACAGCAGTTGGGCGGTCGGCTCGAGCCGTGGGTCGGCGGTCGCGACGCCGTCGACGTCGGTCCATATCTCGACCCTCTCGGCAGCGAGGGCGGCTCCGAGTGCCGTCGCCGAGGTGTCCGACCCGCCCCGCCCGAAGAGCCGGATGTCGCCCGCCGCGTCCGCGCCGAAGAACCCTGTGACGACCGGAACCGCACTCCCGACCTTCGCCAGTCGTGCCGCGAGCTGCGGCCGGCTCGCGGCGATGTCGGGGAAAGCGTCGTCGTAGGGACCCTCGGCCACCAGCACCTCTGTGCCGTCGAGGAGCGCCGCCCGTTTCCCTCCCGCCGCGAGCGCCGCCGCAAAGATCGGCGCCGAGAGCCGTTCTCCCCCCGCCAACACCCAGGCGCGGATCCGCGGCGACGCCTCGCCCAGGAGCTCGACCGCCCACAACTGATCGCGCAGCCGCTCGAGCCCGCGATCGAGCGCGGCGGCGGCCGGAACCGCCGCGCGGCCGAGCGCCACCGCCGCCAGCTGCTCGCGATGGCGCTCCCGCAAGGCGCGAAATCCGTCGCGCCAGGAGCGATCGCGCGCCAGCGCCGCATCGAGCTGACGCGCGATGCCGGAGGTGACACCCGAAAGCGCCGAAACCACCACGAGCACGCGCGACTCCAAAACCGCCGCGCGCACGATGCCGCACGCCGCGAGGAGGGCCGCGGGCGATCCGACCGAGGTGCCGCCGAACTTGAGCACCCGCCAGCTCACCCGGCGCCTCCCACCGCGGTAATCTGCAAGGGCTGCAGGGGCTGGGGAGGCTGCGCCGACCGCTCCATCCGGCGCCCCTCGGCCGCCGCCGTGCGCTGGCGAAACTCCCCCAGGATCCGGTTGACCGCCTCCTGCTCGATCAGGAAGGCGTCGTGACCGTGCGCGCTCGCGAGCTCGACGTACTCGGCTGCCGGCAGCAGAGTCGCGAGCTCCAGCTGCTCCGCCACCGGATAGAGCACGTCGGTCGAGCTCCCGAGGACGAGGACCGGCAGGTCGAGCCCGCGCAGCACGTTCTCGAGGCTCCCCCGGTCGCGCGCCAGGTCGTGGCTGTCCATCGCTCCGAGCAGAGTGAGGTAGCTGTTGGCGTCGAAGCGCGAGACGAGCTTCCGCCCCTGGTGCTCGAGATAGCGCGCGACCTCGAAGCTCCCCTCGCGGCGGTCGCGGCCGAAGCGCTGTTCGAAGCCGGGACGGCTGCGATAGCTCGTCATGGCGATCGCCCGCGCGAGCGCCAGGCCGGCCACCGGCGGGTCGTCTTCTGGATAGTGCCCGCCGCGGAACTTCGGATCGAGGAGTAGCGCCCGCCGGGCGAGCTCCGAAAGCGCAATTCCCCAGGGCCCGTGCCGTGCCGGAGCCGAGAGCACCGCGAGCGCCGCGACGCGCGCGCGATCGAGCAGCCCCCACTCGAGCGCCTGCATGCCGCCGAGCGACCCGCCGACGACGAGCCGCACGCGCTCCACCGCGAGCGCGTCGAGAAGACGCCCTTGCAGCCGCACCTGATCGCGGACCGTGATCGCCGGGAAGTCGCCGGCCCAGCGGGAGTCGCCCGGAGCTCGCGGCCCGGCGCCCGCTCGCGGCGAGAGCGGACCGGTCGTGCCGTAGCAGCTGCCAAGCAGATTGGCCGCGACGACGAAGTCGACTTCGGGATCGAGCGCCCGGCCGCCGCCGAGGAGCCTCCCCCACCAGCGGTCGACGTCGGCCGAGCCGGTGAGCGCGTGGCAGACGACGACCGCGTTGTCGCGCGTGGGCGAAAGCGCCCCCCAGGTGCGATAGGCGATCTCGACCCCGCGCAGACGCTCGCCGGATTCGAGGACGAAACTCCCCGGAACTCGCAGGAAACGCGTCTCCGGGGAGATGTGCAGGTAGAAGCTCATGCGGAGACCTCCACGGTGTCTGGAGCCGGGGGAGCCACTGGAGCCACTGGAGCCAGCACCTGCGCGAACGCCTGCTCGAAGTCGTTCCGGATATCGCCCAGGAATTCGATGCCAACCGAGACCCGAACGAGGTCGGGAGAGACGCCGGCGCGGAGCTGCTCGGCTTGCGAGAGCTGCTGATGGGTGGTCGACGCCGGATGGATGACCAGCGTCTTGGCGTCGCCGACGTTCGCCAGATGACTGGCGAGTCGGACCGAATCGATGAACCTCTTTCCCGCCTCGAGGCCACCGCGGATGCCGAAGGCGAGCACCCCGCCGAAGCCGTGCGTCAGGTACCGCTTCGCGCGCTCGTGAAATGGGTGTGAGGGCAAACCGGGATAGCTCACCCACTCGACCGCTGGATGACTCTCGAGCCACTGCGCCAGGCCGAGGGCGTTGTCGACGTGGCGCTGCACACGCAGGCTCAGGGTCTCCAGACCCTGCAGGAAGAGAAACGAGTTGAACGGCGAGAGCGCCGGGCCCAGATCGCGCAGCCCTTCGACGCGGGCGCGGATGGCGAAGGCAATGTTGCCGAACGTCCCGCCGGCGCCGAAGACCTCCCAGAAATTGAGCCCGTGGTAGCCCGGCGCCGGCTCGGTGAAGGCCGGAAACCGCCCGTTCCCCCAGTCGAATGTCCCGGCGTCGACGATCACGCCGCCGATCGAAGTCCCGTGCCCGCCGATCCACTTCGTCGCCGACGCGACGACGATGTCGGCGCCGTGCGCAATCGGCCGGAAGAGATAGCCGGCGGCGCCGAAGGTGTTGTCGACGATCAGCGGGATGCCGGCCTCACGGGCGACCGCCGCCAGCGCCTCGAAATCGGGAATGTTGAAACGGGGATTGCCGATCGTCTCGACGTAGAGCGCCTTCGTGCGGTCGTCGATCGCCCGGCGGAACGCCTCCGGATCGTCGCCGTCGATGAACTTCGTCGCGATGCCGAGCCGCGGCAGGGCGACCTTCAGCTGGTTGTAGGTGCCGCCGTAGAGGAAGCTCGTGGCGACGATGTTGTCGCCGGCGCCGGCGATCGTGGTGAGCGCCAGGAACTGCGCCGCCTGGCCGGAGGCGACCGCGACGGCGGCCGCGCCTCCTTCGAGCGCCGCGATGCGCTTCTCGAAGACATCGGTGGTCGGATTCATGATCCGGGTGTAGATGTTGCCGAACTCCTGCAGCGCGAAAAGGCGCGCGCCGTGCGCCGAATCCGCGAAGGTGTAGGAGGTCGTCTGATAGATCGGCACGGCGCGCGCATTCGTGCCCGGCGCCGGCTCCTGGCCGGCGTGCACCTGCAGCGTGTCGAAATGAAGGGGGTGGTGAGGCAGGCTCTTCGGGCTGACGCTCTTCGTGGCTTCGCTCATCGTGCTCTCCTCGTGCGGTTGTGGCCCCGAACCCTGGAGAGCTGCGACGGTCTGCGAAAGTGGCCCAGATACAGAAAGACCCGCTTCGGCTGTGCCGTCGCGGGTCTCGAGGTCGTCGAACCGATGGAACTGCGATGCTACTCGGTGAACGCTCCTTGCCCGCGCGCATGCAGACAACACATGCACATGGGGCAGGCCTTGGTGCTCGTCAGAGGCTGAACGGCGTGTCGACCGGAACTCATGGAGCGCGATTTATAAGGCATCCCGGCGCGCGCTGTCAAGCGACCGGCTTGCCTGCGGACCGCCGTGACAGAATCAGCGGGTGATCGTCGAACGGATTTCTGGCCATATTCTGAAGCCGCCTGCGGCGGCGCTGAAGCCACCTGCGGCGGCGGTGCAGCCGCCGCAATCGCCGGGCGAGGCCGAATTCGAGACCCTCGCTCTGGCTGCCTTCGCCTACCAGTTCGAGCGCCTCCCCGCCTATCGCGCGATGTGCGAGCGCGCCGGCAAGACTCCGGCGGCGGTCGCCTCATGGCGCGACGTGCCGATGATTCCGGCGACCGCCTTCGCGTCGGTCGAGCTCGCCACCGCTGCGCCGCAGGAGACCTTCCGTTCGAGCGGCACGCTCGGGGGCACTCCCGAGGCGGGGCGCAGCGTCCACCGTCATCCTTTTCCCGATCTCTATCGCGCCGCAATCGAAGCTTCTTTCCCGCGCTTCTGTCTGCGCGCCGGGATGCAACCGGGCGAGAGCTCGCCCAGCCTCCCCGCGATGCTCGCGCTCGTCCCGCCGCGTGGCGTCACTCCCGACTCGAGCCTCGGCTTCATGGTCGAGCATCTGATGCGGCGGTTCGGCGGGCCCGGCAGCGACTACGCCTTCGGCGAGCGCGGCGTCGAAGGGGCCAAGGCACGCTCCTGGTGCGGCGCCCGCCAGCGCGAAGGCCGCCCGGTGATGATTCTCGGCACCTCGTTCGCGCTCGCCGACCTGGTCGACTTCCTCGGCCGCAGCGGCCTCAGGTTCCGTCTCCCCGCCGGCTCGGTCGTCTTCGAGACCGGCGGTTTGAAGGGGCGTGCGAGAGAGATCTCGCGCGAAGAGCTCCATCACCGGCTCGAGGAGCAGCTTTTCATCGCTCCGGAGTCGGTCGTCGGCGAATACGGCATGACCGAGCTCACCAGCCAGTGCTACACCGCGACGCTCGCAGGCTCCAATCCGGAGATCTTCGTCCCGCCGCACTGGATGAAGGTCCGCGTTCTCGACCCGGTCACCCTCACCGAGCTTCCGCCGGGAAAGACCGGCCTCCTCGCCTTCTTCGACCTCGCCAACGTCGGCTCGGCGCTGCACCTGCTGACCGAAGATCTCGGCAGCCTCGAGGGCCAGGGCTTCCGCCTCGCCGGGCGCGCCCCGGAGGCCGACCTGCGCGGCTGCTCGCTTCTCGCTGAAGAGCTCGCCAGCGCGGCCAGCTGATCCGACCTCCGTGAGATCGCACGGCACCGGAGTCGTCTGCGCTCTCGCGTGGCTCATCGCCACCCCGCTCTGTGCGGCAAAGCCGCCGGCGATCGTGACAATCGCTGCCACGCCGCACGCCGATCCGAGTGCCCCGATCGTCCTCGACGGACGGCTCGACGAGGCCGCCTGGGCCGCGGCCCCGGAGGCCGAGCTCATCCAGTCCGCTCCCGTGCCGGGCGCCGCGACGCCCTACGTCACCCGTTTTCGCTTCGTCGCCGAGAGCGAGCGCCTCTTCGTCGCCATCGTCTGCCGCGATCCAGAGGCGAAGCGAATCACCGGTTACGCGCGGCTGCGTGACGGCTTCATGGAGGGCGACGACCGGGTGGCGATCGCTCTCGACACGTTCAGCGACCGCCGCACGGGATATCTCTTCCAGGTGAACGCGGTCGGCACGCTCGCCGACGGGCTGATCGCCGGCGGTGGCTCGTTTTCCGACGACTGGGACGGCATCTGGAACGCCGCGGTGGTCCGCGACGCCGACGGCTGGACGGTCGAGATCGAGTTGCCGTCGCGCTCGCTGCAGTTCGCTCCCGGCGCCGCGAGCTGGGGACTGAACGTCACCCGCCTCGTGCCGCGCGATCGGGTAGAGCTGCTCTGGGCCTCGCCGACGCTCGACTCCGCGGTCATCGACATGGAGCGCGCTGGAACCCTGACCGGAGTCGCCGACCTCGTCCAGGGTCTCGGCCTTTCGGTCGTACCCTACGTCTCGGTGCACTACAACGACGACCGCGACAGCGGCCGGTCGAGCACGGTCGGCAACATCGGCGGCGAGATCTACTACAACGTCACGCCGCAACTTCAGGGCGTTCTCACCGCCAACACCGACTTCGCGGAGACCGAGGTCGACGAACTGCAGACCAATCTGACCCGCTTCCCGCTTTTTTTTCCCGAAAAGCGCGGCTTCTTCCTCGAGGGTTCGAACCTCTTCGACTTCGGTCTTGGGCTGGAAGAGGATTTCCTGCCGTTCTACTCGCGGCGTATCGGTCTCTACGAGGGCGCCGAGGTGCCGATCGACGCGGGCGTCAAGCTCCAGGGGCGCGCCGGGCGTTTCGGGGTGGCGCTGCTCGACACCCGGACCGGCGCGGGTGTCGGCGACGGCAAGACCAACCTGTTCGCGAGCCGACTCTCCTGGGAGAGCGACTCGGGGCTGCGGCTCGGCGCGATCGCCACGGATGGCCACCCGGACAGCGTCACGCGCTCGACGCTCTTCGGCGTCGACGCCGTCTACCGCAGCGCGAAGTTCCTCGGCGACAAGAACTTCGAGCTCGCCGGCTGGGCCGCGGGATCGACAACCGATCCGCAGCCGCAAGGCCAAACGACCGGCTACGGCTTCAAGGTCGCCTACCCGAACGATCTCTGGGATCTCTCCGCCTCGTTCTCGGAGTTCGGCGACGCCCTCGACCCGGCGTTGGGCTTCCTGCCGCGCCCGGGCACCCGCCAGTACGCCGCCGGCGGCGCCTGGCAGCCGCGCCCGACCGGCAGGTTCAATCGCTGGGTCCGCCAGTTCTTCTTCGAGCTCTTCCCGAATCTGGTCACCGACCTCGACAACCGGACCGAGAGCTGGCGTCTCTTCGCCGCGCCGCTGAATGTCGAACTGCAATCCGGGGATAGTGTCGAAGCCAATTGGGTGCCCCAGCATGAGCGGCTGACGGAGGCGTTCGAGATCGCGCCCGGGGTGATCATTCCGGCCGGCGGCTACGACTTCACCCGCTATCGTCTCGAGGCTGAGACCTCCGAGCATCGGGCTTTCGCCGGCGGATTCACCTGGTGGTTCGGCGACTTCTACGGCGGCCGGCTCGACGAGTTCGAGACCTATCTCGGCTGGGGCGACCGGCTGGGCTGGGTCTCCCTCATCGCTGACTGGCAACGGTTCCTCGGCGACCTCCCAGGCGGCGCCTTCGACTTCACGCTCTCGAGCCTGCGCTGCGACCTCGCCTTCTCGAAGGCCACGACGCTTTCGGCGCTGGCGCAGTACGACTCGAGCGCCGAGAGCCTCGGCATGCACGTCCGATTCCGCTGGACACCGCGCCCCGGAACCGATCTCTTTCTGGTCTGGAACCGCGGCTACCGCGCCCTACCTGAGGAGACGCTGCACGACCTCGGCGACCTCCTCGTCCGCCAAGACAACCTCACCACAAAACTCCGCTGGACGTTCCGCCGCTGACCTTCCGTCCTGTTCGACGGATTCGGGCGCGAAGATACGGTCACCCAGGACCCTTGCTGCCGTGCAAGCTCTTGGCGTAACGCGCATGCGGCGTGCGGACCGGAGACGCTCGAGAGGCGAAATCAGCCCCGGGTCCGGATCTCCCGGCGGTAGCTCGGACGATGGATGTCGCTGATCTGCACTGAAAGGCTCGTGGTCAGTCGCTCCAGAGTTCTGGGAAAGGCCCCGACGAGTACCTGCAACGCCGCATCGCAGATCTCGCCTTTCACTTCGTCCGGCCGGCCAGAGAGAATCTGGATCTCCAGCGCTACGAAGGCCCGATCGCTTCGACCATCCCCCACGCGGAAATCGCCCTGCCGAACCACCCGGCTCTTGATGTCGTCGAGGACGAACAGGCCCGTCGCCACCAGCACCCGGTGGAGGACCGCCAGAGTCTCCGCCCAATCGGGCTCATCGATCGCGTTACCGGAGTATTCGAGGATGCAATGGGGCATGAAGTCTGATCTTCCCTCGAGAATCGCTTCGTAGCCAACCGAGCACTCCAGCATGACCGGCTGACGGGGCATTCGAGGTCGCGCCTCGCGAACCCTCCGCCGTGAGATCGCCCGGTTGCCGGGCAACATGGCAGAACAGCTGCTCTAGCCCAAGTCGGGGCGATCGGCACGGGAGTGCGCCAGGCTCGACCCGGAAGCGCAACACGCAGCCGGTCCGCTGCAACGCCTCGTCAGGCGACTACCGCGCTCCACTTCCGCTTCCACTACCCAAGACGACGAATCGAATGGGTTCCGACTCCATTACCGGCATTCTCGGCACGGAAACGAAACCCTCACCGTTTGCCGAACCGCTTGCCGAAACCACCTTGTCTTGCTCCAGGTGATAGCCGACGACAGCGCTGTAATTGCCCGGAAGATCTGCGAGCAATGAGCTTCCGTCGGGAGTGAAGTGGCTCAGGTCGAGGACCACGTCGATCGATTCCTCGGGCATCAACTCAACCAGATCGAGCGTGGTCAATGGTTGAACTCCACCTGGAAATGGAAAGGCATGAAGCGGTCCTGAGGGGCCCTGAACACGGAGGCTCCAGCCCCCCCAAGTGCCAAGCTGGTCAAGCATATGCACCCTCGGACGCACGATCAGTAAGGGTAAGTCGCCACAATTTCTAGCGAATAGATGAAAGGTGTTGGGCTGCGGGAGCCGCTCCAGTGTGATTTCGAGCTGAGCCTTGGGGAAGTTGACTGGGTGAGACGGCTCCTCAGCTTGGGAAGCACTGACTGCCATTGAAAAAGCCACCAGCAACAGACACCTTACCTTCATGATCTGGCTCCCAGAACAAGAATCCCAGGTGGCTTGGTGGCCGGAGCCGTCCCAAATCCCGTGGGAAAAGCAAGTGGCGTTTCGTCTCGCGAGCTTCGCCTCGATTCGATTCCAGCTCGCTGGCTTTGGCGGACAAAGACGGGTGACGATGCAATCATTTGTTCCTCTGCCTCGGGCTTCGGCGGTCAGGCCGGCGGCACGGATTCGTGGCGGTCTTGCCAGAGACCAAAGCTGTTGCCGTCGGGGTCGAAGAAACGGGCGTAGAGGCCAGCAGCGGTGATGGGGCTCGGCTCGAGGGCGACGCGGCCGCCGGCTTCGCGGACCCGGTCGAGGACGGCGGCGAGCGGCTCACCTTCGATGCGCACGACGACCGTCAGGCCATCAAGAATGCCGCTCGCATCGGGGGCGAGAATTCCTACGCCGACCGGTTCGGCCGGTTCGGGCGGGAATAGGCGGACGTAGGTCGGTCCTTCCCAGGGCACGCTCGTTGAATCCCATCCGAAGACCCGAAAAAAGAACTCCGCCGCGCGCGCCGGATCGGGCGCGGCGATTTCGACCTGCGACAGCGTGGCGCGTGGCATGAAGGCGATCTCCCGCAAAGAGCCTTAACATAGCAGCGCCCATGTTCCCGATGCCTGCCGAGTCCGCAGACTTCCAGGTCCCCGCGGCGCTCGCGCCGCGCGCTCAAACGCTGGACGCGAGTGGCGCCCGCTGCGGCCGGTTCACGCCGGAGGAGCTCCGGGCGCTCGCCGGTCGGCTCACCGCGCGCGGTCCGTCCGCGGTCGCCGCGATCCCGGTGGCCCGCCGCCTCGAGCTGTGGGAGAAGACGATCGCAGCGCTTCTCGAGCCCGGCTCGCCGGAGCGATCGGCGCTCCTGCCGCGGCTCCTCGTGAGCGCGCGGCTCTCCGCCGAGGGACTCACCGAGGGGCTCGAGATCGTTCTCGGCGGCGCTTCCGGCTCCGCGGCTCTGGAGATGGCGCAACGCGCGCGGGCCTTGTCCGCCACAGTTCCCGATCGTCTCGCCGGCGTCGTCCTCGCCGGCAACATCCCCGGGCTGGCGGTCCAGAGTCTCCTGCCGGCGCTGCTTCTGGGCTTGCCGCTCCTGCTCAAGAGCGCCTCCGCGGAGCCCTGGTTCGCGCCGGCGCTCGTCGCCGCGCTCGTCGCGCGCGAACCGGCGCTCGCCGACGCCTACGCGGCGGTCGCATTCACCGGCGACGACGCGGAGTCCTTCGCCGCCGCCTTCGAGAACGTCGATCCCCTGCTCGCCTACGGCGGAACGACAGCGGTCGCGAGCCTCGCCGCCCGCTGCGGAACGCGGCTGCTCGCCCACGGCCCCAAGGCGAGCGTCGCCTTCGTCGGCGCCGGGGTCGATCTGGTGGGAACGGCGCGCGGGCTGGCGAGGGACATCGCGCTCTTCGACCAGCGCGGTTGCCTCTCGGTGCAGGCGGTCTACACCGAAAGCGACCCCGAGGAGCTCGCCGACGCCCTGGCCTGGGCGCTGGCGCTCGAGAGCGCCCGCCTGCCGCACGGCCCGATCGACCCGGCGATCGCCGCCGCAGTGCAGCAACTGCGCGCCGAAGCAGAACTTCGCCAAGGAAGCCGACCCAAGCTGCATCTGGACCTCGCCGTCGGCACCGTGCTGGTCGAGCGCGAGAACTTCTTCCGACCGGTGCCCGGCCTGCGCACGGTGAGAGTCCACGGCGTCGAAGCCCTGCGCGAGATGCTCCCGGTGCTCGCGCAGTGGAAGGGCCGACTGCAGGGAGCGGTCCTTGCCGGACCAGCGGCACTCGAGCTGGCCACCGCCCTCCCTTTACTGGGCTTTTCGCGCCTCGCCCCCCCAGGCGAGCTGCAATCAGTCGACGCCTCATGGGCCAACGGCGGCATCGACCCGCTGGCGGTGTTCTCCAACTCCGGGGACGAAAGAGAAACTACATCCTGAAGCGCAGCGTCGTCAGCAGCTCGTCGTTCGAGAGCTTGCGCCCGCTGGCGAGCGTCATCTCGTTGTCGGCGAACTCGAGCGTCAGGTCGACTCCTTCGATGATCCCGAGGCGCACGCCGTAGTCGAGCTTGCTCCACTCCCAGCGCACCGAGGGCGACGGGAAGCGCGGCGAACCGCCGGCGAACTCCGGCTCGAGGAACGAGTAGCGCACCACCGGCTGAAGGTACGGGAAGAGCTGGCGCCCGCCGGCGGCCCAGGCGAGCGGCAGGTCGAAGCGCCAGGCGACCTCGCCCTCGTAGCCGGTGCGGTCCATGCCGGCGATCTCCTGCTCGACGTACTGGCCGAAGAAGCTGAAGCCACCGAGGTAGATCCAGAGGTTGGCGCCGACCTCTTTCTTGTCGTCTCCGCGGATCGGCAGGCCGAAGAGATTCGCCGGTCCATTCAGCAGATCGAGGTCGCCGCCGTAGAACGTCCCGTTGAGCGCCACCGTCTCGGCCAGCTTGCGCTGGTACGACCAGGCGAGGAAGTTGAACTCGTGCCCGGAGCCCGGTTCGCCGAAGCGCAGCCCGAGGCCGTAACCGACCTCGAGGTCGCCGTCGACGTCAAGGTCCTCGACTTCGGCGTCGTAGAGGATCGGAAAGCCGCTCTGGAGCTCCCGCACCGGGTTCGTGTGCAGGCTCGGATCGATCGCCGGCGTGCCGTTGTCGCCGGCGAGCGCGTTCGGGTCGCGGAAGAAGACGGGATTCCCCTGGGTGAGCGAGCCGACCAAATAGAAATGGCGCCCGAGCTCGGCGCCGACCTCGAGCCCCTGGTCCTCGAAGCGGTTGAAAGCGGTCGCGACCAGGCCATAGCTTTCGGAGTGGCGGTCGTTCTGGCGCTCGAAGTGGCCGAACTTGCCGACTTTGGCGTAGAGGCCGAAGCGCTCGGAGAGCACCGCCGGGTCGCTGCCGAAGCGGATCCAGAGCTCGTCGACGTCGATCTCCTTGTCGCTCGAGGTCGGGTTGCGGTCGTAGAGATCGATGAAGTCGACCTTGGCGTGCGCCTCGAGGTTGGGCCCCCAGCTCGCGTCGACGAAAAGGGTCAGAACGGAGAGCTCGAAATGCTGCCCCTCGTTCACCGTTTCGAGAAAAGCCTGGGTGGCGCCGGGCGGCAGGGACTCCGGCGGGAAGGGGAACGGACTGGGAAAGCGGAGGTTCTCGCTGTCGCGATAGTGCGCCTTGCCCTCGAAACCGAAGCGCACGCGAAAGGCATTGGGGTCCGGCGCCGCCGCCGGAGTCTCCAGCCCCTCCGGGGTGGGCACCGCGGCGGCAGGCGTCTCAGGCGTCTCGGGCGTCTCCTGCGCCGCAGCCGGGCCGCCGGACAGGAAAGCCGTCCCGGCCACCAGCCCCACTGCACAGACCCATCCCAACGCTCGCTGGTTCATCTCGAAGCCCCCCTCGGGCAAGCCGCTGAAAACCACTCGGTTTGACCGGAGGATCCTAACCCCACTCGGGCGACTTCGCGCCGCGCCCTACTTGTTCGACTTCGGGCCGTTCAGCTGGAGATCGAGAGCGACTTCCGGATTCGCCCACTGCGCGTTCGGAATGCGGCCGATCTCCTTGTCGCCAACGAAGAGAATCGCGGTCGGAACGCCGGTCACCTTGTACTGCTTGGCCTCGGGCACGTCGCCGAACGCCGCGCCCTTGGGCATGCCCACATACTCGAACTGGAACCTGCCGCCCGCGAGACCCTGCTCCACCTTGAGCAGGAGTGGCACGTGGGTCGAGCAGTGCGGGCACCAGGAACCGAAGAAGGTCAGGATGCGTACCGGCTCTTTGCGCTCCTTGAGGCGCTTCATGATCCCGGCGTCGGGCGTGTAGTTGCGCGCCTTGCGCTCATAGGACGGGTTGTAGGCCAGGAGCTCCTGGCCGGTGTGCTTGCCGATCAGGTAGGGACGCGGACTGACCCGGAGCTTCTTTCCTGAGTAGGTGAATTCGATATTCGGACCTTCGACCTTGTACTTGCCCGCGGGCTCGAAGACGGCATCCGCGAGCAGGTCGATCACGCCGTTGGGCTGTTTCGAAACCTTCATGAGGTCGATCGTGTCGACGCTCTGCGTCGGGGCACTGACCAGGATCGGCGACGGGAACTCCGCGGCGATCAGCACGTAGGCCCGGGCCGACTCCGAGAAGTAGATCTCGGCTTTGGGCTGCTCCTTGCCGTCGATCGCCAGAACGAAATCGCCCGAGAGCTCGAAGTTGCGCAGCACGGCGTCCGCGGGCACGGTCTGGGCGGCGGCTGAGGCGCTGGCAGACGGAGCGGAAGCGCTGGCAGACGGGGCGGAAGCGCCGGCGGAAGGGACCGAAGCCGACGCGGGCGGGAAAGCGGCGTCGGCTCCGCAGGCGGTGCTGGCGGCGAGAACGGCGGCGCAAGCGACCAGGGCCAGCGAGCGCTGCCATCCGCGAAGACGAGAGGGCGAGATCATGGTTGGGAATCGTCCGTTTTCGGGTTGTCCGGGGCCGCCACAGAACCGATCTCTGGGGCCAAGCCTGGATAGGTACGGGTAACACGGCCTTCTTCGACGAAGAAGGTCCGGGGAAGCTGACGGTAGAGCGGCCGCAACACGGCCGCCGGGACCTCGTGCAAATCAAATGCCGGTGCCAGGCGCCAGAATAGCTCCATCTGCTCCTCCTGGGTGAGGTCGGCGAGCACCGCGACCGCCGGCAGTGACTCCGTCGAGGCGCGCGCGGCGTAGCGATTGAGCGCCGTCGCGAGGGCCGGGAAGCCCGCCGCGCGCACATCGGCGAGAACCACCCAGCGGCCGCCTGCTGCGAGCCCCGGTACCAGCGAGTCGAGACAGATGCGCTCGTCGCCGCTGCCGGCGCAAAGAGCCGAGATCTCCCTCCCGGGCGCCAGACGAGTCGCCAGATCGTCGAGCGGCAAGCCTGGAGCCAGCCAGGCGAAGGCACCCGCGGCGAGCGCTGCGAGGCCGGAGAGGCTCGCCGCGACGGCGCGCCAGCGCCCGCGCTGCAGCCCCGGCCTGCCTATCCAGGCGAGGGCGAGCGCCGGCACCAGCATCAGGAGGTCCTGCCAGAACGCCTCCGCCGGCGTGCGCTCCACCAGGTTGCCGAAGCAGCCGCAGCTCGCGGCCTCCTCGGCCGAAAGTCCACCGTGGGTCGCGCGCCAGTAGGTGCGGGCGGTCAAGAAGACGAACAGAGCGACGAGGACGCTGGCGACCGTGAGAACGGACCGCCGGCGCAGGTTGAGCACCAGCGCGACCCCCAGGCCGACCTCGAGCGCGATCACCCCGACCGCCCAGGTGAACGGCGCTCCGAGAAGCGCCAGACCTTCGCGCCGAATCTGCTGCGCGAAGGCCTCCGGGTCGATCGCCTTGGCGTAGGCCGCGACGAGCAGCGCCGCGGCGAGCAGGAGCCCGCCCAGATATCCGACTTTGCCGCGCCAGGAGCTCCCCGGCCGCCCGGAGAGAGTTTCTGAGGGGGTCTTTCCGAGAGAGTCCACCGCAGTCATCGTAGGGGAATCTAGCAGCCGCGCGCTCGGGCTGCCAACGGCGGCAACGGGCTCAGCGCTTGCGCACGACGTTCGTCTTGGCGATCAGATCGTGCAGGCCCTGCTTGCGGGCGCTGAACGCTACCAGGAGATAACCGAGTCCGAAGGTGACCGAGCAGACGAGATAGCCGACCAGACGCAGCGCCGCGGTCTTCCAGCCCAGCCCCTCGCCGGGACCGGTGGTCTCGGAGACGATGGCGAGCTTCATCAGCTTCTTGCCCGGGGTCGTGCCCTTGAGCGCCGGCAGCACCAGCATGACGACAAGACCATAGGCGACGAGTACCAGGCTGACCAGGCCCGCGAGCTTCGGAGAGACGAAGATCGCCAGACCGACCTGAATTGCCGCCAGCAGGCCGAACGGAATGCTGTCGAGGAGGGAGGCCACGACCCGCAACCAGAAGCCGGCCGGCTCGGCCTTTCCGGTCGTCGCGGCTTTCGCGACCGGCGCAGCCAAAGGGGCAGTGCGCGGCGCTGGCGGCGGCACCGGAGCCAGGTCGATATCGCGGATCGACGACAGCAGTTCGTTGCTCTTCGGCGATGACTCCGCCGCAGGCGACGGCGGCGGAGTCGGAGCCACGTGCGCCGGAGGACCGCTTGCCAGCGGCGCGGGAGGCGCCGCCGGAGGTGCCGGAATCCGCGACAGCGGGGTGGGAGCCCAGGCGGCGTGCGAACCTGACGTCGGGCTCACCCGGGGTGCGGCGCTGGCGAAGCCCGGAGGCGAACCCAAAGTCGGAGGCGGAGCCGCTGCGGGCTCCGGCGGCCCCGGTGGCGCCGCGAGCGGCGGAATCACCAGCTTCGCGGTCGCCTCGGACGGTCCGAGTGGCGC
The DNA here is from genome assembly GCA_031403995.1 of Thermoanaerobaculia bacterium. Lineage (GTDB taxonomy): Bacteria > Acidobacteriota > Thermoanaerobaculia > Multivoradales > JAGPDF01 > JAGPDF01. Next base: position 28,222 of record JANNGS010000064.1, read on the forward strand.
CAGCATGCGCAGCACGAGCTCGGCCTCGCCGACCACGACACGATCGCCGTCGGAGAGCGGCATCTCGCCTTCCACCCGCTCGCCGTTGACGAAAGTGCCGTTGCTCGACCCGAGATCGCGCAGCCTCACCTGGCCCGGCTCGACGACGAAGATCGCATGCTGCCGGCTCACGGTGGTCTCCGCAATCTGCACAATACAGGCGCGGCTGCGCCCGATCACCGATTCACCGGCCGGGAGCTCGATCGGCGCCTTGCCCGGAACCTCCACGAAAATCTGCCAACCGGTCTGGTTCACCTGGTTCAAGATGCCCTCGTGGTTCTTCGCCTGCTGGGAGTTGACCTCGCGCGAATTGTACCCGAAGCCGAGCCGGGGCGGTGCCAGGCGATCTGCGCCCGCAGGAGCCGCGCCGTGGGCGATTCGGCTTCGTCGAGGAAGGTGGCAAACGGCCCGCAGAAGAGCAGGTCGCCGCCGTGCAGCCCTCCTCCGGGCCCCAGGTCGACGATCCAATCGACGCGGGCCAGGAAATCGAGGTTGTGCTCGACGACGACGACCCCGTCACCGCGCTGCACCAGCTTGCGGAGGGTCCGATACAGCAGGTCGATGTCCGCCAGATGCAGCCCGGTGGTGGGCTCGTCGAACAGGAAGAGCTGCCGGCCCGCAGCCGACGGGCGCCCGAGAAAAGTCGCGAGCTTCAATCGCTGGGCCTCGCCGCCCGACAGCGTCGAGGTCGGCTGACCGAGTCGCAGATAGCCGAGACCGACCTCGGCCAGGGGCGTGAGCTTGCGCACCAGCGGGCGTTCACGCGCGAACACCTCGAGCGCCTCGTCGACCGTGAGCTCGAGAGTCTGGGAGATGTCCCTGCCGAGGTGGCGGACCGCCAGGACTTCCGGGCGGAAGCGCCGCCCCTGGCAGCCTTCACAGCGCACCACGACCGGCGCCATGAACTGCATGTCGACCTCGAGGACGCCGGTCCCCTGGCATTGCGGACACCGCCCGGCCTCGACGTTGAAGGAGAAGTGCGCCGGAGTGATGCCGCGCCGGCGCGCCTCCTCGGCTCCGGAGAAGATCCGGCGCAGGTCGTCATAGGCCTTGATGTAGGTGACCGGATTGGAGCGCGACGACCGGCCGATCGGGCCCTGGTCGACCAGGAAGAGCTCCGAGATCAGATCGAAGCCGAGGATCTCGTCGCACCGTCCGGCCTCGGCGTCGGCGAGACCGCGCGACCGCCGGTAGGTCCCATAGAGGACATCCTCCACCAGCGTCGACTTGCCCGAGCCCGAGACGCCGGTGACCGCGACCAGGGCGTCGAGTGGAAACTCGACGTCGATTCCGCGCAGGTTGTGCTGGCGCGCGCCGCGGATCCGGATGCGACCGCGCCCGGCGAGCTCGTCTTCGATGCTCTGGCGGCCCCGCTCGCGCCGGAAGCGCGCCACATGCTGGCGCGCGACGGTCGGATTCTGCTCGCGCATGTAGTGGGCGGTGAGCGAGGTCGGGTGTGCCAGAACCTCGGCCACCGTACCCTCGGCGACGACCTCGCCGCCACCCTCCCCCGCTGCCGGACCGAGGTCGATCAGATGGTCGGCACCCAGGACGATGGTCCGGTCGTGCTCGACGACCAGCACCGTGTTGCCGCGGCGCGCGAGATCGCGCAACAGTGCGAGCAGCCGTTCGTTGTCCTGCGGATGGAGCCCGATGGTCGGCTCGTCGAGCACATAGAGGGTCGACGTCAAGCCGGAGCCGAGCGCCGCCGCGAGGTGAATGCGCTGGGTCTCGCCGCCCGAAAGAGTGCGTGCCTGACGGTCGAGCGCCAGGTAGTCCAGGCCTACCTGGTGCAGCACCGAGAGCCGTTCGCGCACCTCGTCGAAGAGGTGGCCGCCGACGGCCAGGGCGCGCGGATCGGGACGGAGCGCGGCGAACCAGGCCGAAAGGTCCTCGACCGAGAGGGCGAGAAGCTCGGGCAACGTGCGCCCAGCGAATCGGATCGCCAGCGCCTCGGCGTTCAACCGGCCCCCGAGGCAATCGGGGCAGGTGTTGTAGGCGCGGTAGCGCGCCAGCAGCACGCGCACGTGGACGCGATAAGTGCGGCCCTCGAGCCAGCGGAAGAATGCTTCGAGGTTGGTGAAGCGCCCCTCGCCGCGCCAGAGCCACTCGCGATCTTCGGGCGCGAGCTCGCGGTACGGACGATCGAGCGGCACCTGGCGTTTGCGGGCGGCGCGCAGGAGCCCGTCGTAGAGCTCCTCGTAGGCCGGAGTGTTCCACGGCGCAATCGGTCTGGCGGAGAGACTCTTGCGCGAATCCGGAATCACCCGTTCCGGATCGATCCCGATCACCCGGCCGAAGCCCTCGCAGGTGGGGCAGGCGCCGAGGGGCGAGTTGAAGGAGAACAGGGCCGGCGTCGGAGCGCGCAGGGCGAGGCCGCAGACCGGGCAGGCGAGCTCGCGGCAGTAGTAGCGCACGCCCTGCTCCGCCACCGCCTCGACCGCGCGCGCGCCCAGCTTCCAGGCATCCTCGACGGTGGCGGCGATGCGCGCCGAGGCGTCGGCCGACGCCCGGAAGCGCCCGAGCGCCAGAGTCAGGGGATCGCGCGCCGCGGGCCAGCCCTCGTCCGCGGCAATCGGCACAATCCCGCCGCCTTCGAGGCGGCGCGCGAAACCCTGGCCGACGAGCTCGGCCAACGCGAGGTCGGCCTCCTCCGGCGGGCGGGCGACCCTGGCGGCAAGGAGAAAGCGCTCCCCGGCGACTCCCGCGGCCAGCTCTTCCGCCACCTCGCCGGCGGTATAGCGGCGCGCAGCACCATGGCCCGCGGGGCAGGACACCTCGCCCAGGTTCGCGAACAGCAGCCGCAGCACATCGTGGACCTCGGTGATCGTGCCGACGGTCGAGCGGGCGTTGCGGACCGAGTTCCTGGCCTCGAGCGCCACCGCCGGCAGAACGTTGCGCATGTCGCCCACCGGCGGACGCTCCATCTGGTCGAGAAACTGCCGGGCGTAGGTCGACATCGACTCGACGAAGCGCCGCTGCCCTTCGGCGAAAATGGTGTCGAAGACGAGCGACGACTTGCCGGCCCCGGACGGTCCCGTGACGACGGTGAGCTGCCCGTGCGGAATCCGGCAGGAGACCGACTTGAGATTGTGCGTGCACGCCGCTTCGACCTCGATGGCACGCGGCGCCCGGCCGGCAACCGGCGCGACCGCCTCTGGCGCGCCATCTGCGCGCTCGAGAGCTATAGGTGGGCCCAGGCCGGTCTCACGAGACATCGGAATCCGACATCATAGCCCCGGCGGCTGCGGCTGCAATCGCCCTCGGCAGTCGGCCTCCTGACCGTGCGCCGGCCGGCCGCCAAAGAGAACCTCATATGGTATTATGGCGTCGTTATGGCAGCGCTCAAGATGACGTTCAGCCTGGACGACAAAACCGCGGCCCAGCTGGCGAGAACGGCGGAGCGGTTGCAGACTTCGAAGAGTGCGGTCGTGCGGGAGGCGGTGGCCGACTATGCGGCGCGCGCCGGCAGAATGAGTGAGACCGAACGGCGGAAGGCGCTGCGGGCGTTCGATGAGATGGTCGGCAGGATCCCCCTCGGCCCCGCCGCAACGGTCGACGCCGAGCTCGCGTCCCTGTCTCTCGCCCGGCGCCAGGCCGGGCGGCGCTCGGCCGCCGAGCCATGATCGTCGTCGATACCTCCGCCCTGATCGACAGCCTGACGGGACCCCGCCGCTCTGCGGCACGGATGCGGGCGCTCCTGGCGGACGGAGAGCGCCTCCTGCTGCCCGCCCTCGTGCTCTACGAATGGTGGCGCGGGCCGCGGCTCGAGCCCGAGATCGACGCCCAGGAGGCGCTCTTTCCACGTGCCTCCGCGCTCGCCTTCGGGCCGAAAGAGGCCGCCGTCGCGAGCCGGCTCTACGGAGCGATCTCGCGCCCTCGCGGCCGGGAGATCGATCTGGCGATCGCCGCTCACGCGATCGCCCTCGACGCCACCCTCTGGACCCTCAACCCACGCGACTTCGCGGACATCCCCAAGCTGCGGTGGCTCGACTGACGACTTCGCCACCAGGTGGGCCATCGCTCGCGCGCGCGGACGCCGGATCGAGGGCGGGGCTCAAGGTTGGTGCTCCGCTGCCCTCGCCAGCTGTCGGAACGCCGGGATCGCCGCCGCGCCGGCCAGAAGCGACAGCCAACCTTGCGCAACGAAGTCCCACTCTCCGGCGGACGGAATCACTCCGTACTGCATCGGCAGCACGAGAAAATCGGAAACCGCATGCAGGACGATTCCCGGCCGGATGGAACCCGTGTGGAAGACCAACAATCCGAAGACCAACCCGTGCGCCAGGAAGAACGGCAGAAAGGCGAGCGTCGCATAGGCATGGCTCAGGTGAGCGAGGTAGAACAGGAGCGTCACCAGTCCGATACCGACCGTCCAGCCGAGCGCTCCTTGAATGCCGGAGAGCATGTAACCGCGGAACGCCGCCTCCTCGACCACCGCCGCGGTCAGCGCAAGGGCGGCAAAGACCGCGACGAGTGTCCAGGAGGGGAACGAAGCCAGACCGAACGGCGCTCGGTAGGCCGCCTCCGGCAACTCGGCGAAGCGATAGGTCACGAAGGCGATGCCCATGACCGCGATGAGGGCGAGGCCGCCGGCGCCAAGCGCCCATCCCCAGACGCGCGGCGAGAGCCTCCGGCCCCGCAGCAGCTCGCAGCGCCGGGACGAGGTCCTTCGTGGCCAGCCGTCCCCCCTCACATAGCGCCAGAACAGCCACAGCCACAGCAGGGTGGCGGGGAAGAACAGCGGCAGCGCCGGCGCCAGCTTCAGGTTGGCGAGCATCATGGCGCCGCTCAACGAGCCGCCGACCACGAGAACCAGAAACCCCAGGAGGACGGCTCGAGCCGCCGCGAATATGGAGCTCCTGGAACCCTGCGTGACGGGAGTGACGCTGCTGTCGTCGATGCCGGTCTCGGCCATGCTCGTCTCCAACGAACCTCGGCGCGACGGCTCCGAAGTGTCCCGCCAGGCGACGCATCCTGGACCCACGCCTCGAGGTCGCCGGTCTCGAGCAAGATGCCGGCGGGAGTGTACTTGACGGAAGAATAGTCTTCCATCTCAGAGGCGACAAGGCGTCGCTTCTACCCGCTCCTGGACCGTGACTACGGCTGAAACGAGGACCAACCGGAGAGGTTTCCGGACTCGAAGCCGCTCGCGAACAGCAGCGGTGATTCGTCGGCGCCGCGGTCGAAGGGGCCGAGGACGTTCGGCCGCGTGGGCGAGTCGAAGCCGCGCGCATCGAGGTCGAAATCGAGGTCGAACGGCGTGTAGACCATGGTGTCGCACGAATCGATCGCGGGGGAGTCCGGCCGCAGGTGAAGGTCGCCCTGCGCCGCGTTCCGGAACCGCGGGTCGACACCCACCATCGTGACTTCGGCCTCGATTCCCGCTTCGGTATCGACCATCAGGCAGTCGCCGACGATCGTCGATCCCAACGTCGCCTCGAACGGCCCGTGTTCGGTGAGGATGCTGGTGTAGATCTCGATCGACGAGTCGTTGGCCGCCAGCCCTCCGCCGCTGTCGAAGAAGACCTGAAGATCCTCGTCCCAGTAGCGGTTTCCCGCTGCTGTCACGAAGCCAGCGACGACGCTGGCGTTGCTCCTTGCATAAAAGACGGACTCGGTATCGTTTCCCCGGATCTGCACACCCTCGAGGACGATCGCGCCTGTCGACGCGGCGACGAGCACATGGCTCGTCTCGCCGTCACCACCGTTCTCCTCGATGAAGCCCTGCATCATCCGCAGCTCCGCCCCGTCACTCGCCAGCGCTGCGCTGCCCAGGCCCCCGGTCGCGGTCGTGCGGTTGCGGCTCAGCGTGGCGCAGCGCGCGGGATTCGCACACGGCTGGTAGTTGAAGCGCTCGAGCTGAAGCACCACATCGGTCGTGATGAAGACGCCAGCGCCGAATTCGGCCGTGTTCGATTCGATCTGGACGTTGCCGAGCAGCGACTGCGGCCCGGGACCTTCGAGGTAGATTCCGCCGCCGAACAGCGAGGCGTTGTTGTGCGCGATGCGCACCGGCAGCAGCCCCGCTCCTCCCCCTTCAAGTCGGGAACCGCCGCCCAGGGCGAGGCCGCCGCCGCGCGCGGCGCCGTTGTACTCGATCGTGGCGCCGGCGCGGAGCTCCACCACACAGCCGTTCTTGGCGAAGACTCCGCCGCCGTAGTTCTCCACCTGGTTGTCACGCACCGTACCGGCGATCACCAGCCGCGATCCGGTCTGATTGCAGTACAGCCCGCCGCCGAAAGAGCCGCCGTAGTTGTTCTCGACGACCGTCGCGACGTCGATCTCGAGCCAGGCCCCGCCGGCCGCGACGCCACCACTCTCGTTGCCGTGGATCCGCGAACGCTCGACGAGGATCCTCGTCTCGCCGAGAGATCCGACACCGGTGAACCCGCCGGTGATCTCGAGGTCGCGTAGCGTCACCTCGAGGGCCTGCGAAGCGCCCGTCATTCCGATCGCGAAGATCACGGCGGACGCGCCGGTTCCGGTCAGGGTCGTCCTGCCCTCCGCACCTGCGTCGAGGCAGTCGTCCCAGCCACCGGAGATCACCAGATCGCCGGTGTTGTCGGAGTCCCAGTCGAAGATTTCGATCTCGACCCCGGTGTAGAGGACGGTTCGCGTCAGCCGGATCTCGTCATCGCCCGTGGTCGCGGCGACGAGGTCCAGTGCCGCCTGGATCGAGGTTGCGTCGCAGAGCGCCGCCGAAGCGCCGACGTAGATCGTGTCGGCGCCCGCCGGCCGCCCCGCCAGGAGAACACCCAGCGCGCCAACGACCGCCGTCACTCTGCCGCTTCTCACGGCACCGTGCTCGACCAGGCGCTCGTGTTGCCGGACTCGAAGCCGTTGGCGAAGACCGGGACGACTTCGTCGGCCCCGCGGTCGTAAAAGCCGTGAACGTTGCCATGCGACACGAGATCGAACCCACGCCCATCGAGGTCAAAGTCCGAGTCGAGCGGGGTGTAGTGCAGCGTGTCGCAAGAGTCGATCGCCGGCGAGTCGGGCCGCAAGCGGTGCTTTCCGGAAGCAGTGTTCATGAAGAGCGGATCGAGACCGATGTAGGACGCACCGTTCTCGGTCATCCCGGCCTCCGTCGCCACATTGAGGCAGTCGCCATGGATCTCGCCTAGCGTGGCCGTCACGAACGACTGATGATCGACGAGGATGCTCGTGAAAAGGCGCAGCTCACCAGCACCGGTCGCGGTGCCGCCGAAGCTATCGACCTCGCCGGGGCCGCCGCCGGGGTGATAGCTGTTCTCCGCCGCCGTCACGAAGGCGGCGCGCACCTCGGCGCCGTTCTCGGCATGAAAGAGGGAGACGGTGCGGTTCCGAACTATCTGAACCCCCTCGAGGTGGACCAAGGTCGTCGCGCCGTCGGCGAAGATCACCGAGCCGTTCGCATCCGAACCGTTGTTGTCTTCGATGAATCCCTGCGCCATGCGAAACTCGGATCCGCCGTCGGCGTAGACGGCGCTGCCTTCGCCTCCGGTCAACCAGTTCTCGTCGATCTTGGTGCACTGCGGCTGAGTGATGCATGCCTCAGAGTTGAAGCGCTCGATCTGCAGCCTTGCGCCACCGACAAGCGCCACGCCGCCGCCGCGCTGCGCGGCGATATTCGAGACGATGCGCACGTTGCCGAGGAGTGTCTGCGGCCCCGCTCCGGCCATGTAGATGCCGCCGCCGTCGAGGAGCGCCTCGTTGGCATAGATGTTGACGTTCGCCGTACCGGTACCTACATTCTCGGCGCGCGCGGTCCCGGCAAGGTAGAGGCCGCCACCGAGGCTGGCCTGGTTTCCCTCGATGTAGACGCCCGAGCGGAGCTTCACTAGGCAGCCGTTGTTGGCGTAGATACCGCCGCCGGCGTTGGTCGCCGTGTTGGAGCTCACAAAGCCGTTCACGGTGACGATCGACCCGGCGTCGATGCAGAAGATGCCGGCGCCGAAGGTCGCCCCTGAGTTCTGCCTGACCCGGCTCGTGTCGGTGATCTCGACGTCCGCACCCGATTCGATCTCGATTCCACCGTCGTTCAGCTGGATGTACGACTCCTCCACGCGCACGTCGGCGCCGCCCTGCGCGCGGAGTCCCACCGAACCTCCCCGCAGATCGAGGTTCCGGAGCGTCACCCGAGAGATCGGTCGCGAAGCGGTGTCGACTTCGACGATCGGGTCGGAACCGTTGCCGTTCAGCGTCGTTTCGAGAGACGCTGTGGGGTCGGTGCAGCCCGTGTAGCCACCGGCGAGCACCAGCGAGCCGGCAGTCGCCGGATCCCAGTCGGTCAGGTGCAGCGCCACGTTGGTGTAGACGGTGTTGCTCGGCAGGCGGATCTCGTCGGCCGGTTCACCGTTGAGCGCTGCACGCAGCAGAGCTAGTGGGATGGTGTCCTCGTCGCAGGAGGCTGCCGTACCGACTCGAATGATCTCCGCGCCGGAGATCGCGGCCGAAGTGAGCAGCAGGAGCACCGCGACAAAGGCCACTCGCTTCGAACGTCGATGACAATCCAGGACTTCACGCCGCAGGTTCATCGCTTCCCCTCATTCCTGGCCACTAGGGCCGGTTCGTTGGCTTCTGGTACCTTCGTCTCCGGAACCCGCCCTGCGTTACGGCCGACCGGAAAAGACCGACCCGCCACGCCCGGCGAAGCGCTACTATTTGCCGATGAACCGGAAACCGCCGGCCTCCCGCCGGGTTTTCCAGGCCGTCGCAATTGCCTGCGGCCTCCTGCCGGTCTTGGCGCCGGCATCGTCGCGGGCCGTCGTGATCGTCGAAGCCGTACAGGCACCGGCGGGAGCCGCGTCGCCGCTCGCCGTCGGTGACGAGCTCCTGCGCTGGCGGCTCGTCGGACCGGCATTCCCGCGAGCCGGCGAGCTCGCGCACTGGGGAGAGCTCGACCTGCTGCCGTTCGTCGAAGGGGTTCGCGGCACGCTCAAGGTCGAGCTTGTTCGTGCCGGAGCGCCGGAGCGCACGACTCTCCCGCCGGCGGCCTGGATCTTCAAGGGGAGGCCCACCGGCGCGAGCGCCGAGCTCGTCGCTTTCGTCTCCGGCTTCGCCGCCAAGGACTCCATGGTGACGGCCGCCGAGGTCGAGAGCCGCCTCGCCGCCCAGCCGGCCGACGCCCGCTCCTGGGCATGGGCGCGTTTCGCCGAGGCGTGCGGCAAGCGCTCCGACTGGCTGGTCGCGCAGCAGTCCTACTCGGCGGCGATCGCCCTCTCGCCGCCAGCGGTCGCCGCCGATCTCGAGCGCTTCAACGGCGACGCGCTGCGCCGGCTCAACCGCTTCGACGAAGCCGAAGCCGCCTACCGTCGTGGGCTCGCGACCTGGAACGGCATCGAGCCGGAGGGGCTCGGGGCTTCGCTCGCGCTCGGCGCGCTGGGCGCCCTGCGGGGCGCGCAGTACGAGCTCGCCGAGGCGTATCGGCTCTACGCCGAGGTGGCGCGAATCCGCAAGCGCCTGGTGCCGGGAAGCTGGCTGTACGCCAACGCAGTCAACAACCTCGGAACGCTCGCCGGGCGCCGGAACGACCTCGCGGCCGCCGACGGCTTCTTTCTCGAGGCGCTGGCGATCGCCGAGAACGGACAGGGCGACCTGGCGCCGTTGCTCGCCAACCTCGGCATCGTGGCCCGGCTGCGCGGCGACTTCGAGCGCTCCGAGATGTACACCCGACGGGCGATCGAGCTCTTCCGCGGCGCCGGCAGCACGCGCGACGTCGCCAGCAAGCTCATGACTCTGGGCAACGTCCTCGGCGACGTCGGCCGGCTGGACGACGCGCTCGTCACCTTCGGCGAAGCGCTGGCGCTGCTCGAGGGCAAGACGCCGGATCGCGAGCTCCTCGGGGCGGTGCGCGCCAACCGCGCGCGACTCCTGCAGCTCAAAGGGGACCACCGGGCCGCGGAAGCCGATATCGCCGCAGCCCGCGAGCTCCTCGCCTTCGACCTGCCGCGCACTTCGACCGAAGCGATGGTCACGTCGATGCAGGTCGAGCAGGCGGAGGTGCGGGGCGACCTCGCCGAGGCGGCGCGCTTCGGCGAGATCACCCTCGCGGCGCGGACCCGCATCCAGCCCGACACCAGCTTCGAGGCCCAGGCCGCCTCCGATCTGGCGAAGGTGCGCGACCGCCAGGGCCGTCCGGCGGATGCCGACGTGCTGTTCCGGCGATCGATCGACAAGCTGGAGCGCCAGCAGAGCCGCCTCGGCGGCGGCGACCGCGGGCTGGTGGCGTTTCGCAGCAAGTACGCCGGGATCTACCGCGTCTACCAGGAGTTCCTCCTTCGCCAGGGCCGGACCGACGCCGCTTTCGAGACCTACGAGCGCTCGCGCGCCCAGGCGCTGCTCGCGCTGCTGCAACAGCGCGATCTCGATTTCGCCGAGGCCGACCTCGACCCCGGCTTGGAGCGCCGGCGCCGGGAGCTCGCGGCCGAGATCGACCGCAGCTATCTCGGACTCGCCAAGCTTGCCGTCGACGCTGCGGCGGATCTCGAACGCGACAGGCAGCGGCTGGCCATCGAGGCGCTCCACGCCGAGCGCGACCGCCTGAGCCGCGAGGCTCGCGCAGCTTCGCCCCGCCTGGCAGCGATCGAAGCACCGCCGGCGCTCGCCATCGCCGAGATCCGGCGCGGGCTCGCCCCCGGAACGCTCCTCCTCGCCTACAGCCTCGGCCCGGAATCCTCGACGCTCTTCGTCCTCTCGGCGGAGCAGCCGGTCGCGGTCCACGCCATCGCGGCAGGGGAGAAGGTCCTCTCGGCCGACGTGCAACGCTGGCTCGAGCTCACCACGTCCACCTCGCTGGGGCGCACCGAGCTCCAGACGATCGAAAGGCGCCTCTCATCCGGACTGCTCGGGCCGGTCGCCGATCGACTCTCCGGAACGCGCCGCCTGCTGATCATCCCGGACGGAGCGCTGCACGGCCTCGCCTTCGCGGCCCTCCCGGATCCGCGAGCAGAAGGCAGGCGGCTGATCGAAGCGCTGCCGGTGGCGCACCAGGTCTCGGCTTCGGTGCACGCCGAGCTCCAGCGCCGGAGCGCACCGGGCGCCATCACGAGCGTCGCCGTTTTCGCCGACCCGGCGACCTCCGCCACGGCCGCGGCGCGCTACCGCCGCGATTTCGGCCGGCTCCCGGCGACGCGACGCGAGGCGGCCAGGGTCGGCGAGGTCTTCGGCACCAAGGCCAGGCTCTACCTGGACGACGCGGCGACCGAAGCCGCGGCGCGGCGCGAGATCGCCTCGACGTCGCTCGCCCACTTCGCCTGCCACGCGGTCGTCGACGAGGCGTTGCCGCTCGACTCGGCCCTTCTGCTCTCCCCTGCCGGAGGCGAAGAGGGGCTGTTGCAGGCCTGGGAGATCGCCGAGCAGCTGCGTCTCGACGCGGATCTCGTGGTGCTCTCGGCCTGCGAGACGGCGCGCGGTGGCGACCGCCGAGGAGAGGGCATCCTCGGCCTCGTCCGCGCGCTGCAGGTGGCCGGCGTGCGAAGCGTCGTAGCCAGCCTCTGGCGGGTCGAGGACGACTCAGCGGCGGAGCTCATGGCGCGTTTCTACTCGCATCTCGCCGCCGGAGTGCCGCGCGACGAGGCGCTGCGCCAGGCGCAGCTCGAGCTGCTGCGCGGGCCGGTGACCACGGTGCGCGACGGCCGTACGGTCGAGCTCCGCACTGCGGAGCCCCGCCACTGGGCGCCGTTCGTGCTGATCGGGCCAGCGAACTAGCGCCGGCCGGAGCCGCTCGGCACCGGTCGTTCCCGACGCCCTGCGCGGTTACGGCTCGAGCGTGACCCGGTAGCGGCCCATCTCCGACCACTCCGTCGCGCGCCGGCCTTCGAGCACGATCTCCGCCTCGCCCGCCGGCAACGCGCCCGCCGGCAGCAAGAGGACAAAGGCACCGGCGGCGGCCGGAGTGAGTCCGCTCTCCTGCCAGAGTAACGCGCCCCCAGGCGGCGAGACGATCTTCACCCGGACGTCGTCGAACCTTTCGCCGCGATCGGTAACCAGGAGCAGCGTCGTCGTGCGCCCGCGGTCGATCGCCGTCCGCTCGCCCTCGGCGCCGCGGGTGCGTGAGCTCTCCGGTAGAAGCTCGACGAAGGCTACCCGGCCTTCCGGCACCGGCCTCAGGTCGCGCATCGCGAACCAGACCGAGAGGGCGGAGACCGCAGCGAGAGAGGCAGCCAGGGCGAGTGTGCGGCTCCGGCGAGCGGTCGAGCCTATTGCCGTGGTGGTTGGGCCCGGCACGGGACTCTGGCCCGTCAGAGCTGGCGCGGAGCTTTCGCGACCGGCCTCGACCAGGCGCTGCTCCTCCCGGCACGCGGCGCAGTGGGCGAGATGAAGCTCGAGGACCGAGCGGGCGATCCCCTCGACCGGAAAGCCGAGGGCATAGTCGACGATCGCCTCCGTCGGCAGGTGGGCTGCGTAGAGCGCGCCCGCTTCACGGGTGGCGGCGAGCGCCGCGCGGCAGACCGCGCAACCGGCAAGATGCGACTCGACCGCGCTGCGTTCCGACGGCGGCAGGGCTCCGTTCACGAACCAGGGGAGACGTTCGGCGATTTCACGGCAATCCACGTCGGCCATCCCTCTCTATGTCACCGCGGCGGGCGTCGCGTTACCGCCGCCGGCCAACTGGGCGCGCAGGGCAAGGGCCTTTTCGCGGCACCGCAGAACCCGCACGCGCAGCGTCCCGGCGGCGACACCCAGGCGCTCAGCCATCGCTTCGTAGCCCAGGCCGCGATGGATCATCATCCAGAGCTCGCGGCAGCTCTCCGGCATCGCGGCGAGCACGCGCAGCCCGAGCTCGAGATCTCCGCGCCGCCGCGCCAGGTCGAAGGGCGTCGGCTCCGGGTCCACGAGCTCGACGGCATCGCAGTCGACCCAGGCGCGGCCGCGTCGGGCCCGCAGGCGGTTCAGGCACTTGTGGTGCACCATCCGGCGGACGTAGGTCGCGAGCCGACTCCGGCCCTCGAAGCGCTCGCCGCGCAGCGCTTCGATGAGCTCGAGCAGCACCTCCTGCTCGAGGTCTTCGATCTCGGCGGCGAGCTGGAAACGGTACGGGCTCACGGCGCCGCGCACCCAGCGACGGACCTCCGCCAGCGCCTCGTCATCGCCCAAGAGGATCCGGGCGACGAGGCGCTCATCCGCCGGCGCGGAAGGCGATTCGGAGTGCGATGGGTGGAGGCTCAAGGGTTGCGCCGAACTCTACCCCCATCCCAACCCTTCCACCTCGGTGGCTTAGAAGGCTGGTCCGTGCCCTCGCCGGCTGATCCGCGAGGACCTCGGCGCAAATCTCGCCGGAGCTACGGCACAGTCGGCGTCCCGGCCGTCGCCGCCGAGGTCAGGAAGTTCAACCAGTCGACGATCGCCTCCGGGTTTTGCTGGGCGACGAAATGGCCGTCGTAGGTACCGTCGCTCTGGTACTGGTAGCAGGCGGCGGTGCGCGCCAGACCCTGGTCGTCGATGACGTTGCCGCTCACCGGCCGCGCCACCGCCGGCACCCCGTTGATCGGGGTGACGATCGGTTCCGCATTCTCCAGACCCATGCCGCGCGCGGTGATGTTGAGCGTCGGCTCCGGGGAGAAGGTGTCGTCCTGTCCCCAGGTCATGTGGACGTGCTTCGAAGCCACGCCCGCCGGCGGTCGCACGATCATCAGCGGATCGAAGTTCACCGGATCCATGCGGTCGAAGAACGTCTGCCATACGGTCATGATCGGGTGACCGTTGCCGACCGTCTCGCCGACGAGGAGCTCAAGCGCGTCGCTGGCGTTGACCGGGCTGGTCTTGGTGAGGAGGCTCTCGGTGATGTAGCTGCCCGCACCCGAGAGGATCGCCGCCTTCGCGAGGCCGGTGGTGGCGAGCGCCGGGATGCCGACGTTCGAGCCCTGCGAATGCCCGAAGTAGTAGGTCTTCGAGGCATCGAAGTCGATGCTGACCGCGCCGACCGAGAACGGCGCGACCTGTGCCATCCGCAGGGCCTGTACCACATCGGCCGCGCCCTGCAGGTGGTTGTCACGCGCGGCACGTGGGTTGACGACGTTGAACACCAGGCCGTCGGAGTCACGGGTCGACGTGCCACGGCGCTCGCCGCTGCCGACACCGTCGACCGTCAGCGTCGCCATCGGGACGCTCGCGGTGGCCAGCTCCTCGGCGATCCCGTCGTCGATCGCCGCCCTGAAGTTTCCGCCAGTGCCGTGCGCATGCACGACCAGCGGCCAGCCGGCGCCCGGCATCGCCGACTTCGGGACGGTGAGCGCGAGGCAAACCTCCAGCACGCCCTGCTGGATCGGCACGCCGCTGCCGTCGTAGGCGATGGCGCCGCCGTTCGCCGGGTACTCGTAGGGCAGAGTGCCCTGCTGGTAGTTGGGGATCGAGACGCGGCCGTGGATTTGCCAGAAGGTGGCCGGGCTCGTGCACAGCGTACCGTCGCACGGCGAGGCGGTGGCGCCGTCGCACAGCGTGAGGCTCGACAGCGCCGGCAAAGGCAGCGCCTCGACCGCCGCATCGATTTTCACCATCTTGCCGGTAGTGTCCTGGACCGTGAAGACGGTGACGCCGGCGATGTCCCCGGGAGTCATCGTCTGCTGGGTGAGGAAGATGCGGAAGTTCGCGTACTGGGTCCAGACTCGCGCCAGCGTGGGGTCCACCGGCTGGACGGCGGCGAGCACCGCCGCGAGATCCGCGTCGAGCACCGGCGGCTCGGCGGCGATAGAGCGGATCGCCGAGGTCAGGTACGCCGCGTAGACGCGGCCGGGCAGCAGCACGTCGTGCCGTTGCGGTGCCACTTGGAAGGTGTGCTGGCACGCGTACTTGGCCCTGTTGACGCTGTACAAGAAGGTTCGGGCGCGATCACTGCCAAAATCCGGGTCGGCGGGATGGGTGATGTCGATGAAGTGCACCTGGGCGCCGTTCGCGACGACGGTGTCGAAGTCGAGCTCCTTCGAGAACCGGAACGTCACGTCGGCGACGCTCGAGAAGCCGTCGAAGTCCGCGGCGAGGGCGTCGGCATAGAGATCGACGAGGTCGACTCCGAGCAGCGTCAGGCCCGGGCGGGGAAAGTCCGAGAGATCGAGGGTGCCGTCGAAGTTGACGCGCGCGCGTCGTTCGGGAACGGCAGCCGGAAGAAGTCGGGGATCGGCTGGCCCGGACGCGGGACTTGGAAAAACGCCTTGAACGGCGCCGCGTCGCCAGCGCAGGCCACCCCGGGGAACGGCGGGTAGGCGTCGATGCTGCGATCGCAGGTGCCGAGCGGTCCGCATGCCAGGCCGGCAATGCAGTCGGAGCTGGCCGTACAGCCGTCACCGAGGTCGCCGGCGCCGGCGGCCTCACAGGTGCCGCCCAGGCCATACAGCTCACAGACCAGGTCCTCGGTGCACTGGTCGCCGGACGAACAGTGGTCGTCTTCCAGACCGGAGCCAGCCGGCAAGCAGATGCCGCCGCTCGGCGAGCAGTACAGGCTGGTCGCGCAGTCGCGGTTGGCGGAGCACTGGCCGCCCACCCCGACCGAGCCTTCCGCGACGCAGAACCCGGCAGCGCAGACGTCACCGACCGCGCAGTCTGCAACCACCTCGCAGGCGATCACCGTGAACCAATTCCGAGCGTCTCCGGTTTCGAAGCCGTCGACGAAGATCGCCACTTGACCGGAAGCCGCTGTCGGGATCGACAGAAGGATCGCGGGCAATATGCAGAGAGAGGGCCGGATGAAGCGCATATCCACCTCCGGGCCAGCAAGAGGAATTCTGACTTCGACTATATGTCAAGCCGTTTAGGAAATTGATTTTCGCCGCCAGTGTAGAACGCGGGCGGGTGATCGGCTCTGCGAGCGTGCAGTGCCTCGACGGGGTGGGGCGAACGGCTACCGGTTTTTGGGAGAGCCCCCGGAGCCTAAGCCCGCTCGCCGGCGGCTTCGCCCAGATGGTGGAGGACAAGCTCACTCTTCTGACCGAAGAGGCGCTCGTCCGCCGGCGCGGAAGGCGATTCGGAGTGGGATGGGTGGAGGCTCAAGGGTTGCGCCGAACTCCACCCCCATCGCCACCCCCTCCGGCATCCCGCTCGGCACCCTACCCGGCAGGGGCCTGATAAACTCCCCCGTTCTTATGATTTCGATCACCAACCTGGCCAAAGCCTTCGGCGGCGACACGCTGTTCGAGGGCGCCTCCTTCCAATTGAACGCCGGATCCCGCTACGGCCTGGTCGGCGCGAACGGCTCCGGCAAGTCGACCTTCCTCAAGATCCTCGCTGGCGAAGAAGTCGCGTCGGACGGCATCATCAACATGCCGCGGCGCGCCCGCATGGGGGTTCTGAAGCAGGACCACTTCCAGTACGAGGACGTGGCGATCGTCAACGTGGCGATGATGGGCAAGAAGGACGTCTGGGATGCGCTCGAGGAGCGCGAGCGCCTGCTCGCCCACATGGACGGAGATTTCGACTCCGACCGCTACGCCGACGTCGAGGAGTTCATTCTCCACAACGACGGCTACTCGCTGGAACCGCGCGCCGCAGAGATCCTCGAGGGGCTGGGCATACCGACCCACGTCCACAAGGAGCCGCTCGCCGTCCTCTCCGGCGGCTTCAAGCTGCGCGTGCTGCTCGCCCAGGTGCTCGCCGCCGATCCCGACATCCTTCTCCTCGACGAGCCCACCAACCATCTCGACATCCTGACCATCCGCTGGCTGGAGAAGTTCCTCTTCGCCTACAAGGGCTGCGCGGTGGTGATTTCGCACGACCATCGCTTCCTCGACAACATCTCGACCCACATCCTCGATGTCGACTACGAGACCATCCTGCTCTACCATGGCAACTACACCCAGTTCGAGGAGCAGAAGGGCGCCGAGCGCGACCGCAAGGAGCACGAGATCGAAAAGCGCGAGGGCGAGATCGCCAAGCACAAGGAGTTCATCGACCGGTTCAAGGCGAAGGCCACCAAGGCGCGCCAGGCGCAGTCCAAGGTCAAGATGATCGAGAAGATCGTCATCGAGCGCCTGCCGCAATCGTCGCGGCGATATCCGACGTTCAAATTCGCGCAGCGCCGGCCGTCGGGGCGCCAGGTGCTCGAGCTCGAGGGAATCTCGAAGAGCTACGGCGACCATCCGGTACTCCACAACGTCACGCTGCGTGTCCAGCGCGGCGACCGCCTGGCGATCCTGGGACCCAACGGCATCGGCAAATCGACCTTGCTGAAGATCGCCATGGGCGTCGTCGAACCGGACGCCGGAAGAGTCGAGTGGGGCTACGAGACCTGGCCGGGCTACTTCGCCCAGGACCACCGCGAGCTCGTCGATTCCTCCGAGCAATCGGTCGAGGCCTGGCTCTGGGAGCTCGTGCCCTCGGAGACGATCGGCTTCGTGCGCGGCAAGCTCGCCGAGGTGCTCTTCCGTGGCGACGACGTCTACAAACAGCTACGCGCGCTCTCGGGCGGCGAGGCCGCGAGACTGGTGATGGCCAAGCTCTCGGTCGCGCGGCCCAACGTCCTGGTGCTCGACGAACCGACCAACCATCTCGACCTCGAGGCCATCGAGTCGTTCGTGGAAGGGCTCGAGGCCTACGACGGCACAATCCTCTTCGTCTCCCACGACCGCTGGTTCGTGAGCCGGCTCGCCAACCGGATCCTCGAAATCACTCCCACCGGCATCCGCGATTTCGAAGGCAGCTCCGAGGACCATCTGGCGCGCTGCGGCGACGATCACCTCGACGCCGACGTGGTGCTCGCCCGGGCGCGACAGGACAAGAAGAAGGAAGCCGCGAAGAAGGTCGCCGGAAAGGCGACGCCGGCGCAGGAGAAGCACGTGAAGTCGCTCGCCCAGCGCCGCGACAAGCTGACCGCCGAGATCGAGAAAGCCGAGGCGCGCGTGCACGCCATCAACGAGTTGTTCTGCAACCCGGGCTTCTTCGACAAGACCGGCGCCACCGAAGTGAAGAAGCTCGAGGCGGAGCAGAAGACCCTGAACGCCAGAATCGAAGAGGGCATGGCCGAGTGGGCCAGGCTCGAGAGCGAGCTCGGCGAGCTCACTCCTGCCACCGTGGTCCATTGACTTCCCGTTTTCGAGAAGGAGTCCCGAGTATGAGCTCACTGCACCGCGGGCTGACCCCCGCCCTGCTGCTCGTCGCCGCGGCCTGCGCGAGCCAGGCGCCGCCGCCGACCACGTCGGCCACCCCGCCCGCCACCCCCGCCACTCCCGCGGCCCAGACGGAGAGTCGACCTCCGATTTCCTCCCCGACGCCGCAGGTCGTCCTGGCGCGAGTCGGCGACCAGACGATCACCGTCGAGGAATTCCGCGAGGCGATGGCGCGGCGCGGCGGCCGGATCCCCGGCCAGTTCGCCACGGTCGACCAGCGCCAGGCGCTCCTCGACGAGATGATCGAGCACAGCGCCACCGTGCGCGAAGCGCGCAAGGAGGGTCTCGATCAGGATCCCGAATACCGGGCGACGATCGAACGCATACTCACCACGCAGTACCTGCGCAACCACCTCGATCCGGAGCTCGAGAAGATCGAAGTCACGTCCGAGGAGGTTTCGGTCTTTTACGCCGCGCACAGGGACGAGTTCCTGACTCCCGAGCGCATCCGCGCCGCCTGGATCTTCCTTTCGGTCTCGGCCAAAGCCGACGCCGCGCAGGTCGAGAAGACGCGCCAGCAGCTGGTCACGGCGCGCGGCGAAGCCGCCAAGCTCCCTGCCGAAACCCGCAACTTCGGCGAGATCGCCAAGCGCTACTCCGAGGACGCGGCGACGCGCTATGTAGGAGGGGAGCTCGGATGGATCTACGCCGGTCAGGCCGAGTCGTATCGCTGGGGACCGGAGCTCGTCCGGAGCGCTTTCGCCCTGCCCGAGCCCGGGGCCCTCTCCGAGGTTCTCCGGCACGAGAAGGGTTGGTACCTGCTCAAGCTCGTCGAGCGCCAGGAGGCCAAACCGGCGCCGATCGAGAAGCTCACGGCGGGTATCCGCAGCCGGATTCTCAAGGAGCGCCGCGAAGCCGTGCGGGCGCGGTTCTTCGAACAGCTCCTCGCGGGCACGACGGTGAGCGTCGATGCCGCCCGGTTGGCGGCCATCGAGCCGCTCGCGCCCGCGGAGGCGCCCGCGCCCCCGCCGCCCCTGCCGAAGAACTGATTCGCTAGGTCCCAGCTGGGCGTCGCGCGGCCTCGACGAGCGCGCGCAGGCGCTGCGCCAGGGCGGGCTCGCAAACCGCGATCTCGAAGCGCGCGCGCACCGTGCGCGCGGCGGCCTCGCCAAAGCGGGCCCGATCGGAGGCGGAGGCCAGGAGTCCGGCAATCGCCGCCGCGAGCTCCGGCGGGGAGCCGGCCTCGACGAGCCGCCCGTCGTGCCCGTCCGTGACGACCTCGGGGATCGACCCCGAGCGTGCCGCCACGACCGCCAGTCCGGTCGACATTGCTTCGAGAAGCGCCGTCGGAATGCCGTCCTTGTCGCCACTCGCTGTCTCGACGTACGGTGCAACGAAGAGGTGCGCCGCAGCCAGCGCGGATCGAACCCCTTCGGCCGGCAGGAAGCCCGGCAGCGCAACGACCCCGTGCAGTCCGAGCCGGTGGATCGCGGAGTGCAGGGAGGCGAGCTCGGCCTCGCCCGACTCCGATCCCGCCTCGACGCCGCCCACCAGATCGAGCACGAACGGAATCCCGCGCCGCCGCAGCTCCGCGGCCGCCGCCAGCAGATCGTGCAGACCCTTCTTCGGGTCGATCCTCGCCACCGAGAGCAGCCGGAACGAAGCGCCCGAAGCCGGCTCCGGGCGCACGAGCGGAGGATAGAACCGGCCGTCGACCGCGTTCGGCTTGACGATCATCCGTGGAGCGCAGGTCGGGGCGAGGAGCGCGAGCTCCCGGCGCACGCGCTCGGAAGTCGCGACGACGAGATCGGCCCTGGCGAGCTGCAGCGCCACGAGCTTCAGGCGATAGTCGTCGAGGAGGTGATCGGCGTAGCAGGTGACGCCGCGGGGCAGGCCGAGGAGCTGCTGCACGACGAAGGCGGCGAGGCTCCCTTCGTAGAAGAAGTAGCTGTGGACGAGCTCGGCCCCCCACGCCTCGGCGATGCGGGCCAGCGAAAAAGCGCGCAGCAGATGGTCGTCGGTCAGCAACTGGCGCTCGCTGCGGCCGCTTGCCCGAGTGAGCAGGGCAAGGAGCGCCGCGACGGCAGCCGGACGCGTCGAGCGGAAATACGCCAGGTCGCGCCGCGTGATCGACGGTTCTGCCGGCAGGCGCAGCGCCCGGCTGGCGAGCGCGGCGCATTGTGGCGGCAGGGCCTCCGGCGCTCCTCCTGCCGTATAGGCGAGCCGGACATCGAAGCCGGCCGCCTCGAGCGCCGCGAGCTCCTGATAGACGAAGCTCTGAGAGTAGGCCGGAAAGCTCCAGGAGCCGATCGCGAGCAAGCGCGGACGCGCTCCATCCGGGACGACGGCGGAGCTCGCCGCCAGAAGCTCGGCAAGGAGGGTCAGGTGCTGAGCTCTGCGTCGGGCGGTCTCCCGGCGCCGCGAGAGCGCCCTCATGAGCCGACGCAGCGGGCCACGTCGCAGCCAGGCGCTCTGCGGGTGGAGGTCGATCCGCCCGGCCGCCATCTATCCCGCCCTCGAAAGGACGCTCTGGTACACCTCGAGCGAGCTCGCCGCCATGCGCTCGGCCGAAAACTCCCGCGCCACCCGAACCCGTGACGCGCTCCCGAGTCTGCCCGCCAGCTCGCGGTCGTCGAGCAGGCGCTCGACCGCCGTGAGATGCGCCGAGAGGTCCCGGTCCGGCGCGAGGATCGCTTCGCGCCCGTCCTCGACCATCTCCGGGATTCCGCCCACTCGCGACGCCACCAGCGGCCGCCCGGCGGCCATCGCTTCGAGCACGGTGTAAGGGGCGTTCTCCCAGCGGCTGGGAAGGAGAACGATGTCGGCCTGGCGCATCGCCGAGCGGACGTCGGCGAGCGGGCGACGACCCAGAAGGTGAAGAGCACCGATCTGGGGCTCACTCAGCCGTTCCCGGCATCGCGCCGCGAGCTCGTGTTCGCCGTGCCCGAAGAGGTCCTCCCCAAGAACGACGAAGCGAACCGCGCGGCGGGCGAGGAGCTCGGGCACCAGGTCGCAGAGCAGCGCCGAACCCTTGCGCGGCTCGAACCTGCCGGCGAAGAGCACGACGGCCTCCGCCGCCGTCGCGCCGATCGCCGCGCGCAGATCGAAGTCCGACACGCGGCCGGCATCCGCGAGATCGATGCCGTTGGGCACCGTGACGACCGGCTGGGTGAATCCGAGGCGCGTCGCCACCTCCCGCGCCACGAAGTCCGAGCACGAGGTCGCCGCTGCCGCCCGCCGGAAGCCCCGTCGCTCGAGCCGCGCACAGAGCCGGCGGTCGCCGGCGCGGGTGGAATAGAACGGCATGATGAGCGCAGCGGGAGAGTGAAAGCGCACGACCTTGCGGCAGTCGAAACGGCGGTCGAGAAAGAGGCCCTCGCCGCCGCACTCCGGGACCTCGACGACATCCAGCGGCTGGCTTGCCACCACCCTCTCGAGCAGCTGGCGCATCCGCAGGCCGTTCTCGAACCGATTGCGACTCCACCACCAGCCGAGTCGCCCGAGCCACCTCGAAACCCACGCGAGCTGGCGACCAGGCTCGCTACCGGCGGCGCGCCAGACCGTGACTTCGCCGTCGCGCTCGCAGCGCACCGGCCCCGGCGTCGCAGCGCCGGCGAGGACGTGCACCTCGTGCCCCGCCCGCGCCAACGCCCGCGCCTGCGTCCAGGTGTAGGTCCCGATGCCGCCGTAGCCGGTCTCCGGCGGATACTCGTACGACAGCAAGCCGATGCGCATGGACGGCACCCCGGCCTACGGGACCTTCGCCGCGAGCCCCGTCAGGCGCACGAGCGGCGGCAGATTCTGCGGCGGCGTGAGCGCCATGGCGCGCTCGAGGGCGGCGATCGCCTCCTTGCGCCGCCCCTCGACGATCTCGTAGAGCGCCAGATCCCGCAGCGCTTCAGGGTCGCCGGGGCGCGCCCGCACCAGCCCCTCGAGCAGTCGCCGTGCCCGCATCGCGTCGATGTCGCGCGCCGCCTCGAACGCGGCGCGGGCGCCGGCCTCGTCGCCTGCGGTCAGCCGGAGGCGCCCCAGCAGCAGGCGCGACTCGAGCGAACGCGGCGCGAGCCGCACGCTCGCCTCGAGCTCCTCTCCCGCCTCCGCCAGCCGGCCGAGCGCGAGCAGCGCCGCGCCCAATCCGCGATGGACCGTCGAGCTCTGCGGGTCGCGCACCAGCACCTCGCGGTAGCTCGTGACCGCTTTCTCGAACAGCAGGCCCCGCAATTGCGGCTCCGCAGCGCCGTCGGCCCGGCGCGCCGCGAGGTGGGCCTCTTCGAGCGCCAGCTGGGCCAGGCCGCGGTGCCGGCGCCGGGCTTCGGCGAGGACCGCGGCGGCGCGATCGAAGGCTGCGTCACGCGACGCGCCGTCGGCGGCGCGCTCGGCGAGGCGCTGTTCGGCCCGCGCCAGCGCCACGGCGGGGTCCTCGAAGCCGGGGAAGAGACGGTGGGCGCGCGACAGCAGAGGGACGGCGAGATCGGCGCGGCCCGCTTCGAGCGCCGTCCGGCCCGCTTTGAGCGCGATGCCGCTCGCGAACTGTGGCAGCAGCACGAGGAAGAGACCGGCGAGGGCCGCCGACACCACCGCCGCCGCCGCCATTTTTCGCATCGCCGGCACGTGCGCGAGCGGCGTGGGAGCAGCGCTGGCCCGGTCGCGGCCGGGGGTACCCGGAGAGGATGGCAGGGTGCTCACGAAGGCCAGGCCGATGCCGCCCGCCGCGAGCAGCAGCAGCAGGGCAACGCGCCCGCCCATCGCATCCCCATCGCGTTGCGGCGGCACCCAGGCGCCGAAGGCGACCACCGCCAACAGTCCGCCCACCGCGAGCCAGCGCGTCCGCGTCGCGCTGCGGGCGTGCCGGCGCAACGCCTCGGCCGCACGCTTGCCGCCCCCGACCGGAGGCAGAACGACGCCAGCACTTCTCATTCCAGCACTTCTCATTCCAGCACCGCGCACTCCAGCAGGGCGCATTCCTGCGCCGGCCAGCAGCGCCAGGGTCAGCCAGAACAGCGTCGCCGTGGCCGCGGTGGCGACCCCGAACTGCGCCGCTACCGCGTGCCCGGCGAGCGCCGCGGTCAGCGCGACGAAGCGCCAGCGCTCCCCGGCCGCCGCCGGCGAGACCGGATCCGAGGCGGCGTCCGCTTTGGGCCGCAGCGCGCCGGCGAGCCGCAGCGCGGCGCCACCGGCGGCCACGGCAAGCCCGAGTCCGGCGAGCAATCGCAGAAGACCGCCGGCGGCAACCGCGTCGAGGACCGCGTTGTGCGCCCGGTCGTGGTACAGGTCGGGCCGCCAAATGCGCTCCGGCAGCTCGGGCGGCAGATGCGGCGGCAGGACGATCGGCAGCGATTCCGCGCCGAAACCGATCCCGAGGCGAAGCGGCGGGCTGGCTTCGAAAAGCCGGACGACCGAGCTCCAGAGCAGCAGCCGCTGGCTCGCCGTGCCGGAGAGGCGATCGGTGCGCTGCAACGCGACCCAGGCACCGGCGATGAGGGCGAAACCCAGCACGCCGGCGAGCGCGACCCCGGCGCGGCGGGGCCGGTCGAAGGGACTCCCCAGCCCCGCCACCGCGGCAAAGACCAGCGCCGCCACTGCCAGACCGAGAAGCGGACCTCGCGCTCCCGTGCGCACGAGCACCGCGCCGGCGAGAATCGCCAGCAAGGCCGCCGACATCGCTGCCCGGTGCTCTCCCGCTCGCCACCGACAGACCGCCCGGCCGATGGCGATCGGCACCAGCCAGGCGAGCGCCTGGGCGAGGAACAGCGGGTTGCCCTGGGCGGCGGTCGGCCTCCCCTGCCAGTCCACCTGCCAGCGCAGCGGATCGAGTCCCGCCCACTGCAGGAGGGCGTAGGCGACGAGGGCGCCTGTCCCGGCGAGCAGAGCGGTCTCCCAGCGCTCCCGGCTGTCGACGGTCGCGAGGCGCGGCGCCAGCAGGAAAAAGAGCAGCAGCAGGGCGAGCTCGCTGGCGAACCCGAAGAGCCGCGGCGGCGCCCCGAAGAGGCTGCGCAGCGGGTCGACCGAGACCACCGCCGCGAGCGCTCCGGCCCCGCCCAGGGCGAGCGCCCAGCGCGCGATGGGCGACGTCGAGAGACCACGGAGCGCTTCCATCGCCGGGTGCGCCGGTTGCCGCGCGGCGCCGACGACAGCCAGAATCACGGCGACCAGGGCCAGGGCCTGCAGCACCAGGAAGCGGTCGGCCTCGGGGCCGAGCTCGCCGTAAGGGTTCTGAAAGAGCAGCGCCACCGCGGCGGCGGCCCACCCCACGCTCTCGATGGCGCGGTCGGACCACGAGCTCCGGTTCGCCGGACTCACCCTGTCCCCCGCTTCAGCGCGCTGCGGGCCGTGCGGGTGGCGCGGGGCGGAAAGAAGGCGCCGGTCCAGAAGCCCGCGCCCCAAGCGAGATGCATCGTCGCGAAGACGGCGGGAAGGCGCAGCGCGACCGCGAGACCGCGCCGCAGTCCGACGGCGCACGAGACCCCGAGACTCGTTACGGTGTAGAACGCCGCGACAGCCGGAAAGAGCCAGACCACGAGCGCCGACGCGAGAGGTCCTGCGACTCCGGTCAGGCTGGCGGCACTCACCAACGCCCCTAGCCCGAGCGCAGCGACGAGCGCCGGCGCCGCCAGCTGCCGCGGACGCAAGGAAAGGGGATGACGGCGCAGCATCTGCGCCTTCCAGTAGCCGTAGCTCGCGAACTGCTGCCAGAGCGACTCGAGATTCGGGCGCACGAGATAGGTCGACCGGATCGCCGGATCGACGAGAATGCGTCCGCCGGAGCGCCGGATGCGGTAGTTCATCTCGTAGTCCTGATTGCGCACCATCGCCTCGTTGAACTCGCCCACCCGCTCGAACAAGGAGCGCGGAAAGGCGCCGAGATAGACCGTGTCGACCTCCTCCACTTCGCGCGCGTAGCGAAACCGGGCCGGACCGACGCCGAAGCGGCAACTCATCGCCGCGGCGATGCCGCAGCCGAGCGGGGTCACTCCCTTGGGCAGCATCGGGCCGCCGACGTTCTCGGCTCCCGACGAGCGCAGCCGTTCGACGCAGCGGCGCACATAGTCGGGCGCCACGATCGTGTGAGCGTCGATGCGCAGGAAGACGTCACCGCGGGCGGCGCGCAATCCGAGGTTCAGCGCCGCCGGCACCAGACCACCCGGATTCTCGAGCCGGCGAAAGCGGGAGTCGCCGCCGACCAAGCGCTCCACGATCTCGCGCGAGCCGTCGCGGGAGCCACCGTCGACGACGAAGATCTCGAGGCGCTCGGACGGGTAATCCTGTGCCGCCACGGCGCGCAGGCAGTCGGCGATCGAACCGGCCTCGTCGCGCACCGGTATGACCACCGTCGCGAGCGGCGCAGGCACACCTGCGCCGGCCTCCGGGAGGGCGGCGGTCACGATCGCTCCGCCAGCTCGCGATAGAGCGCCGCGGTCGCCGCCGCGCAGCGCGGCCACGAGAAACGTGCGCGTGCGGCATCTCCGGCCCGCCGCCCGAGCGCGGCGGCGCGATCGCGGTCGGCGAGCAGGCGAGTCATCGCGGCCGCCAGCGCGGCGACATCCCCGGCCGGCACGAGCATCTCCCCGGCGCTCTCCGCCAGCATCTCCGGGATGCCCCCCGTGACGCTCGCGACGACCGGCCGGTCGATCGCCAACGCCGCCCCGAGCACGCCGCTCTGGGAGGCGTCGCGGTAGGGCAGGACCACGAGATCGGCTGCTGCCAGGTAATCGTCCATCGCCGTCTGCGGAAGGTAGCGCAAATCGGTCCGGACGCGCTCGCCCAAGCCGAGGCGCTCGATCTGGCGCGCGTAGGGCCGGAACGACGGCCGCGGCAGGCCGGCGACGACGAGTCGGGCCGCCGGCAGGGCGCGAAGCACTTCAGCGAAGGCCGGAAGGAGCAGGTCGAGCCCCTTGTACGGCCGGATGAGACCGAGGAAAAGCGCGACCGGCGCACCCACTTCGAGTCCGAGGCGCGCCCGGGCAGCCCCGCGATCGGGCTCGCTGGGTGCGGCAATTCCAGACGCAATGACCCGCACTCTCCCGGCCAGCGCCGGCTGGTCCGCCACGATCGTCTCGCGGCCGGCCTGCGAAAGCACTACCAGCGCATCCGCCTCGCCCCGCAGCCTGGCGCCGGCCGCATGCATCGTCCGCTCGCCGCCGTGCGGCCGGGGGTTGTGCACCGTCTGCACGACCTTGACGCCGGCGTCGCGCAACCGGCGCAGGGCCCTGCGCTCCACCGCTGGCAGGAGCGACCACTGCAGATGCACGATCGCCGGCGGCCGCCGCGCGAGCTCGCCAACGAGCTTCCGCCAGACGAGCGGATAGGAGAGCGCCCGGTAGACCCGACGCAGGGAACGGCGGCCCGCGCGCGCCACTCCTGCCCCGCCGGCGAAGAGCTCGCGGCGTTCGTAGCCCACCGCCTTCGGCCACGGGTGGTAGACGAACGGCGCCGTGACCAGTCGGACGTCGCAGGCCTCGGCGGCCAGGGCGCGGCAGAGGGCATCGTCGTAGAACGGCGTGAAGGCCCCCGGATCGATCATCACGACGCGCAACAGGCGTTCCTCACTGCAGGACATCGGCATAGAAATCGGCGGTCGCGTCGGCCATGCGGGACGCCGAGAGCGGTCCGGCGATCGCCTGTCGCGCCATCTCGGCCCGGCGCTTCGCTTCCTGCGGGAGCTGCACGAGGCGGAGGATTGCGGCGGCGAGTGCCGGCGGGTCCTCGGCGCGAACCAGGAGACCGTTCGCTCCACCCTCGAGCATAGCGGGAACACCCCCCACATCCGTCGCGACGACCGGCAGTCCGAGCGCCATCGCTTCGAGCAGCACGTAGGGCGAGCCTTCGCTGCGCGATGGCAGGACGAAGCCGTCCGCGGCGGCGAAGAGCGCGGCGAGATCGTCGCGCTCGCCGAGGAACCGGACCCGCTCCTGCAGCCGCAGGCCCTCCGCCTGGCCGGCGAGCGCCCGACGCTCCGGCCCTTCCCCGGCGATCAGAACGCGCAGGTGCGGAAACTGCGCGACCACCGCCGGCAGCGCCTGAAGCAGCAGATCGAATCCTTTCTGGCGCGTCAGCCGCCCCGCGGCAACGAGCACCGGCGCCCTGCCTCCGCCAGCGTCCTTCGTGCCACTCCGTCCGGTGAGCGCGGCCCGGGCGCGGAGGCCCGCGCCGTCGAGGCCGTTGGGAATCACGCAGGTGCGGGTGCCGCTCGCGAGCTCTTGCGCGAGCGCCGACGTCACCGCAATGACGCCGTCGAAGCGGCGCACGAGCCGCAGGTCGAGAAGACGATAGAGGCGCAGAGGCAGCGACTCGCACGTGTAGAGATGCAGGGTCGCGAGGCGCCGGACAGCTGCCTCTCGGGGCCTCCGGCCAGCCGCCCGCAGGGCGCCGGCGATCACCCAGTCCGACTTCGGATCGTGCCCGTGGAGCGCCGCGAGATCGCCCCTGCCGAGTCGCTCGGCGACGGCGCGCCTCGCGGCCCATCCCAGGCGACCGGAATCGCCGATCTGAAAGCCGGGGATACCCGCCTCCGCGAGGCGCGCGAGCCACGGATGCTCGGCGGGATCTCCCGCCCTGCGCCGATAGAGCAGCGCGACTTCCGCCGCAAAGCCGCGCGCGCCGAGACCGGGGAGCAGCTCGAGCAGGTGGCGCTCGGGCCCGGCCAGGCTGCGGCTGCTCCGGAGATGCAGGATCTTGCGGCTCAGCACGCGCGGTCGAGCCACCCAGGTACCTTCGCCAGCCAGAGCTCGTAGAGAGCTTCGAGTCGCCGCGTCGCGCTGTCGAGCCGGAAATCGCGCTCGACCCGCTCCCGACCGCGCTGCGCCATCGCCTCTCGCAGGTGCGGCTGCGCGGCGAGCTCCACCACGGCGTCGCCCAGCGCTGCGCTGTCGCCCACCGCCACGAGGCGGCCCTCGCAGCGGTCGGTGAGCGCCTCGCGCACGCCGCCGGCGTCGGTCGCCACGACGGCTCGGCCCGCCGCGAACGCTTCGAGCACGACCGACGGCAGACCCTCGACACGCGACGGCAGGACGACGAAATCGGCGGCGGCGAGAAGGTCCGGCATGCGCTCCGAGTGTCCCAGCAGGCGCACGCTGGCGTCGAGCCCTTCGCGACGGAGGCGCTCGGCGAGCGCTCCCGCGAGGGGTCCGGCACCGGCGAAGAGAACTGCGAGCCGCGGCTCGCGCGCCAGGACGGAAGGCAGCGCCGAGATCAGGTCGTCATGTCCTTTCGCCGCCACCAGACGCGCCGGGACAAGCGCCACCGGACGGCCTTCCTCGAGCTCGAGCGCGGCGCGCATCGCCTGCCGGTCACCCGATCGGAAGCGCTCGACGTCAATGCCGGCGTGCAAGACGGCGATCGACTCCCGACGCACGCCGGAGCGCTCGAGCTCACGCTGCTGCGCGCTCGAGGCGGCGATGAAACGGGTGCGCCGGCGCAGCAGCAGATCGGCCGAACGCCGCAGCGGAGACAGCCGCTCGGGCAGCGACCAGTCGTGCGCGACGACCAGCGGCACCGCGGCGAGGTGCGCGGCCAGGCGGAAATAGGGGCTGACACGGCTGTAGAGAGGGACGTGCAGGATGTCGGTCTCGAGCGCCCGCAACTCCTCGGCGAGCAGCGCGATGGCGGCGAAGTCGAACGGCCGCCCGAGGCGGCCGAGCGTGCGCACGTGCAGCCCGAGCGCCCGGGCCGGCGCGACCAAAGGACCCTCGCCCCGCGCGCAGAGGAGCACCGGCCGAAAACGGTCGCGGCGGAGGGCGCCGCAGGTGGCCAGCGTCAAGCGCTGCGCGCCACCCTCGCCGAGGTCGAGAAAACCGAAGACGACGGTGCGGGGAGCTCCGGCCGCAGTGGTCCGGAGCTCCGCCGCGTCTGGATGCCGCGGATGCCGCGGTTGCCGGCGGCCGGTCCCGCTTACGGAACCGACGCCGACCACTGCGACATGTCACCCGTCTCGAAACCATCTGCGAACATCGCGCCCAGCTCGATCCGGAAGGAAACCGTGTCGAAGCTGGTGGCGAAGCTCGGCGCCGCGCCGGCGACGGCGAGGAACGAGACGTAGGCCGACCGTGCTCCGACCGGCGGGGTGTGCGGCGACTCGGGCAACGAGACCCAGGCGCCGCCCGTGTCTCCGGCCACGACACCACCCAGGACCTCGGTGCCGAGGATCAGAGTGGTGCAGTTCGTCGAGGCGAAGTACTGCACCTGGCCGAACGCCTCCGGATCGCTCGCCGATGGGCTCGCCGTGAGGACGCGCCCGCCGAAGATGTAGTCGTCGGTATCCCCGACCTCCACGCACTGGGAGACGCCATAGACCTGGGTGCCGGCGACGAACTCCATCAGCACCGACCCGGAGACCGCCCAGCCGTCGCTGTCCTCGGCGTCGAACCGCACGACGCCGGGCGTCGCCGGCTGGGTGCTCCAGAGACTGATGGTGCTATCGAAGTTCGGATTCCGCAACAGATCCGACGACAGGACCTCGAACGGCAGGATGCGGTCGTCGCCGCCGGTGCCGTTGGCGTCGCCGTCGAGCGGGTTGCCGGCGAGGTCGACGATCGAGGTCGAGCCACAGACCAGGAGCCGGTACTTCGACGCCTGCAGCGAGACCGTGCTGTCGTAGTTCGCCACCGCCGTGCGGGTAGCCGGCAGATAGAACACCGAGCCCGGCAGGGTCCGGACGTCGTCGCCAGCCACCGCGACGCAACTCGCCGTCTGGAAGGTGCCATCGGCGCCCGGGCTCAGGAGCTGGAAGTTCGCCGGATTGGTGACGTCGTCCGGATCGCTGTCGCCGACCGGATCGGCCACCGGCTCGTTGAAGGTGACGACGATCTGGGTGATCGGGGTCACCAGCGTCTCGCCGGGCGCCAAGACTCCGTCGGCGGTGTCGGCCACGGTCTCGATCGAGATCGCCCGCGGCGCCGCCGCCTCGATGATGTAAGGCCCGGCGGAAGCGACGGCGCTCCAGTTGCCGGCGTTGTCGCGGGTGCAGAGGTGGAAGTACCAGGTGCCGTCCTCGAAGGTGGCGCTGGTCGTCGAAAGCTGGGTCTCCTCGACGTCCTTGACCTGGTCGCAGGTTCCCGGGGCGCTGTTGTCGAAGAAGAACGAGTAGCCGTCGACTCCGCTCAGATTGTCTCCCGCCGCCGACCACGACATGTCGATCGTGCGGTCGGTGTTGAGGAACGGCGCCAGCTGATGGCTGGTGGAGAGGATCGCCAAAGGATTGCCCGGCACCGTCGAATCGATGAAATACGGACCGAGATGCTGGGTCAGTGAGCAGTTCCCCGCCAGGTCGCACGTGCGCAGGTGGAAGAAGTACGAGGTCCCGTCCGGCAGCGCCGGGCTCGTCGCGCCGTAGACCGTCGCCGCGGTCTGCGCCACCTCGATCGAGTCATCGGGGTTGGTCAGCGGCAGATTGTCGAAGACGATCGAGTAGCCGGCGAGGCCGCTGCCGCCCGGGTTGTCCTCGGCGCCCGACCAGAGGAAATCCACCGTCGGATCGTTCGAGAAAACGCTCTCGGTGTGGCTGGGGCTCGAAAGCGCGGGCGGGCCGATCGGCGCGATGGCATCGCGCATGAAGACCGCGATCGCGTCGTCGTTCTGGCCGGCACCGTAAATGTGCTGATCGTCGGCGCTGACCGCGAGCTCGACCACGCGGGCGAGACCCGTCTCGCCGCCGAAGCCGTTGCGATGCCATTCGAGGAAGGTGAGGTCTCCGGTCGCCGCGTCGCGGCCGAAGACGTCCAGTGAATCGTCGAGGTAACCGCCGGCGAAGACGTAGCGGCCGTCGAAGCTGACATGCACGCTCGACACGCCGTCGAGTCCGTCGATCCCGTTGACGCCGTCGACATGCATGTTCCGGAAGGTGATCGCTCCCGTCGAGTCGTCGCGGCTGAACACGGCGAGGGCATCTTCCGCGGCGCCGGTGGCGTAGACGTTCTGGCCGTCGACCGAGACGGCTACGCTGTTGACGCCGTCCAGACCGTTGACACCGCCCTGACCGTCGAACTGGGCCTGCACGAAGGTCAGCGCACCGGTGCCGCCGTCGCGGCTGAAGACCGCGACGGCCTTCTCGACCGAGGCGGCGACATAGAGGTGATCGCCGTTCGGCGAGAGCCGCAGCGACGCGGCGCCATCGAGTCCGTTCACACCCGGCTCATTGTCGACGACGGCCTCCTGGAAGGTCAGGGTGCCGTAAGTCGGGCTCGCCACCACGGTGTCGCGCTGGAAATGCGCCACCGCGTCGCTGATGAAGCTCGCGACGTAGAGCGAGCCGCCGTCGGCGCTCATCGCCATCGACGAGGCACCGAGCAGTCCCGTGGCCGTTCCGCCGAGGCTCACGTCCTTGTGGGTCTCCATGTAGGTCAGCTGTCCGGTGGCCGGCGTGCGCCCGAAGACCGCAATCGCGCCGTCGTTGAAACCGGCGACGTAGACGTGGGCGCTGTCCGGGCTCACCACGACCGACTCCGCGCCGTCGAGCCCCTCGATGGTCAGGAGCCCCTGGACGTCGCCCTCGCGCAGCACCTCGACGTAGGCCAGAGCGCCGGTCGTGGGGTTACGCCCGAAAACCGAGATCGCGTCGTCGAATTGGCCGGTGGCGTAGAGATGCCCGCCGTCGGGGCTCACCGCCAGACCGGAGACGCCGTAGAGCGCTTCGATCAGGGCGAGGCTCTCGGCCTCGATGAAGGTCAGGAAGCCGTCGTCGTCGAAGATCGTGCCGGTGGCCTGGTTGTCGGCGAGGGTCGCGTTGACGCTCGCACCGGAGAGGTTGAGGAAGAAGCCCTCGTCGTCCTCGTTGACGTTGTCGCCGACCGCGCGCACGGTCACGGTCGTCGTGGTGGAATTTGGCAGGAAGGCCGCGACACCCGAGGCGATCTGATAGTCGTTGTTCGCCGTCGTCGCGGTGTCGTCCGCGGTCGCGAAGTTGACCGTGATCAACTGCCCGATCGGCCGCGTGGTGGTGAGCTCGAAGACGGCGTCGACAGTTCCGGCATCACCCTCGAGCACCTGCACGTCGGAAATCGAGATCGCCGGCGGCCGGTCGTCATCGAGGATGGTGCCGACCGCCTGGCCATCGAAGATCGTGGCGTTGGCGCTCACGTTCGAGAGATTGACCAGGAAAGTCTCGTTGTCCTCCTGGAAGGTCTCGCCATTGACGAGAACCGTCAGGGTGGTCGTGGTGTCGCCGGACGCCACCGTCGCGACCGTGGTCGCCGGGACGCCGATGTAGTCGATGCCCGGGGTCGCCGTCCCGACCGCCGTCCCCCAGTTGAACGTCACGTCCTGACCGATCGCTTGAGACATCGTGACGGTGAAGACGAAGCTCGTCGTGCCGGCAATCCCCTCGTAAAGCGACACGTCGCCGATCGCCAGCGTCGGCAGGCCGCCAGCCAGAGGATCGATGTCGAGCATCTGAACCTCGCCACGGTCGCCCACGGTCCCCGATCCGGCCGGTACTCCGTCGACGAAGAACTGCACTGCGTCACCGGGCCGGGCCGTGCCGGGATCGCGCGGATCCACCGCGTCGATGGGAACCCGCAGAACGTAGCGATCTCCGACCCTGGGGTCGGAACCCAGCACGAACTGGGCGAGGTCGTCGGGGCTCTCCTCGAGCCTCACCGTGACCGCGCCCTCCGAAAGCACCGCGCCGTTGCGCAACGCCGTGCCGTAGAAAACGTGATTCGGCTCGGGGAGCCTGGCGGACGCGGCCCCCGACAGCAGGAGAGACGCGGTCAAAGGAAGCAGGAGGAGACGGCCTGCAGGTGAGCGGTGGATGGTTCGCATGGCGTCCTCAGTTTCCCGTGTACGCATAGGTGGAGAAGAAGAGCTGAATGTCCTTCACGCCGTTACCGTCCCGTTCGCCGTTGCCGCCGGGAACGAGCTGGCCGTGGATGAAGGTGTCGAGACCGGTCTCCGGATCGGACAAAAGCGTCGCACCCGGGATAATCATCAGCCACTGGCGGTTCCACACCGACCGGCCGACCAGCCGGCTATCGGTCGACAGCTCCTCCGGGTCGACCGGCTCGATGCCGTCCGTGTGGTAGGCGCGGAAGGCTCCGACCCGGCGGATCCGGGCGAAGCTCTCCGAAAGCGTGTCGATGCTCGGAATCCAGGCCGGATTGTCGAGATCGTTCGCGCCGAGCGGGAACGGTACCGGGATCACCTGGTCGACGACCTGCCACTCGCGAGTGGCGAAGAGATCGTCGCTCGGAGCGCGCAGAACATCGGCGCCGACCGGCACCACATAGACGCGCGGCGTGTTCGAGAGCGGCAGCCCGCTGTAGTTGGTGAACCAGCTGCCGACCTCGCGGATCTTGGTCACGAAGTGCGACGGATCGTAGGCGCTGTCGCCCGGTCCCAGCGGCCAGCCGAAGAAGTTGAGGCCGGAAGTGACCGTGGTCTCGAACGGAATGACCAGACCCGGTTGCGGGCCGGAGCTCTCCGGCGCGAACGGCTTGCAGTAGCGGCGGAACTCCGGGATCTGCCAGAGATCCTCGACCCGGAACTCGTTCTCGAGCTTGTCGACCCAGTCCTCGTCCGAGTCCTCGAGCAGGCGGAACGCCTCCCGCCGCAGCGAGAAGCGGTTGGTCTCGATCTGCGGATTGTTGAAGCCGAGCTGACTCTTCAGAACGTCGAAGTTCTGCGCCATCTGCCCCATCGGTCCGGCAAGGCCTCGAGAGCCGGGCACCGGTTCGCCGTCGATGATCTGGCCGAGGCTCCTCTCGCGCACGATCTGGGTCAGGAACTCACGACCCGAAGCGTTGTCCGAGCCCAGGAGGTTGGTCTCGTAATCGTAGGCGGTTGCAGAGAGATAGGCATAGCGCGCCGCGAGATCGAACTGCGCCCGGTACTTCTGCAACGCATCGTTGCGGAAGATTCGGAACGCCATGTCGCGATAGCGGTAGGTCTGGATGTCGGCCGCCGAGTTCTTGCGGAACTGGATCATCTCGGCGATCGTCCGCTGGCCGCTGGCGAGCTCGATCTGGTAGTTGCCTCGCGCCGCCTCAACCTGCTCGCGGACCGAATAGGCCTCGAGCCGCTTCAGTGGCTCCTCGCGAATCAGCTTCTCGAGCGCCTTCGCGGCCTGCGCAATCTCGAAGTTGGCACCCTGGATTGCGACCTCGATCGACGCCTGCTGTTCGACATCCTCCTTGGCGGCCTCCATCGCGTTCTGGGTGATTTCGAGCACGTCGGAGCCGATCTGGAGGCCGAACATGATTGCCGCGCCGGTGGCGGAAATGGTGCACTCGACGCCGGAGAAGATATCGCCGCCGCCTGCCAGCCCGACGATGAGGCTTTCCGGGATGCAACCCGAGG
Organism: Thermoanaerobaculia bacterium; assembly: GCA_031403995.1. Classification (GTDB taxonomy): domain Bacteria; phylum Acidobacteriota; class Thermoanaerobaculia; order Multivoradales; family JAGPDF01; genus JAGPDF01. The sequence goes on from JANNGS010000064.1 coordinate 62,565, forward strand.
CATCGTCGAACGAGCCCTTGATGATCGACGCCGCGCGACGGACGAGGATGTTCGTCGCCTTGAACGTCTCGACCAGCGCGGTCAGGGTGAACAGCTCCCCTCGGGCGCCGTTCATGATGTCGATCTGTTCCGCCTTGACGTCGTACTGCGTCTCGAGCAGGTCGATCGATTCCTGAATGTCGGCGATCAGGTTGTCGTACCCCTTGAGCACCTGTTCGTAGCCGTTCATGGCGATCATCAGATCCGACAGCTTGCCCTGGAGATTGCCCGGGGCGCGCCGCTGCGAGTTTCCCCACTCCGGCGGCTTGACCAGGAAGAACGAGTCGGCGACGTCCGGAGCGCCGGCGGTCGCCGTCGTCCGGTTCGGCACGGCGTAGGTGAACGAAACGTCCATCGTCGTCGTCGGCTCGGGCGCGAGCGAACAGTCGTCGTCGTCGGGCGCGCTGGTGCAGTCCAGGTCTTCGTTCGGATCGAAGTCGAAAAATCCGATCCCGCCCGGCAGCGCGTTGAAAGCCACGGTAAAGACCTGGGCCTCGGCCCCCGGAGCGCCGGTCAGGTCGGTCTGATCGACGTACTGGTAGTGGTAGATGTCGGGTCCGTCGTAGTTCGACGGGTAGGTCCCGCCGGGTCCGATGTCGGCGTCGTACGGATAGCCGTAGATCTCGACCAGCCGGTTCTTGTAGTCGATCTCCTGGTCGAAATTGTTGGAGAAGATCTCGTCGGACGAATCCTGTGTCCGGCGGATCATCTCGGTAAGGAGGTTGGCATGGTTGAAGGTCGAGACGGCGTTGCCGAAAGCCTCTTCGGCGCGCAGGAAGACCTGCTCGAAGTGGGTCTGGCCCTGGATCGTCGAGCCGACGTCGAGGAACGACGGGTCGATGTCGAACGGCACGACACCCTTGGCGAGACCGAGCGGGTTGAGGCCGCGATCGGCCTCGTCCACCTTCATCTGGACGCTCTGCGCCTGGGTGACGATCTCGAATAGCTCCTGGATCGACTCCCGATCCACTTTCTGGATGCCGACGTGCTCCGGATTCGGATCCTCAGCCGGCAGAATGGAATTGCCGACCACCCAGTCGAAGTAGGCCCCCTGTCCGGCGCGCTTGGACCATTCAGAAAGTCCCCAGGCGCGGTCGCCGTTGGTGTCCTTGTAGCCCTGCCACTGCCCGGCCGGATCCTCGACGTAGGCCGAGCGATAGGTGAGGTTGACGATCTCCGCCCCGGCGCGGGCCTTCATCGCCGCGACCTTGGCAAACTTGCGCTCGTCGAGGAAGTCGACCTGAATCGGCACTCCCGCCACGCTCACCGCCTCCGGCCGCGGCAGCCAGGTGTAGAACGGATGCCGCAAAAGGCCGTAGTAGGTCGTCATGGCGGTCAGGTAATGCCCCCAGGCGTCGCCATGACCCTGCGGGAAGAGGACTCGGGCGTCGAACTCGTTGATGTTTCCGTCGAGGTTCTGGTCGGTGATGTTGTACGCCAGGGCGTAGGCGAACTCACCGTCGCCGGAGGTGAAGTTCCAGTAGAGCCGGTTGTAGACCGGCCGGGCCGAAGTGTTGGTGTTCGTCTCGTCCCGCCCGCGCAGCAGACCCAGCTCTTCCGAAAGGAGCGAGTCGAGCTGGTTCTGGAAGGCGAAGATGGTCGGCGCGAGAGTGCCGTAGACCTCGCCGCCGGTGCCGAAGCCGATCATCGGGTCCTGCGCGTCGGCGTAGGCCTCGTTGCCGAGCAGGGTGTAGAAGTCCGCGATCCGGGCAGCGACGAGCAGCAGCGCCTGGTTGGCCGGTGCGTAGTCGATCGGCGGTGTGCCGTCGACCGACAGGTTCTTGCCGCGATTCAGCACCGTGGTGTAGGCCTCGATCAGGCCGATGCTGTTCAGGTTGTCGGCATCGGGGTTGAAAGCGATGTCCCCTTCGTAGCGCTCCCCGAGCTGCACGAGCATGCTCGAATAGGTATTCGTTTCGGCAGCATGGAAGTCCTGCACCCGCGCCTCGAACGGATTCAGCGCGCGGACGACCCGCTTGATCCAGCCTTCGGCGAGCTGCGCCCGCGGCGCGACGGCGGTTCCCCCGGGCTGGCCGGCGTAGACGCTCCAGTCGCCGCTGCACAGCGGCGCATCATCGCTGGTGCCGTCGGTCAAATCGGGACCGGCGTCCATCGGTGGCTCGACGTAGCGATAGCGGGTGACGAACCAGTTATCGGAGAGCGTCTGAATGTTGGCGCCCTCGATGGTGATGTCGACCGCGCCGACCGGATTCGGAACCGCGGTGAACTGCAGCCAGCCGTTCAACTGTCCGTTGTCCGGATCCGGCAGCGGCGACGGCGGGAGTCCCCCTTCGTCGGGATGGATGAACCATTCGAACTCGATGCCGTCGACGTTGCCGGCGAAGTCCCCACTGTGGCGCAGGGTCAACGATTCGGCAAAGACGTTGGCTGGCGGCAGGACGTTGATCTGCCCCTGATAGGTGCTCTCGATATCGGGCGGAATCTGCAGGCACTCGACGCGGATGACGTTGAGGCTGACCGGCAGCGGATTGAGCGTGATGTCGTTGTTGAACGCCAGCGTCACGAAGCCGGTGCCCTGGGCGAAGCCGGCAGTGAGCGCCGGCGCGAAGCCGACGACCTGGAGCGGTTCGGGAACTCCGTCGTTGTCGGTGTCCTGCATGCCGAGCAGGAGCGAGTTGTCGACTTCGCCGTCGTGCGGCGTGCCGCAAACGGCGACCGGCACGGTCAGCCCCGTCGTCGGATCCAGCTGATTCTCCAGCACGCAGCGGCCGGACTCGAGATCGAGGTCGAGGCGCAGCGGATTCCGGCTCAGCCGATAGAGACTCTCGACCGCCTGGTCCCAGGAGCAGTTCCTGGACAGGGCGTCGCAGTTGTCGTCGTAGTCGGACTGCTCGCTGCCGTCTCCGCCGTCGAGCTGCTTCAGGCGAACGCGCTCGCTTTGCGTCAGAACGTTGATGAGCAGGAACGGATCGCCGGCCCCGCTCTCGTCGAGGGTGCCTTCGAAGATCAGCTTCTTGTTCAACGGGTCGTAGGAGATCCGCTCGACGATCGTCGCCGGCAACTGGATCGTGCCGGCCGAGTTCGAGTAGGGAATGAGCTTGCCGGTGACCGGATCGAGATCCGTCGCGACGCCCTCTGGAATGGCGTTCAGGTAGACGAAGCGGGGTTCCAGCGGGTCGATGAGCCGGACCAGCGACTTGGTCGGATCGTAGACCAGGTTGTCGACCGTGCGCTGCTCCTTCTCGTCGAAGATGATCTCGACCGCCGCCTGGGCGGCGATCTCCGGCAGGCCACGCTTCGAGCCGAGAAGCGTCTCGCCCACCAGCAGGACTGGCGCGTTCGTCGGCCAGACGATGTTGTAGGTGACGTCCACCGGATTGTCGGTGATCCCGCCGAGCCAGGCGATGCAATCGGGAGTCAGGGTGTCGGCGGTGCCGTCGGCATCGCGGTCGTAGTAGAAGGTCGGTTGCAGCGGATACCAGTACTCGGCCACCATGGTTCCGGCCGACTTCGCCCAGACCTGGTCCTTGTAGTCCTTGAACGCCGGCTTCCCGGCGGCCTCGTTCTGCGGGCAGTTGCCGAGCAGCCGCACCGGATAGGGCGCGAAGACGGCGTTTCCCGCCGTGCCGGAGTACTGGAAGGTGTTGTAGCCGCCGCCTGTCGCCACCACCTGGTAGGCACGATAGGCCCACTCCTGGTTGTCGGTCCGGATGTACTTGAGCAGGGTGTACGGCTTTGACGCCTTGTTGCGCTCGGCCTCGGTGAAATCGCTGCGCAGCGCGAAGATCGCGTTGAAGCCACTCGAGGAATTTGCGGGCGCGAAGATGGCGTGCTCATCGTTCGGATTGAACCCCGACTTCGCCGGATCCGGCTGGTTGTAGATCCGCATGCCGGTGTAGATCAGCGGATCGAGCGGCGTCTGGCCGAGGACTTCGGAGCCGAGCTCGCTGGCGATGATGATCTTGTCCGGGTCGGCCGGCCATCGGCAGTCGTAGCGCTTCGATTTCACCGGCCAGGCGACGGTATGGGCGTCCTTCCTGTACCAGGCCACGGCCATCAGGTCCAGGCCGTCGGAATCGAGCGGCACCTGGTTGACCGGCACGATCTGGCCGAGGCGGGTGGCGCGGTCGTAGGCGCGATCGGCGCCGTCGCCGTCGAAGTAGGCACGGTCGAAGATGACGAAGCCGTTCTTGCCTCCGTGCTCCTCGTGCGTCGGTTCGAGAATTTCCTCGCCGATCTCGCAGGTCACGGCGTCGGTGAACACCGCCTCGCCCCCGACCGTTTCGCCGGTGTCGTAGGCCAGCGTCCGGACGATCTGAATGATCGGCGGATTCGTCTGGAGATCGCGCGACGGCGGTTCGCCGGTGAAGAGAAGAACGCTGTAGCCCGGCACCGTCGCGGTGAATCGCGACTGGAACTCGCCCCCGACGGTGACGGTGGCATCGCTACTGCGATCGGTGTTCGAGAGCTGTATCTGGATCGAGAAAGCGATCTCGCTGCCGGCGGGCTCGATGTCGACCGGAGCCCCCGAGACATGGGGCTGGATGCACGCGCCGGGGGCGACTTCGGGCGGCGTCGGAGGTGCGTCGCCACAGTAGAAGGGACCACCGGTATCCGGATTGCGTGGCCAGATGCTCCTCCCGGTCTGGAGGATGCGCGCCGGGTCCGTGAGACTGCAGCTGGCCTTCCACTTGATCTCGGCCAGCACCGGCTGCACTGCCCAGAGATGGCCGATGCCGTCGACGTTGGCGGCGGGCGGGCTCCAGTAGAAATAGTTCGGCAGCGCCGGACCACCGCCCGTGACGACGATCTCCGGCACGCCCACGACCGGGTCGTTGAGGCAGGCCGCGCCGACGGGCGGCTCGACCTCCGTGCCGACCGTCCAGGTCCTGAAGTCGATCTCGAACCATTCGGCGGTGATGGCGTTGAGGTTGGCGACGAAGACATCGCTGCCGCCCTGCGTGTCGAGAGCCAACTCCCCGAAGTTCGTGACGCCGTTGAAGTCGCCCACGACGTAGAGCTGATCGTTGGTTCCCTTGGCGACGCCTGCTGCCGTCTCGATTCCGCCGGCGGGGGTGCCTCCCGGGGATTGGGCGGTCACCACCCAGCGCCACTTCGTGCCGGCGCCGTCGATCCTCGCCACGAACAGGTCGCGCGCTCCGCCGAAAAGCGGCAGCGTCACCGGTCCGGTCGTCGAGGTGTCTTCGACAGGATCGTCCTGAACGGGGTCGAAAGTGGTCGTGAGTGACGAATACTGTCCGAACAGGAAGGCGTCCCCGAGGGCACCGAGCGCCACGGCCTTGCCCTGGCCTCCGGTCGCTCCGCGCACCCAGTCCCAGGTGAAGGTTCCACCGCCGTCCTGCAGGCGAGCGAGGAAGGCGCCGTTGGTGTCCAGGGTCTGGAGGCCGAAGGGTGTGGGCTGGTTCTCGGAGGTGCCGGCGATGAAGAGCTTGCCGGAATTGTCCACGGCGATCCCGCCGACCGAGATCCCCTGGCCCATGGGAGTGGCCCACTGCCAGAACGGAGTATTGATTTCGGTGCCACCGATCTTGGCGATGAAATAAGACGGTTTGCCTTCCGGCAGCGCCACCGCGTTGAGCATCTGCAAGCGGTGGTCGGAGACCACCGGCGGGTCGGGCAGGAACCACGAGCTCGTTCCCGCGTGCGGGTCGCCGGTGGAGATGTTCCAGGGGGTGGTTGCGACCGTCGGCGAGGAGACCGACCACTTACCCGGGCCGGATTCGATGTTGTCGGTAAACAGGACGTTCGCGGCGCCGTCGACGATCTGGACGTCGTCGATCTTCCAGCCGGTGTTCCCCACGCTCGTGTCCGAGCCGAAGCGCCAGCGGAAGCGCACGCTCTGGCTCGAGAAGTCGGCGAGATTGACGGACGTCTTCAGGTAGCCGCCGTTCGGATGACACCAGGCCTGACGGCCGCCCAGCGGATTGCTGTTGAACTGGGAGATTCCGTTGTAGCCGTTGGCGGTGAAGCGCAGCGGATTCCCCGACGAGGTCGTCGGATCGTTGTCACCAGCGCCAGAGAGAATGTCGTACCAGTTCACCGCGTCGCTGGTGTACTCGAGCACGCCGGAGTCCCAGCAGGTGCCCGTGCTCTCGAAGTCCCGCCTCTGCCAGAACTCGAGCGTGCCGCCGGCGGCGATGCCGGTGAACGGCAGGTTGGTCGGCGTCGAGGTAGCGATGCTGGAGCTCTCGTGGTAGACGCCCGAGACGTAGACCAGACCGTTGGCGTCGACCGTCACTCCGGTCAGCCATTCGGAGGCGTTCGCCTGCCCGGCTTCGAGGGCCCAGAGCCAGTTGCCCGCCGTGTCGATCCGCACTGCGAGGCCTGAGGGCTTGCCGCAGGTGACCGAGCCGCCGATCGGCGAGATGTCGCCGTCGGCCTCGTAGAGGTGCGGGCAGCTGGTGCGGCCGACGGCGATCACGCCGTCGGCGATCGGATTGTTCGGATCCTCGACTCCGGGCGCAATCGCGATCCCGTAGCCCTCGTCCTGGCCGGGGCCGCCGATCTGGCGCGCCCAGGACCAGTCGCCGTTCGCCTGCAGGCGGGCGATGAACCACTCGTGGCGGTCCGGAGTGTCGCCGTTGTTGGCATCGGGGAGATTCACCGAGCCGACGCCACTCGAGGGCAGATTGTTGAACGCCGCCGAGGTCGTGAAATAGCCGGTGACGTAGACGTTCTGGGCCGAGTCCACCACGAGCGCCGTCGCTCGGTCGACCGAGGGGCCGCCAGCGGTCCGCACGTAGATCAGCGCGCCGCTCGGCGAGTACTTGGCAACGAAGAGGTCCGAGAGACCCTGCGCCGAGAACTGTGTGCCGCCGAAGTAGGCGACTCCGCGAAACTCTCCCGCGACGTAGACGTTGCCGCTCTGGTCCGTCACGGTCGCGAAGGCGGAGTCGTTCAACGGGCCGCCACCCGAGGCCGGCCAGAGTGCAACCGCCGGAGAGAAACCGGCGGTCAAGACGACCCCCAGAAGGAAAGCGAGCGCGCACTTCGGTCGAGCGACGATCATGGTTCCAGCCTCCAGGTCCTGCATCCCGACGCGATCCAGAGCATGAATCGATCCCAGGTCATTCATTGAGTGATGGCGCAACCGAAATCCGGTTGAGAATGAAACTGCCTTCGACGACGATGTCATTGCGATGCAATCCGCTGATCGTCTCGCGGTAGGTTCCGCCCATCTGATTGCTGCCGAAGCTCGCTCCGGTGTTCCCGGACGTATCCTCGGCCGCGAACTCGAAAGTCATCGAGCGCGAGACCGGATAGGCCTCTTCGAGGAACAGGGTGTAGAGCTCGTTGCGGTTGTTGTGGTCCGGGTGAAACTTGTGCCGGAACGGGTTCGTCGGGGCCTCGGCGTCGAGCGTGATCGCAGCGGCGAGCGTTCCGGTCGTTCCGAAGGATCCCGACATGACCAGCGACTGCGGTTCGAAATCGTAGACCGTCGAGCTCACGCGATAGCCCACCGGCTCGCCGTCACGCAGCAAAGCACCGGAGAAGTTCTCGATCAGGCTGTCGTCGGTCAGGATGACGAACCTGCCCGGCTCGTCGACGAGGAAGAGGCCGGGGTTCTGGGGGTCCGGAATGCGCGTGCCCTCTTTCCAGAGCTGGATGATCTCTTTGAGCAGCCGAGCGGTGCCGCTGCCGTCGACGTGGATCATGACCCGGAAGGAGAACGGCGACCCGACCACTGTCGGCGTGAGCGAGCCGGTCTGTGCCTGGCTGACCGAGTGGATGCCGACGTTGCCCACCCAGAGGCCGGCGACGGGGTTGATCGTCGGAGAGGTCATGGCGAGCGTCTGATTCCCGCCCTCCAGTGCCCGGCGCAGCTGGAACGGCGCGGGAGCAAAGACGCCGCGGGCGCTGATCGCCAGGAGTCGCCGGTAGCCGAAGCCGTCCTTGATCTCGACCACGGTGCCGACCTCGGTCGCGCCGAAGTCGGCCCGCCTTGGGGCCAGATCCAGCAGCAACTCCCCATTCTGCGACACCGGCAGGCTGTAGGTTTGCGGCAGGGCGGGCCAGCTGATTTCGACCTCGTCGGGATCGAATTGGCGAATGGCCAGCGGAATCGGCGCCGGACTGGAGAGCTGGTGCAGCGAGATCGACGCCGGCGCGGTGGCGAGATTGCGGATGCGCAGCCGGGAGCGGTCGCCGCTCGCCGCGAAGTCCAGGCCCTTGCCGGTCTCGAGATCGATGGCGATCGGTCCGCTGTAGTCCGAAGGCCCCTTGCAGAAAACCCAATAGGCCTCGCCCGAACGGATCGCAGTACCGAACGGACTGGCGATTTCCTGCCACTGCCCGGCGACCAGACGGTAGATCGGCTGCCCGACGTGCGCCGGCGACGGGGCGAGAAACTGCCCGAAGGTCGGCTGCTGCTGCGGATCGACCGGGAATCCGACCAGGTTGAAGCTGTCAGGGGCCCAGCGGTAGGTCTGGACCTCCGGCGTCCCGGTCACCGTCCAGGTAACCGGCACTGTGCCGTCGATCTTGATCAGGTAGGCGCGGTTGGCCTGCACCGAGAAGAGGTTGGTCAGAATCGACTCCGGCCGCGGACGCGGGAAGTAGCCGAGCCACTGCGGGCTCGGCACCAGCTGCTCGGTGGGGTCGTCGATGAACTCGACCTTGGGTCCGGCCGGGTTCCAGGTCCAGACGCTGGCGAGCGGCAGGCCGCCGAAGACCGCCTCGGCATCGTTGGGTTCCGGCCGCACCTCGAGAAAGACCGAGTTCCAGCCCGGCTGCAGGACGAAGGTCTGGGCGACATCGGTCACGGCGGCCGGCATCTGCGTCGCCAAAGCGACACCCAGAAGCAACAGCGAAATCGGACGCATTCGTCGCGCGTTCAAGGTCATCGTCGGTTCTCCGGCATTCCACTCACGTTCCTGGTTTTCATGGGACGGTCACGCTCCACCGGTTCGTATTGGCAGTCTCGAAACCGTCCGCGAAAATTGTCGGTGCGAGCAGCAGATTGTCCAGTCGCACGTCGAAGGCATCCCCCGGCACGCTCACCGCGCTGAAGCTGATCCGGATCGCGGTGGCACCCACCGGTGCGGCTCCGAGCGGCCGGGCAAACCGCCGCCAGAGGCCGCCGGTGTCGCCCTCGACAGGGGCGGTCGGGAAGGTGCTGAAGATCGTCGTCGGAGCGCTACACGTGCCGACGATGTACTCGGCCTGCCCGGTGACGCGCACCTCCGAGTCGGGCGCGGCGCCGATTCGAGCCTCGCCCGAGAGCACATAGAACTCTTCCGGCGGCAACGCCATGCACTGCAGGATCCGCAGAGTGCTCGCAGCCGAGAGATTCTGCAGCCGGGCCGAGCCCGAAAGCGAGAAGCCGTCGGCATCGAGTGCATCGTGGACGATGTCGAGCGCTCCGCCCACGGTCAGCGTCCAGGCGTCGAGATCGCTCGCGAAGTCGAAATGCGGGCGATCGATCGGGTTGGCGAGCCGCACCCGGAAGTGGCGGATGAAGTCGTCGCCCGGGGTACCGTCGCCGTCGCCGTCGAGCGGATTGCCGTCCAGGTCCTCGACGCCGCCGCAGACGAAGAGGCGGAAGAGACCATCCGTCAACGGTGTGCCGCCCTGGATGCCGATCGCCGCCACCGATGATCCGCTGTTGTAGGTCACCGAGTCGATCGAGATCGCTCGGTCGTCACCCAGGACGGTGCCACAGACGGAAGTCGCGAAGTTGCCGTTCTTCCCGGCTTCGACCAGCCGGTAGTTCGCCGGATTGGTGACGTCGTTCGGATCGGAATCGCCGACCGGATCGAAGAGCTCTTCGCCGAACTCGACATCGAGCTGGACGATCTCGACAAGCGCGGTCTCCATCTCCTCGAGCAGGCCGTCACCGGTGTCGGCGTCGCTGTCGACCAGGACCACCGTCGGCGGCTCGAGGACGACGACCGCGAACGCCACGGTGCCGGTGTTGTTGCTGGCGTTGGCGTCGGCGGTGGCCGCCTGGACGGTGGCCCCGTTGACGTAGCTGCCTGCAGTCTGAGGCGCCTCGGCGTCGAGCGCGATCGTCGAGGTCGCTCCGGGAGCGAGACTCGCGAGGTCGCAGGTGACCGAAGAGGCGGCCGGGGTACAGATCCAGCCAGGTCCGCCAGCGCCGGTGACCACCATGCTGCCCGGGAGGAGATCGATCACCGTGATGCCGGTGGCGACGCTCGGTCCGTGGTTGGTCACCACCAGGCTGAACTGCATCGGATCGCCGATCTCGACCACGGCGTCGGCGACACTCTTCGCGAGCGCGAGGTCGGTCGACGGCACCAGCAGGTCGCTGTCGGTCGAACTGTTGTCGGTGAGCAACGGGTCGGTGACCCCCACGGCCGGAGCGACGGTCGCCGTGTTGACCAGCAGGCCGGTCGCCGCCGGATCGATGGTGGCGGCCAAGGCGAAAATCACCTCGCTGCCGGCCGGCAGCGAGACCAGCTCGCCGGCGAGACCGCCCGAGCCCGAGGGTGCGCAACTGCCACCCAGGGTGCCCTGGCAGGCCCAGCTCGCGGCGATGACTTCCGCTGGCAGGGTGTCGGTCACCGTGGTGCCTGGCGCGTCGCTCGGCCCGGTGTTGGTGAGCGTGATGAGGTAGACCGTCGCGGTTCCCGGGACGGCTTCGGTGACGCCGTCACTCTTGTTCACCGCCAGGCTCGCGACCGGAGTGAGCAGATCGATGTCCGTGGCGCTGCTATCGCCGATGTTCGTGGTCCCGGAAGGCATGGCGATCGTCACGGTGTTGATCAACTGACCGGTCGCCGCCGAGTCGACCGTGCCGAGAACGGAGTAGGTGACCGACCCGCCGACCGCCAGGTCGACGATGTCCGCGATATCCGTCTCGCCACCCGCACCGCAGCTCGCCTGCCCGACCCGGGTGAGCACGGCGATCGCATCGTCGTGCTCGCCGAGTGCATACAGGTCACGGCCGTCCGGCGAGACCGCGATGACACGCGCGCCATCGAGACCGGCGAAGCCGCCAATCCCGTCGTGCGCCACCTGCAGCTCGAAGAGGAGGCCGGTCAGACCGTCGCGCCGGAAAACGGCGACCGCGTCGTCGTTGTAGCTCGTCGCGAACAGGAACGTGCCGTCCGGCGTCATGGCCAGGCCGCGCACACCGTCGAGGCCGGTGACTCCGGCCAGGCCGCTCTCCACCGCCGTCAGATAGGAGAGCTCCCCGTCTTCGATATCGCGCTCGAAGATCGCGATGGCGTCGTCGGCCAGGCCCGCCGCGTAGACGAAACGGCCACCGGCCGAGACGAGGACCTCCTGGACGAGGTCGAGGCCGTCGACTCCGTCGGTGCCGTCGCGCAGCACCTGGAGCAGCGTTACGGCGCCGGTGGCGGCGTCGCGGGCGAAGACCGCCACGGTGTCCGACAGCGCGCCGGCCACCAGGACCTGTGCGCCGTCGGGAGTGACGGCGACAGCGACTGGATCGTCGATCGTTCCGAGATCGAGCTCACCGAAGCCATCCTTGAGCCGCATGAGGTAGGTCAGGCCGCCGGTCTCGGCGTCGCGGGAGAAGACCGCCAGGGCATCGTCGTCGACACTCGCGACGTAGACGTTCTGGCCGTCCGCCGAGACCGCCACCGCGGTGGCGCCGTCGAGACCGTCGACGCCTTCGTCGGACTCGCGCTGCACTTCGACGGCGGCAAGGGCCCCGGTCGCGGAGTCACGCGAGAAGACCGCGAGGGCATCGTCGGTCGCGCCGGTCGCGTAGAGATGCTCGCCATCGGGCGAGATCGCCAGACCGGCGGCGCCACCGAAGCCATCCAGCTCGGCCACACCGTCGACGTAGCTCGCCACGAAAGTGAGCTCACCGGTGCCGGTGTTGCGGGCGAACAGGTCGATGGCGCTGCTGGCGCGCGCCGCGACGTAGACGAAGTCGCCGCCGGCCGCAGGACCGATGGCGCCGTCCGGATCGGGGGCGATAACGACACCCCGGGGCGCGTCCATTCCGGTCACACCGCCGACGCCGTTGGCCTCGGCTTCGACGAAGACGACCGCCGAGGTCGCGACGCAGCTCCAGGCCGGCTCCTCGAAGATCGCCGGGAAGAGGTCCTCGAGCTCGGCGCCGGCGACGTCACTCGGGCCGCCGTTGGTCAGCGTGATGGTGTAGGCCACCGGCAGGCCGGGGATCGCCTCGGTCTGGCCGTCGTCCTTGGTCAGGGTCAGATCGACTTCTGGAGTGAGCTGGGCGCCGTGGACGACCACGTTGTTGCCCTGGTCGGCATCCACGACGTCGCCGGGCTCGGTGACCCGTGCCGTGTTGAGCAGCGTGCCGGTCGCCGCCGGGGAGAGCTCCGCGGAGAGCGAGTAGACCAGCCAGCCGCCGGCGACGATATCGACTGTGTCGGCGATCGAGCCGAAGCCCGCGGAGGTACAGCGCGAGCCGTCGGACCGCCGGAGGAGCGCGAGCGCATCCTCGCCAGCGCCGGCAGCGTAGACCTGTTCGCCGTCGGGGGAGACGACGACTGCCAGCACACCCTGGAGGCCGTCGAGGCCGCCCACGCCGTCGAAAGCGGCGGGTTGCGACGTCAGGGCTCCGGTGACCGGATTGCGGGCCAGAACCGCGATTGCCGAGTCCGTCTCGCCGGAGACGTAGACATGCTCGCCATCTGGGCTGACGGCCACTCCAGAGGCTCCCGCGAGACCGTCGGCGCCGCTCGTGCCATCGATCTCCGCCTCGACGAAGGTGAGGACGCCGGTCTCCGCATCGCGCTCGAAAACCGCGACCGCGTTGTCCAGCGCGCCGGCGGCATAGAGATGCAGGCCGTCGTCCGAGAGGGCGAGGGCGCGAACGCCGTTCAGGCCGTCGACACCGCCCAGGCCGTCCTTCTTCACTTCGACGAAGGTCAGCCCTCCGGTCACCGCGTCGCGGGTGAAGACCGCGACTCCGTCGTCGGTCGCGCCGGCGACGTAGACATGCTCTCCATCGGGGCTCACGGCGACTGCGGCGGCCCCGGCAAGCCCGTCGAGGGTGAGCGGCGGCTGCGGCGCACCGTCGACGCGGATTCCGAGATAGGCGAGCTGACCCGTGGTGGTATTGCGGGCGAAGATTCCGACGCCGTTGTCGCTCGGCGACGCGGTGTAGAGGTGCTTGCCGTCGGGCGAGAGCGCGGCGCCGCGGACGTTGCCGAGGCCGTTGACGCCGGCCACGCCGTCGCGCAGGAAGTGGACGAACGCGAGATCGCCGGTAACCGCCTGGCGCGCGAAGACCGCCACGGCGTCGTCGAGCCCGCCCGCGACGTAGACGTGCAGGCCGTCGGCGCTCACCTCGACATCCGAGGCGCCGCGCAGCCCGTCCATCGCGCCGATCACGTCGCAGTCGGCATCGCGAATCAACTCGCCGTCGGTCACCAGGCCGGTGAACGTCACTGTGCCGTTGCGCAGATCGCGGCGGAAGATCGCCACGGCGTTGTCGTCCGCTCCCGCGACATAGAGATTGAGCCCGTCGCCGGAGACCGCAACCGCGCGCGCGCCGGCCAGACCGTTGACCAGGGCCAGCGGCGGCAGCAGGCAGGCGCGCGAGATGTCGTCGATGTCGTCACCGTCGTGGACGGCGGAGACCGGCGGCGACGGCGGCAACGGCAGCGGCAGCAACGGCTGCAGGAGTCCCGGCACCGGCGCCGCGACGCAACTCCAGACTGCATCGAAGAGCACTTCGGGGAGCACGTCGCTCACCGTGGCGCCCTCGACGTCGCTCAGTCCGTCGTTGTCGACCCGGATCTCATAGTGGATCGTCCCGCCCGGGACGAGCTCGGTCACTTCGGTCGCCGCGCAGTCGAGCGGGTCGCTGCAGGCGATCTTGTCGATCGCCAGGTCGGCCTTGCGCTCGAGCTCGGTGTCGCCATCGGTCGCGGTGTTGTTCGCCGGCGCGAGCTCGATGAAACCGTTCGGCGCTGCAACGGAGGCGGTGTTCACGATCGTGCCGGTAACGCCGGGCTTGATGGTGCCCGAAGCGGTGATCAGCAGTTGGCTGCCGGCCGGCAACCGGACTTCCTTGTCGACCAGGTCCCCGATTCCGTCCGAGCCGTTGAGACAGGTCGCTCCGAGACTCAAACTGAAGCACTCCCACTCGACGTTCTCGAGCGCGCCCGGGAAGACGTCGGTGACGAGGGCGCCGCGGACGCCGCTCGGCCCGTGGTTGGTCACCACGAGGTCGTAGCTGATCGTCTCGCCCGGGGCCACCGTGCCGTCGCCGTTCGCGTCGCTGGCGACGAAGGCGAGGGCGCCGGTGCCAGCGAGGGTACCGCTGTCCCAGTCGCGGTCGAAGGTCACGACGGCGTCGTCCCCGGAACCGGCGGCGTAGAGGTTCTGCGCGTCCGGACTGGCGAGCAGGGCGACCGGTTCGGTGAGTCCGTCGACTCCCGCCTGTCCCTGCCGGGTGACACTGCCCCAGGTCAGCGCGCCGGTGATCTCGTTGCGGGTGAAGACGGCGACGGCATCCTCACCGCGCCCGGCGACGTAGACGTGTTGCCCACCCGGATCCGAACCGACCGGGTCGGGGGAGACCAGGATCGCCGCGGCACCCTGCAGGCCGTCGACTCCGGCGGCGCCGTCGACATAGGCGGTGACGAACGTGAGCTTGCCGAAGTCCGGGCTCGCATTGCTCGTCTGGCGGGTGAAGAGTGCCACCGCGTTCGCGGTGCCGCCGGCGACGTAGACCTGGGCTCCATCCGGAGAGACCGCCACGGCGCGGGCACCGGCCAGGCCGGTCACTCCGCCGACGCCGTCACTGTGGAACTGAACGAACGTCAGCACGCCGGAGCCACTGTTGCGGGCGAAGACCGCCACCGCGTTGTCCGCCTCGCCGACAACGTAGAGGTGGGCACCGTCGGGCGACAGCGCGAGCGATCGCGCCAGAGCGAGGCCGTTGACCCCGCCGACTCCGTCGCGAACCTCACCGAGGAACTGGAGCTTGCCGAAGGTGGCGCTCGCCGGACTGTTGTCGCGGCCGAAGATCGCCACCGAGCTCGAACCAGCGGCGGCGGCATAGAGATGCTTGCCATCGTTCGAGAGCGCGAGCCCATCGGGACCGAGCAGGCCGGTGACCCCACCGAAGCCGTTGCGCTCTAGCTCGAGCAGGGTGAGCTCGTTGGTCGCTGTGTCGCGGGCGAAGGCCACCACCGCGTTGTCGGACGAACCGGCGACATAGACCTGCGCGCCGTCGCCGGAGACCACCACGGCCGCCGCGCCGTTCAGGCCGTCGACGCCGCCTGAACTGTCGCGCTCGGATTCGACGAAGGTGAGTGCACCGGTTGCCGGCGCGCGGGTGAAGGCGGCAACGCCGTCCCCGATCAGGCCGGTGGCGTAGACCCCCGTGCCGTCCGGGCTGGCCGCCAGGGCCGAGGCCCCGGCGAGCCCCTGCAGGACCGAAATGTGGTCGGTCTTGGTGATCTCGAGGTCGGCCCGCGGCGAGAGATCGTCGGAGTCGGTGTCCGTGTCGTCGGCGACGTTGGTGTCGGTCGGTGCGGCGACCGTCGCGGTGTTCTCGAGGTCCAGGGTGCAGGGGTAGACCTGGCAGAGCTCGGGGTCGACCAGACCGGTGACCCGATAAACGATCTGGCTGTCGGCCGCGATGTTGACCACGTCGTCGAGCACGATGGGCGGGCCGGCGAAGTCGGAGCCGCTCGAACAGGAAGAGTCGGTCGGACGGCGGAAGAGCGCCAGGGCGTCGTCGACCGGACCGGCGACGATCACGATCGCGCCGTCCGGCGACAGGGCGACGTCGCTCGAGCCGGCGAGTCCGTTCACCGTGCCGGAACCGTCGCGTTCGGCGTCGACGAAGGTCAGCCGTCCTAAATCGGCGGCGTCGCGGCGGAAGATCCCGAGCGCGTTCTCGCCCGAGCCGGCGGCGTAGAGATGGAATCCGAGACCGTCGTCGTCGCTCACCGCGAGGGCGGAGACCCCGGCGATGCCGTCGGCGCCGCCCACCCCGTCGCGCACGACCTCACGGAAGGTCAGCGTACCGAGCACCAGGTCGCGGGTGAAGACGGCGATCGCATTGTCGCCCGAGCCCGCGACATAGACGTTCAGGTCGTCCGGAGAGACCACGACGCTGCGCGGCACGGCGAGGCCGTCCACGCCGCCGATACCGTCGATCTTGTTCTGTGCGAAGGCGAGCGCGCCGGTTCCTGGATCGCGATCGAAGACCACGACCGCGTCGTCGTTCTCGCCCGTGGCGTAGACCCATTCGCCGTCGTAGCTGACCGCGACCGAGCTCGCACCGGCGAGCCCATCGACGCTGCCCACGCCATCCACGAGCGTTTCGAGGAAGGTCAGGGCGCCGGTCGTCGTATTCCGGTCGAACACGGTAACGGCGTTGCTGTTGGCGGCGGCGACATAGAGCGTATCGCCGGCCACATCCATCGCCAATGCCACCGGCTCGTCGAGGCCGGCCACCGCCGGCGACTGCTGGAGCTCGAGGAAGGTGAGCGCTCCGAACAACGGCAAGAGCGGGTCGTCCTGGCGGGTGAAGACGGCTACCGCGTCATCCACCTGCCCGGCGACGTAGACGTTCTGGCCGTCGGGCGAGACGAGAACGTCCGTCGCCCCGTTCAGGCCGTCGACTCCCGCCGCGCCGTCGAAGTAGGAGGCGACGAACTCGAGCGTTCCGAGCCCGCCGTCGAGGCTGAAAGCCGAGATCGAGTCACCGCCCAGGCCGGTGGCATAGACGTGCTCACCATCCGGGCTGACCGCCACCGCTTTCGCTCCTACGAGCCCGCTGACGGTCTGCGGTCCGGGCAGCGTCTCGCCTTCGACGTAGTCGTCCAGGAAGGTCAAGGTGCCCGAGGGCGCGGCGACACAGGTCCAGGCCGCACCGGTCGGGAAGATATCGGTCAGGACGTCCTGCACCGCGGCGCCGACGACATTGCTCGGCCCGTCGTTGCGCACCGTGATGGTGTAGGTGATCTCCGTGCCGGGCACCGCGACATCATCGCCGTCGCTCTTGTCGATCGCGAGCTCGGTGCGCGGCGTGAGGGTGTCGATGTCCCGGCAACCGTTGTTGCCGACGATCGTCGCGAGCGGCGGCAAGGGTGGGACCAGAACCGGCGGCACGTTGTCGGTGCAGACTCCCGTGGGATGGAGACCGTTCGAGTCGGGCCCCGGCTCCTGGATCGCGGGGGGAACGGTGACGTAGGCCTCGTTGATCAGATATCCGGTCGCGCCCGGGTCGATCGTCGCCTGGATCGTGTAGACCACCTGCCCGCCGGCGGCGATCTCGACACCGGTGTCGAGCAGCGTACCGACGCCGGCGCCGGTGCAGCGTGAGCCGGAGGCGCGGCGGAAGAGGGCGATGGCGTCGTCGCCGAAGCCCGCGATGTAGGCCTCGCGGCTGTTGGCCGAGATCGCGATACCGAAGGCCTGGTCGATGCCGTCGACGCCGTTCTGGCCGTCGAACGCGGCCTCGACGAAGACCAGCGTGCCACCGGTCACTTCGCGCGCGAAGACCGCGACCGCGTCGTCGTCCTCGGCGGCGACATAAACGTTCTTGCCGTCGGGGCTCACCGCGACCGCGCGAGCTCCGTTCAGCCCGTCGACGCCGTCGATACCGTCCTTGAAGCTCTGCACCAGGGTGAGCTTGCCGAAGTCGTCGCTCGCCAACTCGACGTTGCGATCGAAGACCAGAAGGGAGTCCGCGGTGTGCCCGGTAACGTAGAGGTGGCGGCTGCCAGCGGTGTCGCTGGCATCGCTGCTGGCGGCGATCTCCATCGCGCGGTCGAGGCCGGGAATGCCGTCCACGACCTGGATCTGGGTGACACGACCGAAGTTGGCGACGTCGCCGCCGTCGGTGTTGCGCTCGAAGACCGCGATGGCGTCGTCCACCGCGGCGGTGACGTAGACGTGACGGTCGTCCGAAGAGAGCGCCAGGCCCTGGGCACCCTGGAGTCCGACGATGCCGCCGACCCCGGCGATCTTGCTCTCTTTGAAAGTCAGGCGCCCGTCGTTTCCGCCGTCGCGCTTGAAGACCGCCAGCGAGCCCGGGGTGCGTCCCACGGCGTAGACATGGCTGCCGTCCGAGGTCACTTCGACGTCGCTCGCCCCGAAGAGGCCGCTCACACCGAGCTGGTTCTGGCGGTGAAGCTCCAGGAACGAGACCACACCGGTCAAGGTATTGCGCTGGAAGACGGCAAGCGTGTTGTCGCCTTCGGTGAGCGACTGGCTGACGACATAGATGTTGTCGTCGTAGACCACCAGCGCCGAGGCGCCGTCGAGACCGTCGACGCCGCCGGTGCCGTCCTGGAGGCGGTTGACGAAGGTGAGCTCGCCGGTCGCAGCGTCGCGCGAGAACGCGACGATCGAGCCGCGCTCGACCTCGTCACCGTAACTGACGGCGTAGAGATGGGGACCTGCAACGGCGACTTCGGTGACCGCCTTGAGGCCGCTGACCCCGCCGACGCCGTTCGTCACTGGCGCCGGCGGATTGCTTCCCGGCTGGCCGCCGGCGAAGGCGAACGACGGCGGCGCGCCGGCGCGGAGGAAGACGGACAGGGCGTTGTCGTTCCGCGCCGCCACGTAGAGGTTCGCACCTGCAGGATCGGCCACCAGCGCACCGGCACCGTTCAGGCTGTGCACGATGCAGGAGGTCGGCTGGACGCAGGCGGAGACCGCCTCGTCGCGGTGCACGCCGAGGAATTTGAGGCTGCCGGTCGCGGGATTGCGCTGGAAGACGACAACCGCGTCGCTGTCTTCGCTCGCCACGTAGAGATGCTGTCCATCCGGGCTCACCATCGCCTGCCGGGCGCCGTCGAGACCGCTCGCGGCCCCTCCGAGGCCCGAGAGCTCGCCCTCGTGACGTTCGGACTGGTAGGTCAGCTTGCCGAAATTGAGCGCGTCTCCGGTCGTGGTGTTGCGGCTGAAAACCGAGACCGCGTCGTCCGCGCCACCGGCCGCGACGTAGGCAAAGGCCCCGTCGGGCGAGAGATCGATACCGGCGGCCCCGTCCAGGTGGGTCCCGCCAGCGACGCCGTCCTTGAGAACCTGAAGGAAGGTGAGCTTGCCGAAGTCGACCGACACGCTGTTCGTCTCGCGCCGGAAGACCGCGACCGCGTCGTCGACGGAACCGGTGACGTAGACATGGTAGCCGTCCGGGCTGACACGAACGCTGCTGGCGCCATCGACACCGTCGACGAGTCCGACGCCGTCTTTCTTCACCTCCACCCAGGCGAGCCGCCCCGAGAGCAGGGGGTCGCGCGCGAAGACCACCACCGCATCTTCGGTCGGGCTCACGACATAGAGGTGCTTGCCGTCCGGAGAGAGCGCCAGGTCCAGCGCTTCGTCGAGACCGTCGACCGTCCCGGAGGTCTGGACGTCGCCCTCGGCGACCGCCTCGATGAAGGTCGGCTGGCCGGTCCCCAGGCTGCGTGTGAAGACGGCGACCTTGTCCTCGCTCTCGCCCGCGACGTAAATATTCAACCCGTCCGGACTGACCGCGAGGCCGCTCGCGCCGGCGAGGCCGTCGACGAGCAAGAATCCCTGGGTAGCGCCGTCGAGGAGCTTGCCGAGGTAGGTGAGCGCGCCGTCCGCGGGGTCGCGGCTGAAGGTGGAGAGCGCCCCCTCGGCGAAACCCGAGGCATAGACGAAACTCCCGCCGGGAGCCATCGCCAGGTCGCGGGTGCCGGTAAGGCCGACGAGCGGCCCGAGGTCGGTCGTCCCACCCTGTCGCTGCTCCTCGAGGAAGGTCAAGGTGCCCAGGGCCGGGGCCTCGGAGTTGCAGGTCCACGACACGTTGCGCAGCGCCGCCGGGAAGATGTCGGCGACCTGCAGCAGTTGCGCGTCGTCCGGACCGGTGTTGAACACCGTGATGCTGTAGGTGATCGGTTCACCCGGGACGGCGTCGGTGCTGCCGTCGGTCTTGATGATCGCGATGTCGGTCTCGGCCTCGAGCACCACCTGGACGCTGGCGGTGTTGTTGCCGGTGCTCGGATCGAAGACGCCGCTCGGTGCGAGCACCTTGGCGACGTTCGACAACACACCCGAAGAGGGCGAACCGACGACCGAGCCGAGGATGGTGAAAGTCGCCTGGCCGGCGCCGGCGCAGGTCGCGGGATTCCCGCCGTTCAAGTTCACCAGCGCATTCGCCGCGGTCAGGTTCCCCGAGCCGCTCGCCGGGCAGGTGCCGTTGCTCGCGACGCAGGTCCAGGTCGCGCCGGTGTAGTCGGCCGAGAAGGCGTCCAGCACGATGGCGCCGGTGACGTTGCTCGGGCCGCAGTTGCGCACCACGATCTGGAAATCGAGCGGCGCGCCGGCGGCGATGTCTTCGAGCGGCGTCAGCACCGACTTCGAGATCGAGAGATCGGCCTTTGGCGAGATCGGAACCTCGACCGTGAAGGTATGGTCGGTCGGCGTCGGGTCGATGAAGGTCGCCGGAATCGTCGCTGTGCCGGTGTTCTTGACGCAGGCGCTGGTCGGCACCGCGGTGCAGGCCGTTCCGACGGCATTCGTCGCGATCGTCACGTTGATGGTGTAGGTGACCGTGCCGCCGGCGGGGAGATTCACGTTACCGGCGTGATTGATGTTTCCGGTTCCGGAGGCGGGCGACCCACAGACCGCTCCACCCTGGCCGACGCAGCTCCAGCTCACTGCCGAGTAGTCTGCGCTGGTGAGTCCGGAGTCGGTCACCGAGGCGGTGCCGACGTCCGCCGGGCCGGCGTTGGTGACCGCTAGCGTGTAGACGACCGACTCGCCGGGAACCGCCGAGGTCGGATTGGCCGTCTTCGAGAGCGTGATGTCCGCCTCGCTGCCGACCGGGTCGCTGTCAGTCGAGCTGTCGTTCGCCGCGTTGGTGTCGACACCGATCGGAGCGGCAACCGTTGCGGTATTGACCAAAGTGCCGGTGGCACTGTTCAGGAGCACCGCCGCCGCGGTGTAAGTGACGAAGCTCTGCGCCGGAATCGTCACCGATTCCGAGAAAGTGAGGTCCGACCCCGCCGGGAACGGGCAGGCGACAGTGGCGCGCGACTCCGAGAACATTCCCAGGGCGTCGGTCGTGCTTCCAACGCCATAGACCTGCTCGCCTGCCGGAGTCAAAACCAGATCGACCGCCGAGCCGAGTCCTGCGGTGTCGAGAAAATCGAGCCGGTGGATTTGCGGCCCACCCGAATTGCGGCTGAAGACCGCGATCGCCCCGTCGGTGGCGCCGGCGACGAAGACCAGCGAGCCGTCGGGACTGACCTCGACGCCACGCGCTCCGGCGATGCCGTCGACCAGTGGCACGCCCGCCCCGTCGGTCTCCTTCTCGATGAAGCCCAGGTGCCCGTCGCTGGCGTTGCGGCTGAAGACGGCGACCGAGTTGTCGGCGAAGCCGGCAACATAGAGCGCATCACCGCCGGGCGAGAAGGCGAGCGCCGACGCGCCGCCGATGCCGCTGACCCCGCCGGCACCGTTGATCTTCGCCTCGGCGAAGGTCAGCGCACCGGTCGTCAGGTTGCGCGTGAAGACCGCGACTGCGCCGTCGGTCTCGCCCGCCACCACGACATGCCGGCCGTCGGGGGCGACGGCGACCGCGCGCGCGCCGCCGATGCCGCTGACTCCGGGGCTGGCGCTGGTCAGAGTCGAGCTCCAGGCGAGAGACCCGGTGGTGAGGTTGCGCGTGAAGACCACGACCGCGCTGCCGGTCGCCGCCGCGACGTAGACGTGGCGCCCGTCCGGCGCCACGGCGATGCCGCGTGGGCCGCTCATGCCGGTCACTCCGGCGGTGCCGTTGACCTCTGTCTCGAGCGAGACCAACGCGCCGGTGAGCGCCGTGCGGGTAAAGACCTCCAGGCCGTTGTCGCTGAAGCCGGTGACGTAGACCTGCCCACCGTCCGGCGAGACCGCGATCGCGGAGGCGCCGCCGATCACGCTGGCGTCGGTGCCGTCGGCGTAGATATCGCCGAAGGTGAGCAGGCCCGTCGTCGCGTTGCGGACGAACAAGGCGACCGAGTTGTCGGCGGAGGCCGCCGCATAGACATGCTTGCCGTCGAGAGTCGCGGCGACGGCCGAAGCGCCGTCGAGGCCGTCGATTCCGCCGGCGCCGTCGACGAGTTGCCCCAGGTCGGTGATCGACCGCGCCGTGGAACAGCTCCAGCTGACCGTCGAGACGCGCGTCGCGTCGAAGTTGTCGACGACCGTCGCCACCGCGATGTCGCTCGGACCGTGGTTCGCAACCGTGATCGTGTAGGGCACCGCCTGCCCGGGGATGAGCCCGCTCAGGTTGTTGGACTTGAGGATGGAGAGATCGGACAGGCGGGAGATCGTGTCCGACTCGGCGTCGGTGTCGTTGCCGGCGCTCGTATCTACATACGGGAGCTCTACCGCGATCGTCGCACTGGCGGCGAGAGTCCCGCCGGGCTGGGCCGGACTCACCCAGCCACTGAAGGTCAGCGTCGCGCTGTCGGTGCCAGCGAGGTCCAAACCGATCCAGTTGGGCGAGATCGAAGTGGCGCTGAAGATGCCCTCTGAGGGCGTGAAGACCGCGCCGAGCAGACTGAGGGCTCCAGTGACGTGCAGCCGGTCGAGCCGCGACGGCCCGCTCTTCGACACCGTGATCACATAGCTGCCGGCGGTGCCGGGAGTCACGCTGGTGGCGGCGCTCGACAGGACGACCGAGACCGCGACCTGGGGCTCGACCGGCGACGAAACTGAGTCGGTGCGGTTCGCCATCGAAGGATCGAAGGTCGCGCTGCTCGCGGTGGCGGAGTTCACGACCGGCGACGTGACAGTGACGATGTGGTAGTCGTCCGGAACCGCAAAGGTTACGGTGACGTTCCTGACCGCGCCGGCATTGATCGTTCCCAGACTGCAGGAGGCGGGCCCGCAATCTCCGCTGTAGGTTCGGGTGCCGAAACCGGCGGGAATCGGATCGTCGAGCGTCACTGACGCCGCGTTTGAGGGACCGTTGTTGGTGACCGAAATCGTGTAGACCACGTTGCTTCCGGGGACAATCTTGTTCGGCGACGGCGCCACCTTGTCGACCTCTAGATCCGCCTCGGTCGTCACCGTGACGTCTTCGGTCTCGGGATCGGGCGTGGTGTCGACGGCGCCGTAGAAGCTGAAGTTGGCAGAGAGCGTCCCGGCCGCGACACCCGCCGCGACCCGCAGGGTCAGAGTGCCGGCCCGACTTTCGCCATCTCCCATGGCGCCCAGCTGACACCGCAGGATCGATCCCGCGACCACCGAACAGGTCGTCCCCGGCAGGGCCTCGGACTGGTAGAGAAAGGAGGTCCCCAGGGGAAGGTCGAGGACGGCCGCGGTCTCGTCGTCACTGGCCCCGGCAGCGGTATTCCGCAGGTCGAGGGAGTAGACGACGTTGGTGGCCGAACCGGCCACGACCGAAGCCGGCGCGTGGGTGATCGAGAAGATCTCCAGGACCGGCTGCGCCGCAAGCGGCGTGGCGCCGCCGAGCGCCGCCCAGAGGGTCGCGCCAAGCAGAAGAGCCAGGGTGCCGCGGGTCCGGCGAACGAAACTGAAAGAGGGAACGCTCATCGCACGGCTCCCTTGCTGGTCAACGCCTTGGGGCAAACCAGGGCCACGATCTCGAAAGCCGAAGCAACGGCAGGAACTGAAAACTGACACTCCGTCGACATGAGGCCTGGCGACATCATTCCCCCGCACACCCTTCCAAAGCACACCGACTGAGAGACAGTTTTTGTGAGTTACTTCACATAGACTACCACCCGATTGGGCGGGCGCAAGTCCCCCGGTGCGGCAATCCTGCAAACACTCAGACCCCGCGGATCCCTCCGCGAAGCCGTTCCTCGAAGCCCTCCGCGGGAGCCGTGCCGAACGCCCTAACCGTCCGCCCGGGGCGCCGTCTAAGCTCCCAGAATGGATCCCCGGGACCAAGACCTCGTCCGCCGCGTGCTCGCCGGCGACACCGACGCTTTCGAGGGCCTGGTCGTGGCGCACAGCCGGGCGGTCTACGGCCTGGCCTTTCGCGTTGCCGGCAACGCTCAGGCGGCCGAAGACGCAGTTCAGGAGACCTTCCTGCGCGCCTTCCGCTTTCTGTCGCGCTTCGACCAGCGCGCCGAATTCAGCACGTGGCTGCATCGCATCGCAGTGAACGCCGCCATCGACCAGACCCGCCGGACGCGCCGCGAGCGCGCGGTCCGGGTCGATCTCCCGGACGAGGGCAACTTGGCCCTGGCGGAGTTTCCGACCGGCGAAGCCGGCCCGCAGCGCCAGGCGCTCGACGCCGAGATCCGCCGGCGCACGGATGCCGCCCTCGCCGAGCTCTCCCCTGCGGAACGCGCAGCGTTCGTTCTGCGCCACTACGAGGGACGCTCGATCGCCGAAATCAGCTCGACGCTCGGCAAACACGACAACGCCACCAAACAGTCGATCTTCCGGGCGGTGCGCAAGCTCCGCACCGCTCTCGCGCCGCTCGCCCCGCTGGCCAGTCCCGTGAACCAGGAGTCGCTCCATGAAGAACCGGCCTGAGATGCCGTCCGAAGCTCTTCCGCAAATGGACGAGGACGAGTTGATCCTGCACTACTACGGCGAGTCTGCCGATCCGCGCGTCCTCGAGCAGGCGCTCGCGGAGAGCGCCGACCTTCGCCGCCGCTATGCCGAGCTGGCGCGCGACCTCGCCGCCGCCACCGCGGCTGCGGTTGCCACGCCCGAGCCGCCGGCCGATCTCGCGGCGCGGGTCTGGCACGAGCTTCGGCCGCGCCTCGAGCGCAAGCCTTCCTGGCTGGAGTCGCTCTCCGGCGGGGGCACCCCGTCCGCCGGGTGGAGCCCGCGCTGGACCCTGGCCACCGCATCGCTGGCCGTCGTCGCGGCGCTCGCCCTCGGCTACCTCGCCGGCAGGCAGGAGGCTCGCGCTCCGGCGGTGGCCGGTGCCACTGGCCTCTCGGCGGCGGCGCGCGAACGCCTGCTGCTCGCCTCGGTGGAAACTCACCTCGCGGGCTCCGAACGCCTGCTGACGCGGGTCACCAACGCCGCCCCGACCGACGCCGCCGCTCTCGCCGAGGAGAGCTCATGGGCGGAGGCGCTGGTGTCGTCGAACCGTCTCTACCGCACCGCCGCCGAGCGCTCCGGCCAACGCCGCATCGTCGCCCTGCTCGACGAGCTCGAGCCGCTGCTGCTCGAGCTCGCCCACAGCGAAGGTGCCGCCCCCGACGATGTCGCCGCCGCCCAGCGGCGCATCGAGCGCACCGACCTGCTGTTCAAACTCCGGGTGACCGGCGAGCGTCTGCAGCGCGACGCCGGCGCCTCTCGTGCAGCGATCAAACCCCACACCCAAACCGTTTCGTGAGGAGTATTCGCATGACATTCACGCTGGCTCGTTCACCCTTGGCCGCATTCGTCGCTTGCTCTTTCGCCGCCGCGCTGGTCGCCGCTTCGCCTGCCGCGGAAGCACGCATCTTCCCTGCCACCCTGTTCTCCGCTGACGGCGAGGGCAGGAGCCCCGCCTATCGCGACGCCCAGAGCGCCCTCGACGAGGCGCGTTGGGAGGAAGCCGCGCGGCGCTTTGCGAGCGTCGCCGACGCGAAGGGCGCGGACGGCGACGCTGCGACTTATTGGAAGGCTTACGCCGAAGAAAAGCTGGGCCGCAAGAGCGAAGCCCTCCAGACTTTAAAGAGCCTGCGCCTTTCCTACCCGAAGAGCGTCTGGCTCGACGACGCCGACGCGCTCGAGATCGCGCTCACCGGCAGCGCGCCGCGCGGGTCCGCTCCGGGCGCCGGAGCTGTGACGACCGGGCCGCGGACCTCCGGGCCGACATTCGCGCGACCGGTCGTCGCCGGCGACCGCGGCGGCTCGCCGGGCACTTCGCCCGACGACGACCTCCAGCTCTACGCCCTCGACGGCCTCATGCAGATGGACTCCGCCCGGGCGCTGCCGATCCTCGAGAAGATCCTCGCCGGAGACCGTTCGCTGCAGGTCAAGCAGCGGGCGCTCTTCGTCCTTTCGCAGAGCGACGAGCCGCGCGCCCGTGGCGTCCTGGTCGAGACCGCGAAGAACGGCAAGCCGGCCGAGCTGCAGATCGAGGCGGTACGCTCGCTGGGCATCGCCGGCGACCCGGAGGACATCCGCGCCCTCTCCGAGATCTACCGCGGGACGGCCTCGAAGGAGACCCGCGGCGCCGTCCTCGAGGCGTTCATGATCGCCGGCGACAAGGCGCAGCTCCTCGCCGCCGCCCGCAGCGAGCCCGACCGCGAGCTGCGCGGCAAGGCGATCGAGCTCCTCGGCGCGGTCGGCGCCGACAGCGAACTGGTCGAGCTCTACAAGACGACCCAGGATCCCGAACTGCGCGGCAGGATCATCCAGGGGCTGATGCTCGCCGGCAACGGCAAGGCGATAATCGGCCTGCTGCGCCAGGAGAGCGACCCTGAGCTCAAGAAGAAGATCGTCCAGTACCTCTCGATGATGGACGACGACGAGGCGATGGACGAGATCGAGCGCCTGCTCACGGACAAGCCGTGAACGCGCGGCGCGGCAGGGAGGCGATGACCGCCGTCGCGCTGGCGGAGGTCCTCGCCGACCCGGAAGCCCCGCTGGCTCTCGTCCATCTCGGGCGCGAGTCGGCCGACGACGAGGTGCGCGCCCAGGCGCATTTCTGGCTGGCGCAGAGCGGCGAGCCGCGCGCCGCACGCTGGATCCGCGAGGCGATCGAGCGCCTGCTCACCCGCTGAGCGGTTCAATCCGGCGGGAAGAGAAAGTCGACCATCCCCGGCAGGCGCCGCGCCCACGCTGATTCGTCGTGGCGCCCGCCGGGCTCTTCGATCCACTCGAGATCGACGCCGCGACGATAGTCCGTCTGCTCGAGACTCCGGCGGAGCCTCCGCAGTCGTTTCATCGCCCCCGAGGGCGACTTCGGCGCCGTCTTGCGCCGGCGGTCGCGCCGGCCTTCGAGGGTGCCGATGTCGAGATAGACGCGCCCGCCCGCAGGTGGATGCCGTTCGAGCTCCAGGGTGAGCGCTTCGCCGGCGAAGAAGAGCGAAGGGCTCATCGCTCCGACGAGGCCGAAAGTCTGCCGGTGCCGCGAGAAAGCGCAGAGGCTGATGAGCCCACCCATCGATGCACCGGCGATCGCCGTCGACTCCGGCTCGCGGGCGACGCGAAAACTCCGTTCGACGAGCGGCTGCACCCTTTCCGTCAACCACTCGAGATAGGCATCTCCTCCACCGCCGCCGTACCGGCGGTCGCGAAACGGACTGTATTCATGGATGCGCCCTACGCCGGCGTTCGGGATCGCGACGGCGATGACCGGCCGCCCGCGTCGGGCCTGCCGGTCGAGAGCGCGCTCGGCGTGCCACGACCCGGCGAAAGCGGTCGCCGGATCGAAGAGATTCTGCCCGTCCTGCAGATAGAGCACCGGCAGGCGCTCGCGCCCGTCACGATACCCGGGTGGGAGGTAGACCAGCACCGGTCGCGCTCGAACGGCGCCTTCCAGAACGGGCGAGATCAGCAGCTCGCCGTGCCCGCGGGGCTTTCGCCCGACCGTCTCCCAGTAATCGCGGAAGCGCGCTCGCGCGCTCACGAAGGGGTCACTGCACCTTGAGCTCGGAGCCGAACATGCTGTGCGGCACGATGAAGACGGCGAGCGTCACGAGCGCTGCCAGGACGATCGCGACCGATGCCGTGCGCCGCGCACGGCTCCCGCCGCGAGCCCCGCCGGACACCGCCAGCGCGATGCCCCAGGCCGCCACCGCCACCGCGGTCTTGTTGTCGGTCAGGTCGTGGCCGAAAGGCCACCCGGTCCACCAGGCGTCGAACGCATACTTCTGCACCGCTGGTCCGAGGATCAACCCGCCGACGGCGAGCAGCGCGAACGCCATCCAGGCCTGACGCCGCGCCTGGTCGCGCTGCGCGACCGCCGAGAGCGCCGCGGCATTCGCGAACAACATGCCGAAGAACATGGTCGCGATGTGCGGCACCAGAACGTGCGCCGGCACCGCGCCCTTGAAGCGCGCCACGGCGCCCTTCCTGGGCGCGACCGTGGGAGCAGGCAGCTCGACGCTCGCCGCGCCGTTGGTCAGGTGGACGAAGTACTCGAGCTTGCCGGCTGGCGGCTGCGCCGGCAAAGCGGCCTCGAGCTCCTCGCCCCGGCGCGCGAGCGCCACCCTCTGCAACGGCTCGTTCGAAGGGTAGCGGCGCCAGGCGACTTCGCCGGTGACGCCGGCCGAGGCGCGGACTCTCACCGGCAGTGGCTCGCCGGTGTTCTGCGACCGCAGCAGGCGGTAGGTGATGGTCTCGCCGCCGAGCATCGCGCTGCCGCGCAGGGGATAGGTCGGCCCGGTGCGGCGCTGCCAGGCCGCGGAGCCGACGGTGATCGCAATGGCGGCCAGCCAGAGGAGGACGACTCGGGATCGCTTCATGGCGCTCGAGCCTATCGAACCGTGAAGGAAATCGATGCCGCCCGAACGGGTGAATTGGCTGGAACGGCTACGGCGTTTCGACCGGCACCGGCCGGTCGCGGTCGCGATCGACGATGCAGAGGAATCCAAGCGCCTCGCCCTGGTCGGCGCGGAACTGGTGGACCTCGCCCGGCGCAACGTAGACGCAGTCGGCGACAGCGATGGCGAAGCGCCGTTCGCCCAGCTGCACGGATCCGCGGCCGCGCAGAATGACGACCGAGTGCGGGTGCTGATGGTGCTCGAGAGTCGAGAATCCACCGGGCGCAATCTCGAAGTAGCGCGTCACGAAAGTGAGCGCCTCCTCCCCTTCGCCCTCCCCGAGGAGGGTCTGCCGGCTGACATCGCGATAGAGCTCGCCGCCCTCCTTGTAGGGCCTGAGCGCCACCGGCCAGCGGTAGTCGCGCGCCGCCATGACCTTCGAACCGAGCTTCATTCCCGCCCCCCGCGGCCCCTGCGCCCCTTGCGCCCCTTGAGATCGTCCGCGCCTGCCACGACCTCACTCAACTCCGCCGCCGCCGCGGCGAGGTCCGGCCGGCCGAGAAGACTCCCACCGACGAGGAAGATCGTATCGGTGGCATACCCCGGCAGCCAGCGCGCCAGCTTGGCCGCGTCGATTCCGCCGGCCACCATCGCGAAGGCCGGCCGCAGACCGCCGAGCGGCGCCAGCAACCGCCGCTGGATCGCCTGACAGTCGCGCAGCGTGAACGGAAACCGTCCGCCGGCGTTCGGATAGATGACGACGTCGCAGCCGGCGATGCGGAAGAGATCGCCGAGCAGGACCTCGGGCGCGATCCCCTGGCGCGGTGCGAACAGGCTTCCGGCGAACGCCGGATGGCCGACAAGCGCGATGCCCGCCCCCCCGGCCGCCGCCGCGAGCGCCCTTACCGCGTCGAGGCCGAGGAGCAGCGGCGCGACCATCGCGGCGCGAACGCCGGCGTCGCGCAGATCCTCGAGGCGCTCGCCCAGGTGATCGACCGGTCCGGTCAGGTTCGGCACGTAGAGGCAGTTGCGGCCGCTCTGCCGGTTGGCGCGCGCCACATGCTCGGCCACCGTCAGCACGCGTTCGCGAAAGGGCGCCGCGGGCTGGTCGGCGAGGGAGTGGTCGTCCTTGATCAGATCGATGCCGCCGAGCGCGCACTCACTCGCGAGGCGCGCGAGCGCCGGCACGCCAAGCCCAACCGGCTTCAGCGCCGACGCCAGCAGCGGCCGCCCGGGAACGCCGGTGAGCTCGCGCAGGCCGGCGACGCCGAAGGCCGGTCCCGGGAACTGCCCGACGAGCGCCGCCGGCCAGTCGACGCCAGCGATTCGTATCCCGCGCTGCAGCGAGATGTTGCCGTAGAGCAGGTTCAGCAGCTGCGGCAGGTCCGAGATCAGCTCGCGCCACGGATAGTCGATCGCCGCCAGGGCCCGCCGGGTTCCGACCATCTCGACCGACGCGACGACACCGATCGTGCGGCGCTCGATCTCCGGCGCCGCGACACCGGCCGGAATCTCGACCGTCTGCTCGCGCGCAATCGCCGACGCCCTGTCGCGCGCCGACTCTCCCGCCGCCCTTCCCGCCGGGAGAGCGAGCTCGTAGTGCACCCGCAACGACGTCACCTCAGTGCGCGCTCGCCGGTTTCTGCTGCGCCGCGACGAAGTCGTCGATCTGCCGTTCGAGCGCCGGCAGCGAGAGGGCGCCGTTCGCGAGCACCGCGTCGTGGAAGTCGCGCACGTCGAACGCGGTCCCGAGAGCAGCTTCGGTACGCGCGCGCAGCTCGCGGATCTTCATGAAACCGAGGTAGTAGCACAGAGCCTGACCCGGCCACGAGATGTAGCGGTCGATCTCGGTGGTGACCTCGTGCAGCGGCAGCGTGGTGTTGGCGGCCAGGTAGTCGATCGCCCGCTCGCGGCTCCAGCCGAAGGCATGGAGTCCCGTGTCGACCACCAGCCGCGATGCTCGCCAGGCCTCGTAGCCGAGCCGGCCGAAGTCGCGGTAGGGATCGGTATAGAAGCCGGCCTCGGTGCCGAGCCATTCGCTGTAGAGGCCCCACCCCTCGCCGAACGCATCGACGTAGAGGAAACGGCGGAACTGCGGCAGGCCTTCGAGCTCCTGCGACAGGGCGCCCTGCAGATGATGCCCGGGCACCGCTTCGTGGAAGGTGAGCGCCTCGAGGTTGTAGAGCGGCCGCTTGTCGAGGGCGTAGGTGTTGACCCAGTACCAGCCGGGCTGCGTCCCCCCCACCGGCGCCGAGACGTAGCGGCCGCTGGTGTACTTCGGCGCCATCGCCGCCGGCACCGCCGCGACGCCGTAGGGCTGACGCGGCAGCTTGTGGAAGAGAGCGGGAAGCTTGCCGTCCATCTGCTTGGCGATGAACGAAGCCTCCTTCAGCAGCTCCTCGGCGCTCTTGGCGTAGAAGCGCGGATCGGTGCGCAGAAACTGCAGGAAGGCGGCGAAGTCGCCGGTGAAGCCGGTCCTGGCTTTGACGCCCTCCATCTCGGCGCGGATCCGTGCCACCTGCGCGAGGCCGAGCTCGTGGATCGCCTCGGGGGTCATGTCGAGGGTGGTGAAGTGGCGGATGAGATAGCGGTAGTACTCGCGCCCGTCGGGGAGATCCGCGGCGGCAAGCGAAGTACGGCTCTGCGGCAGGTACTCGTCGCGCAGAAAATCGCGGAATCGCCTGTAGGAAGGCAACACCGATTCCTCGACGGCCTTCCTGCCCGCCGCCCGCAGGCGCACGCGCTCGGTCTCCGCCAAGGCCGCCGGAAAATCGGTGAACGGCTTGTAGAGGACGCTCTCCTCCGGCGTCGCGACGGCGTGCGCCGCGGCGGTCGCGTCGACCCCGGCGATCGCCACCCGCGGCGGCGTCATGCCGCGCGCGAGGCCGCGCCGCATCAGGGCGATTCCCTCGTCGAAGACGCGCGGAAACTGCCGCAGGCGGGAGAGGTAGTTGTCGTAGTCCGGCACGGTCGCGAGCGGCACCTGGTCCGGGAGCTGCGCGAGCTCGGTGTGGAACCCCGAGTCGGCGTTCAGCATGAGCTGTTCCTCGCCGAAGCGCCGCGAGTCGATCCGGTCCCGCAGCTCAGTGCCGAAGAGGTCGTAGCTCACCTGGTCGGCCGCCGGCAGCGCCGCGCGGTCGACCTTCTCGAGCGCCGCGAGGAAAGCGCGCGTCTCGCGCTCGCGGCGGGCGAAGGCCTCTTCGGTCTGGTCGCCCAACCGGTCGTCGCTCGTGTGCACGCCGACGTAGGTCGCAAGCAGAGGACTCTCCGCCAACCTCACGGTCCACTCGCGCTCGAGGAGCTCGTGGAAGCGCGTCGCCTCGTCGGCGCGAGCCGAGCCCGCGAGCTCAGCGGAGGTCATGAAGGCAAAGAAAACGAGCGCCGACCGTTGGGACATGAGATCTCTCCTCGCAAGTCCGCGATGCTAGCGCAGCCGACTCCCGCGCTCCGAGGAATCTCCAGCGGGCGGCCCTTCGCCGGCGGTCAGCCGGCGAGTGGAGCCGTCAGCCGGCGAGTGAAACCCCGATCAGGTGGCCGACGCCGTAGGTCAGCGCAGCGGCGACGAGGCCGAAGAGCAGCTGGCGGAGCCCAGAGAACCAGACACTCCGGCCGGTCATCAGGGTGATCAGGGCGCCGATGCCGAAGAGGCCGAAGGCGCTCGCCACGACGCTGGTCCAGAGTGCGGCCGGACCCTCGAGAAGGCCGTAGGGGATGACCGGGATGACGGCGCCGATGGCGAAGAGCACGAAGGAGGTGATCGCCGCCACCCAGGCCGAGCCGCCGAGCTCTTTGGGGTCGACGCCGAGCTCCTCCATCGCCAGGGCGTTCACGGCGCGCGCCGGGTCGGCGACGAGCTGCGCGGCGATCTTCTTCGCCGCCTCGGGGTCGAGCCCCTTGGCGCGATAGATCAGCTCGAGCTCGCGCTGCTCCTCCTCCGGGTCGGCTTCGAGCTCGGCCTTTTCGATCTCGATCTGGTGCTGGAAGAGCTCGCGCGCGCTCTGCACCGAGAGCCACTCGCCGAGTGCCATCGAGCCCGCACCGGCGAGGAGACCGGCGAGACCGGTGACCAGGATCGAGCTCCCGGCGAGCTCGGCGCCGGCGACCCCCATGACCAGCGAGAGGTTCGACACCAGACCGTCGTTGGCGCCGAGCACCGCGGCGCGCAGGGCGTTGCCGCCCGCCGCCCGGTGCCGTCCCTCGAGCTGGGCGAGGGCGCCGCCCTCCATGCCGCCGGTGCCCTTCGCCGCGATCACACCGAGGAGCTTGGCGTGCGAGCGCTCGTCGCCGGCCAAGGCCGGAGCGGCGGCGATTCCCGGCACGCCGACGGCGTAGCCGGCGCTGTCGATCTTCTCGCGCTCGGCGATCGTCGGCAGGATGAAGTCGACGCCGAAACGTTTCGCCAGCGCGATCATGAGACGCGTGCGCCAGCCGATCGAGGGATCGGGGCGCTTGTCGCCCGCCTCGACGAGCTGCTTCCGCCACCGCGCCGCGTGCCGTTCCTCGCTCTCGGCCATCCGGCCGTAGACCTCTTTCAACTCCGGCCGGCTCTCGATCCCGGCGAGCGCGCGATAGAGCACCACTCCCTCGAGCTCGCCCCGCAGCAGCTTGCGGAGTCCTGTCACGTTCGCAGAGTTCGCCATCGTGCCAGTGTACCCGCCGTCGCGAGGCCTCGACCCACCCAGAGAGGCTGCCCTCAAGCTGCCAAGAGCGACCGCCCTTGTACCTCTTGCAGCGCAGGTATTACACTCTTTCGAGAAGTAATACTTGGAGCCTCCGATGACTAGTACTATGACCAGCAAAGGTCAAGTCACCGTTCCGAAGAGACTGCGCGTCCATCTGGGCCTCGAGCCGGGCGCGAAGGTCGAGTTCGAGCTCCGTCCAGACGGCGAAGTCGTGGTCCGCCCAGCGCGCCCGGATGCGAGGAGACGGCGACCGGGCGGGCGCTTCACCAAGCTCCGGGGAACGCTTCAGACGGGCAGGACGACCGACGAACTGATGCGTTTGTTGCGCGGCTACGAGGATGACGCCAAGGACCCGGGCTTGCGTTGATTCTGGTCGACACCTGCATCCTGCTGGACATCGTGCAGCCGGACCCATCCTGGGGGAGCTGGTCTCTCGCCCAGCTCGAGCAGGCCGCGGACCGGGGACCGTTGCTGATCAATCCAATCATCTACGCAGAGTTCGCTGCGGCTTACCCGAGCATCGAAACCGCCGAGCTCGCGCTGACCGGCTTCGGCGCTCACCTCGAAGAGATCCCGCGAGAGGCGCTCTTTCTGGCGGGAAAGGCCTACCGCCAGTACCGGGAGCGGAAGGGCACCCGCACCGGCGTGCTCGCCGACTCCTTCATCGGTGCCCACGCCGCGGTGCGCGATATTCCGGTTCTGACGCGAGATACCGCCAGAATTCGAACCTATTTCCCTACCGTAACCCTGATCTCGCCAGTCAAAGACTGACGGCTGCGCGCGCTGGCGACGGTCGCGCCTCGAACCAGCGACTCCGGGCGGGCATCCTGTATTCCGAGGACATGGGGGTCGAGAGTTCGAACCCCCTCCGCTCCACCATTTCCAACTCACTCTGCCGCAAGCGCTTACGCGGCAAACCAAACGACGTGCAAGTGACGAGTCGAGGTGGCAGCTGGCGATTCTTCAGCGGGTTGACTGGTGTTCGAGATCCTACTGGCTGCGCCCAGGACTCGGAAGTCGACTGCTTCCGAGTCGCTGGCCTCTGAGTCGCGTCAGCGAAGCCTCGTCGCTGCGATTTTGCTAGCGCGACCTCACTCTCGCGGTTCCGTCAGGCGCGATCAATCTCCCTGAGATGAACGGACATCTCCGCGCCTCGTTCCGTACAGGTCAGAGGACGATTCGTCGGTACTTGTGCTCAACCACCGACGTTTCGTATCATGTAGCCCAACATGGCCACCCATCGCGAGGAGCAGGCCCTCCGGGTGATCCGCCGACTGGGCATCGTGCGCGCGGCGGAGCTCGAAGCGCACGGTATCTCCCGTGGGCAACTCTATCGCCTCGTTCGCAAGGGGCTGGTCGAGCGGCAGGCGCGGGGGATCTACGTTTCCGCCGAGCACCCCCTCACCGCCGAACACACCCTCGCGCACGTCGCCAAGCGGGTGCCGGGTGGCATCTTCTGCCTGCTTACGGCGCTGCGCTTCCATGAGCTGACGACGCAGGCCCCGGCCGAGGTGTGGATCGCTCTGCCTGAGAAAGCGCGCCGGCCGAAGCTCGACTACCCGCGCCTGCGGGTCGCGCGTTTCTCGGGCCCGGCGTTCACCGAGGGCATCGAAATGCATCGACTAGAGGGCGTCGAGGTGCGCGTCTACTCGGCTGCCAAGACGGTCGCCGACTGCTTCAAGTACCGCAACAAGGTGGGCGTCGATGTTGCGATCGAGGCGCTGCGCGATTTCGGCCGACGGCACCGGGGCCGCGCGACCGAGCTCGCCCGCTACGCGAGGATCTGCCGCGTGTCGCGCGTGATGCAACCGTATATGGACGCGATCGCATGACCAGCGGCAAAACCAACCTGCCCGCCTCCGTCGCCGCGCGCCTGCTCCATCGGGCGAGAGAGACCGGCGACGTCTATCAGACACTCCTCACGAGCTTCTGTTTCGAACGCTTCCTCTACCGCCTCGGAAAGTCCGCGGCCCACGAACGCTTCGTGCTCAAAGGCGCCATGCTGCTTCGTCTCTGGTCGGATCAGCCCTATCGCGCGACGCGGGATCTGGATCTCCTGCGCCAGGGCGATGGATCGCTCGGGGCCATCCGCAGCGACGTCCAGGCGATCTGTGCGGTTCCGGTGGAGCCGGACGGCATTGAATTCGACGCTGACACGCTTCGGATCGAGCCGATCCGCGCCGAAGACGAGTACGCCGGAACGAGAGTGACCCTGCTGGCGCACTGCGGCACGGCTCGCCTGACCCTGCAGATCGACATGGGAGTCGGCGACTCGGTGTGGCCCGCGGCCCGGTCCTGTCTGTACCCGGCGCTGCTCGACTTTCCTCCGCCCCGGATTCTGGCTTATCCGCGCGAAGCCGTGGTGGCGGAAAAGCTCGAGGCCATTGTGGTCCTCGGCGATCGCAACAGCCGCATTAAGGACTTCTTCGATCTGCACCACCTGGCGAGCCACTTCGAATTCGATCGCGCGACCCTGGCCGAGGCGATCCAGAGGACGTTCGAGAGACGGCGCACACCGATTCCGGAGCAAGAGCCGCTCGGGCTGACGGCGGCCTACTGGGAGAATCCGTCGCGGCCCGCGCAAGTGCGGGCGTTCGCCCGCCGCGCGGGGCTCACCCTGGCTCTCGACCCCGGCGCCGAGTTCGCGCACGCGCTCTCTGCGTTCCTGTCGCCGGTGTTCGGCGACGTGCGCCAGAAAACCCGGCGCGAAGGAACATGGCCGCCGGAAGGACCGTGGCTGCCCGCAGCAGCGCCGATCGCCTGACCGCCGCCCCGCACTGCATTCCGCTGGCACCTCAGCAAGGAGAGCACCACGTTCGCAACGTGGGGGTCGAGGGTTCGAACCCCTTCCGCTCCACCATTCTCGATCTCACTTTGCTGCAGGGGCTTACGCCGCCGTCGAACGAGCCCGGTATCGATGACTTGCGCTGCGCGCACAGGTCCAATGATCTCGCGCCCATCCCGCCCCGGCGGCACTTCCGGTCGGCGAGCGCAGCCGCGCCTCCTCCCGAGTCGAACGTCGACCTCTTACTCGAACGTGTCCGACCAACGGGACGTATCGTTGGTCTCGAAGCCGTCGATGAACAGCGAATTGTCACTCGCTGCCATGTGGATGGTGTTCGCGTCCAGGGTGACGGCGGTTTGCGCCAGCGCCCTGCCCAGCAGCCTCGCGCCCGTGCTCATCGCTATCTGGGTGGCGCACAGAACGATCCCCTTCAGTCGAGCCGTCGTTCCCAGGGTGGTCTCGCCGGTGACCTGCCAGAAGATATTGGCGGCGCTTGCGCCACCGGCCAGAGTCACGATGGCACCTGAAGCGACGGTCAGATCCTGCGCGATCTGGAAGATCCAGACATCGGTCGGGCTGCCCGAGAGGGTCACCCCGCCGGCAGAGATCAAGACGCCGGTTCCCCACTTGTAGAGCCCTGGAGTCAGAGTCTGTCCGGTGAGATCGCCGGCGTGCAGCTCGGTGAAGTCAGGCAGAGTCCGGTCCGCTGCGTCGGTGTAGGCGGTTTCCATGTCCTCCACGGCGACCGTCATCATGTCGGGGGTGGGTGGCGCGTAGTCCGAGGCGTACACCCTGCCGGTGACCAGTGAGGATGTCGAGAACTCGTTCGGGGGGCTGAGGATCAAGTCGAAGCCCGTGATGGCAATCGCCGCGATCGGACTGACCCCGATATCACCCGTAATCGCGGTCACACCCGTGGTCGAGATTCCCGCTTTCGAGAGAATCACGAATTCGCCGGCCGTTCCAAGGTTGACCGGGTCTGGACCCGCTGCCTGAGTTGGCATCGCCGTGAGGATGCCGAGGATCATCGTCATCCAGGCGGCGGAGGTAAACCGAGGTCCCACGGACATGCCTTCCATCTCGTTCCTGGCTCTCATCAGCGTTCTCCTTGTCGCGGTTGATCTGCTCTCTTCTCGAAGTCGGATCCAGTGATCGCGCGCCGGAACGAGTCGCTTGCTCGATCAGAAAGCTGACCAAAGCTCGTTGTTTGCACCAGAGCGGGAAACACAACGGGTTACAGACCGAAATCCGTAACCCGTTGTTCGTACCAGTGTGGGTGAGCGACAAACCCACACGAAGAAGCTGCGTCCTTACTTGGCGGGCTCCGTAATCGCATTCATCTGGAGAGTGACTGCGGTCTGCGCCAAGAATCTGCCGTTCACCGAGGCTCCAGTGTTGGCGGCGATCATGGTCTTACCCAGAACGATGCCCTCGAAGTGCGCGTTGGTTCCAATCGTCACCGCGCCAGCGACCTGCCAGAAGATGTTCTTGGCCAGCGCGCCGCCAGCCAGCGTCACCCGCGTTGAGTTGGCCTGGTTCAGAGTTCCCGCCACCTGGAAGATCCAGACGTCGTCCGGGCCGCCCGAGAGCGTGACATCCGTGGAAATCAAGAGAGCCGTAGCCCATTTGTAGAGGCCCGGAGCGAGGGTCAGCCCGCCGATCTCACCGGCGCCGAGTTCAGTGAAATCGGGTGATAGCCGTCCCGCAGCGTCGTCGTACGCGAATCCCATGTCGCCCACAGCCGAGGTCAGGAAGGTGGCGTCATTCACCGCACAGGGGAGAGGACCAGCCGCGTCGACGGTGTAGACATTCCCCGACACTTCGCCGCACGTGAGAAGAAGCGCCGCACCGGTGATGGGGCTCGTTCCGACATCCCCGACGACGGTGGAACGATACACGTCGGTGATGCCGCTCTGGCTCAGAATCGCGAAAGTTTCGGCGGTACCAAGGTCTACCGGCATCGGACCGATGCCGGCCTCAGCGCTTGCGCCTCCGATCAAAAAAACGCCGACCACTGCCGCCAGCAACAACTCTCGTGAATTTCCTTTGCACTTCTTCATGACGTGTCCCCTCCCTGAGGACTTTCAAATCTGAAAAGCAATTCGTGGCAAACCCGATTGCCCGCCACTGCCAGGAAGGGTAAAGAGCATGGAACGTGCCACAGAAGAACTGCGGCTTCTGCGAGAGGTGCGGATTGATTGTGCAGGGTGAATTCAAGAGCGTGCGAATGAGGCGAAGGGAAATCCGTCAAAGGCACGCGTCATATTTGACAGAACCGTCAAATATGAAGAACCCGCGGTGAAACAGGTGCAACCCGTATTTGCTTTTCAGGGACTAACGGCGGATACCGTATTTCCGCATTCGGCCGCGCAGAGTGCTGGGGTTGAGACCCAGGATGACCGCTGCCCCGACCTCCCCCTCGATGCGCCAGCCGGTTTTCTGAAGCACCTCCAGGATGTAGGCGTGTTCCCGCTCGCCGAGGGGTTGGCAGTCGTCACGCGTCTCCTGTTCCGCGCCCTTCCGAGAATTCTCGAACCGATCCAGCACCTGCAGTGCGGACCCCTGGCTCGTGATCACCGCGCGCTCGATGATGCTCTCCAATTCGCGTACGTTGCCGGGCCAGTTGTAGTCCTGGAGGGCGTTCAGGGTCTCCTTCAACACGGCCTCGATCTTCTTTCCTGTTTTCCGGTTGAATTTGGCAACAAAATAATTGACCAGCAGCGGGATGTCCTCCTTGCGCTGGCGGAGCGGCGGGATCGTGATCGGGAAAACATTGAGGCGATAGAACAGGTCTTCCCGGAACCTGCCCTCGCGGATCTCTTCCGCCAGATTCCGGTTGGTGGCCGCGATGATTCGCACATCGACCTTGATGGTCTTTCGGCCGCCCAGCCGCTCGAATTCTCCGTCCTGGATGACCCGGAGCAGCTTGGCCTGAAGGTCCATTGGCAGATCACCGATCTCGTCGAGAAACAGGGTGCTGTTGTCGGCAAGTTCGAAGCGCCCCAACTGCCGCTCGTGGGAACCGGTGTAGGCGCCTTTTTCCCGCCCGAAGAGCTCGCTTTC
Organism: Thermoanaerobaculia bacterium; assembly: GCA_031403995.1. Lineage (GTDB taxonomy): Bacteria > Acidobacteriota > Thermoanaerobaculia > Multivoradales > JAGPDF01 > JAGPDF01. The sequence continues at coordinate 101,417 of JANNGS010000064.1, forward strand.
GATGAGGTTCGCCGGCAGCGCCGAGCAGTTGACCGTGATCATGGGCCGGTCTTTGCGGCTGCTCCTGCTGTGAATGGAACGCGCGATCACTCCCTTCCCCGTGCCGGTCTCGCCAAGGAGCAGAACGGTCGCGTCCTGGGGCGCCACCTGTTCGACTTTGAAAAACACAGACTCGAGAGCCTTGCTGCGCCCGATGATCTCGCCGAAGTTGAACTCCCGATCGATATCTTCGTGCAGATAGATGTTCTCGGCCTGGAAGCGGTCCTTTAACTCCTTGTTCTCCGCATACGCGATCTGCAGCGAACTTTCCGCTCCCTTGCGTTCCTCTATCTCCTGCGAGAGCTGCCCGTTTGCCCTGATCAACTCCTCCGTCCGTTCCTGAACCGTCTGTTCCAGCACCCTGCTGTAATTCTCGAGCTTCTTGTACAACAGCCGCACTTCCAGCAGGTTGTGGATTCGGGTCTTGACTTCGACAAGGTCAAACGGTTTGCTGATGAAATCCTTCGCGCCAGCTGCCAGCGCCCGCAGCTTGTGACCCGGTTGTGCGGTGATCACGAGCACCGGAACGTAGCTGTCCGTTTCGATTGCTTTCAGGCCTTCCATCACCTCAAATCCATCCATGCCGGGCATCTGAAGATCGAGCAGGATCAAGTCGTAGCGGTGCTTGAGGTGAAGCCCGCAGACCTCGCCGGAATCCATCGTGGAGGTGACGGAAACATAGCCGGCGCCGCGCAGCATCCGCTCGAGCAGGAGCACATTGGCATCCTGATCGTCGACGATCAGGACCTTGGCGTCGAGCATCTCGGACACACTAACCATTCATGGGCCATCCTTGATCTTCTCTGACGCATTTGAAAGTGACTTGCTGAATGCGGTGTCCTGTCGACCGCGCGCTGCCGCTGACATATCTGTGCGCTCCGAGATGCGATAGGCGTTCTTGCCCGCGTGCTTGGCCTCGTACAAGGCCAGATCAGCGCTCTCTATGAGCGTCTCCGCGTCGTCGCCGTGGGCGGGAAAGATACTCACGCCTGCGCTGGTGGTGATGCCGACGGTATGTCCCTGTATGCAGTAGGGTTGCGACACCGCCGCGATCACTCTTGCCGCCACCGTAGCTGCATAGTCGACACCGCTGACGTGCCACAGCGCCATGATGAATTCGTCGCCGCCCAGGCGAGCCACCGTATCTTCCTCGCGCACCGTTGCCACCAGGCACCTTGCGACCCTTTTCAGCAGGATGTCCCCAGCGCCGTGCCCGAACGTGTCGTTGATCTGTTTGAAGTCGTCCAGATCCAGATAAACCACCCCCATGGCGCTCTTGTTCCTTCGCGCATGGGCAAGGGCCATCGACATTCTGTCGGCGAAAAGTCGTCTGTTCGCGAGCCCTGTCAGCGGGTCCTTCAGCGCCAGAGATTCCAGCATCGTGCCGTGATTGCGGGCTGCCTCGTGCAACAGGCGGACCTCCAACATGTTGTGAACCCGCGTCAACACCTCGGCCAGATCGAACGGCCTGCTGACGAAATCTTGAGCGCCGCCCTGCAACGCGCGTAACTTGTAAGCCGGATGGGCGGTAACAGCCAGCACTGGCAGGTACCCGTCAGTCTCGATTTCCTTCAGGCCTTCCATCACATGGAATCCGTCCATGCCGGGCATCTTCAGATCGAGCAGGATCAAGTCGTAGCGGTGCTTGCGGTGCAGTTCGCAGACCTCGGCTGGATTCAACGTGGCGGTGATGGAAACATAGCCGGCACGGCGCAGAAGCCTCTCGAGCAGCAGGATATTGGCCTCCTGATCGTCGACGATCAGGAGTTTGGCGTGAAGAATGTCCGATGAGCTCATCATCAGAATCGGATCGCCTTCTATACGCTCCTGCGAGACTGGCTTCCCGCAAATTCAAGCGCCATATTCAGCGCAGCCATGAACTCGTTGACTCTGATCGGTTTGGTGAGATAGCGGAAGAAACCCGCCTCCAGGCCTTTCCTGATGTCGAGTGGCATGGCGCTGGCACTGATGGCCAGTACCGGGATGTGCGCTGTCGCCGGATCTTCGCGCAGGATCTTCAGCGCTTCGAAGCCGCTGATGCCGGGCAGGTTGATGTCCATCAGGATCACCTCCGGCTGTTCGTCGCGCGCAAGTTCGATGCCAAGATTCCCGTTGACGGCGCTCAGCAGGCGGATGTCGGCATGCCGCGCGATGATTTGCTCGACCAGTTTCAGGTTGGCCGGATTGTCCTCGACATAGAGCAGGGTGCGCCGCGGGGCATCCTGCCGAACTTGCGACCGGGCCATTGACGTGGGTTCGGCTCTGTCGACCGCAAGATGTGGGGCGGTCGCCGAGCTCAGCTCGAACCAGAACACGCTCCCCTCCCCAGCGGTACTCTCCACGCCGATCACGCCTCCCATCAGTTCGACCAATCGTTTGCTCATCACGAGGCCGATGCCGGTGCCTTCCTCGGCGCTGCCCTCCTGTCCGAGTCGATTGAACGGCTGAAAGAGCTGCGTCAGCTTTTCCGGCGACAATCCCGCACCGCTGTCCTTGATGCTGATGCGTATGAGTTCAGGGGAGATCGCGGTGCACTGCACCTCGACCGTTCCATGCTCGCGATTGTATTTAATGGCGTTGGAGAGCAGGTTGATGAGAACCTGCTTCAGCCGGGTCCGATCGGCACGGACGAAGTACGGGCTGTCGAACTGCGGAAAGGTCGGTTTGATGCCGCGTTTCTGTCCCTGCGGTTCGATCATGTCCTGGCATTCCAGGATGACTTCAGCCAGCGACACCGGCTCCAGGGTCAGGGTCAGCATTCCGGACTCGATGACGGCGAGATCGAGGATCTCGTTGATGAGTTCCAGCAAATACCATCCGGCCTGAAGAATCTGGTCGATGCTGGCTTTCTGCCCCGCGGTCGGCGGAGGGGAGTCGGACTCCATCAACTGCGCGAAACCGAGGATCGCATTGAGCGGGCTGCGCAGCTCATGGCTCATGCTGGAGAGGAAATTCGACTTCGCGAGACTGGCCTTCTCCGCGATGGACTTGGAGCTCTCCAGTTCGATGTTTTTCTCTCTTAGCACCTGATCGAGGCGAATGCGCTCCGTAACGTCGCGCGCCGCGGCAAATACACCCTGCAATTTCCGGTCCCGGTCGTAGAAGGTCGTCGCGTTGTAGGAAACCACGGTTTCCTTGCCGTCCCTGGCGCGCGCGGTGAGCTCGTAGTCCGTGACCTTCTTCTCGCTCAACACCAGTTTGATACTCGCCTCGGCTTGGTCCGGATCCGTGAAGTAGCTCTTGAACGGAGCGCCAATCAATTCATAGCGGGTGCAACCGGTAAGCGCTTCCATCTGATTGTTGACGTCGGTGATGATGCCGGAGGGATCGGTGGTCATCAGCGCGTCGACGTTGGATTCGAACAGTGAGCGAGTGTAGAACTGCTGGTCGCGCAGGCGCTGAGCAAGTTGCTTCTGATCCGCCTCGATCTCCTTGCGCGCGGTGTTGTCCGTGCCAATCAGAAGGTAGCCGATGATGGCGTCCTGGGCGTCGCGCAGCGCCGTAACCGATACGACTGCCGGGAAGCGGCTGCCGTCCTGGCGGATATAGGTCAGCTCGTAGATGTCCTCGATGCCGCGCGAGGCCTTGAACACCAGGGCCTCGAAGCCCGGCGTAATCGGGGTTCCGAGTTCGATGCTGAGCGCCTTGGCGCGCGCGATCACTTCCTGAGGATCGGAAATGTCGGCCGGCGTGATCTTGTTCATCACCTCGGCTGCCGTGTAGCCGAGCATTCGTTCCGCGCCGACGTTGAAGATCTGGATGACACCCTTTGCGTCGGTGGCGATGCTCGAGAAGTTGGCGCTGTTGAAAATCGCGCTCTGCAGGGCTCCCGCCTTGAGCAGCGCCTCTTCCGCCCGCTTGCGCGCCGTGTTGTCCGTACCGATCAGCAGATAGCCGATGATGGCGTCCTGGGCGTCGCGCAGCGCCGTAACCGATACGACTGCCGGGAAGCGGCTGCCGTCCTGGCGGATATAGGTCAGCTCGTAAATATCCTCGATGCCGCGCGAGGCCTTGAACACCAGGGCCTCGAAGCCCGGCGTAATCGGGGTCCCGAGTTCGATGCTGAGCGCCTTGGCGCGCGCGATCACTTCCTGCGGATCGGAAATGTCGGCCGGGGTGATCTTGTTCATCACCTCGGTGGCCATGTAGCCGAGCATGCGCTCGGCGCCGATGTTGAAGATCTGGATGACGCCCTTCGCGTCGGTGGCGATGCTCGAGAAGTTGGCGCTGTTGAAGATCGCGCTCTGCAGGGCTCCCGCCTTGAGCAGCGCCTCTTCCGCCCGCTTGCGCGCCGTGTTGTCCGTACCGATCAACAGATAGCCGATGATGGCGTCCTGCGCGTCGCGCAGCGCCGTAACCGAGACGACTGCCGGGAAGCGGCTGCCGTCCTGGCGAATGTAGGTCAGCTCGTAGATGTCCTCGATGCCTCGCGAGGCCTTGAACACCAAGGCTTCGAAGCCCGGCGTAATCGGGGTTCCGAGCTCGGCGCTCAAGGACAGGGCGCGCGCGATCAACTCCTGAGGATCGGAGATGTCGGCAGGGGTGATCTTGTTCACCACATCGGCGGCCGTGAAGCCCAGCATGCGCTCGGCGCCGACATTGAACAGCTGAATGACCCCCTTCTCGTCGGTGGCGATGCTCGAAAAGTTGGCACTGTTCAAGATCGCGTTCTGCAAGGCCCCGGTCTTCAGCAAGGCCTCCTGGCGTCGAACCTCGGTGATGCCTTCCGCCGAGCCCGCGTCGGGGTTGAGAGTCACGGAATCAAGATCTTTCGCTGACACGCTGCACCTCGCCTCAAGGAGACTGCTTTCTCATCCCGAGCCATTGCCGCTCACTTGTCATACTAAGGCCAGAGTCCGCTCTTTGGTGGCCTGCCCGGCCGGGGTGCAAACAGCGAGCTTTGGCGGTGAACTCCCCGCCGGTCGATCTCCCTCCTGTGGCGAGGATGGCGTTCCATTACCCAACGCCGCTCAGCGTTCTTCGCCCGGCTTGGAACTGTGCGTCGGCGTTCTGGCTCCAGCCTCACCTCGGGGTAGTAGTCGATGACGCTCCGCAGGTAGCCGAGGAACCGCTTCTTGAACTGCCGGGGGTTAGCGTAGCCGCACCCGAACTGGAGCGCCAGCGACGCCCACGGGATGGTGACCCGCTGCCGCAGGCGGCGGAAGCGCCAGGTCAGCCAGACGTAGATGTCGATTTCGAACGGCGACCGCAGGGCGCGCAGGACCAGCAAGTCGACCGGCACCAGCGCCTCCGTGGCCTCGCGGAAGAACCGATCCGACAAAACGACGTGAGACCCCCACGCTGCCGCGGCCTTCTCGGCCGCGGATCCCACCAGAGCTCCCGCTCTTCGGCGATCAGGAAGCCGTCGCCGGCCCCCGGAGGTCACCTCCCCTGGCTTTCGTCGTGGAAGATGCACTGGAAGGTCGAGGCGAGGAGATGCTGGAGCTGGTCGAGGCGGATCGGCCTCTCAACAACTGTTGAATGAAACTGTGACGCCGGGGCGCCTGGGAGAACCAACGAGAGCTGCGGGGTCGCGGGCTTCCAAGCGGTATTCCCAGCCATGGGGCCCCTCCGCTCCGCTGCCGTGCAGCGGATACCAGAGAGGGACGCCGTTCCCGAGTGGGCGCGCTTCCGCGCGCCTTCGGTGACAGCGTACGGAACCCGGAGACAGGCCTTCGAAAGGCATCGACGTCATGCCGCCTGCCTCATGGCCGCGACCTCCCGCAGCCAGAAAATCAGGGTGTTCGAACTTCCTGGGGTGTTCGAACTCAGAGTGATTTGCTCCACCGCGTCTTCTTGCAATCGGCCGCCGCTCTGTTTTCAAGTTCGTCGGCCGGTGATGGCCGCTGAAGCGTGAATCCCTTCTCGGTAGGCTCCGCGTTTCCTGCGCTCCGGAATCTCGCTCCACAGGGCCACGCGCCGCTTGAGCTTCAGCTCCGCCATCGCGGAGATGAAGGCCGCAGCTTGGAGTTCCGGGCGCAACTCGATTCCGGCGAGCGCGCGATAGAGCACCACTCCCTCGAGCTCGCCCCGCAGCAGCTTGCGGAGTCCTGCCACGTTCGCAGAGTTCGCCATGCTGCCAGTGTAAGCGCCGTCGCGAGGCCGAATCCCACCCCGACGGGCTGCGTGCGCAGTGCTGGATCTCGAGCACGAGCGGAGAACCGCTGAGGACGCAGACGCGCGACCGCGTGCCAGCGGCACGCGCGTCGTCCTTGTCGCATTTCCGCCAGAGTTGTCGTTCTCCTTCTCGAGGGGGAACGACGATGACTACGCGCGGGTTCGGATTGGCCGTTGCAGTCGCCTTGGGTGGCGCCGCGGCGGTTCTGGGTGCCGATGGGGACCTCGATGGGTCGTTTGGTGTCGGCGGCAAGGTGCTGTCGAGCTGCTCGGGGCCGTGCAGTGCGCAGGTGGTGATCCCGGAACCGGGCGGCGGAGCATTTGTAGCCGGTCGAATCACCTTCGCCAACACCTGGACGGTCACCAAGTTGTCTGCAGCTGGGGCGATCAGCCTCGATTGGGTCGCGGGCTTCGACCCGTTCGACTTTGCCGCCGAAGGCGCAGCCGCCACCGGGTCGGTGCTGGCGCTCGGCCTCGACGGCTCCTCGCGATTGCTGATGGCGGGCAGGGCCGAGGTCGGCGGCAATGAGGTTCCGGCTGTGGCCCGGTTGTTGCCGACCGGGGAGCTCGACGACCTCTTCAACCTCAACGGTCGGCGGATGGCCGCGGTGCCCGGGGGTTGGACTGCGGTCGAGATCAACGCGGCGCGGATGCTGGCCGACGGCGGCTCGGTGTTCGGCGGGCGTTGCGACGGTTGTGTCGCAGTGGGCCTGACCTCCGGATTCCTGGTCAAGTTGTTGCCCAGCGGCGACCCCGACCCGAGCTTCTCGGGCGACGGCTGGTTCACGTTCAACTCTTCGTGGCTTGCCGACCCGTCGATCGTTGACCTCGTGGTGGCCGAGGGTGGCGCCATCACGGCGGTTTTTGATGGGACGGTCTTTCTCGCGGGTTTCGGCAATGTGGTGATGCGCGTGACCGCGGCGGGAGCCTTCGATCCCGGTTTTGGCGGCGGCGACGGGTTTGGTGACCAGCTGTACTACGACCCGAACGTGGCGCAGGCACTCGCGGTGGATCCCGACACCGGTGCGATCGTGGTGGCGTTGAGCGCGCCTGGATCGACGTTCGCGGGCGGGAGCCTGGTAGGTCTGCTTCCCGATGGTGCGCTCGACCTGGACTTTGGAACCGCCGGAGTCCTCGACCTCGACCTCGAGGAAGGGTCGCGGATCGACGCGGTGGCGTTCCAGAGTGACGGGCGGGTGGTCGCGGCCGGAACGATCGACGCCAACGGCTCGCAAGCCGGCGGATTCCTCCTGGCCCGGGTCGCCGACGGTGCGCTCGACTCGACCTACGACGGCAACGGTCTCAAGCGCGTCGAGTTCGACCGGGCGACGGACGCCCTCGACAGCGCGCACGCGCTGACCCTGTCGGGAGGTCGGCTTCTCGTGGTCGGGTCGGCGACGGACTCCCTCGACTTCGACTTCGCGCTGGTGCGAACCGAGAACGCGTCGATCTTCACCGACGGCTTCGAGCGCGGCAGTGCGGGGGCGTGGGGCGAATAGGGTTGGAGTCGCGGGTCGGCGGCCCCGATTCGACGGGGATCACTGCGCGCACGGTCGTAGTGCCGGCGCTCCTCGCGCTCCCGGACGGAACGCTCAGCACCTGCGACGTGCCAGCCGAATGGCCGGCGCTGTCGATCCGCTGTTGCGCTGGAGGTGTGCTAGAAAGTCGGTGTATGCCCATTTACGAGTTCTACTGCCCCGACTGCCATACGGTCTTCAGCTTCTTCTCGTCGCGGATCGATACTGCCGTGCGGCCGGCCTGTCCGCAGTGCGGGAAACCCGAGCTGGCGCGCAGGCCGTCGCGCTTCGCGGCGCTTTCCAAGGCGAAGTCGGGCGCGGGCGGCGGCTCCGAAACCGATGAGCACGACGACAACGACCCGCTCGCCGGGCTCGATGAGGAGCGCATGGCGGGAGTCATGGATTCCCTCGCCGGCGAGATGGAGGGGATGGACGACAGTGCGCAGCAGGATCCGAAGCAGCTGGCGCGCTTCCTCGCCCGCTTCCAGGAGGCGACCGGCCTCGAAGCCGGGCCGAAGATGGAAGAGATGATGGCGCGCCTGAAGGAAGGCGCCGACATGGACGAGCTCGAGGCCGAGATGGGGGGCGCGGGCCCGGAGGGCGGCGGAGCTGGCTTCGATGGCGGCGAAGACGGCGGCGGCGAACCGGACGACTTCAGCGACTTCTTCCGCGCCAAACGCGCCGCCGCCGCGCGCCGCAAAGCGCCGCGCGTCGACGAGACGCTGCATTTTTTGTGAAGGAAAGAAGCCTCCGGTAAAGGGGTTCCGGTTGGAGCGTCTTCGCGAAACCGCGACGCGCCCTTCCCTGAGAGCGCTTGCCGCGCCTGGCACACGGTAAGCTCTCGCGCTCCGTGAATCGAGACGAGACGCCCAGCTTCCGCTTCAAGCCGGTGCCGATCGCCGTCGGCCTCGTCGCTGCCGCCCTCTTCGCCCTCGTCGACTCGCCGCTCCACCACCAGCCGGGGATGGGATCGCGCCCGGCGATGGCGGCGGCGGTTGCGACGCTGATGGCGATCTGGTGGCTGACCGAGGCGATTCCGATCTACTGGACCGCCTGCCTGCCCATCGTCCTCTTTCCGCTCCTCGGAGTCTTCGGCGACGGCCTCGCGGCCGGTCTCGGGGCGTCGGTCTCGCCCTACTTCGATCCCTACATCTTCCTCTTCGCCGGCGGCATGGCGATCGCCGCCGCGATGCAGCAGTGGCAACTCCACCGCCGGCTGGCGCTGGGCGTGATGAGCGCCATCGGAACCGAGCCGCGTCGCCTGCTCGCCGGTGTGCTGGTCGCGACCGCGTTCGTCTCGCTCTGGATCTCGAACACGGCCACCGCCGCGATGATGTTCCCGATCGGCATCGCGCTGATCGCCCAGCTCGAGCGCCAGCAGGGCGTGGACGGAGTCCTGGACGGAGTGCCGCGGCGCCTACCCAGATATGGCATGGCGGTCATGCTGGCGATCGCCTGGGGCTCGAACATCGGCGGCATCGGCACCAAGATCGGCACCGCACCGAACGCGCAGTTCGCCGGCTTCATGGAGCGGCGCGGGGTCGAGATCTCGTTCCTGGAGTTCGCCGCCATCGGGCTGCCGTTCGTGCTCATGCTCCTGCCGATCGCCTGGGCGTTTCTCTGCCGCCTCGCCGCGCCCGACCACCTGGCCGGCGACGCGCGCGAGACGGTGCGCGCCGAGCTCGCGCTCCTCGGTTCGATCCGGCGCGGCGAGAAGGTCGTGCTTGCGGTCTTTTCTGCCACCGCCGCGCTCTGGATCGTGTCGAAGCCGCTCACCGCCTGGCTGGCGCCCCGGATCGAGGCGTTCGGACTCGACACGATCGGGTCAAGCGGCTTTCGGGTTAGCTCCGCTCACGTTGAGGGCGGCATCGCCGTGCTCGCGGCGCTGACGCTTCTTCTGCTGCGCGTCGAAGGTCGGGCGGCGCTCGCGCCGCGCTCGTTGATCGGCCCGCCCTGGGAGACGCTGCTGCTGCTCGGTGGCGGCTTCGCGCTGGCGGCCGGCATCCAGGAGAGCGGGCTGTCGCGTTATCTGGCTGGCGAGCTGGCGGCGATCGCGCAGTTTCCGAGCTTGGTTCAGATCGCGCTCGCGGCGCTCGTCACGGTCGCGATCTCG
>JANNGS010000065.1:0-41476 GCA_031403995.1 Thermoanaerobaculia bacterium
ATTTGGGCGGACTGCGGGTTTCGCAAAGGCGACGGAATCGGTCGGATAAACCGAAGTCGGGTCATGGGACGCCGAGGGGCGCGGGGGGTGGACGGAAGGCCAGCCAACCAGGACGACGAAGCGCCGGTCTTTGCCGGCTCAACTCTTTTCGGGCAGGCTCTCGGGCAGGTAGTCACCGAGGAAGTTGCGCTCCATGCCGTAGCCCCAGCCGGCGCCATGGTCGCTGGTGATCGCCTGCCGCGAGTGCTCGCTGATGCGGTGCGGGCCGTGGGCGAGCAGGGCGAGGATCGCGCCCGGGCGCAGGTGCTCGCTCGCCCAGGTGAGAGGCGAGTCGCCGTGAGCGTCGCGCGCCTCGCGGTCGGCGCCATGGTCGAGCAGGAACTGGACGGTCGCCTCGTCGCCGTAGGCCGCAGCGCGGTGGAGAGGCGTTTCGCCCTTGGTGCGTACGTCGCGCATGAAGGCGGCGGTTTCGATACCGGGAACGGTGCGGGCGTTGACCTCGGCGCCGTGCTCGACCAGGAGCCGCACGACGTAGAGGAAGTAAGGCCGGCCGGCCTTGGCGAGCGCCCCGTGCAGGGCGGTCTCGCCGGTCTCGGGGACCGTCGAGCGCACGTTCGCCCCCTGGGCGATCAGGAAGTCGCAGACCTTCCAGTGGCCGAAGAAGGCGGCGTGGCGGAGCTCCGCGTCGAGGTCGAGGCTCGCGAGGTCGCCGCCGGCCGCAATCACCGCCCTGAGCGCCGTGACATCGTTGTAGTAGACGCACCACTGCAGGGCTTTCACCTCGCCGTCGTGCAGGAGGTCGCGCCACTCGGGCAGCTGAAGCAGCTCGCAGATGAGGTCGGTGCGACCGCGACGGATGCGGTCGAGAAGCTCGAGCGGGCTCATGGCGTCATCCCTCGTTTCCGGTCGTGATCGGTACTCGCGGCGGCGGGCGGCTCCGTCGGCGGGCATCGTCATCGGCGACTGCGGCCGTCCAGCTCGAGATTCTAGTCGGCCCTAGCCTTCGAACGGAGCTTGGCGGAGAATGGTGGCACCCGCTAACTCTCTCGAGGGATCCCTGATGTCCTGCCGCGCTGCTGCTCTCATTCTCCTCCTTGCCGCGCTCGTGCTTGCCGCCGGCACCGCTTCGGCCGACATCTCCGGCTTCGTCACGGTGGACGGGAGCGGCAGTCCGGGGACGCCGATCGCCGGGGCCTACGTCCACCTTCAGGCCGATCTCGTGACTCCGGGGACCTTCACGTCTGCGGATGGTAGCTTCACCCTGGTGGCCCATCCGGTGGGCCTGGTCTTCGTTGCTGCCTCGATCCCCTACTTGCGCTCCGCTCCCGAGAACTTCCTGATCGGCGGCACGCCGACCGTCGACGGCACGACCGATCTCGACATCCGCATGGCGGTGCTGCCGACCACCGACGATCCGGCCTACGTCCCGGCGGACGTCTCCGAGTGCGGCGCCTGTCATTTCGAGCGCTACAGCCAGTGGTCGACCTCGCATCACGCCTACACCGCGCAGAACAAGTGGGTGCTCGATCTCTTCTCCGGTACCGGCACGCCGGGGGGCGGCGCCGGCTACGTCTTCAAGAACACCCACGACCCGGGCGAGACCGGTTTCTGCGCCACCTGCCACGCGCCGATGCAGGATCTCCAGGATCCCCGCCCCGAAGGTGTGCCGCTCGACGAGGCCACGGCTCCCAACGGCGCGCAGGGGGTCATCTGCGTCGCCTGCCACCAGCTGGACGCGATCGACGCGACGCACCTGAACGCGCTGAACCACCGCGGCAAGGCGACTTTCCGCTTCCCGCAGGCCGGTCCGGGCGAGAACACCTCGCAGTTCGTCTGGGGGCCGATGGACGACGTCACTTTCGGCCTGATGCGGCCGTCGTTCTCGCCGCTGCATCGCAGCTCGCAGATCTGCGCCGCCTGTCACCAGTACCACAACCCGACGACCGACGCGCCCGGGCAGAACACCTTCCTCGAGTGGCAGGCGTCGCCGTACGGCACCCCTGGACCGGGCTTTCGCACCTGCCAGGACTGCCACATGGGAACCCTTCCGGGAGTCGGCCAGAACTGCGAGTTCGGCGGTCCGGACAGGGAGAGCGCCGAGCGCCACGCCCACACCTTCATCGGCTCGACCCAGGCGACGCTGTCGGCCAACATCGCCCTCACCACCACGGTTCAGGAGACCGGCGCGGGCCATGTGCGCGTCGCGAGCGTGGTCGACAACTTCGGCGCCGGGCACGACTTTCCGACCGGCATCTCGCTCCGCAACGCCATCCTCTGGATTACCGCCACGCTGGACGGCCAGCCGCTCGCCCAGGTCGCCGGCCCGACCGTCCCGTTCTGGGGCTCGGACGACGTGCCGGGCGACCAGCCCGGCGACCTCGCCGGGCAGCCGGGAAAGGGTTTCGCCAAGGTGCTCGAGGGCCGGATCAACGGCCAGGGGCCGGTGGTGCGGCCGGTGCTGTTCATCGACGCCGAGAGCGTCTACGCCCTGACGACCATCCCCTCGGGGACGATCGACACCACCGAGGTCGAGTTCGCGGTTCCTCCCGGCACCCCCGCCGGCAGTGCGGTCGAGGTCACCGCGGTGCTGCTCTACCGCCGCGCCTGGCGGGCGGTCGCGGTGACCAAGGGCTGGACAGAGACCACCCACGGCGACCCGATCGAGATCGAAGTGGCGCGCAACGCGGCGACGCTCACGGTGACCGGCCAGGGGATCGTCGAGATCCCGGCGCTCTCCCGCGCCGGCCTCGCCGCGGCTGCGGCGCTGCTCGCTCTCGTCGGCTTCCTCGCGCTGCGCCGTCGAGCGGGGCGAGCGAGGGGCTGAGGAAGAGCGCGGGCTAAGGGAGGGCGAGCGACCATTCGTTGGTCGAGTTGCTCTCGAAGCCGTCGCGAAACAGGATGTAGCTCTGGATCATCTCCAGGGCGTCGATCCGGCCGGCGCCGAAGGTGTTGTTGGGAAAGACGTTTGCCGCGACGCCGCCGCAGACCTGGGTGCTGGTGGTCGGGTGGAAGGCGCTGCGCTGGATGACCTGCTCGATCCGGTCCACCTGGCCGCGGATCGCCGGATCGGCCGAGATGAGGAGCGCGACCAGCCCCGCGACGTGCGGACCGGCCATGCTGGTGCCGCTGAGCGAGCCATAGGCTCCCCCCGGGAACGAAGAGCGGACGTTGCTCCCCGGCGCGGCGATGTCGGGCTTCATCCGGTTGCTGCCGTCGACAGTCACCGGCCCGCGGCTGGAGAAACCCGAGATCACCTCGATCAATGTGTTTGGATCAAAAGCGGTCGAACCAACCGTGAACGAGGCGTCGTAGATCGCCGACGGCGTCGAGACCGTGGAGCAGGACGAGCCGCTGTTGCCGGCAGAGTGCACCGTGACGATACCGGCGGCACGCACGTTGTCGACGAAGGTCAAGAGGACGTTGGGATCGGTGCAGCCCTCGGAGCCGGGGCAGCTCCAGGAGTTGTTGATCACATCGGGAGCGAGCGCCGGATCGGGATTCAGGTTGTTGAGATCGGTCGGCGCCACGAACCACTGGTAGCACTCGGCGTAGGTTGCCGGTGTGCCGTTGCCCTGATCCATGTTGCGGCAGCCGATCCACCTGGCGCCCGGCGCCATGCCGATCTGGTTGCCCGCCCCGTCGTCGCCGACCATGGTTCCCATCGTGTGGGTCCCATGGCTGTCGTCATCGCAAGGCGCTGCCGCGTTGGCACCACAGACGCCGCCGCCGGAGTGGATCGCGTCGTGCCAGTTGAAGTCGTGGTCGGCGACGGCGCCGTCCCAGCCGCGGTACTTCGCCTGGAGCGCCGGATGATCCCAGTTGTAGCCGGTGTCCTGCCCGGCGACGACCGCGCCCTGGCCGGTGTAGCCCAGCGCCCAGACCTGCGGCGCGTTGACCAGGGCGATATTCCACTCGATGGCTGCGGGGGCGAAGCTCGACTCCGGGGCGTCGCCTTGGAACGGTCCGGTCTCGGCGACCCGCGGATTGGCGGCGATGCGGGCGACGTCGGGGCGGGAGGCGAGCGAGGCGACGACCGTGGCGTCACCCTTCGCCCAGACGAAGTTGGCGATCCAGAACGGCCGGTGCACCACCCCGGCACGGGCGAGCTCGTCGAGGAGCGGCGCCTGGGTGCGCGCGGCGGTCTCGCGCAACATCTTGAAGACGTAGCTCCCCTTGGCGAGCTTGCTCCGCAGGGCGGCGGCGCCGGAGAGATCGGCCTGCTCGGCGAGGACGATCAGGAACTCGCTCTCGCCCGAGGGTGCGAGGACGAGCTGGTCGAGCACCCACGGGTCGACCTTGGCGGAGCCTGTGGCCTCGACCGGCGGCGCGAGCGCCAACACCGCGACGGCGCAGAGCAGCCTGGGAACGAATCGGAGGGCGGAACGCAGGCGCATGGAACCTCTACCTCGCAGGCGGAAAGTCGGTGCCTCGGTCGCTGTCAGCGGCAGAGCCGCGCGAGGGCCGGGGGCTGGTGGACCTGGATGTGGTGCGAGCTGTCGACCGAGAGATAGCCCTTCTGGCGGAACTCGACCATCACCTGGTTGACGCGCTCGCGCGAGGCGCCGACGAGCTCGGCGAGATCGGTCTGGGTGAGGCGGAGGTTGATTTTCACCCCGCTGCCGTTGCCCTCCTCGGAGCTGCCGTAGCGCTCGGTGAAGGCGAGGAGCTGGCGCGCCAGGCGCCCGGCGACATCGAGCGAGGAGAGCGACTGGATCTGCTCGTTCGCCATCCGCAGCCGCCCGGCGAGGAGACGCACCAGATTCTGGGTGAACTCGGAGACGTTCTTGAGGCAGTCCTGGAAGGTGGCGCGGTCCATCCACAGGAAGGTGCACTTCTCCATCGTCATGACGTTGGCGGAGCGCCCGGCCGAGTCGACCAGGCTCATCTCGCCGACCGTGTCGCCGGCGCCCAGGAAGGCGAGGATGACCTCGCGGCCGTCCATCTGCTCGATCAGGATCTTGACCGTCCCCTCGAGCAGCACGTAGACCACCTCGCCCGGCTGCTCGGCGGTGATCATGTTGGTGCCGGCGGGCACGGTCTTCTTGTGCATGACGTCGTTCAGGCGCTTGAGGCGCTCGGCCGGGATGCCGCGAAAAAGCGGGATCTCCGCCAGGAGACTGGGATCGTTGAGAGCGGGCAAGGGACCTCCGTTCAGATCGAAGGCTGATTGTAACCGCTCGCCCGGCTTCCCGGTACACGGGCGCGACTTCCGGCCCCGCGGTGCCCGCGCCCGGGTAGCCTCACCAGAACTTCGTCGAGCCCCACTCGAAACCGTCGGCGAAGACCAGGCTGTTTTCGAGCCGGACGAGGTAGGCCTGCGAGCCGCTCACTGGCTGGTTGGCCTCGACGAGGATCATCGGCTGCCCGCCGGGGGTCTCGATGTCGACCGGGAGCTCGCCGTTGGCGCCGCCGCCATCGATGTCGACGAAGCGGAAGCCGTTGACACCGAAGGTGGAGTCCTGCCCCGTGGCCGAGGAGAAAACCACGTTGCGCCGCCCGAGCTCGATCCCGTCGGAACCGACGATGTCGGCCGCGGTCAGAATGCGGCCCAGGCCGTCGAAGGCGACCGCGCGCAGGTCGCGATTGGCGAGCTGGCTGCCAACCGAGGTGGCGCTGATGTTGAGGAAGACACGCACGGTGGAGTCATTCCCGGGAAGGGTGAACCAACCCATGCCGATCCGCCCGTCGCTACCGATCGCCATCGTCCGCACCAGGCTGTCTTCGGTGTCCGATGTGGCCGTGAAATAGGTGCCGGCGTCTTCGAACGTGGTGTCGAGATCGCCGTCCGACTGAAAGCGGGTGAGTCCGGTGTCGAGGTCGAAGCTCGCGTTCGGATCGTAGAAGGAATGCAGGACGTACGGCCGGTTCGACGGGTCGATGACGAGCTCGGCGCCGCCGCCTCCGAGGACATTGAGGTTGGGCGCGGTGACCGGCGCGAAGCCGCCGGTGCCGAAATTCGGATCGAGATTGCCGGCGACGGTGAGCCCAACGAGATAGTAGTTCGAGAGCACGGTGTTGGTGTAGGACTCGAGGAGCGCCACGTAACGCGTCGTCGCGTCGCCCGATTCCTCGATATCGATGAGGCGGCAGTCCTCGGTGTCGCAGTAGGGGGCATCGTCGAAGTACTCCCAGCCGGCGCCGGAAAAGGCGGTGTCGAGGGTGCAGCTCTCGCCGCCGCTGAACGTCTCGAACCGGGCGACGAACGCCCGCTCGACGGTCTCCGTGCCGAAGACCGTCATCCTCCCGGCGTAGAGAAGACGGTCGGCGGAGTCGAAGAGAACCTCCCGGATGTCGAAGTTGTCGAGCAGAGGGAGCGCCGAGGAGCAGCCGTACCACTGGCCGCCGCCGGAGTTCCCGGTCCGCCACCACTCGAACTCGGAGTCGTCGGGCAGCGTCGTCCGGCCAGTGAAGTAGATCTCCTGGTCCGGCGCGACTCCCGAGGCGCGCGGCACGTTATTGCCAAAACCGAACGAGATCCCACCAACTCCCCAGGAGGGATCGAGATCGCCATCGGCGGCGGAGGCCGGGGTGAACGGCGCCCAGCCGGCGAGGAGCAGCAGTGCGGCGAGGAGGCGGACTTCGGGCGAAAGCAGGCGGAAGCGGCACATGGGTAGATCCCTCTACCCTGCTCTCCGTCGCCGGCCCCGAAAAGGGGACACTCCTGCGGCGCTAGCGGCCCGGGCCGCTCACCAGAACTTCGTCGAACCCCACTCGAAGCCGTCGGCGAAGACCAGGCTGTTCTCGAGCCGGACGAGGTAGGCCTGCGAGCCGCTCACTGCCTGGTTGGCCTCGACGAGGATCAGCGGTAGCCCGCCGGGGGTCACGATGTCGACCGGGAGCTCGCCGTTCGCGCCGCCGCCGTCGATGTCGACGAAGCGCAGGCCATTGACGCCGAAGGTGGCGTCGGGGCTGACCACGGAGCTGAAGACGACGTTCCTGCGCCCGATCTCCATGCCGTCGGAACCCACGATGTTCGTCGCCGTCAGCAGGCGGCCGAGGCCGTCGAAGGCAACCGCCCGGAGGTCGAGGTTCGCCAGTTGGCTCCCCACGAAGCCGCTGCCGTCGTTACGGACGGCCTGGACAGTGGAGTGGTTGGCGGTGGCATTGAAGTAGCCGAAGCCGAATCGGCCGTCGCTGCCGACGGCGAGAGTTCGCGCGTAGGTGTCCTCGGTGTCCTGATCCGAGATGAAGTAGGTGCCGGCGTTCTGGAAAGTGGGGTCGAGATCGCCGTCCGACTGAAAGCGGGTGAGTCCGGCGTCGACGTCGAAGCTCGCCGCCGGATCGTAGAAGGAGTGCAGGACGAGCGGCCGGTTCGAAGGATCGACCACGAGCTCGGCTCCGCCACCCGACAGTACGCCGAGGTTGGGGGCGGTGACCGGCGCGAAGCCGCCGCTGCCGAAGTTGGGGTCGAGGTTCCCCGACGCCGTGAGGCCCACCAGGTAGTAGTCGGAGAGCAGCGCGTTCTGGACCGCTTCGAGCAGCGCCACGTAACGGGTGGTGGCGTCGCCGGACTGCTCGATGTCGATCAGGCGGCAGTCCTCGGTGTCGCAGTACGGGGCGTCGTCGAAGTACTCCCAGCCGGCGCCGCTGAACGTGGTGTCGAAAGCGCAAGGGTCGGCGGCGGTGAAGCGGGCGATGAAGGCGCGCTCCGTGGTCTCGGTGCCGAACACCGTCGTGACTCCGGCGAGGAGGAGGCGGTTCGAGCTGTCGAAGATCGCCGCCCGCATCACGAAGTTGTCCAGGAAGGCGACGCCGTTGATGCAGGCCTCCCAGATGCCCCCACCGTCGTTGAAGTTGGTCAGGGTCTGGATCTCGGTCCGGTCGAGGGTCCCGATGTCGCCGGTGAGCAGGTGGCGTTGCCGGTCGTCGACCGCGGCGGCCCAGGGCCGCGAGCTCGGATAGCCCTCCGAAACCCCGTCGCCCCCCCAGGTGGGATCGAGCGCGCCGTCGGCGGCGGCGAGCGGCGCGGCAGCTGCCAGAACGGCGGCGAGGAGCAGTTTGAACGTGCGCATGAGTGTTCCCTCTCTCTCTAGCTCGTCTTTCAGCCAGCGAAGGGGACATCCTGCGAGTCCGGAGTGTCATCCTGTCCGCCGGACGCTCCCGGGCCGGCTGCACCCCTCTGGAGTCTTTCGCTCAGCCCGTGCGGCTCACCCGCACGCGCACGTCGACCGCTTTGGAGGCCGCCGGCGCTCCCGGCCGATCGCTGGGCGGCGCCGGCGCCGCCGGTGCCGCGAGAAAGGGATTGATGTCGAGCTCGACGATCTCGGGGAAGTGCTGGACGAGCCAGGCGATCTTCAAGAGCACGGTCTCGAGCAGCGCGATGTCGGACGGCGCGTCGCCGCGCACCCCTTCGAGGAGCTTCACGCCGCGGATCCGGCGTACGATCTCGCTCGCCTCGGAGGGGGCGAGCGGGGTGACGCCGAAGACCACGTCGCGGAAGACCTCGACGTACTTGCCGCCGAGGCCGAACATCAGCACGGGACCAAAGCGGGGATCGGTGGAAACCCCGAAGATCGTCTCGTGCCCGCTCTGCGCCATCTCCTGGACGAAGAAGCCGGTGATCGCGAGGCCGGCCGCGGCGAAGCGCTGGGAGAGCGCGTCGCAGGCGCGCGCAACCTCGGCTTCGCTCGCCAGATCGAGCTCGATCGCCTTCGCCTCGCTCTTGTGCACGAGGCCGGGCGAGATCGCCTTCACCACCACCGGGAAGCCGATCCGACGCGCGGCGGCGAGCGCCTCGGCGCGGTCGGCCGCCACCGCCCAGCGGGCGACCGGGATGCCTAACGCCTCGAGCAGGCGGAAAGCGTCGTCGGCGGCGAGGTAGCCGTCGTCGCCCGGGCGCGACAACGCTGCGGCGATCGTCTCCCGATCGAAGTCGAACGCGGGGAGCGCCTCGTGCTCGGGCCGCCGGCGCCATTCGCCGTAGCGCACGAGTTGCGCCAGCGCGAGCGCCGCGGACTCGGGAAAGCGATAGACCGGCGGCAGGTGGTGCGCACTCTTCAGCCCCTCGTAGAACGACTCGACGGCCATCATCACCGCCAGCACCGGCTTGCCGCAGATCGCGGCCGCGCCCGATTCATCCGTCTGTCCCGGTTCGGCCGCCGCCCGGGCCGCCCGTCCGACCGCTTCGAGCACGTCGCGCGGGTCGCCGAGCAGCGGCGTCACGTTGACCACGATTGCGGCGTCGACCCCCGGATCGGCGAGCACCGCCGCGAGGGTGCGTTCATACTGCTCGGCGGTCGCCGAGGCGATCATGTCGACGGGATTCCCCAGCGAGGCGGCGGACGGCAGGAAGCTCGCGAGGTGGGCGCGGGTCGCCGGGGAGAGCTCGGCCATTTCGAGCGCCAGGTTGACGCAGGCGTCGGTCGCCATAATCCCGGGCCCGCCGGCGTTGGTGACGATGGCGACCCGCGGACCCGCCGGCAGCGGGCAGCGGTCGAGGGCGCGCGCGACGTCGAAGAGCTCGCCGATGGTGTCGGCGCGCAGGACGCCGCACTGGTCGAGGAAGGCCGAGACGGTGACGTCGGTGCCGGCCATCGCGCCGGTGTGGCTCGAGGCGGCGCGCGCCCCTTCGGCGGTGCGCCCGGACTTGACGATCAGGATCGGCTTCTTGCGCGTCACCCGCTTGGCGATCTCGGTGAAGCGGCGCGGGTTGCCGAACGACTCGAGGTACATGCACATCACCTTCGTCGCCGGGTCGTTCTCCCAGTATTCGACGAGGTCGTTGCCGGAGACGTCGGCCTTGTTGCCCATCGAGACGAACTGGGTGAGGCCGATCCCCAGCTGCGCGGCGACGTTGAGGATCGCCACCCCGAGGGCCCCCGATTGGCTGACGAAGCCGACCGACCCGGCGACGGCCGGGGTCGGCGAGAAGGTCGCGTTCAGCGACACGGCGGCGTCGGTGTTGATCACCCCCATGCAGTTCGGCCCGACCATTCGCGCTCCGGCGGCGCGGATGGTGGCGCGGAGCTTTGCCTCGAGTGCGCGGCCTTCCTCGCCGGTCTCTCCGTAGCCGGCAGAGATGACGATGAAGGCGCGGACACCGAGGGCGATCGCCTCCTCGACGACCCCCTGCACGAGCGCCCGCGGCACGGTGACGACGGCAAGGTCGATGGCGTCCGGGATGGCGGTGAGTGACGGGTAGCACTTGAGGGAGTGGATCGCCGCCGCTTTCGGGTTGACGGGGTAGATGGCGCCGGTGAACTGGGCTTCGACCATGTTGTGGACGATCGACCAGCCGATCGAATCGCGCGAGCGCGAGGCGCCGATGACGGCGACGGTGCGGGGAGAGAAGACGAGATCGAGAGCGGACATGGAATCTCCGGAAGAAAAGTTTCAGGCGCGCGGCGCGAGGATCTTGAGGCGCTCCGGCGCGAGCGTGACGGTGAGGGGCGCCGCAGCGACGA
Organism: Thermoanaerobaculia bacterium; assembly: GCA_031403995.1. Taxonomy (GTDB): domain Bacteria; phylum Acidobacteriota; class Thermoanaerobaculia; order Multivoradales; family JAGPDF01; genus JAGPDF01. The sequence continues at coordinate 10,404 of JANNGS010000065.1, forward strand.
AGGCGTCGCCGTCGGCCTGGAGCTGCAAGGCGGCCGGCGCGACGACGCGCAGGCGGGAAAAGCTTCGGACCTCGACATCGCGGCGCTCGAGGTGCCGGCCGCGGGCGAGCGCCAGGGCGAAGCCCAGGGCGTCGCGGCGCCGGGTGCCGTGGAAGAGGAGAAGCTCCAGCCGGCGGTCGGAGGCCGAGGCTCCGGGCACGATGGTGAACTGCCCGGCGTACTGCGGGAGGTTCGCGACCACGAAGCCGGTAGCCTCAACCACGACGCCGTCCACCTCGAGGGTGAAGCGCGGGAAGCGATAGCGGAACCACTCGCGCAGGCCGGCGATCGCCACCGCCCCTTTGCCGAGAAGCCGCTTCGTGCGCAGGTCGACATGCGCCATCACCTGCGCGTCGAGGCCGCCGGAGAGCTGCATCAGGAACGGCTCGGCGATCGGGCCGTGAGCGGACCGCCCGAGATCCATGAAGGCGGGCTCGGCGGTGAGCAGGGCGCGAGCGGCGGCGACCGGGTCCTCCGGGAACCCGAGCGCTCCGGCGACGACGTTGGTCGTCCCGCCGGGGAGGGTGCCGATCGCCGTCGCGCTGCCGGCGAGGACGCTCGCCGCCACGCGCAGGGTGCCGTCGCCGCCCAGGACGAAGAAGGCGTCAAGCTTTTCGCCGAGGGCGCGATGGGCGATCTCGCGACAGTGCTCGGGACCGGAGGTCGGTTCGAGCGCGAGCTCGAAGCCGCCAGCGAGAATACGTCGGATCTCCGGCAGCGCGCGCCGCGCCCGCCGCTGCCCGGCGCGGGGATTCCAGATCAGGACGGCGCGACGCACGAGTCGATTCTACGGTGCCAGGCGTCACAGCCCCCTGCCCGCGGAGGCGGCGACAGCAGCCGAGTCTCTCGGCGCGCTACTCGGGATCGAAGAGCGTGCCGGACGGAGTGTACGGCGTCGCCGGCGGCGGGTACCCGAGGTGCTGGTAGGCGCGCTTCGTGGCGACGCGGCCGCGCGGGGTGCGCTGGAGGAAACCCTCCTGCAGGAGGTAGGGCTCGTAGAGATCCTCGATCGTCCCGCGGTCTTCGCCGACCGCGGCGGCGATCGCCTGGATCCCCGCCGGGCCGCCGCCGTAGACCTCGATCAGCACCGAGAGGATCCGGCGGTCGAGCTCGTCGAAGCCGAAGTCGTCCACCTCGAGGAGCGCCAGCGCCTTCTTCGCCATCGCCAGGTCGATTCCCGGGGCGTGCGCATCGACCTGGGCGAAGTCGCGCACCCGGCGCAGCAGCCGGTTGGCGATGCGCGGCGTGCCGCGGCTCCTTCGCGCGAGCTCGTCGAGCCCGGCGGCGTCGGAGGCGATGCCGAGGACCTCCGCCGAGCGCTTGACGATGCGCGCCAGCTGCTCGGGGGGATAAAAATCCAGCCGGTGGACGATGCCGAACCGGGCGCGCAGCGGCGACGAGATCAACCCCGCTCGCGTCGTCGCGCCGACCAGGGTGAAGCGCGGCAGGTCGATCTGGACGATGCGCGCGGCAGGACCCTGGCCGATGACGAGATCGAGCTTGAAGTCCTCGAGGGCCGGATAGAGGATCTCCTCGACCGCCGGCCCGAGGCGGTGGATCTCGTCGACGAACAGCACGTCGCCGGGCTGCAGGTTGGTGAGGATCGCGGCCAGGTCCCCGGCGCGCTCGAGCACCGGCCCGGCGGTGGTGCGCAACGGGGCGTCCATCTCCTTGGCCAGGATGTGCGCCAGCGTCGTCTTCCCCAACCCGGGAGGTCCGAACAGAAGTACGTGATCCAGCGGCTCCCCACGCTCGCGGGCCGCGCGGATGAACACCTTCAGATTGTCGACGATCCGGTCCTGCCCCACATACTCGGATAGATGCCGCGGCCGCAGCGTCTGCTCGACCGAAGCGTCGGCTCCCGCGAGCTCCCCGGACAGAATGCGGTCGGACGACATGGGGGCATTCTAGTCCCCGCGGGGGCCGCAGCGGGCGAAGGCTGGCGCCTTGGTATTGTTGGCCCATGTCTCCAACCGTGAAGAGAATCGGGCCTTACCGGTTCTTCTTCTACGGCAATGAGGGCTTCGAGCCGCCCCACATCCATGTCCGTCGGGACAGCATGCTGGCGAAGTTCTGGCTCGTCGGGATTGAGATTGCCAGCTCGACGGGCTTTCGCCCGCACGAGCTTTTCGAGATTCAACGCATTGTCGAGGCCAACGCGACGGAATTCGAGGAGGCGTGGAATGAGTTCTTCGGTGCCTGAAATGCGCCCGCTCGCGCGAAGTGTGGTGGTGACGGAAGACGAGCTGACCGTGGAGCTGGCCGACGGCCGCCGGATTTCGGCCCCGTTGGTATGGTTTCCTCGCTTGCTTGCCGCCGATGCCGGCGAGCGGCAGAAATGGGAGCTGCTTGGCGACGGCGAGGGCATCCACTGGCCGTCGGTGGACGAAGATCTGAGCGTCGCGGGCCTCCTTGCCGGTGCCCGAAGCCATTCGCGTCCGCTGCGACGAGCAGGCTAGCGGACCGACTGTCGAGTGACTCCCCGCGACTTCGTTCGCAAGTGGAAGGCTGCCACGCTCAAAGAGCGTTCGGCGGCGCAGGAGCATTTTCTTGACCTCTGCGAGCTGGTAGGACACGGGAAGCCAGCGGCGGTCGATCCCACGGGGGAGTCGTTCTGCTTCGAGAAGGGGGCCGAGAAGCGCGGCGGTACGGATGGCTTCGCCGACGTCTGGAAGCGCGGGTTCTTCGCGCTCGAGTACAAGGGGAAGCACAAGGACCTCGAGGCGGCGTGGAAGCAGCTCGACGAGTATCGGGCGGATCTTGAGAACCCACCGCTGCTGGTGACTTGCGACACGGCGCGGATCGAGATCCACACCAGCTTCCAGAACGCGAAGCACGTCGTCTACCCGATCGCCCTCGACGAGATCACTCAACCGGAAAAGCTGGAGCTCCTGCGGGCGGTCTTCTTCGAACCCGAGAAGTTCCGGCCGGGGCGGATCAATCCGGTCGTCACGGCCGACGCCGCGAAGGCTCTCGGCGAGTTGGCCCAGCGCCTCCGGGGTCGCGGCCTCGAGCCGCTGCCGGTCGCGCGCTTCCTCGATCGAATCCTCTTCGCCCTCTTCGCGGAAGACATCGGCCTCCTACCCAACGAGGTGGCTTCGAAGCTCTTCGAGGCCTCACGTGGCAAGCCGGAGCTCTTCGAGACCCTGGTTGGGGACCTGTTCCGCAAGATGGCCGAGGGCGGCTTTTTCGGTGTCGATCGCATCCCGCACATCAACGGCAGCCTTTTCGACGACGCCTCGACGATCGCGCTGTCCGAAGAAGAGCTCGGGCTGCTCGCCTCGGCGGCCCGCCTGGATTGGAGCGCAATCGATCCTTCGATCTTCGGAACGCTCTTTGAACGGGGCCTGGATCCTGCGAAGCGGGCGCAGTTGGGAGCGCACTACACGAGCCGCGAGGATATCGAGACGTTGGTCGAGCCGGTCGTCATGGCGCCGCTTCGTCGCGAGTGGGCGGAAGTTCGAACCATGGTCGAGCGACTCCTGGCGACGGGCAAGAAGGTCGATGGACCCCTGCCCGAGAAGCCGCTCACCGGGCAGGCGCTGAAGAAGGCTGAGGCGGAGGCGGAGATCTTTGTGCTCCGTTACCTGGACCGGCTCGAAAAGGTGAAAGTGCTGGATCCGGCGTGCGGCTCGGGGAACTTCCTGTACGTGACCTTGCGCAAGCTCAAGGACTTGGAGAGCGAGGTCTACGACTTCATGCTCGGCCGCGGCCTGCAGTCGCCGCTCCGGGTCGGTGTGGGCCCTTGGCAGCTCTACGGCATCGAGATCAACCAGTACGCCCACGAGCTCGCCCAGATGACCGTCTGGATCGGCTACCTCCAATGGCTTCGCCAACACGGCACCACCACCTGGAAAGAACCGATCCTCCAGGCGATGAGCAACATCGAGAACAAAGACGCCATTCTCGACTTGACCGACCCCGAGCGCCCGAAGGAACCGACCTGGCCGAAGGTTGACTTCATCGTCGGCAATCCGCCGTTCCTTGGAAGTCAGCTGATGCGCCGGGAACTCGGCGGCGAGTATGTCGGGAAGCTCCGAGCGCTCTACGACGAGCGACTCCCCGGACAAGCCGACCTTTGCTGCTATTGGTTTGAGAGGGCAAGAAGTGCCATACAAGGTAGAGCGGCAGCTCGAGCGGGCCTCCTGGCCACTCAGGGCATCCGGGGCGGCGGTAACAGACAGGTCCTAGATCGCATTGAAGATAGCGGTGGAATCTATTGGGCCCAGAGCGACCGCGAATGGATCTTGGATGGCGCCAACGTGCACGTATCAATGGTGGGTTTCGATGACGGGACAGAAACCCAGAAAGAACTAGATGGACAGAGCGTCGCCCAGATTCATGCGGACTTGACGTCTGGAGCGAATGCAACGCGTGCGCTTCGGCTCGCCGACTCGCCGTGTCACTCTTTTCAAGGCCCAGTAAAGGTAGGTGCGTTCGATCTTCTAGGGACCGACGCGATCCCTTGGCTACTGGAGCCGAATCCTCATGGACGACCAAACTCCGACGTATTGCGACCCTGGCTCACGGGCCGATCGATTACCGCCCGTGACGAAGGTGTTTGGATAGTGGACTTCGGAGAGATGAGCTTGGACAGCGCCGCGCTGTATTCGAGGCCCTTTCACCACGTGCAGCAGCAGGTGTATCCCGAGAGAAGTAAGAACAATAGAGCGCGCAGGCGGGAACTCTGGTGGATTCACGGCGAAGTCAACAACGCACTCCGAGCAGCGATGTCGCCACTCGCGCGATACATCGGCCTGTGTCAGACCGCGAAGCATCGGCTCTTCGTCTGGGTTCCGACCGCAATACTTCCGGCCCAGACAGTTATTGCGTTCACCTCTGACGAAGACTGCGTTCTTGGGTACCTCCACTCGCGTGTTCACGGGGTCTGGGCATCGGCGCAGGGAACGCAGTTGAGAGAGAAGGAAAGCGGCTTCAGGTATACGCCTACGACGTGCTTCGAGACCTTTCCTTTTCCTTTACCAGCAAACAACGCCGCCGAGGCCATCAGCGCTGCGGCGAAGGAGCTAGATGAGCTGCGAAAAGCCTGGCTGAATCCGCCGGAGTGGACGAAGGAGGAGGTGTTGGAGTTTCCGGGGTCGGTGGATGGACCGTGGAGGCGGTTCGTGCACGAGCCGGATGCGCGGGGGATCGGAACGGTGCGGTGGCCGCGGGTGGTGGCGCGGGACGCGGAGGCGGCGAAGAAACTCGTCCAGCGGACGCTCACCAAGCTCTACAACGAACGCCCCGCCTGGCTCGACCTGGCGCACAAGAAGCTCGATGAGGCCGTCTTCGCCGCCTACGGCTGGCCGAGCGATCTCACCGACGAGCAAATTCTCGAGAGGCTCCTGGCGCTCAATCTGGAGCGCGCGGCGGCGGAGGGTGGCGAAAAGTAACACATTTGTTATACTGCGCCGGTGGATTTCACGATCACCTATTACAGCGAGTCGGTCCAAGAGGAGATCCTGGCCCTCCCGGACAGTCTCGCTGCCCGGTACATCGTGCTCACCCGAAGAATGGTCGCCCTCGGCCCGAACCTCGGCGAGCCTCACACCAAGGCGTTCGGCGCCGGCTTGTTCGAATTGAGGCTCAAGGGAGCGGAAGGCATCGCGCGCGTGTTCTTCTGCACGCTTGTCGGCAGGCGTATCGTCATGCTCCACGGCTTCGTCAAGAAGTCAGGAAAGACACCTCCAAGAGAGAAGAAGATCGCCGAGGCACGGTTGAAGGAGATCCAAAATGCAAAGCCATGATCAGGTCGTCAAGAAGCTGATGAAGCGGCCCGGTGTCCGCGCCGAAGTCGAACGGCTGGAGCGCGAGGAGACGGCGCTTCTCGATGCGCTGCTGAAGGCCCGGCAAGAAGCCGGGCTCACGCAGGCCCAGGTCGCCGAACGCATGGGCACACAGGCTCCCGCCGTCGCGAGACTCGAACGCGCGCTGGCGACAGGAAGGCACTCGCCGTCTGTGGCCACCCTGCGCAAGTACGTCAAGGCGTGTGGCAAGCGCCTGGTCCTACAGGTCGCCTGAACGATGCTCGAAGGCGCGGTGTTCATCGGGCTCTCGGATCTCCTCACGGGGTTGCTGCTTGTCCTGGTGGCGATTCCGTTGATCCGGCGGAAGGTGGCGATGAACCGGTGGTACGGGGTGCGGATTCGCAAGGCGTTTGCCTCCGAGGCGAACTGGTACGCCATCAACGAAGTCGGCGGACGTTGGATGGCGGGGGCGGGAGGTGTGCTCGCGCTCGCCGGAGCGTTCGTGCTGCTCTGGCCGCCGACCACGCTCGCCGGCGTGCTCGTCGCCGCCCTCGCGCCGGTTCCCCTGGTGCTCCTCACCCTCGTGCCGGTCTTGCGCTTCGCGCAGCGGTTGCCGTCGTGAGCGGCCCCCCTCCGTTGGCTCCGTTCGCTCCGTTCGACCCCTCCGATGCCTGGCTGCTGCAGGCGGTGCTCTATGCCGGCGGCCTGATCGACGGGGCGGAGCTCTCGGACGTTATCGGTCTGGGGGACGGCATCCGGGATGCCCTCTTCGGCGCCGAGGAGCTGCGCGGCGGCTTTGCGCGCCTCATCGCCGCCGGTTTCGTCCGCGCCGAGGCCGGGCGGTATTTCGTGGTCGGCGAGGCGCGCGGGCTGGCGAAGAGAGAGGGGCTCTCGCTCGCCGACCACGGCGAGGAGATCGCGGCCTTTCTCGCCGCCTCGAACTATCGCGGGACCGACTCCTCGAGCCCGGACTCCGACCTCACCGACGAGAAGATCGCCGCCGCCACCCGCACCTACCTTGCGCTGCTGCTGGAAAGGAAAGGGGATGCGAATTGAGCCACCTTCGAATCCGACGACCGATCTTGACGCTCGCGCTGCTCGCCGCATGCGTGAGCTCTGCGGTGTGCGCCGCCGAGCCGGCAGCCACCGACGAGCGCACCCGCGCCGAGATCACCGCGCTGCTCACCAGCTTCCTCTCACCGGGGCAGAATCCGACGCGCGCGGCGCACGAGCGCTTCTGGGCGGACGATCTCGTCTACACGAGCTCGGCGGGGAAGGTCACCAACAAGGCGGAGATCCTGAAGTCGTTCGACGAGCCAACGAAAGAGGCGGCCGCGAAGGAACCGGAGCCGGTCTACTCCGCCGAGGACGTTCTGGTACGGAGCTACGGAACGATGGGCGAGATGGCGGCGCTCACCTTCCGGCTCGTCGCCCGAGCCGCCGACGGCACGACGCAGTACTACCGCAACAGCGGCACCTTCCTGCGTCGCGACGGCCAGTGGCAGGCGATCACCTGGCAGGCGACCAAGGTGCCGGCGGCGGAGAAGTAAGCGGATCCCGGCCGGGTCGTTCCGCGGCGTCGCCAGACGCTCGATCTCGGATAGATTCCCGGCGTCCGAAGGAGGGCGCACGATGGCGGCAATGGGGGACGGAAGACCCAACGATGATGCGCGCGGCACGATCCTCGTCGGGGGCATCGCTCTCGTCGCGGGAGCGCTCGCCTTTCTCGGCGTCTTCTCGTACCTCGCGGCGCGCTTCCACTATCCGGAGGTGCTCGACGGCGCTGCCGCCGACGTCCTTCCGGCCCTTCTCGCGACCGGGTCGGCCGGTCGGGCGGCCTGGGCGCTCTACAGCCTCCTTCCCCTGATCTTCATTCCGGCCGGCGTCGCCGCGCACGAGGCGCTTCGCGAACACGCCGCCGGCCCGACGCGCGTCGGTGCGCTCTTCGCCTTTCTCGCCGCGATCGCGATGATGCTCGGGCTCATGCGCTGGCCGAGCGTGCACTGGGAGCTCGCCCTCGCCTGGAACGGCGCCGGCCCCGAGCAGCGGTCGGTGCTCGCGGCGCTCTTCGACGGCCTGAACCGCTACCTCGGCAACTACCTTGGCGAGTTCCTCGGCGAATTGAGCTTCAGCCTCTTCTTCGTCCTGTCGGCGGTCGGCCTGTGGCGCCATCCGCGCGCCCCTCGCTGGTTTGCGTTCTGGGGCCTCGCGACCGGCGCCCTCGGACTCGTCGGCATGTGGCGCAACGTCTCGGCGGGGTCGGCTGCAGGCGCGATCGCCGGCGTCGCCGAGGTCAACAACTACCTGCTGCCGGCCTGGATGATCGGCCTGGGCGTCTGGCTGATGCGCGCGAGCCGCGTGCGATGAGCGCCCAGTTCACGACCGGCGAGCCGTTCTCGGGAGCGGAGATCGCGGCGGAGATGATCCGGCTGCACGCGGAGTCCGAGCGCTATCTCGCAGAAATCCCAGCGGCGGAATTCGCGGCGCCGCAGGGCGGGAAGTGGTCGCCGGCCGACCATGTCCGGCATCTCGCGAAATCGACCCTTCCGCTCGTTCCAGCGCTCGGCCTGCCGAAGCTTCTGCTCGGGCTGCGCTTCGGACGCGCCTCCTCCTCCCGCCGCTTTGTCGCCTTGCGTGACGACTACCGCAAGCTTCTCTGGGTGACCGGCGCTACCGCCGGACGGTTTGCACCGTCCCCCCGCCCGCTGCCGGACGACCCCGAGGCCTGGCAGCGCGAAGTCCTCGGCTCGTGGCGCGGCGCGGTCTCGGGGCTCGCCGCAAAGATCCCGGGCTGGAGCGAGCGGGCGCTCGATCGCTACCGCTTGCCGCACCCGCTGCTCGGCAAGCTCACGGTGCGCGAGATGCTCTTCTTCACCGTCTACCACAACGCCCATCACCTCGACCAGGTCGCCGGCCGCCGCCGCTCCTCGGGCGTATAGTGCCGGCTTCCGCAGTCATCGACAGTCACTGACCAGGAGATCGCCATGCCGAAATACGTCATCGAGCGGGACATTCCGGGTGCCGGAAAGCTCTCCGCCGCCGAGCTCAAGGGGATCGCGCAGACCTCCTGCGGCGTGCTGGCCAAGCTGGGCTCGCAGATCCAGTGGCTCGAGAGCTTCGTGACCGACGACAAGATCTACTGCATCTACGTCGCGCCGAACGAGGCGATGGTGCGCGAGCACGCCCGGCAGGGCGGCTTCCCGGCGAACCGGGTCTCCGAAGTCGCGACGGTCATCGACCCCACGACGTCGGAGTAGCTCGCTGCGACGGGAGCTCGGGGAGGGGGCTGTCCTCCGTGAGCTGCGCAGACCGCGGTTTCCGCCTAATGGGCATGTGAACTCACTCCGCTCGCGCTGCCGTCCTGCTCGTCCTCGCCGCTTGCCTCCATCTCGCAGCGACGCCGCCGAGGTCGTCTTCTACGGCGCGCTGTTCGCCGACGGCCTCGACGGCAACGCGACGATCTACTGGAGCAGCACGGCGCCCTGAGACCCCTCAGGCCGCGCTCGGGTGCAGCTCAGGGCACGAGCGGCCAACCCCCCGTCGTGCCGCGCTCGAAGCCGTCGGTGAAGATGAGGTCGCTCTCGGTGCGCAGCAGCGCGAAGTGGTCCTCCGGCAGGATCGCCACCGAGCGCCCTGCGGCGACGAGACGCCCAGCGGAGAAGGCGGCGACGTAGGCCTCGTCGAGCGCGTCGGTCGTGCGGTCGAACTCGACCCGTTTGACGCCGTTGCCGTCGAAGGTCGTGTCGAGGGTGCCATCGGCGAGCGTGCGGGCGAGGAAGAATCCGCCGGCCTGCGTGCCGTTGCCGTCGATCTCCCCCACGGCGACGATCTTGCCGTCGCTCTGCAGCAGGACGTCGTAGAGATAGGTCCCCTCGTCGTAGGTCGAGAGATCGACGAAACCGGCGTCGCCGAATGTCGGATCGAAGAGACCTGCGCCGGTGACGCGTACGAGACCGGTGGGGCGACCGTTCTCCGTCTCGGCGGAGTGCGCGAGCACTACGCCGCCGGTCGACGGATCCCAGGCCATCGCCGCCTGGTTGAAGCCGACCTCGAACGGCGCCAGGAGGGCAACGCCGCCGGTACCCCAGGCGCCGTCGAGCGTGCCGTTCGCTGCGAGCCGGGCGACGAAGGGCTGCGTCGCCGGGACCGACCCCCAGCCGCGCACCAGAACGCGGTCGAAAGCGTCGATCTCGAGCTCGACGGCGTCGTCCTCGCCACCGGTCGGATCGAAGATCGCCCAGCCGCCGGCGCCGAAGCCGGGATCGGGCGTGCCGTCGGTGAGAAGCCGCAGGACCCAGGCGTCGCGATCGACGTTCGCCGGGCAGAGATTGCAGCTGCCGGCGACGAGGATCCGCCCCTGGCTGTCGACGGCACTCGCAAGGACTTCGTAGTCACGCTCCGCCGCCGGCGTTCCGGGCAGGCCGGTCACATCGACGTAGCCGTCGCCGCCGAAGGTCGTGTCGAGGTCGCCGCCCGCGGTCAGCCGCGCCACGCGCGGTGCGAACGTGTCCTCTCCGGTCTGGTAGCCCACCACCAGGAAGCTCCCGCTGGCGAGAGGGTGGATGCCGGGGAGGTCGTCCCAGGTCGCGGACCGGGTGCGCAGGGTGAGCGTCCGGCTGCCTAGGGTGCCGAAGCCGCCGTCGCCATCACCGTTCGCTTCGTAGCGCACCAGCCCGACCGTCGTGCTCGAGAGGCGCGAGGAAGTGAGGAGGCCGCCGCCGGGCTCGACTGCCAGTCGCACATCGGCCACCACTTGATCGAGCGGATAGCCGCGGGTGAGCTTGCCGTCGGCCGAGAAGGTGAGGTCGAGGTCGCCGTCGGCGGCGATGAGGGCCGTGGCGGGAGCGAGCGCGAGAACGAAAAGGGCTGCGAAGTGGATCCGATTGGGGCGCATGGTGGTCGCCTCCTTCCTGATCCCCAGAACGGAGGAATGCACTTCCGGGTGACATGGGCGGGCTCGCGCCTTGCGGCGGGCAGCGATTTCCTGCACGATCGGCGGGATTCGGGGCTGTCGACAGGGAGACACCGTTCGTGAGCGAAGACCAGGAACCGCCCCGCGGGCGAGCCGGTGCCGAGCCGGGGAAGGGCGCCGCGCCAGAGGGGGTGACCGCGCCCGCCGATGCCGGACGGGCCGCGCTCACCGGCGATTCGCCGGCACTCTTCCACGCCGCGCAGACCGTCGACCTGCCGATGGCCGACGGCCTCGGCCCGAAGATCGGGCCGTATCGGATCCTGCAGCTCCTCGGCGAGGGCGGCTTCGGCTCGGTCTACATGGCGGAGCAGAGCGCGCCGATCCAGCGCCGGGTAGCGCTCAAGGTCGTGAAGGCCGGCATGGACACCCGCCAGGTGATCGCCCGCTTCGAGCAGGAGCGCCAGGCGCTGGCGATGATGGACCACCCGGGGATCGCCCAGGTGCTCGACGCGGGGGCGACCGACACCGGCCGGCCGTACTTCGTCATGGAGCTCGTCCGGGGCGAGCCGGTCACCGAATACTGCGACCGGCACAAGCTCGCGATCACGGCCCGCCTCGACCTCTTCGGTGAGATCTGCGCCGCGGTGCAACACGCGCACACCAAGGGGATCATCCATCGCGACTTGAAACCGTCGAATATCCTGGTTTCCGCCCGGGACGGCGAAGCGCACGCCAAGATCATCGACTTCGGCATCGCCAAGGCGACCGCCGGCAACCTCACCGAGAAGACGTTCTTCACCGAGCACCGGCAGCTCATCGGGACGCCGGAGTACATGAGTCCGGAGCAGGCCGAAGGCTCGCTCGACATCGACACCCGCACGGACGTCTATGCGCTCGGCGTCCTGCTCTACGAGCTGCTCACCGGGACGACGCCGTTCGACTCCCGCCGCCTGCGCTCCGCCGCCTTCGGAGAGGTGCAGCGCATCCTCCGCGAGGACGATCCGCCGCGTCCCAGCACGCGCCTCAGCCAGTCGGCCGAGACCCTGGGCGGCGTCGCCGCCCGCCGCCACACCGAGCCGAAGAAGCTCTCGTCGCAGCTGCGTGGCGAGCTCGACTGGATCGTGATGAAGGCGCTCGAGAAGGACCGCCAGCGGCGCTACGAGACCGCGACCGGGCTGGCGACGGACATCCGGCGCTACCTCGCCGGCGAACCGGTGAGCGCCGCACCGCCCTCCGCCGCCTACCGCTTCCGCAAGTTCGTCCGCCGTCACCGCGCCGCGGTAACGGCGGCGAGCCTCGTCGCGGCGGCCCTCGTCGCGGCGGTCGTCGGGATCTCCTGGCAGGCGCAGGAGGCGCGCGCCCAGCGCGACAAGGCCGAGCGGGTCGCCGGGTTCATGGCCGAGATGCTGCGCGGCGTCGAACCGGGCGTCGCCCGGGGGCGCGACACGACGATGCTCACCGAGATGATGACCGCCGCCGCGGCGCGGATCGAGCGCGGCGAGCTCGCCCTGGCGCCGGAGGCCGAGCTCGAGCTGCGCGGCACGATCGGCACCGCCTTTCGCGAGCTGGCGCTCTACGACGAAGCGGCGAAGATGCTCGCTCCTGCCGTGCCGCTCGCGCGCAGCCTGCACTCGGGTGACAGCGAAGAGACCGCCGAGGCGGTGGAGAGCTTCGCGCAACTCCTGAACGACCGCGGCGAGCTCGATGCCGCCGAGTTGCTCTATCGCGAGGCGCTGGCGATGGATCAGCGGCTCTTCCCGGGCGACGACGCGCGGGTCGCGACCGATCTCAACAATCTCTCGCAGGTGCTCGCCGACAAGGGCGACCTCGCGGCCGCCGAGCCGGTCGCGCGGCAGGCGCTCGAGATGCGGCGGCGCCTCTACCCGGGCGACCACGAGGATCTTGCGGAGAGCCTCAACAACCTGGCGCACCTCCATAGCGGGCGGGGCGACTCGGACGGCGCCGTGGCGCTCTTTCGCGAAGCTCTGGCGATGAGCCGGCGCCTCTACCCGGGCGACCATCCGCGGGTGGCGGGAGGGCTCAACAACCTGTCGGTGGTGCTCAAGAACAGCGGTGATCTGGCAGGCGCGGAACCGCTGGCGCGCGAGACGCTCGAGATGCGGCGGCGGCTCTTTCCCGGCGACCACCCGTATGTGGCGACGGGCCTCAACAACCTCGCGCTGGTGATCCAGGATCGCGGCGATCTCGTGGCGCCCGAGGCGCTCTTCCGGGAGTCGCTGGCGATGCGCCGGCGCCTCTACCCCGAGGGTCACGTGAGCATCGCAACCGATCTCAACAACCTCGCGGGCCTCCTCCTGGCGCGGAAGGAGCCGGCAACGGCGGAGGCGCTCTATCGCGAAGCCGCCGAGCTCTTCGAACGCACCCAGGGCGCGGGCTTCTGGCGGACCGGCATCGCCCGCCTGGGTCTGGGGCGCAGTTCGACCGCCCTCGGCCGTTTCGCCGCGGCCGAGCATGAGCTGCTCGCGGCAGAAAAGATCCTCTCGACCGCCCAGGGCGTGCCCGCCGGACGGCACCTGCAGTGCGTCGAGGCGCTGGCGGCGCTCTACGACACGTGGGACAAGGCGGCGCCGAGCGGCGGGCACGACCGCGCCGCCGCCGAGTGGCGAGCCCGACTCGCCACAGGGAAGGCAGCGGCGACTCCGGCGACCCCGCCAACCCCGCCGAAAGCCCGATGAAGGCCGGGCGCCGCACATGACGCTCGAAGTGGGCACGGTGCTCGGGGCCTACAGGATCGTCGCGCCGATCGGTGCCGGCGGCATGGGCGAGGTCTTTCTCGCCCAGGACTCGCGGCTCGAGCGCAACGTCGCCCTCAAGATCCTGCCCCGGGCCTTCGCCGGCGATGCGGAGCGCCTCGGAAGATTCGTCCGCGAAGCCAAGTCGGCGTCGGCGCTGAACCACCCCAACATCCTCACCATCCACGAGATCGGCGAGAGCGCAGGCTTCCACTACCTCGCCACCGAGCTGATCGTCGGCGAGACCCTGCGCGAGCGCATCACCCGCGGAGCGCTACCGGTCGCCGATGGTCTGGAGATCGCCATCCAGGTCGCCGCCGCTCTCGGCGCCGCCCACGCCGCCGGGATCGTTCACCGCGACGTCAAGCCCGAGAACGTGATGATCCGCGCTGACGGGCTGGTCAAGGTGCTCGACTTCGGACTGGCCAAATGGAGCGAGCCGCAGGCGGTCGATCCGCAGGGCGTGACCATCGACCGCGGTCGCACCCACCCGGGTGTCGTGCTGGGCACCGTCGCCTACATGTCGCCCGAGCAGTCGCGCGGCAAGACGGTCGATGCGCGGACCGATCTCTGGAGTTTGGGCGTCGTGTTGTACGAGATGCTCTCAGGCCGGCAGCCGTTCGAGGGCGAGTCCTCGACCGACGTCCTGGCGAACATCCTCCATCGCGACCCGCCGCACCTCGCGCTCGAAGAGGAGGAGCTCGCTCCCGAGATTGGCGCCATCCTCGGCAGGGCGCTGGCGAAGGAGAGGCTCGAGCGCTACGCGACGAGTCGGGAGCTCATGGCGGATCTGAAGAGCGCGCAGAAGCGCCTGCAGTTCGAGGCCGAGCTCGGTCGGCCGGCGCCGCCAGGGGGGACCGCTGTATCTGGAGGCGTCGCCGGCCCCGCCGGCGCCGCCAGTTCCGCTGCGACGGGCGCCACCGCCAGAACCTCGTCCGCGTCGCCTCCGGCGCGCGGCTCGACCGGCTCAGGCGCCGCCCTCCCGCGGCATGCGATCGCCGTGCTGCCGTTCCGCAACCTCTCCGCTGACGCCGAGAACGACTACTTCTGCGACGGGCTCGCCGAGGAGCTGTTGAACGCGCTGGCGAAGATCGACGGTTTCAAGGTGGCGGCGCGCACCTCCGCCTTCGCCTTCAAGGACAAGGCGGCAGGGATCAGTGAAATCGGCCGTGCGCTGGGCGTCACGACCGTACTCGAGGGGAGCGTCCGAACCTCGCGCGGCCGTACGCGGATCGCGGTGCAGCTGGTGAACGCCGCCGACGGTTTCCACCTCTGGTCCGAGCGCTACGACCGTGAGATGCGGGACATCTTCGATGTCCAGGACGAGATCACGCTCGCCATTGTCGACGCGCTGAAGATCAAGCTGTTCGGCGACGAGAGAGCGGCCGCGCTCAAGCGCGGCACGGAGAACGCCGAAGCCCACGAGCTGTACTTGCGCGGGCGCTTCAGCTGGAACCAGCGCACGGCCGAATCGGTTCGGCGGGCAGCCGAGTACTACCAGGAGGCGATCGCGAAGGACCCCGGGTACGCGCTCGCCCACGCAGGCCTCGCCGAGTGTTACGTGCTCTACCCCTGGTTGAGCGTTGCGCCGCCGCACGACAGCATGCCCAAGGCGCGGACCGCGGCCCTGCGGGCGCTCGAAATCGACGACGACCTCGCCGAGGCGCATGCGGCCCTCGGGGTCTACCTCTCCTTCTACGCCTGGGATCAACCCGCGTCGGAACGCGAGCTGCGCCGCGCCATCGAGCTCAAGCCGAGCTCGGCGACGGCGTACCACTGGCTGGGCAACATCGCACTCCTCGCCATGGGCCGGTGGGACGAATCGCTCGCCGCCGAGCGCCGCGCCGGCGAGCTCGACCCGCTTTCGCTCAGCATCTCCTCGGACACCGGCGTGACGCTGCTCTATGCGCGGCGCTACGACGACGCGCTCGCGCAGTTCCGGCAGACCCTCGCGCGCGATCCGAAGTTCTATGTCGCCCGCTACCATCTCGGGTTGACCCTGCATGCGAAGGGCGAGTACGACGCGGCGATCGCCGAGTACCGGAGCTGTCTCGAGTCGGACGACGACCCGTGGGTGACGGCGCTGCTCGCCTTCTCCCTGGCCAAGGCCGGGCGGCGCGGCGAAGCTCTCGAGCAGCGCGCGAAGCTGCTCGCGGCGTCGGCCGGCCGCTATGTTCCGCACGTGGCTCTGGCGATCGTGCACGCCGCGCTGGGCGAGAACGACGAAGCCCTGCGCTGGCTGGAGCGCGACTTCGAGGAACGCTCTCTCTTCCCACCGTTCTACGCCTACGATCCGGTCTTCGACGATCTGCGCGACGATCCGCGCTTCGCCGATCTCGTGCGCCGCGTCGGCCAGGCGAAGCTCGCCGCCGACCGCTGAATCGATGGGCTAGACCCGCGACAGGCGGCGCAGCGCCAGGCGCAGGAGCTCGTGGAAGGCGGCTTCGGGCGACTCCTTGCGGGCCGCGCCGACGGCGCCTTCGGCGAGCGACGGCTTGTAGCCCAGGTTGACCAGGGCGGCGACCAGGTCGTTGTCGCTGCCACCCGTTGCCGCCGTGGCGCGCGCGGCGGGGAGCTGGGCGGCCCACGCCTGGAGCTTGTCGCGCAGCTCGACGACCATGCGCTCGGCGGTCTTTTTGCCCACCCCCGGAATGCGCACCAGCCGCGCGACGTCGCCCGCCGCGAGCGCGGCGATGAGCTCGTCCGGCGCCATGCCGGAGAGCACCACCTGTGCCAATCGCGGGCCGATGCCGGAGACCGCGATCAGGCGCTCGAAGAGCTCCCTCTCGCGCTCCGTCCAGAAGCCGTAGAGGGCGAGCGCATCCTCGCGCACATGCGTATGGATGTAGAGCCGGATCACCGCCCCGGCGTCGGCCTTCTGGAGCTCGTAGTAGGTCGAGAGCGGAATCGCCACCTGGTAACCGACGCCGCCGACATCGAGGATAAGGCGGTCCGGCACCGCCTGCACGACCTTCCCGGAGAGCCAACCGATCATCGTGGGATCCTATCCGGGCCGACGCCGGGGACCGCGGGCCGATCCGAGGGATCCGAGGGAGCCGAACGATCTGCTCAACCC
This sequence comes from Thermoanaerobaculia bacterium, assembly GCA_031403995.1. Classification (GTDB taxonomy): domain Bacteria; phylum Acidobacteriota; class Thermoanaerobaculia; order Multivoradales; family JAGPDF01; genus JAGPDF01. The sequence goes on from JANNGS010000065.1 coordinate 26,934, forward strand.
GGCGACGTGGCGTCGAGGGCCTGGAGGAGGTCGGCCAGGAGGTCGTCCGGGTGCTCGAGTCCGATCGACAGACGGAGCAGATCCTCCGGCGTCGTCGTCCCCGGGCCGTCGCTCGAGGCGCGGTGCTCGACCAGGCTCTCCGGGCCGCCGAGGCTGGTGGCGTTGATAAACAGCTTCAGCCGGGAGGCGACCGCCAGCGCGGCGGCCCGGCCGCCGGCCAGCCGCAAGGCGAGCATGCCACCGAAGGCGGTCATCTGGCTGGCGGCCACGGAATGTCCAGGGTGGGTGGAAAGTCCTGGATAGAGCACATTCGAGAGGGCTAGGTGGCCAGAGAGCGCCTTAGCGATCACGGAAGCGTTCGCCGAGTGGCGCTCCATTCGGCAAGAGAGCGAACGCAGACCGCGCAGGACGAGCCAGGAGTTGAACGGGCTGGCGGTCCCGCCGAGACGCCGGCGGGCCTTGCCCACCGTCGTCGAGAGGGTGGCGAGCCCGTCGATTGTTCCGCCACCGGCGAAAACCAGGGCTCCACCCAGCACGTCGCTGTGGCCGCCCAGGTACTTCGTCGTCGAATGCAGCACGAGATCGGCGCCGAGGGCAAGCGGTCGCTGCAGGGCCGGGCTCGCGAAAGTGCCGTCGACGAGCAGGAGTGCGCCGGCGGCGTGGGCCGACGCGGCCAGGCGGCGGAGGTCGAGAATTTCGAGTTGCGGGTTGGTCGGGGTCTCGGCCCAGACGAGCGCGGTCCCAGGGGAGAGAGCCGCTTCCACCGCGCCGGAGTCGGCGAGGTTCGCAAAAATTGGCGCCATCCCCCAGCGCGGCAGGAAGTCGAGCGCCAACTGGCGCACACCGGAGTAGATGTCGGTGTGAAAGAGGACCCGCGCCCCGGCGGGGAGTGACTGCAGGAGGGTCGCGGCCGCCGCCATGCCGGAGGCGAAGGCGAGCGCGGTGCTGGAAGGGCCGCCGCCTTCGATCGCGGCCAGCGCCTCTTCTAGGCGGTCCTGGGTGGGATTGCCTTCGCGCTGGTAGAGCCGGCCGTGGAGCGGCTCGGACTCGGGCCCGTGCAGGAAGGTCGTGGAGAGGTGAATCGGCGGAGCGACCGCGCCGGTCTCCCGGTCGGCAGCTCCGCCGGCATGCACGGCGATCGTCTCGAAGCGCATGCCGGGGAGCTTATCTCCCGCGAGCTGCCCGGCGGGTGCCGCCGGGAAGTCCTAGGTGCCCTTCGCCTCGTCGCCGAGCATGCCGAACTGCTCGAGCAGCGGCTTGTCGTACTGCACCTTCGCCTCGCGCTTGCGCTGCTCGATGACCGAGCCCAACAGACGGTTGACCTCGTTGCGCTCGAGCGCCTCGCGGGTCTGGGTGCGCTCGGCAGCGAAGGCGGCGGCGTCGAAGCCCTTGCGCTCCACGATCTGGAAGAGGACCGCCCCCTGCCCGGTCGGAATCGGCGTCCCGACGTCACCGGCCTTGCCGGCAAGCGCTGCGGCGATCAATTCGCGCGCGTCGGTCAGGCCTTCGATCGTGCCCCCGCGGCCGAACTCGCCGCTCTCCTTCACTTCGACGGCGAGCTCCTTGGCGACGTCGTCGAGGCTCTTGCCCGACGCGAGGGCTCCGCGCGCCTGGATCAGCCGCGCGAGAGCGAGCTCTCCGGCCTTGGCCCGCAGGGCCGCCGGCCGAACCCGGGCCTCGACTTCGGACAGGGCGGGCAGGCGCGCGGGGCTCTCGGAAACCAGCGAGAGAATGGCGAAGCCGCGCGCGATCTTGACCGGCGAGGAGGCCTTGCCGGCCTCGAGCGCGAAGGCAGCGGCGGAGAACGGTGTGCCACGGCCGATCCCTGCGACCACTTCGTCGACCCCGAAGGGCGGCGTGGTGATGAACATCACGGTGTCGTCGTCGGCGAGCGCCTTCAACTGCGCCTCGGTGGTGAGGCCTTCCGCGCTGATGCGCGCGGCGAGCTCCGCGGCCTTGGTCTGCGCCTGCGAGTCGGCACGCTCGGCGGCGAGGCGGGAGCGGATCTGGGCCTCGGCCTCGGCGAACGGCTTCTGCCCGGCGGGGCGCTTCTCGAGCACCTGGATCAGGTGAAAACCGAAGCTCGTGCGGATCGGTCCGACCAGCGAATTCGGCTCGGCGTTGAACGCCGCCTCTTCGAACTCCTTGATCATGCGGCCGCGGCCGAAAAATCCGAGATCGCCGCCCCGCGGCTTGGAGGCCGGATCGTCCGAGAGCTCGGTCGCGAGCTTGGCGAAGTCCTCGCCGGCATCGATGCGCTTGCGCGCCGCGAGGATGGCGCCTTCGGCCGCCTCGGCCGTCCGCGAGTCGTCGATCTTGAGCAGGATGTGGCGCGCGTGGACCTGCTCCTCCTGCTTGTACTCGTCGAGGTGCGAGTTGTAGTAGCCCTCGAGGTCGGCCTTCTCGAAGGTCATCTTGGCTCGCGTTCGCACCGTGTCGACCAGGAGATAGTTCACGACGCGCTGCGGAGGCAGGCGGAAATCATCGCCATGGCGCTCGAAATAGCTCGCGACCTCCGCCGGCGACAGCGTCGCCTGGGACTGGAATCCGGTCGCCGGCAGCACGAGATAGCGCACCGCGGCGCGCTCGGCTTGCTCGCGGTAGGAGCGCTCGACGTCGGCCTCCGAGACCAGGAGGCTGGACGAGAAGATCGCATTCAGTTTGGTGAGCACGATTTGCCGCCGCATCGATTCCTCGAAATCGCGCACGGTGTAGCCGTTGGCGCGTACGAAGCGCTTGTACGTCTCCTCGCCGATGAACGCGCCGGCGTCGTCCTTCATGCCGGGAATCTCGAAAATGGCCTCCTGCACTTCCTTGTCCGAGGCCGCGAGACCGCGGTCGGCCGCCTCGTTGAGCAGCAGGCGCTGATCGACCAGCCGGTCGAGCGCCTGTAGCGGAAGGCGCAGCTGCTGCGCGATCTCGGGGGTGAAGTTCTCGCCGAATGCCTGGCGGTATTGCGCTTCGAGCTGGCGGTACTGGCGCTCGAAGTCGGCGTAGGAGATCTTGTCGGTACCCACCGTCGCCGCCGAAGCGCGAGCTGCGTTGCCCTGGGCGAGCCCGCCGCCGAAGTCGACGAAGACGAAGGCGATGAAGATCAGGATGACGACCCAGAGGATCCAGGAGAGGTACTTCAGGTTGTCGCGCAAGACTTTGAGCATGGAAGACTCCAGAGGCACGGGCGCAAGCGCCCGGGCGAGAACGTTCAACGATAGCAAGCCGTGCGCCGGCCCGGCAACAGGAGGCTACACGGGCACCCCGGCTGGGCCGCGCAGGTGCGCCGCGCTGCGGCCCGTAACTTCTAGTAGAATCAGCCCCTTCGCCATTCGTCACGGCGTAGCAGGGTCGCCCGGAGGGCGATTGCAGGACCGCGAAAGAGGAGCGCCAGGTGCCGCCCAACCCGCTGAACAGAAGCACACGGGGCTGGTACACCGTGTCGGTGGACACGGTGCGGGGCGCCGTGATCATCGCTTCGTTCGCGGCCTTGGCGCTTGCCGGATACAGCCTCTACCGCCAGTGGGGGCAGAAGGCGCTCGAGCAGGAGGCGGCAGCGATTCTGCTCGATGTCGAAGGCCTGCTGGCGCGCGCCGCCACCGAGAAGCCGGCCGGTTCTTTCGTCGAGGAGCTCGAGTCGGCGAGGCGCGGACGCGCCACCGCCGTCGAGGCGTTCGCGGCCGGAGAGTTCTCCACCGCGGTCGGCGAGGCGCGACGAAGCCGGGCGCTGCTGCTCGCCATCCTCGACTCGGCGGCGGCACGAGCCTCGACCGGCGAAGCGCAGTTCATCGCCGTGCAGGGCAGCGTCGAGGTTCGCCATGGCGAACGCGGCGAATGGGAGCAGGCCCGCCCGCGCGTCGTCCTGAAGTCGGGGGACTACGTCAAGACCTCCTCGAACGGTTCGGCCGAAATCGTCTTTCTCGACGGCACGCTCTACACGGTGCGCCCGAACACGTTGTTTCTCGTCACCCGCCAGCCCGGCGTTGCCGGGGCCCCCACCGAACAGCAGATCGCGATGGAATACGGCTGGGTGAACTTGAACACTGCGCAGCGCGGCGGGCGCGTGACGACGCCGCGAGCCGAAGCGCTGGTCGGCCGCGAGTCCGACGTCGTCGTTTCGTACGACAAGGCGTCGTCGACCGGGCGGTTCTCGGCTTTTCGCGGTTCGCTAGAGGTCGCCTCGAACGCCGGGCTCAAGCGCACCGTCGGTGAGCTCGAGCAGGTGGTCCAGACGGGCGATCTGCTCTCCGATCCGCGCCGCTTGCCGACGGCGCCGGAGCCGGAGCAGCCGATCGACAACCTCGAGGTCTCGCTCGCCTCGGTGAAGACGTTGGTGCTGGCGTGGAAGCCGGTCGAGCTCGCGGCGCGCTACGCTCTCCAGGTCTCTCGCAGCCGCCTGTTCGTCGACAACGTCATCGACGTCGACGCGCGCACGAAAACCGAGGCCACTCTGGGCCTCAAGGGCGAGGGAACCTTCGAATGGCGGATCGCAGCGCTCAACCGCGATGGCCTGCAGGGTCCGTGGAGCTCGCCGCGCACCTTCCGGGTGCTCGCGGCGGAGCGTCCGGGAGAAAAAGGCGACAAGACCCCGCCGGAGCTGGTCGTCGATCAGGTCCAGGCCTATGGCAACATCTTCATCGTCGCCGGCCGCACCGAAGCCGGCGCGATTTTGAACGTCAACGGCGAACAAGTGGCCGTGGCCGCGAACGGCACGTTCACCAAGACGGTTCTCGTTGCCCAGGAAGGTTGGAGCCTTCTCGAGTTGCATTCCATCGATCTTTCCGGCAACGAGGCCACGGTTCGCCATCGCGTTTTCGTCGAAACTCTCTGAAGCCCTCTCGCATCCAGACTCACTGACCCAGAAAGAACGCCATGCCCTTCGGTTCCCTGTTCCGCTATTTTTCGAACGATCTTGCGATCGACCTCGGCACCGCCAACACCCTCGTCTATGCCCGTAACCGCGGCATCGTAGTGCGCGAGCCCTCGATCGTCGTGCTCAACAAGCTCACCAACCAGATCGAAGCGGTCGGCGCCGAGGCCAAGGAGATGCTCGGCCGCACCCCCGGAAACATCGAATCGATTCGCCCGATGAAGGACGGCGTGATCGCCGATTTCGAGGTCACCGAGCGCATGCTCGGCTACTTCATCAAGAAGGCCCATGGCCGGAAGATGTACGTTCATCCGCGCATCGTGATCGGCGTACCCGGGGAGATCACCCAGGTCGAGAAGCGCGCGGTCCGCGACTCGGCGCAGAAGGCCGGCGCCTCGGAGGTCTTTCTGGTCGAGCAGGCGATGATGGCGGCGATCGGAGCGGGGCTGCCGATCACCGAGCCCTCGGGCAACATGATCGTCGACATCGGCGGTGGCACGACCGACATCGCGGTGATCTCGCTCTCGGGCATCGTCTACTCGCGGTCGGTGCGCGTCGCCGGCAACGAGATGGACGAGGCGATCATCAACTACCTCAAGCGCAAGTACAACCTGCTGATCGGCGAGCGCACCGCCGAGATCATCAAGTGGCAGCTCGGCTCGGCGTTTCCGCTCAAGGAGCGCCTGACGATGACCATCAAGGGGCGCGATCTCGTCGAGGGAATCCCCAAGGAGCTGACGATTTCCGACGAGGAGATCCGCGAGGCGTTGGCCGAGACCGTGAACGTGATCGTCGACGCGGTGCGCATGGCGCTCGAACGTACACCGCCCGAGCTCTCGGCCGACATCATGGACAAGGGGATCGTGCTGTCGGGCGGCGGAGCTCTCCTGCGGGCGCTCGACGAGCGCATCCGCGCGGAAACCGGCCTGCCCGTGGTGCAGGCGGAAGATCCGCTGGCCTGCGTGGTGCTCGGCACCGGGCGGGTGCTCGAGGACATGCGCCTGCTGCGCAAAGTATCGATCCGCTGATCGAGACCGAGAAGACCCTCGATCCATCGTGAGCCCGAGACGCGTTCGTCTGCTTTTCGCACTCCTGCTGGTGGGTCAGCTGTTTCTGATCGCGGCGCAGGAGCCGGATCGCGGCGGCGCTGCGAATCTCCTCGAGGGCACCGCGCTGCGCAGCCTCGGGCCGTTCGCACGCGCCGTCGACGCGAGCTCGCACGGCATCGCATCGGCGCGCGCCGGGCTCAGGCGGCGGGACGACCTGGCGGAGGAGAACCGCCGCCTGCGCCAGGAGCTCCTCGAGCTGCGCCGTCGCGAGCTGCGCATGGAAGGTCTTGAGCAGGAGATCGAGGGACTGTCGAAGACGCTCGCTTTTCAGCGCCGCCATGCGACGGCGCTGAAGATCGCCGAGGTAGTGCACGCCGACTACAGCTCCTGGCTGCGCTCCCTGGTGCTCTACGTCGGAGCCGGAGCGGCGCACCGCAACCAACCGGTGCTCTCGGACGACGGCCTCGTCGGGCGGGTCATCCGGGTGGCGGGCGCCTACGCCAAGGTGCAGCTGCTGACCGATCGCTCCGCCTCGGCCGGAGTCCAGCTGCAGCGCTCGCGCCGCCAGGGGGTGGTGCGCGGATCGTCTCCCGGCGAGCTGCTGCTCGATTTCATCCCCCGCCAGGCCGAGGTCGAAGTCGGCGAGACGGTGCTGACCGCCGGCATCGATGGCGTCTACCCGCGCGGCATTCGCGTCGGCGTCGTCGCCTCGGTCGAACCGGGAAGCGAAGTCTTCCATCGCATCGTGGTCAAGCCGGCGGTCGATTTCTCACGCCTTTCGTTCGTCTACCTGCTGGAAGGCGAACGGGTGCCGAGCGAGCTGCTTTCCAAGGACGAGCGTGCGGTTCCTTAAGTTCGTCGGCGCGCTCGCCGCCGCCGCCCTGCTGCATTTCGCCGGCGCCCGGCTGGTGCCGAATTTCTCGCTGGCGGTCGATCTCTTCCTGCTGGTGGTGGCGCTCGAGGCCCGGCACGGCAGCCCGGTCGCCGGCATGTTCGCCGGCCTCGCGGCGGGCCTCCTCGCCGACGGCCTCTCGGGCGGCCCTTACGGGATGTACGGTTTCGCCAACACGGCGGTCGGCTTCGGCATCGCGCTCGCGGCGCAGCAGCTGGTCGTGCAGCGCACCACCGGGCTCGTCGGCGTCTTCGCCGCCGCGGCGGCGGCGCAACAGGCGCTCCTCGCGGCGCTGGCGCTGGTGTTTCGCGAGCATGCCGAACTCCCCGATCCGCTCTGGCTGCTGGTGAAGGTCGCGACCACCGCCCTCTTGGGCATCGCCTGGACCGCCTCCGCCAACACCCTCGCCAGCCGCTTGAAGTTCCGCCGCGCCCACCGCGCCACCAAGATCCAGCTCCCCGGCTAGCTCCCAGGTCCCATGACGTCCTTGTGAAACAACCGGATCAGGGGTAGAAAGTCTCTCGCGATGCGGGTCGGGGAACACAAGGAGGCGCTGGTCGGGCGGGTGCGGGTCCTGTCGGGGGTGGTCGGGGTCTGTCTCGGCGTGATCGCCGGGGCGTTCTGGTTCGTGCAGGTGGTGCGCGGCAGCTACTACCGCGATCTGGCGGAGAACAACCGCCTGCGCAAGGTGGCGATCAAGGCGCCGCGTGGCTCGATCTACGACAGGAACGGCCGCGTCATGGTCGAGAACCTGCCGAGCTACAACCTCCTCCTCGACAGGAGCCGCGCCGCCGACTTCGCGGCCAGCCTGGCGTTCGCGGCGCCGATCCTCGAGCGTCCACTGCCCGAGCTCGAGGCCCTGCTCGAGCGCTACCGCGGGATGCCCTCGTTCCAGCCGGTACTCCTCGGGGAGGGCTTGACGCTCGATCAGGTGGCGCGCTTCGAGGTCGAGCAGTTGGCGCATCCGGAGTTCGTGGTCGACGTCTCCCACCGCCGTCTCTATCGCCTCGGAGTTCAGGCGGCGCACGTCCTGGGCTACTTGGGCGAGGCCCGTCCCGAAGAGCTCGCCGATCCGCTGAAGGGACTGAAGATCGGCGATTGGGTCGGGCGGCGGGGCGTCGAGCTCGAGTACGACGCGCGTCTGCGCGGCGAAGACGGCGAACGCGTCGTCGTCGTCGACAGTCACGGGCAGTCGGTCGAGGAGCTGGGGCGCCAGGTCGGACGCCCTGGCGGCGAGCTCACCCTGACGATCGACGCGGAGCTGCAGCAGGAGGCCGAGCGCCAGCTCGAGGGCAAGGCGGGGGCGGTCGTCGCGCTCGATCCCAGGAACGGCGAGATCCTGGCGCTGGTCTCGTCGCCCGGGTACGATCCCAACCTCTTCACGCGGCGGCTCGAGGTCGCCGAGTGGCAGCAGCTGATCCAGGATCCGCTCTTGCCGCTGCAGAATCGCGCCCTCGCCAGCGCTTATCCGCCGGGATCGGTCTTCAAGATGGTGATGGCGTCGGCCGGCCTCGCCGAGGGCGTCATCTCGCCCGACGACGGCGTCTTCTGCAACGGATCCAAGGTCTTCTACAAGCGCGCTTTCCATTGCTGGAAAGCGGGCGGGCACGGATTCATGAATCTCGAGGCGGCGCTCAAGAACTCCTGCGACGTCTATTTCTACACCCTGGGCCAGAAACTCGGCATCGAGCGCATCGCCCGATACGCCCGGCTCTTCGACTTCGGCACGCCGACCGGCATCGACCTCGACGGCGAGAAGCGGGGCCTCGTTCCGGACGGCGCCTGGAGCGAGCGCCAGCGCCGACATCCCTGGTATCCCGGCGAGACGATCTCGGTGGCGATCGGACAGGGGGCGCTGCTCGCGACGCCGTTGCAGATGGCGGTGATGACGGCCGCCTTCGCCAACGGCGGAAAGGTGGTGACGCCGCATCTGCTGCGCAGCGACGACAGCCATCCGCCGCGGCGCATCGAGCTCTCGCCAGCCATCTTCGAGCCGATCCGGCGTGGCATGTGGAAAGTCGTCAACGACGGCGGCACCGGCGCATCCTCGCGGGTGGCGGGGGTCGAGATCGCCGGCAAGACCGGCACGGTGCAGGTGGTGGCGCACACCGCCTTCGAGGACTCGAATCTGCGGCCTTACGCAGAGCGCAACCACGCCTGGTTCGCCTCGTTCGCGCCGTTCAACAATCCGACCGTAGTCATCGTGGTCTTTCTCGAACATGGTGGCCAGGGCTCACGCGCCGCGGCTCCAGTGGCGAAAGTTCTCTATGAAAAGCTCTTCCGGCCAGATCTCCGCAGCGCTCGCGCTTCCTGACGCGCGGCCGCGGCTCGAGCACCTGGCGACGATCCGCTGGGGGCTCCTGGCCGCCGCTCTCGCGCTCTCGGGTGTCGGTCTCGCCACGGTCCAGAGCGCCTCGGCAGAGCTCGGCACGGACTATTTCTCGCGCCAGCTCGTATGGGTCGGCGTCGGCCTCGTGGCGATGGTCGTGGCGTTCAGCTTCAACTACCACACCCTCCTCGGCTTTTCGCTGCCGCTCTACGTCATCTCCCTGGTCGCCCTGGCGCTGGTGCTGGTCCTGGGCTACGAAGCCGGCGGCGCGCAGGGCTGGTTCCGGCTCGGGTCGATCGGCGTGCAGCCCTCCGAGTTCGCGAAGCTGATCACGGCGCTCTACCTGGCGCGCTACCTCGCGGCACCGTCGACACGGCAGTTGCCGTTGCGCCAGATCTTCGTCGCCCTGGCGCTGGTGCTGTTGCCGATGCTGCTCATCGTCTTCGAGCCCGACCTCGGCGGCGCCGCGATGTTCGTGCCGATGGCCGCCGGGATGCTGCTCGTTTCGGGCGTGCGCCTGCGGGTCGTGCTGACGACCCTCGGAGCCTGTCTGGTGGCGGGTGTGCTGATTTGGAGCCTGGGGATGAAGCCGTACCAGCGCCAGCGAGTGATGACTTTCCTGGCGCCCGACACCGATCCCCTGGGCGCCGGCTACCAGGTGCGGCAGTCGAAGATCGCCGTCGGCTCGGGGGAGCTCACGGGCCGCGGCTACGGCCAGGGGACGCAGAGCCAGCTGCGATTCCTGCCGGCGCGCCACACCGACTTCATCCTCTCGGTGCTCGCGGAGGAGTGGGGCTTCCTAGGGGTCGGCGCGGTGTTGCTGCTCTACGCCGCCTATCTCGCCAACGTCGCCGCAGTCGCCATGCGGGCGCAAGACCGTGCCGGGATCCTGCTTGTCGTCGGCCTCGGGAGCACGTTCGCCTTCCACGTGTTGTACAACTCGGCGATGGTCATCGGCCTGGTGCCGGTGACCGGCATTCCGCTGCCCTTTCTCTCCTACGGCGGCTCCTTCACCCTGCTCAACTTCATCGGTCTGGGGCTGATCCTCGGAGTCGACTACCGGCGCTTCGCCAACCGGTAGCGGCCGGCAGCTGCCGGCAGCCGCCGGTAGTCGGGCGCGCGCGACCCCGTCGCGGCGGGCTTGGGAAGAGGGCTCTTGGGCCCCCTGCGGGTAAGATCGGTCCTGGAGGTCCCCGTGGCCCACAAGATGCTGGTCGAGAGCGATCCGCACGAGACCCGCGTGGCGGTGCTCGAAGAGGATCTGCTGACCGAGATCTACCTCGAGCGCCGCTACCATCGCGGCGTCGTCGGAAACGTCTACAAGGGGCGGGTATCGCGCGTTCTGCCGGGCATGCAGGCGGCGTTCGTCGATATCGGCCTCGAGCGCGACGCCTTTCTCTACGTCGCCGATGTCTTCCTGCCCAGCGAGACCGATGCCCCCGATGCTGTCGATGCCGGCGATCCCTCCGTCGTCGCCGGCGTGCTGCAGGGCGAAGAGGAGCCCGACCTCGGGCCGAATGTGCTGGAAGACGACACGCTCTCCGGCGAGGCCCCGCGCCCCGACTACGGCGCCGGGCCGACTATCGACGCGCTGCTCAAGGTCGGCCAGGAGCTGCTCGTCCAGGTCACCAAGGATCCCTTGCCCAACAAGGGGGCGCGGGTCACGACGCAAGTGACCTTTCCCGGGCGCTTCGTGGTCTTCCTGCCGACGGTCTCGCATGTCGGCGTGTCGCGCAAGATCGAGGACGAGGCCGAGCGGCTTCGCCTGCGCGAGCTCCTCGAGTCGATCCCGCGCGGCAATGGCTCGCAATGGGGTGCCGGCGGGGTGATCGTGCGCACCGCGGGAGAAGGCAAGAGTGCCGCGGATTTCTCGGCCGACCTCGCCTACCTCCGCGGACGGTGGGACTCGGTTCGCATGCGCGCCGAAACGGCGGTTGCGCCGGCACTGATGCACCAGGATTTCGATCTGGCGCTGCGCCTGGTGCGCGATCTCTTCTCGGCCGAGTTCTCGCTCCTCTGGGTGGACGGCGAGTCGACCTACGAGCGCATCGTCGAATTCCTCGACCAGGTGCAGCCGCAGCTGGTGCCGCGGGTCAAGCTCGATCGCGAGGAGCGCGGACTTTTCGAGCGCTTCGGCATCGAGAAGGAGATCGAGGCCGCGCTCAAGCCGAAGGTCTGGTTGAAATCGGGCGGCTACCTGGTGATCAACCCGACCGAGGCGCTGGTGGCGATCGACGTCAATACGGGGCGCTTCGTCGGCCAGCACAATCTCGAGGAGACGGCGCTCGCCGCCAATCTCGAGGCGGTGGAGGAGGCGGTGCGCCAGATCCGCCTGCGCGACCTCGGTGGCATCATCGTGCTCGACCTCATCGACATGATCGAGCCCGCCCATAGAGAGCAGGTCTCGCACGCCCTCGAGCTCGAGTTGCGCAAAGACCGGGGCAAGCACAAAGTGCTGTCGATCTCGGAGTTCGGGTTGGTACAGATCACCCGCAAACGCAGCCGCGCCAATCTCGAGCGTCTGCTCACCCAGACCTGCCCCTACTGCGAAGGCAGCGGCCGGATCAAGTCGGTCGCGACGATCTGTCTCTCCCTCCGGCGCGCGGCGCTCGCTCTCCGCGGGACGCTGATCTCGAAGGAGATCCTGGTGCGGGTCCACCCCGACGTCGCGCGCATGCTCCAGCGCGAGGAGCGCGGTGTTCTCGAGGAGATCGAGCGCGAGCTCGCCGTCGGCATCATCCTGCAGGCTGACGCCAAGCTCCATCATTCGAGCTTCGATATCCTCGAGGTGTGACTTCGATCCCCTTCGCCTGGCCGGGCTTCCGCGGCGAGGCGGCGGCGCACCTGGCGGGCGCGGACCTGCCGGCGGTCGCCCTTCGTCTGTTCGATCCCGCTTCGGCCACCGCGACGCTCCACTGGGGGCGCAACTACATCTATCGCGCCACTCTGGCGAGCGGCGAGGGCGAGACCGCGGTCGCGGTCAAGCAGTTCCGGGAAAGCGGACTGCGAGCGCGGCTCCTACGGGCACGCGGCGGATCCAAGGCAGCGAAGAGCTTTCGCATGGCGTCGGCGTTCACCGACGCCGGTCTCTCCACTCCTGCGCCGCTCCTGTACGCCGAGGCGCTCGCCGGCACACCGACGGCGATCTTCGTGACCGCTTGTCTCGAGGGCCGTCTCGAGCTGCGTTACCTCCTGCGAGCCAGGAACTCCGGCACCGATCGCGAGAGCTTTCCGCGGATTGAAGCTACGGCGGCGCTCGCAGCGGTGGCACGTCTCGCCCGTCGGATGCACGACGCCGGCTTCTTCCACCGCGACTTCTCGATCGGCAATCTCCTCCTGCAGGAGGGCGCCTCAGCGGACGAAATCGCCGACGTCGCCGTGCTGGACTTGAACCGCTGCCGCCGCCAGCGTCGCGTGTCGACGATCGAGCGCATGCGCGACCTCTGCCGCCTGTCGCTCACGCGCGCCTCCGACCGGGAGTGGCTGCTCGAGTCCTACTTCGCGCCGGCTGCGGTACCCGCTGTGGCGCGGAGGAGCTACGAGCTCTCCCGGCGGAGTTTTCTCGCCAAGAACCGCCTCAAGTCCGGCCTGCGCGGCGCGCTGGCCAAGGCCAAGTCGTGGCTTGTTCCGCGCGGCGTTCACGCCCACATTCCACCGCCTCCCGAGCGCGCCCTGGTGCGCGACCGGGCGGTCTGGGACCGGCTTTCCGATCAGCCACATCAGCATGCCGGGCGCCTGGCCCGGACGGGCATCCGGATCACCGACCTGCCGCAGCATCTGCGGGCGGCGACCGCCCTTGCCGGCGCGCTGCCGCGCATCCGCCGTCGGTATCGGGAGCTCTCCGCGGAGCTGCTCGCGCCGCTCGTTCCCTTCGCCTGGCCCGCGCCGGGGGTCGCGCTGCGCCCCTGGCCGGAGAATCCGCAGGCCCTTCTCGAGGCCTTCGATCGTCTCGGCGCGCGGCGGGCGATGATCCGCCTGCATCCCTGGCAGGAACGCCACGACGACGAGCTCGCGCTCGCTCGCGCGCTCGCCGGGCGCGGCGTCGAGCTCGCCTTCACCCTGCCGCAGAACCGCGAGCTGGTGCGCGATCCGTCGCGCTGGGCGGCAGCGATCGCGGAGCTCGCCCGCGACTTCGCGCCGCTGGGCAAGCGTTTCCAGATCGGCCAGGCGATCAATCGCAGCAAGTGGGGAATCTGGAACTACGACGAGTACCTGGAGCTCGCTGGGAGCGCCGCGGAGATTCTTCGCGGCGGGCCCTGGGAGCCGGGCATCGAGCTCTTCGGCCCAGCGGTCATCGACTTCGAAGCCCATGTAACCGCCGCCGTGGTCAACCTGCGGCCGCCCAAGAGCCACCCCGCGCTGCGCTTCGACGGGCTTGCGAGCCTGCTCTACGTCGATCGCCGCGGCGCGCCGGAGAACCGCCAGCTCGGCTTCGACACCGCGGGCAAGGTGAGGCTCCTGGCGGCGATCGGCGGCACCGCGCGCCTGGTCTCGTCTTCCCGGCAGTGGATCTCCGAGGTCAACTGGCCGCTGCGCGAAGGGCCGTACTCCCCTGCCGGCAAGAGCGTCGCGGTCGACGAGGCGGCGCAGGCCGACTATCTGGTGCGCTATTTTCTGCTCGCCGCAGGCACCGGACTGGTCGAGCGGATCGACTGGTGGCAACTGGTCGCCAAGGGCTACGGCCTCTGCGATCCGCAGTCCGACGGGGGGCTGCGCGAGCGGCCGTCGTTCCGAGCCCTGGCCACCCTGATCCTGGAGCTCGCCGGGACGATCTGCCACGGACCGCTCCCGGCGAGCGCGCTGCCGCCTAAAGGGCGTGCCTTCCGCTTCACTCGCGGGGCCGAGGAGATCGTCGTCGCCTGGTCGACCGCCGGGGCGCTCGACTGGGCGCCCGCGGCATCGGCGCCGCTCCGGATCGTCGACCGCGATGGGTGCGAGCTGCCGCTCACCGCCGAATCGTGCCGCTTGCTCCCTTCGGCGCGCTATTTTTTCTCCGCCGCCCGCTGACCATGGTCGGTGGCCGGAGCTGACCAAAGTCAGGGGCCGCGGGCGCCCCGGACGGGGGACGATGGACCGATGAAGCTCGTTCGCGGTACCGTCCCGGGTCGAGCGCCCGTGAACTCCCCTAGAGACCCCACCGCCGACCTCCGCGCCGGAGAGCAGCTCCTGCTGCTCATGCGGGTCGGGCGCATCATTGCCTCGGACTTGAAGCTCTTCGACATGCTGCAGAAGACCGCCGACGCGATCCACGAGCTGCTCGGCTACCAGAACGTCGATCTGCCGCTGCTCGAGGAGAGCGAGCCGCCGATGCTCGTGATCCGCGCGCGCGGCGGGCGCTACAAAGAGATCGGTCGCGGGGACCGGCGGCCGATCGACCCCGGCGACATGGGCGCAGCGGGTCCAGAAGTGACG
>JANNGS010000066.1:0-120112 GCA_031403995.1 Thermoanaerobaculia bacterium
GCTGGTCAAGGTGAACCAGATCGGGACACTTTCGGAGACTCTGACGGCGGTCGATCTCGCGAAATCGCGCGGCTACGCCAACATCATCAGCCACCGCTCCGGCGAGACCGAGGACACGACGATCGCCGACCTCGCCGTCGCCACGCGCGCCGGGCAGATCAAGACTGGCGCCCCCTGCCGCAGCGACCGGGTGGCGAAGTACAACCGATTGTTGCGCATCGAGGAGGAGCTGGACGAGGTGGCGACCTATCCCGGCGCCGCTGCGTTCCCGCGTTTCCGCGCTTGACCGCCGTCCCTCCCGCCGAGGAGCCGCGTCCCCATCCGCTGCGCTCACTGCTCGTCGCGGTGGTGGTGTTCCTCGTCCTGCTGCTCGCTACCTTCGGGCTCAAAAGCTACCGCGAGCTGGCGGCGGTGCGCGGGCGGGAGCACCTGCTGCTGGCCGAGATCGCCGGCACCGAGCAACGCATCGCCGAGCTCAAACGCCGCATCGAGAGCCTGAAGCACGATCCGGTAACCCTCGACCGCGTGGCGCGCGAGAGCCTCGGGCTGGTGCGGCCCGAGGACGTTGTGATCGTGCTGCCGGCCCCGGCGCCGGCCGCTCCACAGCTCTAAGCCTCTTCGTCCATCCCTAGTCGCCGGCCTCTTCCGGCGCGCTCGTGGCAACCGCGAGCAGGTTCTCGACCGCGGCGGCGACTTCGGCGACGCCGATGCCGCGCATGCAGCCATGATGGAGCAACGGGCAGCGCCGGCGGAAGCAGGGCGAACACCAGAGGTCCCGATCGAGAACGATGTGGCGGTCGCCGGCGCCCCCGGCCGGCGCTGTGCGGCGGCGGTCGGTCGGCCCGAAGAGCGCCACGCAGGGTACGCCCAGCGCCGCCGCGAGGTGCATCGGGCCGGAGTCGTTGGTCACCAGCAGATCGAGGTGGGCGAGCACCGCCGCGAGGCCTGGCAGATCGAGGTCGGGACCCAGCACCGGGTGCATCTTGCCGCTCTCCTCGTGCACGCGCACGCCGAGCCAGATCTCCTTGGGGCCGACGAAGATCGCCTCCTCGACGGCCGGGATCCGGCGCCGCAGCTCGCGCGCGAGATCGGCCCAGTGCCGCATCGGCCAGCGCTTCGACGGTCCCCATTCGGCGCCGGGAGAGAGGCCGACGAGCGGGCCCCCGCCGGCTCTGGCACCGGCGCCGAGCTGCGCCCGCCCAAGCCGCTCGCGCCCGCTCTCTCGCAGAGCCGGTGGCAGCTCCAGGCGCGGTATCCAGTTGTCCGGGAGCGCCACCCCCATCGCCCTCAGGAGCTCGCAATAGTCCTCGATCTGCGGCCGGCGGCCGCGCGGCCGGGCGACCGCCGGAGCGAGCAGCGGGCCGCGGAAGTCGGCGCGATAGCCGAAGCGCCGCGGGATACCGGCGCGCGCCAGCATCCAGGCGGCGCGGAACGAGTTCGGGAGGATCACGGCCTCGTCGAAGCCGCCGGCGGAGCTCGCGGCGCTCGCTCCGATCGCAGCGAGCGTCACCTCGTCGGCGCCTTTTTCGAGTGTCGCCGCGACGCCGGGAAACAGGGCAAGCAGCGGATGCAGCGGCCGTCGCGCGAGCGCGGCGAGGTGGCGGCCACTCGCCGCGAGGGCGCGAAAGACCGGTTCGGCCATGACGCAGTCCCCGACCCAGTTGGGCGCCACGACAAGGGTGCGAGTCATTTCGATTGCCGCTTCCAGCGGTCGTGCAGCCACAGCCAGAGCTCTGGTCGCTGGCGCGCGCGCTCCTCGAGGATGGCGAGGTAGCGCCGCGAGAGCGTGACGTCGTCGTCGCCCGCCGCCGGGAACATCGGCGGCAGCGCTTCGACGCGATAGCGCCCGCCGGGGAGCTCTTCGCCGAAGACCAGCACGACGGCGGCGCCGGTGCGCTGCGAAAGACGGGCGACGATCGGGCTGGTGAGCGCCGGCCGGCCGAAGAACGCCACGTCTACGCCCTCCTCGGGGCGCACCCGCTGGTCGAGCAGCAGCCCCAGCCTGCCGCCCTTCTCGAGCAGGCGGAACATCTCGCGCACCGCTCCCCGCTTGTCGAGCGAGCGATTGCCGTAGCGGGTGCGCAGGCGCTGGATGACGCGGTCGAAGTGGGGGTTGTCGGCCCGGCGCCCGACCGAGCTCATCGGGCCGATCGTGAGCGCGATGGCGGCCGGCACGACTTCCCAGTTCCCGAAGTGCGAGCCGAGTACGATCGTGCCCTTTCCCTGGGCTATCTCGGCGGCGCGCGCGAAGTTCTCCCAGCCGACGAGCTCGAGCCGTGCCAGCAGCTCGGGGCCGGCGAAGCGCAGGCTCGAGAGCGCGTCGCAGAACGAGGCGCCGAAGTGGCGGAAGCACTCGCGCGTGATCCGGAGGCGCTGCTCCGCGGAGAGCTCGGGGAAAGCGGCAGCGAGGTTGGCGTCGGCGATTCGCCGGCGGCGGCGATCGAGCCGGCCGGCGAGGGCGCCGAGCGTGCCGCCGAGCGCCCGGCTGGCCGGATGGGGCAGCGCGCGCACGACTCCCAGGAAGAGGGCGAAGGCGGCGAACTCGACGGCGTGGCGCAAGGGTGCGTTCTTCATCGCCGGCGTCTCATCGGCGTCTCATCTCCGGGCCCGGGCCAGACGCTCGTCGAACCATTCCCAGAAGGCGGCCTCGGGGCGCGCCACGAGCGGCAGCACTGCCGGCGCCGGAGAGAGCCTGCCGTGGAGCTTGAGCGCGTCCTTGGCGGTGGTGAGAAGGGCACCGGCACGATGGCGGCGGAAGGCCCCTTCGATGCGGGCGATGCTCTCGTCGGGATAAGCGTGGTGGTCGGGAAAGGCGAGCCGGGCCGCAATCTCGACCTCCTGCCGTTCGACGTCGCGAAAGAAGACCTCCGGCCGCGCGATACCGGCAAAAGCGACGACCCGCGTCCCCGCGGGCAATGTTCCGGAGATGTCGCCGCTCGCTCCACTCGTTCCACTCCTTCCGATACCCGAACACGGCGGGCCGCTGGCGCTCGAGCTCGCGAAACCCGGCCCGATGAAGCCGTGCGGCGCGAGCGCCGCGGCGAGTCGCGCGCCGGCAGTCGCCATCTCGGACGCCGAGCAGCCGGTGAGCACGACGGCATCGGCGTGACGCGCCGCGGCCAGCGGCTCGCGCAGGCGCCCGGCCGGCGCCAGCCGTCCGCCGGCGAATGGGTCCGCGGCGGGAAAGAGCAGCAGGTCGATATCCCGCGCCAGCGCAACGTGCGAGAAGCCGTCGTCGAGGAGGAAGAGGTCAGGCGAGTGCGGCAGCTCGCGCAGCAGGAGGCGCGCCGCCGCGACGCGCTGCTCGCCGACGGCCACCGCGACGCCGGGGAGCGCCTGGGCGAGGAGAAACGGCTCGTCGCCGGCGGCGCTCCAGGAGACCCGGGGCCCGGCGCCCAGCGAGACGACGAGCGGGCCGCGGCTGGTGCGGCGATAGCCCCGCGAGACGATCGCCACCGCGAGACCCCTGGCGGCGAGGTCCGCGGCGACCGCCGCGGTGAAAGGGGTCTTGCCGCCGCCTCCCCAGTGCAGATTCCCGAGGCTCACGACCGGCACCGGGAGACGCTCGGCGGTGGCGCGGGCGCGACGACGACGGCGGGCGAGGAGCGCGCCGTAGAAGAGTTGCCAGGGCGAGCGCGGCGGGACGGCGGCTGTGAACGCCATCGTCAGTTCCGCCGCTGCTGCGTCTGCGCCGCCGCCATGAGCGGGGCGAGGAGCGCGAGCGTCCGGTCGAGCGCGCCGGCGTTCGCCGTCACCAGCGCGCGTCCGCGCTCGCCGATCGCCCGGGCGGCCGGCGGATCGGCGAGCCAGGCTGCCCAAAGCTCGCCCAGCGCCTCGCCGGACGCGACGCGCGCCCAGGCCTCAGTCTGGTCGAAAATCTCGGCGATCTCGCGGAAGTTCGTCATCGACGGGCCGACCGCAACCGGCACGCCGAACCGCGCGGCCTCGATCGGATTGTGGCCGCCGGTGGGCTGCAGCGTGCCGCCGATGAAGGCGGCGGTGGCGAGACGGTAGGTCGCCGCGAGCTCGCCGATCGAATCGAGCAGAAATACCGGCGGCCGCGCGAGGTCGGGGCCGCTGCGGCGGACGAAACCGGGGACCTCGGCGGCGAGGCGGCAGGCGACCGCCGCGAAGCGCTCCGGATGGCGCGGTGCGACGACCAGCAGCGCGCGCTCGCCGGCGCCGCCGCCGGCGCCGAGCCTGCGGAAAGCGGCGAGGACCTCTTCCTCCTCGCCCTCCATGGTCGATCCGGCAACCAGGATCGGGCGCCCCGCCGCGAGCCGTTCGAGACGGGCAGCGAGCTCCGGATGGCCGGCGGGCTCCGGGGAATCGAACTTGAGGTTGCCGGTGACGGCGACCCGCTCGCGGGGCACGCCGAGCGCCACCAGGCGATCGGCATCGATGGCGGTTTGCACGCCGAAGCGGTCGATCGGCGCGAAGAAGAGTGGCAGCGCCAACCACTGGAAACGCCGCAGGCGGGCGAAGCTGCGGTCGCTCACCCGGCCGTTGACGACCGCGGTGGGGATCCCCCGCGCGCGGGCGGCGCGCAGCAGGAGGGGCCAGAAGTCACCCTCCACCAGCACCAGGGAGGAGGGCGCGAAGCGCCGCAAGAAGCGCTGGATCGCGAAGCCGAGCTCGAACGGGAGATAGGCCACAGTGGCCCGCTTCCCGAGACGGGCGGTGGCGGCCCGGGCCTGGGCCTGCCCGGTCGGCGTGATGGTGGTCACCAGGACGGCCAGATCGCCCGGAAGGCGCGCCGCGAGCGCGCCCGCGAGGGCGGCCTCGCCGACCGAAACGGCGTGGATCCAGAGCGCTCCCGGGCGGCGGGCGGCGGACTCCGGCTCGCCGGGGTCGGGCGCAAAACCGCCGAGTCTTCCCCGCAGCGTCGGCAGGTAGTGGCGGCGGCGCAGGACGAGCAACCAGGGACCGGCTGCAAGGAGGGCCAGGGCGGCCAGGGTTTGATAGATCCACCACATTGGGACAGGGGCAGTATAATCAAGCGCTTCAGTGTTTTGCCCGGTCTCGACCGGGTCCAGTCCGCGGCGCCTGTCCGATGGCCGCGGTCCTTTGCGGAGACTTGGACGGCGCGAGCCAGCCGTCCGTAGAAACCTTTGGAAACGCTCATGCCAGAGTTGGTCTACTCCCAGAACCGCGAACGACTGAAGCTCGCCGAGCGGAGCGATCGCGACCTGCTGTGCCTTCTCAGGTCGGACGACGAGCTCGCGCTGGCGGAGCTCGTGGCACGCAAGACCCGCGCGCTCCTCCAGGTTACCGCCCGGATCGTGCGCGACGAGGAGGAGGCCCGGGACGTCGTGCAGGTCGCGTTCCTGAAGATCTGGGAGAGCCGCGCGAGGTACGACACGCGGTGGAGCCCCAATACCTGGATCTATCGCATTGCGACCAATCTGGCGATCGACCACTGGCGGTCCCGCCGGTCGCGCGACCAGGCCGGGGAGCCGGTCCGCCTGCATCTCCTGCGGGCCGCCGAGAGCCGCCCCACCGGGGCCCTGGCCGAGCTCAAGGAGGCCGAGGTCGAGCGGATTTTCATCGAGCTCGCGGCTGAGCTGACCGAGAAACAGCGCCTGATCTTCCTGCTGCGCGAAACCGAGGGCCTTTCTTCCAGCGAAGTGGCGGAGATCGCCGGCTGCGAGGAATCGACGGTGCGCAACCACCTGTTCAACGCCCGCAAGATCCTGCGCCAGAAGCTCGTCGAACGGTATCCGGAGTATGCGCGCGCCGGCGCCAGAGGCACGGATTCCAACCCCAAGTGCGCAAAGTCCAGCGCCGGAGGAGCAGTATCCAGCGCCGGAGGCGCAGTATCCAATACCGCGCCCGTCAAGGAGCCCGTGAAGTGAGCTGTCCCGATTGGCGCACCCTGACTGCGGCCCGCGATACCGATTCTGCGGTCGACCTGCCGGCCTGGGTGGAAGCCCGACGCCACGCAGCCGAATGCCCGCATTGTCGCGGCGAGGCGTTGGCTGCCGACCCGTTGCTGCTTTTCGAACGCCTGCCCGAGCGCAGAGTGACGCCGGACGAGATCGCGGGCATGCAGGCGGCGGTAGCTTCGCTGGTGCGAGCCAGCTGTGTCGGCCGGGGGGGCCAACTGCTGGCGCGCCCGGTCCCGGCCGCGTCCGGTTGGCGTTCCGTCTCGCGCTTCGCCGCCGCGCTTGGCGTCTGCTCGCTGCTGGCTCTCTCCGGCGCTCCCGGTCCGCATTCCCGGGGGTTCGCCGATCTTGCCGCCGAAGGGAGCTCTCTGCAGGCCTTGGAAGCTGCGTTCGAAGACTCTTCGCCGGTGCAATCGGCGGTCGAGGAGCTCGATCGGCCGGGAGTACGCATCTACGAGCTTCCCCAGGCCGACATGGCGGTCGTGATGATCGTCGACGCGAGCCTGGATGTCTGATTTACGGCGCCTGTCGGCCTTGGCGCACACGCTGGTCTTCCTCGCGGCGTTCGGCGCAGCGCTGGCAGGGGCCGCCGCGGCGCCAACAGCGTCACAATCGCCGCCGCCAGCCCAATCGCCAGCACAGCCGGAAATTGCGAAGCCGCTGCCGCCTCCTCGCTTGCGGACGCAGCCGGTGGTGACACCGCCGGGGGCTGCGCCCGGCGAGTCTGCCGCGGTTCGCCTGATGGTCTTCAGCCTGCAACGCCAGCGGGTTTTCGATGCCCTCACCGTGGTGCGGCCGCTGCTTTCGGTGCAGGGCTCCGTCGAGCTCGACCCGACCCACAACACGATCTCGGTGCGCGACAACCTCGCCGCGCTCAGCCGTGTCGCGACCGCGATCCGAGCCTTCGATCGCGAGAACCAGCCGGTGCGGATCGACGTTCAGCTGATCCTCGCCGAAACCGCGAAGATCTCGCCGGTGCCGTCCGAAGCTGGAATCTCCAAGGAGCTGCTCGACCGTCTGCGGCAACTGCTGAACTTCAAGAATTTCTCGTTGCTCGCCCACAGCCAGATCACCAGCCGCGAAGGCGAAGCCGTGGTCTACGAGATGGCGCGGGGCTACCGGCTGAGCTTCGAGCTCGGCTCGATCGCCGAAGGCAAGCGAATCCGCCTCGCCGGGTTCCGTATGGTGCGCGATCTGCCGGGCCAGCCCGAGCATGAGCTCGTTCGCACAGTCGTGCACCTGGGGCTCGACCAACCGCTGATCCTGGGACTCACCCGGGACGAGGCCGCTGATCGGGCGCTGATGCTCGTCCTGCGCTACCAGGGCGCCGCGACTCCGACGGTCGCCACGGCAGGGCACTAGGCAGTGGACTTCGTCTGTCATCTCGGGACGCCCGAAGGGCGGGTGGTGCGCGAGACCCGCGCCGCCGCGAACGAGACAGTGCTGCGCGCCGAGCTCGAGCGGCAAGGCCTGCGGATCTTCGCGATCGAGCGCCGTCTGGGGTTGACCATGCCGACGGAGCTCCTGGCACGGTTCCGCCGCAAGCGAAAGATTCCCTACAAGACGCTGATGGTCTT
This sequence comes from Thermoanaerobaculia bacterium, assembly GCA_031403995.1. Taxonomy (GTDB): domain Bacteria; phylum Acidobacteriota; class Thermoanaerobaculia; order Multivoradales; family JAGPDF01; genus JAGPDF01. Next base: position 7,463 of record JANNGS010000066.1, read on the forward strand.
CAATCAGGAGCTCGCGGCGCTCCTCAAGGCCGGGTTGCCGCTCCTGCAGGCGCTCAACCTGATGCTCGAGCGCCTGCGGGAGCCGAATTTCAGGGAGATCCTGACGCAGGTGCGCGACCGGGTGCGGGGCGGCGAGGAGCTCTCCGACGCCTTCGCATCGTTCGGTCCAGTCTTTCCGCCGCTCTACGCCGCCACGCTCAAGGCCGGCGAGCGCACCGGTGAGCTCGAACAGGTGCTGCGCCGGTTCATCCGCTACCTGAAGCTTGTCATCGAGGCGCGCAAGCGCGTGGTTTCAGCGCTCGTCTACCCTTCCGTCCTCGTCGGGCTCTCGATCGCGATGCTCTTCGTCATGGCGATCTTCGTCATGCCCCGGTTCACGGTCTTCTACGACTCGATGGACATGGAGCTGCCGCTGTTGACCCGCATCACGCTCGGGGTCTCGGTCTTCCTGCGCGACAACATCCTCTACATCCTCGCCGGCGTCATCGCCACGGTCGTCGTGGTGCGCAGGTGGGCAAGCACGCCCACGGGAGCCGTTCGAATCGATCGCTGGCGGCTCCGTGTTCCGCTCCTCGGTCCGGTGCTGCATCTGTTCTCGCTCGCCGAGTACTGCCGCTCGCTCTCGACCCTGCTCTCCGGAGGAATGCCGCTCGTGCCCTCGATGGAGATCTCCGGCCGCGCGGTGAGCAACCTCTACGTGCGCGAGAAGATCTCCCCCACGGTGCAGCAGGTACGGGAAGGGAAGGCTCTCCACGAGGCTCTCGACGGAACGGGAATCGTCACCGACCTCGCCATCGACATGGTCAAGGTCGGCGAGGCGACCGGTTCGCTGGATGTCATGCTCACAAACATCGCCGATTTCTTCGACGAGGAGGTCGAGCTCCGGATGCAGCGCATCCTTTCGCTCGTCGAGCCGCTGATGCTGGTCATCATGGGCTGCCTGGTGGCCGCGTTGTTGATCTCGGTTTACATGCCGATGTTCAACGCCATGGGAGGAATCACGTGAGCACGGCACCGGCGACCCGCTCTCCGAGCGCCGAGCTCCTGGCGACGGACGGGGCGTTGCGCTCGGCCGACGAACGCCGCGCGGTCGAGAGCATGGCCGCGCTCCACGGCCTCGATTTCGTCGATCTCGACCACTTTCGGATAGACAACGAACTTTTCCACACGATTCCGTTCGAGCTCATGCTGCGCTACGGCTTCATTCCGCAGATGCAGCTCCCCGGCCGGATCGCCCTCGTGATGAAGGACCCGAAGGACGTCGCACGGCTCGACGAGCTCGAGCTTCTTCTGGGACAGCCGATCGAAGTGCGGGTGGGGGTGCCGTCGGCGATCGAGGAGATCCTCCAGAAATCCGAGTCGACCCAGCGCGTGCTGGAGGAGGCGACGGAGGACTTTCGCATCCAGCTCGTGCAGGAGGACGACCAGGGCGAGGAAGTTCTGTCGATCGACAGCATCACCGCCGATTCGTCACCGGTGATCAAGCTGGTCGATTCGACGGTGTTCAACGCCATCCAGCGCCGCGCCTCCGACATCCACATCGAATCGCGCGACACCGAAGTGGTGATCAAGTACCGCATCGACGGTGTCCTCTACCAGGCGATGGAGCCGATCGACAAGCGCCACCATCAGACGATCATCAGCCGGATCAAGGTCATGTCGGAGCTCGACATCGCCGAGAAGCGCGTCCCCCAGGATGGGCGCTTCAAGCTGCGGCTGAAGGGGCGAACGATCGACTTTCGCGTTTCGATCATGCCCTCGGTGCATGGCGAGGACTGCGTCATCCGCATCCTTGACAAGGAGTCGATGTCGGCGGAGTTCTCGAATCTGCGGCTCGACATCCTCGGTTTCGACGACGACACCATGCGCAAGGTGCGCAAGTCGATCCGCGAGCCCTACGGCATGGTGCTGGTGACCGGACCGACGGGCAGCGGCAAGACGACGACCCTCTATGCCTGTCTGTCGGAGATCCAGTCGCCGGAAGACAAAATCATCACCATCGAGGATCCCGTCGAGTACCAGTTGAAGGGGATCACCCAGATCCCGGTCAACGAGAAGAAGGGACTCACTTTCGCCCGCGGGCTACGCTCGATTCTGCGCCATGACCCCGACAAGGTGATGATCGGCGAGATCCGCGACGAGGACACCGCCTCCATCGCCATCCAGTCGGCGCTCACCGGCCATCTCGTATTCACCACGGTGCACGCGAACAACGTGGTCGACGTGCTCGGACGTTTTCTCAACATGAAGGTCGATCTCTACAATTTCGTCTCCGCCCTGAACTGCGTTCTCGCTCAGCGCCTGGTGCGGAGGATCTGTCCGCACTGCCGACGCGAGGCCGTGGTCAGCCCGCAGCTGCTCGAGGATTCCGGGCTCTCCCCGGCGGTCTACGGCGATCACCAATTCTTCGAAGGCGCCGGATGCCTCGAATGCAACGGAACGGGATTCCTCGGACGCCTGGCGGTCTCCGAGTTGCTCGACCTCTCGGATCGGATTCGCGAGCTGATTCTGGAGAAGCGGCCGGGGTCGGAAATCAAGCGAGCGGCCAAGGAAGAGGGGATGCGTTTCCTGCGCGAATCAGCGCTCGAGAAGGCACTGCAAGGATCGACGACGCTACGTGAAATCAATCGGTTTACCTTCGTGGATTGAGCGCGCCCTGGGGCGCCAGCCCAGGCCGGTTCCGCCGCATGTCTTCGCGGTCCGCCGGCGGGAGCTGCGCTTCGCTGCCTTCTCGCGTCCGGAGGCGAACGGATCCGGACTCGAGCTCGCCGAATTCCATTCCCTGCCGCTCCCGGAAGGAGTCTTCGGCGTCGGCCCTCTGGGCGTTCCGGCCGGCGACGCCGATTCGCTGGCTGACAGCGTGCGGGCCCTCGTCGCCCGTGCCGCGAGGCCGGTGCGGGAGGCGTCCGTCGTGCTTCCGGACGCCTGGGTACGCAGCATGGTGATCGAGCTCGGAGACTTGCCCGCAGAGCCCCAGGCGCGGCTCGAGGTGTTGCGGTTCAGGATCAAGCGAATGGTGCCCTATCGTGTCGAGGACCTGCGCATCCAGGCGGTGCCCATCGGACCGCCTGGACTGCCCGTGGGCCTGGGACCCGGCGAAACGGCGCACTGTCTCGTCACGCTCGCGAACGCTGCGGTCTGCACGATGATCGAGGACGGATTCTCGCGTCGCGGCATTCGTATCGGCCAGCTTTCGGGAGCGACGCTGGCAACGCTCCAGGCGGTGAACCGGGGGGCGCTCGCGGCCGGGCTTTTCGGCCTCGCGCTGGTCGACGCCGACGGCTTCAGCCTCGTGCTGGTGCGTGCCGGAGTTCCGGTGGTCTGGCGCCAGAAGAATTTCTCCGAGGGGCTCTCGGATGCCGATCGTTCGCGGCTTCTCACCTCCGAGTTGCGGCTCACACGGACCTTTCTCTCCGAGCGGTTTGCCGGCGAAGCACTCAGTGCGCTCTATCTCGCGGCGCCTCGAGCGGTCGAACCGTTCTGGCTGCAGGTGCTGGGGCAGGGTCTCGATTGTCAGCCGACGCGCCTCGCGCTCGAGCACCTTTCGCTCACCGGCGAGGGCTTCGGCGAAGCCTTCGTCGAGCTCGCGCCGCTGGCCGGCGCCGCCTCCCGGGAGGTCGCGTGAGCGCGGCGCGCTGGCAGGAGCCGAATCTCGCGCGGGCGCCGTTCGTCAACGAGCGTCCGGTGCGGCGCCTGGGCATCGCGCTCTGGGTGCTGTTCGCGATCGTCGGCGGTGCGGCTTTCTGGATGTCGCAGACCATTCGCCGGGAAACCGGGACACGGGTCGCCGAGCTGGCGCGCCTCAACTCCGAGACGGTCAGTAGTCGCGAGCGCGCCGTGACCCTGGAAGCGCAGCTGCGACGTGCCGATCTCCCGGCGCAGAATGAGCGCGCGGAGTTCCTGAACCGGCGCCTCGCCGAGCGCACCTTCTCGTGGAACGGCCTGTTGGAAACGCTGGCGGGTGTGATGCCACGCGGCGTTCGCCTGATAGGGCTCTCTCCGGAGGGTTTTGCCCGCGAACGGGGCCGAAAGATCGCCGAGGTGGAAACGCCAGCGACGACGCGGGTCGCGTTGCGAATCTCTGGCGAGGCCGAGGAGACCGAGGCGTTGCTCGAGTTCGTCGACCGGCTCTTCGAGCACCCGGCGTTCGACCGGCCCAACCTCTCGCGCGAGAGCGAGAGGAAGGACGCCAAGATTCAGTTCGATCTGACGGTCGACTACCTGCCGCAGATCGCGAGTCAGCCGGAGCTTCTTGCGGCGGCGGGGGACGGATCCAGGGAGCAAGGGTCGGGGGCACCGGCGTCAGGCCGGGCATCGGCTGCATCCGTGGCTGCCATCGCCGCCGATCCGGGGCGGATCCAGGGCAGCGGGGCGGCGGCGCCGGGCGGTCGGACTTCGTCAGCGCAGGGCGACGCGGCGGGATCGAAGCTCCAGGCCGAGAGCGCCCGGCGGCCGGCGGATGCAGTCGGGGGATCGTCTCCGGTTGGCTCGGAAAGAGCAGCCGGCGGCGCGGCGACGGCGCCGGGAGCCGACGAATCCTCGGGCGATCCAGCGGCCGCGGCTCTGGCGCCCGGCGGCAGAACCCGGCCAGGTTCTGTGGCACCCGGCGTCCCGCCAGGAGCCACCGGCGGGACGAGGTTCCCGGCGAGCGTGATGCCGACACCGCTCAGGCCCTACGCTTCTGCGGTTGGGGGGGGGCGATGAGCGCTCCCTACGGGCTCTGGCGCCGCCAGCTCTGGATCTGGCTCCCGCCCGCGGTGGCGCTCCTCGCGGCGACGGTCTATCTGGTCTACCTCGAGCGCGGCGTGCGCGCGCGCGGCGCGAATCTCGAGGCGCGACTGGAAGTCGCCCAGCGCCAGCATGAGGAGGCCCAGGCGGGCCTCGAGAAGCTCGAGAAGCTCGACGGCGCCGCGCAATCGACGCGAGAGCAGATCGAGCTCCTCATGGGGGAGAAGTTCTCCACCGAGAGCGGCCGGCTCACGACTCTCATCCGCGAGATCAAGCAGCTCGCCGAGCACGCGGGCCTCGATCCACGGGACATCGGATACCCCCAGGAGGAGTACGCCGAGCTCGGCCTCGTTCGCCGCTCCTTCATCTTCAGTGTGCAGGGGAGCTATGCGAACCTGCGCGCCTTCCTCTATCTGCTGGAGCTCTCGCCCTCTTACGTGACCGTCGACCAGATCGAGCTCCACGAGCTCTCGGGTGCCAAGGGGTTGGGCGTTTCCCTGCGACTCTCCACCTTCTTTTCCGTGCTCTCAGAAGGGACCCCCGGCGCTGCGCGCTCGGTGACGGGGGGTCGTTCGTGAGCCTGGCTCCGCGCGAGCGCAAGCTCCTCCTCGCCCTGGCCGTCCTGGCCGGTCTGGCGGGACTGCGCGCCCTGTGGACTCTGGTGCCTTGGGGGTCACCGGGGGTGCCGGAGATTCCGGAGGCGCCGGTGGCGTCGGTGGCATCGGGAGCGACGGGAGCGAGCGTGGCGGCCCAACCCGCTGGAGCGGGCCGCTCGGCCTTCGGCAGGAGCTCGCGGCGCGCAGTGGTGGAGCTGCCCCTGGAGATCGTCGAGCTCGACCTGGGCGAACCCGCGGGTCAGCCCTACGCGCTGACAGTGGGGCGAGATCCGTTCCGCTTCGGCGTGCCCCCACCTCCGCCCCCCCCACCTCCGCCGACGAAGGAAGAGCTCGAAAGGCTCCGTCAGCAGGAGGAGGCACGCCGATTGGCTGCGGAGCGCGCGGCGGCGGAGGCGCGGATTCCGAAACCGCCGCCGGTGACCTTGGTCTATCTCGGCAGTTTCGGCACGGAGAAGCGCCGCATCGCGGTATTCGCTGACGCCGCGGGCGAGAATCTCTACAATGTGAGGGTCGGTGAGACCGTCGAGGGTAAATTCATCGTCGACCGTATCGGCTACGAGTCGGTCGACTTAAAGTTCGTCGGTTTTCCCGACGAGCCGGCGAAGCGCTTGCCGATCGGGGGCTAGTTTGGCTGGAGAACAAGTCATGAAGCGGAGAGTTCGCGTGGCCGGAGTGCTGTTTCTCGTGTTGCTCTGGGTTGGAGTCTCCGGCTGCGCGACCTACCGCCTGGCGCATCAAGCAGCCCTCGCGGAAGAGAATTCCGAGTGGGATCTCGCCGTGGAGCGCTATCTCGAGCTCGTCGAGCGCCAGCCGTCCAACGTGCGCTTCAAGACCGCGCTCCTGCGCGCCCGTCTCAAGGCCTCCCAGGAGCATTTCAGCAAGGGCCAGCGCTTCCGCGAGGCAGGAGTCATGGAGCGCGCCCTGATCGAGTTCCAGGAGGCCGCGCAGCTCGACTCGACCAACCAGTACGCGCAGGTCGAGCTCGACCAACTGCGCGGCGCGATGGCCAGGGCGGCGGGGGGCGGCTCGAAGCTCTCGCTCGATGAGCTCAAGAAGAAGGCCCGTGACCAGCCGGCGCAGCCGCCGGTGCTCTCGCCGCGCTCGAAGGAGGCGATCTCGCTGGACTTTCCGAAGCCGGTGTCGATCTTCGACATCTATCGCGCGCTCGGCAAGGCATTCGGGCTCAACATCCTCTTCGATCCGGCGCTCAAGGACCAGGATCTCGCTATCGAGCTGCGCGACGTCACCGCTCAGTCCGCGCTCGAGACATTGATGCGGGCGGCCGGGCATTTCTACAAGGTCGTCGACGAGCACTCGATCATCATCGCGGCTGACAATCCGCAGAACCGCAAGAACTACGAGGACCTCGTCATCCAGACGTTCTTCCTCTCGAACGCCGAGGTGAAGGACGTTCTGACGCTGCTGCGCAGTCTCATCGGCGCCAAGAACATCGCCACCAACGAGGAGCTGAACGCGGTGACGATCCGCGACACCGCCGACAAGGTCAAGGTGGCGCAGCGGATGATCGAGGGTATCGACAAGTCGCGCTCGGAGGTCATCGTCGACGTCGAGCTGATCGAGGTAGACACGAATCGGATTCGCGAGCTCGGCGTCAGCCTGTCCGAGAACCAGTTCACCCAAACGCTGGATATGGGCGAGGATGCCAAGGTCCACCTCTCCGATCTCAAGTACCTGAACCAGAGCAGCTGGATCCTGACGATTCCGTCGATCATCTACGATTTCGTCAAGACCAACTCCGATGCCCAGCTCCTCGCCAAGCCGCAGATCCGCATCAGCGAAGGCGAGAAGGGCAAGGTTCACATCGGCGACCGGGTGCCGATTCCGGTGACCAGCTTCAACTCCGCGCAGACCTCGGGCGGGAACATCATTCCGATCACGTCGTTCCAGTACCAGGACGTCGGCATCAAGATCGACATCGAGCCGCGCGTGCATCACAACAAGGAGGTCACGCTCAAGCTCCAGATCGAGATCAGCCAGATCACCGGCTACCAGGACGGCGGCGGCGGACAGCGGCAGCCGATCATCGGCACGCGGACGATCGAATCCACGATCCGGTTGAAGGACGGCGAGACCAACTTCCTCGCCGGTCTGATTCGCACCGACGAGGTCCAGGGAGAGACCGGCATTCCCGGCCTCTCCGACATTCCGATCATCGGCCGGCTGTTCGGCAAGACGACGAGCAACATCAAACGCAGCGACGTCATGCTGACGCTGACACCGCACATCATCCGCACTCCCGAGATCACCGAGGGCGACCTCATGCCGATCTGGGTCGGCACCGAGTCGAACATCTCGTTCCGCGGCGGCACGCCGCGGGTCGAGTCCGAGGCGGAGGGGCCGTTCGACGATGGCCAGTCGTCCGCCGACGCGGAGGAGAAGATCCGCGAGCAGGTCCAGCGCCTGCCGCGAGGGCTGCGTTCGGAGGGCGTGACCGGGTCCGGTCCGGCGGCCGCCGAGCCGCCCGGCGGGGTGAATCTCGCGCCGGGAGGAGCGCCAGCGAACCCCTTCGCGACACCGCCGAAGAAGCCCGAGCCGGGCGACGAGGAGCAGCCGGACGGCGGTGGATCGGCGAGCTTCGACTCGCGCGCGGTCCCCGGCACACCGCTCGACCTCATCGCCACCTCCGCTTCGGCTTCGATCGCCTCCGGGAGCGTCCGCCTTCGCCTGCTGCCGCAGACGGTCGCCGTCGCGCCGGGCGAGAGCTTCGAGATGGAGGTCGAGATCGCCACGACCGCGCCGGTGGCGCACGTTCCGCTGACGGTCTCGTGGGACCCCGAGCTTCTGGAACTGGAGAAAGTCGTCTGGGGCGACTTCCTCGGCAGCGGCAAGAACGCGACCTTCGCGAGCGACGCTTCGACTCCCGGCGAGCTCGCCATGGAGGCCGATCGCGTGGCCGGAGCTTCGGGCGTGGCCGGGCACGGCGCCCTGGCGCGGGTCCATTTCCGCGCCCTGGGCATCGGCATCGCGACTGTCGCGGTCGCCGTGCAGCGCGTCGAAGACGCTGAGCGCTATGAGCTCGCGGCCGTGGCGTCTCCGCCGAGCGAAGTCGAGATCCGCGTCGGCGAGGACTCCGGGACGTCGCTTCTCCCGGTGGTCGAAACCGTGGGCGAGCCGGTCGACGAACCGGACGGGGGTTCATGAAGTCGAGTCGCGGCTTCACCCTGACCGAGCTCTTGGTCGTCTGCGCCGTACTTTCGATCCTCGCCGGGGTGACCTTTCCGACCGTCAAGTACACGCGTAAGCGGATGAAGGAGATCGAATTGCACGCTCAGTTGCGTGAGATGCGGGCGGCGATCGATGAGTTCAAGCGCTACAGCGACGCCGGATTCCTGCCGATCGAGTTCGGCACCGACGGCTACCCCAAGGATCTCGAGGTGCTGGTCGAGGGTGTCGATGTCATCGGACAGATCGACAAGAAGGCACGCTTCCTGCGCCGGATCGGTGTCGACCCGATGACCGGCGACGACGAGTGGGGGTTGCGCAGCTATCAGGACGAAGTCGACTCGACAAGCTGGGGTGGCGAGAACGTCTACGATGTCTTTTCGCTCTCCGGAGGCACGGGATTGAACGGGATCCCCTACGCGCAATGGTGAGCGCGAGAAGGCAGCGCGGCTTCACCCTGCTCGAGCTGATCATCGTCATCGCCATCATCGGCATTCTGGCGACGATCGCCATGCCGGCGTTGAAGGACATGCCGCGGCGGGCGAACGAAGCGGTCCTGAAGACCAATTTGCGAACGATCCGCGACCTGATCGACCAGTACTATGGTGACCAGGGCCACTATCCCGAGAGCCTCGATGTGCTCGTCGAGAAAGGCTATGTGCGCATGGTGCCGTTCGATCCTCTGACCAAGAGCGCTGGCACCTGGGCGCTTGTCTACGATGAGCCCGATCCGCTCGCCGAACCCGCGGAGACCGACGTCCCCGAGGGTGGGGAGCCGGGAATCATCGACGTGAGCTCCGGCTCGCCGCTGGTCGCGCTCGACGGCACTCCCTATGCGAGCTGGTAGTCGGCCGGCGGATCGCTGCGCCGGCGCGGCGGCCAACGGTTACAGCCTGGTCATGGTGGTGATGCTCATCACCGTCATGAACATCGTGGCGGCTATCGCGATGCCGGCGTGGAGCGGCATGATCCGGCGCGACAAGGAGGAAGAGCTGATCTCGCGCGGCCTGCAGTACGCCGAGGCGATCCGGGTTTTTCAGCGCCGCTTCGGACGCCTGCCGGTGCAGCTCGATGAGCTCATCAAGGTGGAGCCGCGGTCGATCCGGCGACTCTGGGAAGACCCGATGACCGGCAAGGCGGACTGGGTCCTGATCCTCGAAGGTGCTCCGCCTGGGGCGCCCGCCATCGACCCGGCGACCGGGCAACCGTCTCCGGGCGGGACGGGTGACCCGCAGACTCCATCGGGGTCGCCGGACGACGAGAATCTGCCGCAGCCGATCGGCCCCATCCGCGGTGTCCGCAGCCGGGCTACCGGCGAGGGTTTTCACAAGTTCCTCGATCAGGAGAGCTACTCGAGCTGGGAGTTCCGCTCCGATCTGTTCACCCGATTTCGCGCGGCGCCGTCGGAGAACGGCATCCCGCGCGTCTCGGCACTCACGTTGGGCCGTCCCTTTCGCTATGCGCTCGCCGCCGGAGCGCAGAATCCCGGCTTGAACCGGCCACCCGCCGGTGGCCCCGGCGGCCCCCGAACGCCGCCAGCCCAGAAGCCCAATCTGCGCCCGCCGAACCCGCAGCCAGGCGAAAAGCGATGAGCGCCGACGCGCCCCCCTCTGTTCCCGCCGTTCGCCTTCGTCGCTGGCCCCACGCCGGCGATCTGCCGCTGCCGGAACCGGCCACGGTCGGCAGCGCCGGAGCCGACCTGCGGGCGGCGGTCAGCCAGGAGCTCATCCTCGCGCCGGGCGAGCGCGCCCTCGTGCCGACCGGCTTCAGCGTCGAGATTCCGTCTGGCTGGGAGGGCCAGGTGCGGCCGCGCAGCGGCCTCGCCGTCCAGTTCGGCCTGACGCTGCTCAATTCCCCCGGCACCATCGACAGCGACTATCGCGGCGAGATCCGCGTGCTCCTGGTCAATCTCGGAGCCGAGCCGTTCACCGTGCGCCGCGGCGAACGCATCGCGCAGCTGGTCGTCGCACCCGCTCCGCGGGCGCGGTTCATCGAGGTCGACGAGCTTCCTTCGAGCGTGCGCGGCGAGGGCGGCTTCGGCTCGACCGGCCGCAGTTGAAACGCCCGGGTCGCCGCCCGGCAAAGCTGGCGCATCCGTGGCACAATCGACGGCAGGTTCCCTGCGATGAGCGAAGAGGAGGTCTCGGCAGCGCAGCGCTCCGACGAGCCGGGCGATGTCACCCGCTGGCTCGAGGCTTGGGGTGCCGGCGATGCCGGGGCGTTCGACCGGCTGTTCCCGATTCTCTACCCTGAGCTCAAACGGCTGGCCAACCGCCAGCTGCACCAGGAACGCGCCGGGCACACGCTCCAGCCCACCGCGCTGGTGCACGAGGCTTTCCTCGAGCTCGTCGGCCAGCGGCGCGCGCGCTTCGAGAACCGCCAGCACTTCCTCGCCGTTGCGGCGTTCGTGATGCGCCGCATCCTCACCGAGCATGCACGCGCGCACACCGCGGCGAAGCGCGGTGGCGGAGTGAAGCCGGTCGAGCTGCCCGACGATCTTGCGATCGACACCGGCCGGCTCGAGGAGCTCCTGGCCGTCGACCAGGCGCTCGACCGGCTGGCCGCCATCGATCCCCGCGCCGCGCAGGTCGTGGTGCTGCGGTACTTCGGCGGCCTCTCGCACGGCGAGGCGGCAGGGGCGCTCGGCGTTGCCGAGATCACCGTGAAGCGCGACTGGGCGGTGGCGAAGGCCTGGCTTCGTCGCGAGCTCGCGACGTCGTGACACGGCCGCCCTGGCCGGCGGTCAAGCTCGAGCTCATCGAGCTGCTCGAGCTCTCCGCCACGCAGCAGGTCGCGGCCCTCGAGCGTTTGCGGATGCGCGATGGCGTGCTCGCCGCCGAGGTCGAGTCGCTGCTCGGGGCTCCGGGGACCGGCGACTTTCTCGAGCGCTCTGCCGCGCAGTTGCTTCCCACGACGAGCGCCTGGGAGGGCGCGGAGGCGGGGGCCGGCGCCGGGTCCCAGCAGCCGGTGCGAATCGGTCCCTGGCGCATCGAACAGGAGATCGGCCGCGGAGGGATGGGCACGGTCTATCGCGCACGCCGCGAAGACGGCGCCTTCGAACAGATGGTGGCGATCAAGCTCGTCCGGCCGGAGCTCACTTCGGAGATGCTGCGGCGCCGCTTCCTCGCCGAGCGCCGGATTCTCGCCAGCCTCGAGCATCCGAACATCGCTCGCGTTCTCGATGGCGGCAACACGGACGACGGCGCGCCGTATCTCGTACTCGAGCATGTGGCGGGGGAGCCGATCGACGTCTATGCGGATGCGCGGGCGCTCTCGATCGAGCAGCGGCTCCGCCTCTTCGGTCTGGTCTGCGAGGCGGTGCATCACGCGCACCAGAAGTTAGTGCTGCATCGCGACATCAAGTCGGCCAACGTGCTGGTGGACGACAAGGGCCAGCCCAAGCTGCTCGACTTCGGAATCGCCAAGCTGCTCACTCCAGAGCCGACAGAGGCCGATCTCACGCTGGCAGGTCTCGCGCAACCACTCACTCCCGAGTGGGCGAGCCCCGAGCAGTTGCGTGGCGAGCCGCTCACGACCGCCTCGGACGTCTATTCGCTCGGCGTGCTGCTCTACGTCCTGCTTTCCGGCCGGCGGCCGCACCGCTGCGACGGCGAGTCCGCGGCGTCGTTCGCGGCTTCGATCGCGGCTTCGCCGTGGCCCACGCTGGCCTCTGGCGTCGCTGCCGCCGCGGCTCCCGGAGTCGAGCGCCAACGCCTGCGCGGCGATCTCGATCGCATCGCCCGCAAGGCCCTCGACCCCGATCCGGCGCGGCGTTACGCCACGGCCTCGGAGCTCGCGGCGGACATCGATCGCTTTCTCGATGGGCGGCCGGTCGCGGCGCATCCGGATGCGCTCGGATATCGCCTCCGCAAGTGGCTAGGACGCCACCGGACCGCCGCGGCGGCGGCGCTCCTGGTCGCCTCAAGCCTCGTCGCCGCGACCGGCTTCAGCCTGCGGCAGGCGCAGATCGCCGAACGTGAGCGCGAGCGCGCCCAGAGGCGATTCGACGACGTGCGGCGGCTCGCCAACGTGGTCCTCTTCGACGTCCAGGACGCGCTGGTGAACGTCTCCGGTGCACTCGCCGCGCGCCGTCTCCTGGTGGAGAATGCGCTGCGTTACCTCGACGATCTGGCGCGCGAGGCCGGTGACGAACCGCAACTGCTCGACGAGCTCGCGTCCGCCTACGAGCGCATCGGCGAGCTCCAGGGTGTGCCCGAGTGGCCGAGCCAGGGACGCACCGGTGACGCCCGCGCCAGCTTCGAGCAGGCGCTCGCCCTGCGCCGTCTGGCCGAGCGCGTGGGCGCTCCGCAGGCGGCGACGCGACGCGCCGAGGCGCGCCTGCTCACCCGCCTCGGATCGATTCTCGCGGCCCGAGGCAGGACCGGGGAGGCGTTGGCGCACCATCGCGAGGCGGCGGCGACACTGGAGGAGATGACCGGCCGCTCGCCAACGCTCGAGGGCCTTCTCGAGCTCGCAGTCGCCCAGGTGGCGGTCGGCGACGACGTCTGGGAGCTCGGCGATATCGCCGGCGCTGCGAGCCACTACCGCGCGGCCCGGTCGACAGCTCGCCGGGCGCGCGCGATGGCGCCGGAATCGACCCTCGCTGCCCGCCAAGAGGGCGTTGTCGAGCAACGGCTCGGCGATGCCGCGGCCGAGCTCCACGATTGGCAGCTGGCCCTGACGCATCATCGCGCCTCCCTCGCGGTGGACGAAGAGCTCCTGCGCAGGGAACCGGAGAACGCCGAGCTCGCACGCGACCTGGGGACCGATCTCTCCCGCCTCGGCGCCGACGCCTTCGCCGCGGGCGATCTCGCCGACGCACTCGCCGCCCATATGCGCGCCAGCGACCTGCGCGAGCGTTTGCTGGCTGCCGAACCGGAGGATGCGCGCGCCATCGATGACGCCGCCGAGAGCTCCTTCCAGGTGGCGCGCGCGCTCACCGCGCTCGGCCGTCCGCGCGAAGCGCGTGCTCCAGCAGGGGTGGCGCTAAGGCGCTGGCGGAGCCTGGTCGAGACCGACTCCGAGAACGTGCGCTGGCAGGAGGCACTGGCGGAGTGCTTGAGCGAAGCCGCACGGCGGGAGGTTGGGGCGGGCGGGCGCACTGCGGCGCTCGCCCTGCTCGAAGAGGCGGTGGCGATTCGGGAAGCGCTCGAAGCCAAACACCCCGACTACGGAACGACCGGAACGACCGGCGCCGAGCTCGCCGCGGACCGCGATCTGCTCGGGGCGCTGCGCGCCGGAAAGTCCTAGCGCGCCGGCGGATCCGGGTCCGGTTTGGCGACCAGGCCCAGCAGCAGGTCGTGCACCAGCGTGCGCAGCTCCAGGGTGTACTCGGTGACGTCGCGCAGCCGGTCCTCGATCTGCTCGAGGCTGGCGCGACCGGGTCCGGCGCCGCGCGCGCGCAGCCTGTAGGAGAGCCGGTCGTCGAGGGACTCCAGGCGATCATGCACATCCTTGAGGCGTTTTGGGTCCATACCCTTACCTCGCTCTCAATGCGCTTCGAGCTCGAGAACGTAGTCGACGAGGAGCTCGACATCGCCGCGCTCGAGCTTGTGGGAAAACGCCGGCATCGAGCCGTAGCCTTGCGTGATGCGCAGGAAGATCTGACCGCGCGAGCGCTTGCGGAGGATCTCCGATCGCGAGAGATCGACGTTCGGCGAGAGCCCGAGCGCGCGTGGGTCCCCGCGGCCGTCGTCACCGTGACAGCGTGCGCAGTGTTCATCATAGAGCTCTGCGGCGCTCAGGCCGGAGGTGGGCGGCCCGCATCCGGCAAAGGTGACTGCGGCGGCGCTCACCGCCGCGATGGCGGCCGCGAAGGCGACGGCCGAAACCCCGAGCCGGCGCCCGGAGCGTCGGGGGCGTTCGGGGCGCTGGGTACGCCTGGAGGGTTGAAAGCATCGGGAAAGGTCGGGACTCACTCGCTGGCCTCCCCGCGGAGTTTGCGCAGGTAGCCGAGCAGCGCGCGCATCTCTTCGCGTGTGAGCTCGTTGCGGGCCGGCATCTTGCCGAAGACGCCCTCGCGGATGATGGTCTCGATGGAGCCGTCGTCGCCGTACTGTCGCCAGCTGTTGTCGGTCAAGTCGGCCCACTCGTTGCCCATGAACCGGGTGGTGTTGCCGCGTCCGTCGATGCCGTGGCACGAGGCACAGAGGCTGCGATAGATGCGCTCGCCGGGATCCTTCGGCTCGAAGAACTGGCAGCCCGAAGCAAGAACGGCGAGCGTCGCGAGGAGAAGGATCGAGGCCTGGCGGGCGGCACGAGTCGCGTTCATCGGGTCACTCCTTCACCCGCCGGTGCACCAGCATCGTCGTCGCCTGGTCGCGCGGACGCAGCACGATCTCGTCGATGTCGACGTGCGACGGCAGCGAGGCGACCCAGCGCACGGCCTCGGCGATGTCTTCCGCGGAGAGCGGCGTCATCCCTTCGTAGACCTTGCTCGCGCGCTCGCGATCGCCTTCGAAGCGCACCAGCGCAAACTCGGTCTCGGCGAGACCGGGCAGGATCTCGGTGATCCGCACCGGTTGGCCGAGGAGCTCGAGACGCAGCGTTCGGGTCAGGGCGTGCGCGGCATGCTTCGAGGCGGCGTAGCCGCCGCCGCCGGGGTAGGTCTCGACACCGGCGATCGAGCCGATATTGACGATCAGCCCGTCGCCGGAGGCGATCAGCTTCGGCAACAGAGTGCGCGTCATGCGCAGCACCCCGAGGACATTGAGCTCGAACATCGCCCGCCACTTGTCGTCGACCGAGGCGGCGAGACTCTCCGCGCCGAAGGCGTTGCCGGCGTTGTTGACCAGTACGTCGACCCGATCGAGCGCCGCGCAGAACGCCGCGACGCTCGCGTCGTCGGTGACGTCGAGCGGCGCCCAGCGCGCACCGAGGGGCTCCGCGACCGCCTGCAACCGATCCACGCGCCGCGCGCCGAGGACGACCGCAAAGCCCGCGTGCGCGAGCGCCCGCGCAGTCGCCGCTCCGAAGCCCGAAGAGGCGCCGGTGACGACCGCGATCCGCTGCCCAGTCTCGGCACCCATTTCTTCCCGAGTCTACCCGATCGGTTTGCGCGGCGAAGCGGCGAAGCTCACGCGACTGTCGCCGCCCCTACCTCAACGCGCGCGCGGCCTCCATCGCGCGTCGTTGACTACCGCCCAAGTAGGGCCGAAACTCTCCCCGCGCCCCACTCGGTCGAATCCAATGCCTCCAGCACGACGACATCGGAGTCGTCAAGGTCACCCGGAAGTTCGGCGCATCCATCTCCGCCATCCGGCATCTTTTGGGGGACTCCGACCTCGATTTCCTGGCCCTCTTTCCTCCACCAGAGAAGGCGAACAGGGCTCATGTTTCGTGGGTAGGCGAAACAGAGCTTACTGCTGCTTCCCTCTACCCCTTCGGGCGAACGCACCCGGAGGAGCTGCCCGGCGACTGAAACACCTTGCTCGACGACGCTCAATACGCGTGCGATCCCGATTTCCCTGGGAGTCCGGGATGCCACCCAGGGCAACGCCGAGACGGCTCGGCCATCCCCCCCGAGCCACACGACCTCGAGCTTGCGCAGGTTCTCGCCCCCCGGGCTCGGATCCCTCACCACGAGCCGCCGCCGGCTTCGGAGGCGTTCCGCCAGTTGGCCAATTCGAATCGGATCTCCAACCAAGGCGCCGGTGGTGCCGCGCGCCAACATTGCCACGGGCGCGAGGCGAATCTCCGTCGCCAGCTCCAGAGTTTGTGCGAGGTTCAACCGCTGCACCGCACGCTTATGACGGAAACGCTTCCCAAAGAGCCTGGAGATCAGGATCGGTATGGCCGTGACGGGGCGATCCGCTCTTGGCGACGGACTCCGTTCTGTGAAGCCATCGGGCCGAACCCCCTCGTCAGGAACGAGCCGGCCCTCCGGTCGATCCAGATTTCGTGCTGAAACAGGGAAGACCACCCATCCAGCGCTGGCCAAGATCCGTGACGTCCGCTGGAGAGTGCCGCGGGCCGATCGCTCCGATGCCGCCGGAGGTACGCCCGCAGCGGTCCGCAAGATCTCCGCCATCTCGATGCTCGCCACTCGCCACGGCTCTGAAATGAGCCACAGTGCGCCGATGTCTTGCGTGCTTTGCCTCGGGATTCCGATCGCCAACCGATTCAGGGCCGCAATCCGCTGCTCTGTTGTGAGTGGCGGTTCCTGGCCGTTCTCGGTTCTCGATGCCAGACGCCTGAGCCAGAGCGACAGCTCGGTCCGCGAGAGATTCTCCAGTACCCTCGAAGACTGGCGACCCATCTCGACCATCGAGACACGTTCCGACGCTGGCAAGTAGGAAAACGCGTTGGCCAGGAGGTTCGCGGCGCCGGCGATATACGGCGGCGAAGCCAGATCGAGGTCCAACCAGATCATGTGGGTGACACTCGAGAGCTCGCCTTCCTGCTGATCTTCAGGAGTGTTCGCAGCGGGATCCACCCCGGGCGCTCTCGGCAGCTCCTCACCTGGATCGGCGAGCTCGACAGCGACCCCGTCGATGGTGACGAGGAAGTCGGAAGGCGACTTGCGGAACACCGACCCCATCGTGGGCAAGGCCGCAGTATCGATGAAGACGGTTCTCTCCACCACCGTCACATTCTCGGAAAACCTGTCTGCGGGTTCGTCCTGGGTGAACGACGGCTGAGATTCAAGAAGAAAGAGCAGGCTCAGAATCCCCAGAAGGCGCCGTCGCTGAACCGCGGCTCCAATCAGGCTTGATTTCTTGCGGATTCGGGCGATTCTCTTGCCGAAGAGCTGGAAGAAGACCTTCTCGTCGCCGTCGATCCTCGCGGTCCATGTTCCAAAGTCCCGCATACCCTAGCCTCGCGCTCTCGAAGCAGAATGGATTCTACTCCGGAGCAGAGAGAACCTCTCTCGTGTGCTGCCGACGCGCAGGGGCTGAATCGCGCCGACGTTGGACTTCGAAGGTGGCCGCGGCCATGGCTCGGGGCTGCCGCTCGTCGTGCCGTACTTCGCCCTAATCCTGCGCCGAAGGGCAGAGGTCGGCGAGGAAGCAGGTTGCGCAGAGGGGCTTGCGGGCGTTGCAGATCTTTCTGCCGTGGTCGATGAGGAGGTGGGAGAGGAGGGTCCAGTCTTCGCGCGGGAAAAGCGGCATGAGGTCTTGCTCGATCTTCACCGGGTCGCTCGCTTTGGAGAGGCCGAGGCGGCCGGCAAGGCGTCCGACGTGGGTGTCGACGACGATGCCGTCGTTCATTGCGAAGGCGTTACCGAGGACAACGTTGGCGGTCTTCCTGCCGACGCCGGGCAGGGCCACCAGCTCCGCCATGCTGCGCGGTACTTCGCCGCCGTGGCGCAGGACGAGCGCGCGGCCGAGTCCCGACAGCGACTTTGCCTTGTTGCGGAAGAAGCCGGTCGACTGGATCAACGCCTCGAGCTCGTCCCTGGGGATCGCCGCGTAGTGCGCGGCCGTCGGACAGGTGGCGAAGAGCGCCGGAGTCACCAGATTCACCCGCACGTCGGTGCACTGCGCCGAGAGGATCGTTGCGACCAGGAGCTCGAGCGCGCTGCGGTGGTTGAGGGCGCAGTGGGCCGCTGGATAGGCGGTCTTGAGCCGCGCCAGGATGTCGGCAGAGCGCGCCGCGAGCACGGCAGCCGACTCGCGGCGGCGCTTCGGACGGGGGCTGGCAGCGCGCTTCGTCGGCCTGGCCAGGGTCACTCCTTGTCGAAGAGTGCCCGCAGGATCATGTTGAAGAC
Organism: Thermoanaerobaculia bacterium; assembly: GCA_031403995.1. GTDB lineage: Bacteria > Acidobacteriota > Thermoanaerobaculia > Multivoradales > JAGPDF01 > JAGPDF01. The sequence continues at coordinate 25,700 of JANNGS010000066.1, forward strand.
CGCCAGGAAGAGTCCACCGGCCATCGCCCAGAGAAAGCTGTCGACCCGGAAGCCGGCGAGAAAGAAGTCCACCAGCCAGACCATCAGCCCATTGATCACCAGGAAGAAGAGGCCGAGGGTCAGGACGACGAACGGCAGCGAAAGCAGAGTGACGATCGGCTTGACCAGGAGATTCACCGCCCCCAGGACGAAGCCGGCGAGCAGGAGATAGAGCCACCCGCCATCGTAGTGGATTCCGGGCAGCAGTTGCGCCGCCGCCCAGAGTCCGAGGCCGTTCAGTGCGATGCGAATCAGCATGCTCATCCTGGAGCTCCAGAAGCGGGAAGTTCAACTTGTCCTTCGCGCACGATGCGCCACGCCTGTTCGGCCACCCTGCGGTCGTTGGCGTGAGAGAGTCGGGAGATGGCCTCGGCCCAGGGGAACCAGCGCGCGGCCACCACCTCGCGCGGCTCGAAGTTGGCCTCGCTGCCGCTCTCGTAGGCGAGCAGGAAGTAGTCGACGTGCTTGCGGATCCGGTGCGTGCCACGCTCGATGAAGGTGTAGTCGACCCCGGAGAGGGCGGCGACGATCGAACCGGTGACCCCGGTCTCCTCGCGCACTTCGCGCACAGCCGCCTCCGCCGGGAGCTCGCCCGCCTCGAGGTGACCCTTCGGCAGCTGCCAGCGCCGGCCGCCGGCGGTGGCGATCAGCAGAACCTCGTCGCCGCGGACGACCAGTCCGCCCGCGGAGTGCTGCTCACTCACCTCGGTCGAAGTCGAAGTCTGGCTCACGGGCTCAACCGTTCGCAGCGCCAAATCCCATGCTCGAGGACGAAATACCGGCGCTCGTGCAGGCGGCTCTTCTTGCCCTGCCAGAACTCGATGCGCTCCGGGCGCAGGAGGAATCCTCCCCAATGCGGAGGGCGGGGAATCGCGCGGCCGAGATAGCGGGTCTCGGTCGCGATGACGCGCCGGAGGAGGGCGAAGCGCGAGCCCAACGGTTGGCTTTGAAAGGAGGCCCAGGCGCCGAGTTGATGGCCGCGCGGGCGGGTGGCGAAGTAGGCATCGGACTCGGCGGCGGAGAGGCGCTCGACCGCCCCCTCGGCGCGCACCTGCATCTCGAGCCAGTCCCAATGCCAGCACAGGGCGGCGCGCGGATTCTCCGCCAGCTCGCGGCCCTTGCGGCTGTCGTAATTGGTGTAAAACATGAAGCCCCGGGAGTCGACCCCCTTGAGCAGCACCATGCGGGCGCTCGGCGCGCCCGACGCATCGACGGTGGCGAGCGCCATGGCGGTCGGATCGGTCGGCGCGTCCTGAGAGATGCGGGCGAAGAGCTCCTGGAACTCGGCGAGCGGATCCAGCGCGTGGGTCCCTCTCTGGGGCTGCGGGGCGGCCGGCAGGTGTGGCGGCGCGGTCATCAGTTCGCCGGACTCTCGGGCTCGTTCACGGTCCAGGCGGGCAGGGTCGAGGGGTCGACGCCGACCGACGAGACCGCCGCTTCCCAAACCGCCTCGGTCGCGCCGCCGAAGACGAGCTCAGGGTCGACCGGGGCGATCAGCCAGTCGTTGCGCAGGATCTCGCTCACCAACTGCCCCTCGCCCCATCCGGCGTAACCGAGAAAAAGCCGGAAGCGATGCGGCGGCCGGCCGGCGAGGGTCGCGAGCTCACCGATGTGCTGCGTCAGGTGGATGCCGGGAAAGACCTCGGTCGCGGCCTCGAGCGGCGGCAACTCGTCGCCCGCACCGGAGTAGAGGACGGTGCCGACCTGCGGCTGCACCGGTCCGCCGAACTGGGCCAGATCCTCCTCGTCCCCGCCCCAGGGGAGCTTGAGGTCGGTGAGGATCTCCGACACCTTGAGCTCGGTCCGGCGATTGACGATGAAGCCGAAGCTCCCTTCCGCTTCGTGGGAGAGCAGCAGGATGACGCTCTTGCGGAAGAACGGGTCGGCCACCTGGGGCATGGCGAGGAGCAGCAGAGGCGGGGCCAGAGCGGACGGCGACGACACCCCGAGATTCTACCCGCTCTGGACCGTTCGCTCCCGATCACTCGGGGTCGAGCCCGTTCGAGTCCGACTCGGGCGGCTTTCAGCGCAACCGGCCGGAGGCACCGAGCACGAAGTCGACGAGGTTGCCGAGCAGGTCGAGCCAATGGCCCTCGGGGGTCTCGTCGTCGCGCTCTTCCCGAACGGTCCGCTTGGCGATCGCCTCACGGCGGGTGACCTCCTTGCGTTCCTCCGCGAGGCGTTCCTCGGCGCGTGCGAGACCGCCGCTGCGAATCCAGGCGAGGACGCTGTCGAGCTCCTCGGCGTCGAACCAGAGACCGTCCGCGCCACAGACATCCACCACGATGCCGGAGGTGCCGGCGAAGTTGCGTCGCACCATGAGCTTCTGGCAGACCGGACAGGGGCGATAGCTCACCTTCACCGCCTCCCCTTTGCCCGGCGCCGGTCGGCTCGTCGCGCCCGGGCGCACGAACGACCCGGGGGTGACCTCCCGCTGCGCGCGCTCCTGCAGCGTGTCGAAGGTGCGGTGTCCGAGCCAGACACCGGCGCAACCCCCGCACTCGAGCATCGCGAGGAGAGTCTTCGCATCGGCGAGCTGCCGGCTGGAGAGTCGCCGCGCCGGCTTGCAGGACGGACAGGCGAGCTCCGTCGGTTCCCCGGCGACGGCTTCGGGAGCGATCGGCGTGCCGCAACTGTGGCAGAAACGCTGGCTGTCCCCGAGGCGCGAGGCGCAGACCGGACACAGGGTGTTGCGCGCACCCTCGCCGAGCATGAACGGCGCGGTGCAGAAGGTGCAGTTCGAAGCACCCGCGGCGCGGGGGGCTCCACAGGAGGCACAGCGCACCACCGGAGCTTCCTGTGCGGCGGTGCGGGGCACCGCAAGCGAGGCGCCACAGACGCAACGGAACTTCTCGCCGGGGGCGAGACTGCCGGCGTCGAATTGCCGGAGACAGGCGTCGCAGCGCACCAGCCGGCGATAGCGCGGGCTTTGGCGGGCTTGGCGGGGCGGGCCGGGTGGGCGGGCCGGACGACGGCGTCGGGTCGAGGGCGATTCGGACATGAAAGCTCCCGTGAGGAGTCTACTCGCGAGCGTACGATATCGTTTGGGTGTCCGCCGCTTCGGCAAGGGAGCCCAGTTCATGCAAGACAGTTTCGGCAGTCACGGTACCCTCGCAGTCGGAGGGGAGAACCTCAAGATCGCCCGGTTGGCCGCGCTCGAGAAGCGCGGCTACGACCTTTCTCGCCTCCCTTACGCGCTCAAGATCCTGCTCGAGAACCTTCTGCGCCGCGAGGACGGCAAGGTCGTCTCCTCCGAGGAGATCGACTTCCTCTGCCGCTGGGACCCGGCGGCCGCACCGTCGCGCGAGATCGCCTTCATGCCGGGACGCGTCCTGCTTCAGGACTTCACCGGCGTCCCTGCGGTGGTCGACCTCGCCGCGATGCGAGACGCGATGGTGGCAATGGGCGGCGACCCCAACCGGATCAACCCGCTGCAGCCGGTCGAGCTGGTCATCGACCATTCGGTGCAGGTCGACGAGTACGGCAGCGAGGCGGCGCTGCTTCTCAACAGCCGCAAGGAGTTCGAACGCAACCACGAGCGCTACCTCTTCCTGCGCTGGGGCCAGAAGGCGTTCCGCAACTTTCGCGTCGTGCCACCGGCGACCGGCATCGTGCACCAGGTGAACCTCGAGTACCTGGCGCGGGTGGTGATGCAGGAGGATGGCTGGGCCTATCCCGACACCCTCGTCGGCACCGATTCGCACACCACGATGATCAATGGTCTGGGTGTCCTGGGTTGGGGGGTCGGAGGTATCGAAGCGGAAGCCGCGATGCTCGGCCAGCCGGTCTCGATGCTCATTCCGCAGGTGGTCGGCTTCCGCCTCACCGGACGTCTGCCGGAAGGAGCGACGGCGACCGACCTGGTGCTCACCGTGACCCAGATGCTGCGCCAGAAGGGGGTCGTCGGCAAGTTCGTCGAGTTCTTCGGTCCGGGCCTGGCCAACCTCCGCCTCGCCGACCGCGCGACGATCGCCAACATGGCGCCGGAGTACGGCGCGACCTGCGGTCTCTTCCCGGTCGACGCCGTGGCGATCGACTACCTGCGCTTCAGCGGCCGGTCGGAGGCGAGCGTCGCCCTGGCCGAGGCCTACATGAAGGAGCAGGGGCTCTTCCACACCGCTGCAACTCCGGAGGCGCTGTATTCGGACACTCTGGGACTCGATCTCGCGACGGTCGAGCCGTCGCTCGCCGGGCCGCGCCGGCCGCAGGACAGGGTCGCACTCGGAAAGGTCAAGGCGAGCTTCCTCAAGGAGTTGCCGACCCTGGTCTCCGGCAAGGCAGTGGCGAAGACTCCGCGGCCGGAGACGGTCGGTCGCTGGGAGGGCGAAGGCGGCAACCCGGATCCCGCCACTATCGCCGAAGAGGCTCCGGCCGAGATCGAGACGTCGTGGAACGGCGAGGTCTGCCGGTTGCGCCACGGCTCGGTGGTCATCGCCGCCATCACCTCGTGCACCAACACGTCGAACCCGTCGGTGATGCTCGCCGCCGGGCTGGTGGCGAAGAAAGCGGTCGAGAAGGGCCTGCGCACCAAGCCCTGGGTCAAGACGAGTCTCGCGCCGGGATCGAAGGTGGTGACCGACTACCTGCGCGAGGCCGGGCTCGACACCTATCTCGATCGCCTCAAGTTCAACACCGTGGGCTACGGCTGCACCACCTGCATCGGCAACAGCGGGCCGCTCCCGCCGCCGATCGTGCAGGTGATCCAGGACCACGATCTGGTGGCGGTGGCGGTGCTCTCGGGCAACCGCAACTTCGAGGGGCGGATCAGCCCCGACGTGCGTGCCAACTACCTCGCCTCGCCGCCGCTGGTCGTCGCCTACGCTCTCGCCGGGCGGATCGATCTCGACCTCGCGACCGAACCGCTGGGCATCGGAGCGAACGGCGAACCGGTTTTCCTGCGCGACGTCTGGCCGAGCCAGGAGGAGATCGAGCGGGCGGTGGCGACGGCGGTCAAGCCGGAGATGTTCCGCGACCAGTACGCCGACGTCTTTGCCGGCGACGAGGCCTGGAGCTCTCTCGCTGTGCCGGAGGGCGAGACCTTCGCCTGGCAGGGCGATTCGACCTACGTCCGCAAGCCCACCTACTTCGAGGGCATGACGCTCACGCCCGCGCCGCTCTCCGACATCGCCGGCGCCCGTTGCCTCGCGGTGCTCGGTGACTCGATCACCACCGACCACATCTCGCCCGCCGGCGCGATCAAGAAGGGGAGCCCGGCGGGCAAGTATCTCGAGGCGCATGGTGTCGCTCCGGCGGACTTCAATTCCTACGGTTCGCGGCGCGGCAACCACGAGGTCATGGTGCGCGGCACTTTCGCCAACGTCCGGATCCGCAACCGGATGACGCCGGAGATCGAGGGTGGCGCTACGGTGCATCTGCCTGATGCCACACCGATGCCGATCTACGACGCCGCCGCGCGCTACGCGGAAGAAGGCGTTCCCCTGGTCGTCCTAGCCGGCAAGGAGTACGGCTCCGGTTCATCGCGCGACTGGGCGGCGAAGGGCCCGGCGCTCCAGGGTGTCAAGGCGGTCATCGCCGAGTCGTATGAGCGCATCCATCGTTCGAATCTGATCGGCATGGGAATCGTGCCGCTCGAGTTCCCGGCCGGTGCTTCCGCCGCGAGCCTGGGGCTGACGGGATTCGAAACCTTCGCCATCACCGGTCTCGCGGCGGCTCTCGCCGGCGGCTTCACCGCCGGGCTCGAAGTCGAGGTCGAAGCTCTGGGCCCCGGTGAGCGTGCGCGGCACTTCTCCGCCCGGGTGCGCCTCGACACACCGCAGGAGGTCGAGTACTACCGCCACGGCGGCATCCTCCAGTACGTTCTCCGCCAGCTCCTCGCGAGCTGAGCTGGGCGCCCGCCGTGAAGGGGACGGGATGCGCCTCTTTCTGACCGGCGCCACCGGCTACATCGGCACGGCGCTCTGCCTGCGGCTGCGTGCCGAGGGCCACGAGGTGCGCGCGCTGGTGCGCGCCACGAGCTCGGAGAGCTCGCTCCAATTGCTGCGTGAGATCGGCGTCACGCCTTTCGCCGGCGATCTTCGCGACCGCTACTCGATGCGCGAGGGGATGTCGGGGGCGGACTGGGTGATCCACGCCGCCGCCGAGCTCGACCTTCAGGCGTCCGACGAGGGCATGGTGGGGGCGAACGTCGAAGGCTCCGAGAACGTCGCCTCGCTCGCCTCGAAGCTGGGTGTCGGACGCTTCCTGTCGATCTCGTCGATGGCGGCCTGGGGCGGCAGCCCCGCCGACGGCAGTCCGGCGACCGAGGCGTCGCCGCCCGTCTTGCCGCTGCCGACACGCTACTGCGTCACCAAGGCGGCCGGCGAGGATCGCGTGCAGGCGTGGGCGCTGCAGGGTCTCAAGGTCAACACCGTCTATCCCAGCCTGGTCTACGGCCCGCCGGGCAAGAAGCAGGGGGCGAACACGCTCCTGCGGGCGCTCATGCTCGGACGATTCCCGGTGCTCATTGCGCCGGAGAAGAAGACCAGCTGGGTCCTTCTCGACGACCTCGTCGACGGCATCGTGCGGGTGATCGACCAGGCTCCGCCCGGCCGTGGCTACCTCATGGCCGGCGAAGCCTGGACGGTGCGCGACCTCGCCCACCGCGTCGTGGCTCTCGGCGGCGGTGTCGGAGCCAGGCCGCCGCGGCGTGAGCTCTCGGTGAACACCGCCAGAATTCTCTTCCGCACCTTCGGTCCACTGCTCAGGATGATCGGCAAGCCGCTGCCGATCCCGCTCGAGCAGCTCGAGTCACTCAACCGCCACTGGAACTTCGACGACACCCGCGCCCGCACCGAGCTCGGCTGGTCCCCCCGCGGACTCGAAGAGGGCCTGGGCATCACCATCGACTACCTGCGCAAGCAGGAGGCGGCAAGGACGGCTCCCGACATGCCGGCCGGCTGAGTCTGCAACCGGCGGCACTGGGCAAGGCAACGTGGTCGCCGTCAATCTGCCGGCACTGGCTCGAGGAGATCCGATGAAAGCTCATCTGGGAATGAGGTGGAGTGCGACCGCAGTTCTGGCAATCTGCATCGCGGCATCGATCGCCTTCGGTGCGCCGCTGGAGAAGTCCAGCGAGGACAGCTACGAGGAGCTCGTCGCGCTCTTCGACGACTGGCGGGCGTTCGAGAAGCCGCCGCTGCGCGGCACCGATGAGGATGCCGCGCCGGACTACACGGCGGCGACGGTCGCCCGGCGGCACGCCGAGCTCGCGGGCTATCGCGCGCGGCTCGAGGCGATCGCCGCTGCTGCCGCCGGCGAGACGAGCGGGTGGACGATCGAGCAGCGCGTCGACATCGAGATCGTGCGCGCCGAGATGAACGGCTTCGACTTCGACGTGCGCGTCCTCCAGCCGTGGGTGCGGGATCCCGCCTACTACGCCACCGTGTGGGCCGAAGAGAGCGACACCCCGGCGCACGAAGGGCCGACGCCGCACGGCATCGTCGACCTTTGGACCTACGCCTTTCCGCTCTCCCCGCAAGAGGAGGCCCGGCTGGCGCGGGAGCTCCGTCTCATTCCGGCGCTCCTCGAGCAGGCCCGGCTGAATCTCACCGGCAATGCGCGCGACCTCTGGACGACCGGCACCGGGACGGTACGCGGGCAGGTGAAGGACCTGGCGGACCTCGAGGCGAAAGTCGCAACGGGCGGCGAGGAGCTCCGCAAGGTCGTCACCGCGGCCCGGCTCGCGACGGAGGCGTTCGTCGGCTGGCTCGACGGCCAGGCGTCGTCGAAGACCGGACCGTCCGGCGTCGGCAAGGAGAACTACACCTGGAACCTGCGCCACGTGCACCTCGTGCCGATGACCTGGGAGGAGGAGGTGGACCTCCTGAAGCGCGAGCTCGCGCGGTCGCACGCGGCGCTGCGCCTCGAGGAGGAGAGGAACCGCGCTCTGCCGCCGGTCCCGGTCGTGCGGGACGACACGGAGTATCAGCAGCGCGCGAACGCAGCGGTGACGAAGTTCATCGCCTTTCTCCGCGACCGCAACCTCTACCCGATGCGCGAGTACATGGACTCCGCCCTGCGCGAGCATCTCGGCTCGTTCGTGCCGCTCGAGTCGCGCAACTTCTTCGCCATCGCGATGCATTTCGACCCGCTGACGCTCTACACCCACTCCACGCATTGGTGGGACACCGCCCGTATGCGGATCGAGCCGCACCCGAGCCCGATCCGGCGCGGCGCGCTGCGCTACAACATCTGGGACAGCCGCTCGGAAGGCATGGCGACGGCGATGGAAGAGCTCATGCTCCACGCCGGCCTCTTCGACGACAGCCCGCGCTCGCGCGAGATCGTCTGGATCATGCTGGCGCAACGCGCGGCGCGGGGCCTCGCGTCGCTCTACCTGCAGGCGAACGAGACACCGGACCCGACAGCTGTCGGGTCCGCTTTCGACCTCGCGCAGGCGAAGGCGTTCCAGGTCGAGTGGACCCCGCGCGGCTGGATGCGCCCCGACCTCGACCTCCTGGGCGCAGAGCAGCAGCTCTACCTGCGCCAGCCCGGCTACGGCACGAGCTACGTCACCGGCAAATACCTCCTCGAAGACCTGATCCGCGTGCGCTCCCACCAGCTCGGCGACGCTTTCACCATGAAGCGCTTCTTCGACGAGGTGAACGCCGCCGGCATGATTCCGGTATCGCTCATCCGCTGGCAGATGACCGGCGACGGGAGGCCGGGCTGGACGCCCGTCCGGTAGCCCCGGTTGCGCCATAGGCGACTTCCGGTCACTTGACTTAGTTCAATCAACTTAGTTTAATCGCTCCATGGTCACGGTCAACATCCACGAGGCGAAGACCCAACTCTCGAAGCTGGTCGAGCAGGTGGTTCAGGGGGAGACTCTCGTGATCGCCCGGGCGGGCAAGCCGCTGGTCAAGGTCACCGCCCTCGGCGCACCCCCGGCGCCGCGTCGCCTGGGCTTCCTTGCCGGCGAGATCGCCGTGCCCGACGACTTCGATCACATGGGCGAAGCGGAGATCGCCGCGCTGTTCGGGGTGGGGGCGTGAAGCTGCTGCTCGATACGCGCCTGCTGCTCTGGGCCGCGGGCCAACCGGAGCGGCTCTCGGCGAAAGCGAAAAAGCTCCTTTCGGATCCCGGCAACGAGCTCCTCTTCAGCGCCGCGAGCCTGTGGGAGATCGCGATCAAGAACACCCTCGGACGCGAGGACTTCCGTGTCGATCCACGAATTCTTCGCCGCGGCCTCCTCGACAACGGCTACCTCGAGCTCCCGGTGACAGGCCAGCATGCCGTAGGCATCGACAGCCTTCCACCCCTTCACAAGGATCCGTTCGATCGCCTGCTCCTTTCGCAGGCGCTCTTCGAGGGAATCACGCTGCTGACGCAGGACGAACAGCTGGCGCGCTACTCCGGGCCGGTGCGCAAAGTCTGAGTCGCCGCGTCGGCGGATGATAGGATTCCGTCTCCCGAGCGTGGCAGCGTCGCGCAAGTTCTCACCCCGAACCCAAGGATCCGAATCATGCTCCGTGCCGGCATTGTCGGCCTGCCGAACGTCGGCAAGTCGACGCTGTTCAACGCCCTCACCCGCACTCGCAAGGCCGAGTCGGCGAACTATCCGTTCTGCACCATCGAGCCGAACGTCGGCATCGTCACCGTCCCCGACGAGCGGCTGCAGCCGATCGCGACGGTCGCGGGAACGCCCACCCTCGTGCCGGCCGCCATCGAGCTGGTCGACATCGCCGGCCTCGTCAAGGGGGCGGCGAGTGGGGAGGGGCTCGGCAACAAATTCCTCTCGCACATCCGTCAGGTCGACGCGATCGTCCAGGTCGTCCGCTGCTTCGAAGACAGCAATATCGTCCACGTCGAGGACCATCTCCATCCGATCGCCGACATCGAGACGATCCAGACCGAGCTGATGCTCGCCGACATGGAGTCGCTCGCCCGCCAGGTGGAGCGCCTCGAGCGCGTCGCCCGAGGAGGCGACAAGATCGCTAAAGCCCAGATCGAGGTCGCGAAGCGCCTGCTTGCTCATCTCGAGGCCGGGCGCCCGGCGCTCACGCTCCCGCTCACGCCGGAGGAGCAGGCGCTCGCGCAGCCGTTCTTCCTCCTGTCGATGAAGCCGACGCTCTACGCCTGCAACGTCGCCGAAGGCGACCTTGCGGGCGCGGAGGACCACCCGCTGGTGGCCGAAGTCCGGCGCTGGGTGGCGACGCACCACGGCGCCGAGGCGGTCACCGTCTCGGCGCAGATCGAGTCCGAGCTCGCCGAGCTCCCCGAAGAGGAGGCGCGCGAGTACTTGGCGTCGCACGGGGTCGCGGAGTCCGGCGTCGGCACGCTGATCCGCTCGATCTACCACCTGCTCGGCCTGCGCACCTACTTCACCGCCGGCGAGAAGGAGGCCCGCGCCTGGACGATCCACGCCGGCGACACCGCGCCGGAGGCCGCCGCGGTCATCCACTCCGACCTCGCGCGCGGCTTCATCAAGGCCGAGACGATCGGCTGGAGCGACTTCGTCCGCGTCGGCGGTTGGTCCCGCGCCCGCGAAGCCGGCCAGGTCCGTCAGGAAGGCAAGGAGTACTTGGTCGCCGACGGCGACATGCTGCTGTTCAAGTTCAACGTGTAGGCGCTGGACTCCGGCGCAAACGACGCTCCGCTTCCGAGCCGCCTGCTCGACGGCCTCGTGCCTATCGAGGCGGACAGGGTCCGGCGGACTCCCCTCCGGGCCCTCGGAGCCAGCGCCGTGCCCACTCCACCGCACTCTCGAGCTCCAGATCTTCGCCCGCGGCGGGAGCTCTTCCGCCTGCGATCGCGCAGGGCACGAACGCCTCGCGCGGCGTGCCGTCGACGTGGGCGAGCTTCTCCACCGGCACACGCACGGCGATGCCCGAGTGCGGCAGAGTCGACTCGCCCAGCGCGCCCAGCAGATGCGCCATCGGCCGTCCCAGCACCGCGGCGCCGCGCGCGGCGTGAAGACCGATCGCGAGCCCTTCGCCCATGCTGCCGGTCCAACGGCCGACGAGCACGACGACCGGTCCGCGCAAGAGCGGCGACCGCGGAGCGACGTACTCCATCCAGACCCTGCGGATTCCGGTGAGCCTCTGCTCCGCCACCAGCTCGTGGCGCTGGTACGGCGCGAGCTCGTCCACCAGCCGGCCGAGAATCCCTTTCGCCACGACCGAGTTGCCGCCGCTCGGGGTATCGCGCAGGTCGAGAACGAGAGCCTGCGCCTCCGGCATCCGGCCGAGCGCCGCGTCGAACTCGTCGATCAGGGCGGAATCGCCGAGCGAGTTGTGAACCCGGATCCGCCCGACGCCGTCCGCGACGGTCGCCGTGAGGAGCGTCGTCGCCTCGGCGAAGCTCGGCCGGTAGCCGACGTCGCGCTCGCCCGCCGCCGATCGCACCCGCAGGCGGATCGTCTCGCGGTCGTGCCGGCCGGCGAGCGCCACCCGCAGCGCCCACTCGCGCGCCGCCGGGTCGCTCCGCCTGAGGAAACGGGGCTCGAACTCGGCGGTCGCCGCCGCGACGGAGAGTTCGCCGATCGAAACGATCTCTTCCCCCTCGCGGAGCCCCGCGGCCTCCGCCGCGGAGGCGCGGCGCACGTCGGTGATCATCGCCCGGCCGTCGACCCGGGTCGCCATCAGGTCGGCCTGTGTGGGAACGAGGCGCGGCGACGCGGCCGTGTTGGTTCCGAGGTGGGCGTGCGCATCGTAGAGCTGCCCCAGGGCGCGCTCCAGGACAGCGACGAAGCTCCCACGATCGAGCGCCTTCTCGGCTTCCGGTCCGAAATGGGCGCAGACGCGCGTCCAATCGGTCGCCTTCAGATCCCAGTAGGCTTACTCCTCGGCGACGAACCGGCAGAACGCATCGAAGTCCTCCCGCCGTTTCGGAGCGTCTTGACGATCCGCGCTCGGAGTGTCGCGCGGCTGCGCCGAAGCGTTCGCAGCCAGGCACGCGAGGAGAGCGAAGACGCGTGCGGTCCGATGGCGGATCATTCCTCGATCATTGGCCGTGCGCGGGCGCGTTCGACTCCGCCGGCTCTGCGATGCCGTCCGCCGCGGCGCGGACGGGCAATCCCTCCAATTCCCGCCCACTTCGAGTCGTGTTGGACGACCCGACGCCTCGTCCTGGACTCCGCGTCCTTCAATCCCGCAAGAGGTGACGCTGTAGAGCAGCCGCGCGGTGTCGGAGCGGCGAAATTCACGTCGGCAAGGACATCCCCTCGCTGAGGATCGCCGTCGTCTTCGCATAACTGAACACCCGGCCGCGCTTGCGGGACGTGATCTCGACGACGATCCCGAGGTTTTCAAGGTGCGCGAGGGAGCGGTTGACGGTCGCCGCGGTGAGCCCTGTCGCGAGGGTGAGGGAAGCGGCGGTGGCGATCGGCTGTCGCTGCAGCGCCCGGTGGATCGTCAGCGCCGAGGACGACGCGCGCCCCAGGCGCTCGATCCGCTCGGCATCCTTCGCGGCGAGGTCCAGGAGACGCTTCGCTGTCCGGGCCGCTTGAGTCGCGCTCGTCTCCACGGCGTCAGCAAAGAATTCGAGCCAGGTCTCCCAGTCACCGGTCTCGCGAACGCGGTTCAGGAGCTCGTAGTAGGTCGAACGGTGCTCCTTGAAATAGAGGCTCAGGTAGAGCATCGGTTCGCGCAGCAGACCGTCGGCCGCCAGTTGAAGAGCGATCAGGAGCCTCCCGACGCGGCCGTTGCCGTCGAGAAACGGATGGATGGTCTCGAACTGCACGTGCGCCAGCGCGGCCTTCGCAAGGGGTGGTGTGACGTCTGGGGCGTCGTGAAGAAAGCGCTCGTACGGTGCGAGACAGGGCTGGAGCTCGTTGGCCGGCGGCGGGACGAAGACGGCGTTGCCCGGGCGGGTGCCACCGACCCAGACCTGGCTGCGACGGAACTCGCCGGGGGTGTGCGCGCCGGTCCCGCCGCGCGCACCTCCACCCAGCAAGACCTTGTGCACCTCACGAATGAGGCGAAGCGAGAGGGGAAAGCCGCCGCGGAGGCGCTTCAGCCCATGGTCGAGCGCCGCCACGTAGCGGCTGACCTCGCGCGCGTCCTCGATCGGTACTTCAGGCTGCTCGTCGATCTCGAAGAGCATGAGGTCGGCGAGGGAGGACTGCGTGCCCTCGATCATCGACGACAGCACAGCCTCCTTGCGCACGAAGCCGTAGAGGACGAGCGCAGAGTTGGGCAAGAGGTCGGTGACCGCGTCGAGGCGGCCCAGAGCGAAGAGCGCGCCGTCGAACCGCGCCCGCAGAGGTGGGCTCCAGAGAATCGGCGGCACAGGCGGGAGCGGCGCTGGCACGAAAGCGCGAAACGCTTCACCGGCGGTGGCCACTTCCACGTATCTGCCCTGCAAGGGTCGTTTCATCGAGTTTGCCTGGGGTCCTCGAACCGAAAATAAGCACCGGGCTTATTTTATGATAATGCCACAACCTCAATCAACTTTGCTGAGTCGGCTGCGTGGACTCAGGCCGTTCCGGAACGGAACGGGTTCACAATCATCTCTTCGCGGGTGAACTTCGGGCCCCCCGTACGCAGCTTTCCCTGCAGGCTGCGGATGACCTCGTGATAGCGCTCGACGCGTTGCTCCTTCTGCGCGTAGTGGGCGAGCCAGCGGCGGAACGGCTCGTTGAGCTTGGTCTGCTCGGCCCGCGCGCGCTCGCGCGCCGCCTCGATCAATCCGGCGTCGGCGCTCAGAGTGATGTTCTTCAACTCGTGGCCTCCGTGTACACGGAAATAGTGTACACAAGCATGGTGTCGAACAGGCTCAAGCGCGCGCGGCCGCGGTGAAGAATCAGTCGGGGGAATGCAAAATCCAGCCACGACCGCCGCCCCACTGGGGAGGAGTAGCGGCGGAAAGGGCTCAGTTCGTCAGGGAACCTCGACGAGAATGGACGGCGCGGTGACCTTGCCGCGATGACCTGCGGCGTCGATGGGAGTGAGGTCGACGAGGTACTGCTTGCCGTGCGCGAGAGGGTAGTTCGCGCCGCAGGGCCCGGAATACAACGTCGGTGTGCCGGCGGCAAGGAACATCGTGACCGGCCGACCCAGCGGACTCCCCTCCTCGCTGGCGTCGATCGTAGCGAGCCACAACACGGGAGACTCATCCGCGGTGACCGGGAGCTCGACGGTGATGCTCTCTCCCCAAGAGGCTTCATTCTGAACCCGCGCAGTCGTCCGATGGGCTTGCTGGTGAAGTGTGGGGAAGGTCTGATCGGGAGGCCCGTGGACCTTGAACGTCCCCAGGGGAGTCCATTCCACCGGCCGCCCATCGAAGCTCCGACGCAACCTCAGATCGAGCGGTCCTTCCTGCAGCGGTTTGACGGGTACGAAAGTAATGTAGCCGGGAACGCCGTCGCTTTGTTCGAGGATGCGCACGCGCGAGTGGCCGCCGATGAAGCTGAAATCGAAGTTGTCGGCGGTGAGCCCCTTGACGAGATCGTCCGTCGCCCCATCGAGCTGATACACAAAGATTGGATTGGGAGGGATGTCGCCGGGAGGCGGAAAGAGCAGTCGTGGCGGGGGGATGCAGGTCAAGGCCAACGCGGAGCCCGGGGCGAAGGGCAGAAGGACCAGGGCTACGAGGACCCCCAGGCAAACCTTCGCAGGAGTTCTAAGCACAGGGCCGAGTCTTTCGATCGCGGAGCGGGATGGCTGCATCCCAATGCAGGTCGTCATGGGCCCTCCACCTCCAGCGAGAGTCGCTGCCCTCGCAGAGGACTATAGGCCCAATCCAGTTCCGGAAGCGGAAACTGCGGCAGCGGGCCGAGGGCTCTCAGCCCTCGAGCCTGCGCGCGAACCTCAAATTGCGAAGCGGATTAATCCAGGATGCTGACTTATCCGAAAATAAGACTGGCGCTTGGCTGCTGCGACGCCGGCGGCGAGTCGGCCTATCGGGCTGTCCTGGCGAGCCCTCAGTCGGCGGGAAACGCGGAGATGTCGCCGTAACTGGCGAACGTCCCGAGCGCATTCCGGTACTCGCGTACGGCGTTGGTGACCGTATCCGTGACGCGAATCGTGTACTCGACGTTCGAGAGCGCCCCGTAGTAGATCCAGAACCGGTTGTTGTAGGCCGACCCGTCGATCGCCTTGAGGACGATCTCGATGTTGGCTTCGTCGAAGAACCAGAAGTAGCCCGTATCGTCCGTCAGGCTTCCTGCCCGGGCCGTTCCGGTTCGCCCCTGAAAATCGCGCCACGTGGCCTCGACGGCGAAACGCCCGGCGAGGATGCAGAAGCGATTCTCCGAGGCGCCGCAAGTACCGGAAGAACCCGAGAACTCGCGAGTCGACCTCCGCTCGCTCGCCGCCGCAGCCCAGCCTCCGGCGATCGTGACAGCCGAGTGCTCCGCCGAAGATTCGTCGCTCGGAAAGGCGAGGATGTCGCCCGCGCTCGCGAACCGGCCGGCGGGATTGAAGTAGCGCCGCGCCTCGCCGGTCAGCGAGTCGGTGACGTCGAGCGAGTACTCGACGTTGGAGAGCGCGCCGTAGAAGATCCACTCGTGGCCGTTGGTTCCGCCGCCGTCGATCGCCTTGACGATCAGTTCGATGTTGTCGGGGTCGAAGAACCAGAAGGCGCCGGTGTCTGGAGTCAGCGGCAGCTCGACCGCATCTCCAATGGTGGCGATCGGCGCCTTCCAGGCGGCGCGCACCAGGAAGCGGCCGTCGTCGAGGCAAAGCGCGCCGTGGCCCGCGTGGCAGGAGGCGCCGCCATCGACGACGACGTGCCACGGCTCCTCGCCGTGCAGGCCGTCGTCGGCGGTGAAGACGAGCTCGTTGCCGACCGCGATGAACTGGTCAGGATTGGAGGACGCAGCGCCCGGGCGGATGTCCTGGAAGAGCCGGGTCGTCTCCGGAGTCCCTTCGCTGACCCAGAGCTCGCAGCCATGGTCGGTGTCGCAGGCGGTGAAGAAGAGGCGATCGGACACCACGCTCAACGCTGGGCTCGCGCCGCGCAAGGTGACACCCGGAGCCAGAAGCTCCGTCGTCGAACCGCCGTCAGTAGGAACGGACCAGAGCTCGGGACTAATTTCCGGTTGGCGATGCGTGAAGAGCACCCATCCGGGAATCGTCGCGATCCGAGAGCCCTCGGCGCCGTCCTCGACCGCTAGCGCGGACAGCAGCGAGGATCCCGCCGTCGTTCCGTCGGTTCGCCAGACCTGCTGCTCGTTCAGTCCGTCCGAGTAGACATTGGCGAGCACGAACCAGTCGCTGGTGGAGCGAACCGCATCGAGCGGCAGAGCCCAACCTGCCGCCGGAAAGAGCGCTCGCGTCCCCGCAGCGGTACCGTCGGTCGTCCAGACACGTTCTTCTTCGCCGTACGGATAGGCGCCGAAGAACCCCCGGCCGAGCTCGGCCGAGCCGATGTAGTTGTCCACTTCGTCGAACTCCGGGGTGATCGGATCGAAGCGCGTGAGGTCGCTTCCAAGGCCAAACAGGCGATCTTCCAGGTAGAAATCCTGCAGGATAATGAAGGTCTCCCCGGCAACGACGAGCTCACCCACGCCTTCTAGCGGTGGGAGCGTCTGCGCGAGCGTTGCGCCCAGCGCCGGATCTCCGACGCGCCAGGCCTCGTACGCGCTCCCGTTCCAGCGCAGCGCTCCGACGATCTGCGAATTGGCTGCCTGGAGAGGGTCGCTGCCGTAGCCGAAGTCGGTCAGGCGAGTCGCAGGTCCGCCGGAGGCCGCGAAGGACCAGAATTCGTCGTTGCAGTCGCGGAAGAGAAAGCGGCCGGTCAGAGGAAAGATGTCGCTTTCGTAGAAGCAGATTTCGTACTCTCCCGGCACCTGCTCGACCTCCGCGCCGAGGGTCGATCGGCGCCAGGCGAGAGACGGATGTCCGTCGTCGGTGCTGAACGCCAGCGCGCCGCCCGTGGTTCGAAAGCGCCTCGGCCGGAGGGAGGATTCGAGCGCCTCGAGCCGCTGGATCATCATGGTCGTCGCTGGCGTACCGGCGGTGACCCAGGGCTCCTCTCCGACCGAGTACCCGCCCACGTACTGTCCGGCCGAGAAGTACACCTTCTCGCCGACGATCGCGGCGCTGCGGTCCGTGGAGGACTCGAGAATCGGCCCCTCCTTGAGCGCACTGAAGAGCGGGGTTGCCAGGTGGAAGGGCGGCCGCGTGGCGTAGAGAGTCGGCTGAATCGAGGCTTCGGATTCACCGGAGAAGTAGAAGGTGCTTCCGGTCGAGGCCAGGGGCCTCGGGTACAGTCCACAGGGCGGATAGGAGCAGCCGGTTTCGACTTCATGGGTTCCGGCTGCCGTACCATCGGAAGCCACGAGGTGCGGCAGGCCGAGCTCGTCGGATGTCGCCACGAACACCGATCCCCCGGCGGCGGCGATCCAGTTTCCGGAGGAATCGAACTGCACGTTCTCCACCAGCGATCGGGTCGTCTCCGGACGATCCCCGGCCAACCAGAGCTGCAAGGGGCCGACGCCGTCGCTGGCGAGGAAGTAGGCGCGCTGCTCCGACACCACCATCGTCGCGTCGACGCTTCCGAACGGCTGGTGGAATCCAAAGCTGGTTATCGCCCGCGTTCCGGACGGACGTCCGTCCGAGACGAAGAGCTCCTGCCCGAAGGAGGCGTCTTCGACCACGAAATAGGCGCGGTTCGAAGCGGCGTGAAACTGTCCGATCCGGGCCGCAGGGTCGACGAGGGCGGTGACCGCGACCGTCCCCGGAGCCGTGAGGTCCGTCGCCCAGGCCTCGACGCCGGAAGGGGCCGAGCCCTGGACGGCAAAGAGCACCAACCCTTCGGCCGACACGGCTCTGTCGCCATCCGGGAAGCCGGGCAGGGTCGCGTACTCCGACGTCGTGGCGGCGGTTCCGCCGGACCGCCCAAGGGTCGAAGTCGAGGCTTCGTAATCGTCCCGGCTAAAGACGAGCTCGTTGCCGATCGATCCCAGGAGCTGGACGGCTCCCGTCGTTAGCGTCAGCGCGAACTCCAGCGCTAGCGTGTCGCCGTCGATGAACGCCAGATCCGACTGTTGGAGGAACTGGCGCGAAAGGGCGAGCGCGAGCTTCCGTCCGACGACGCGAAAAGTGGCGGGTGAGTCGAGATAGTAAAACTCCCAGGTCTCGTCGGCTTCGAGGACGGGGGTGACCGTCCCCTGAGCGTCGATCGCCAGGATCGTTCCCCCGCCCAACCCGGACTCGCGCTCGAGCAGAAAGAAATGAGAACCGGCGGTTCCCAGCGCGACGAGCTGCGGGGTATCGATCTGATTTCTCGACCCGATCGGGAGCGGCTGCGTTCCTTCCGGAGTGCCATCGGTGATCCAGACGTAGGCATTGGCTTCTTCCCGAACGCCGAAGATCGCCTTTCCGCCGACGGTGCCGAGAAAGGTGGGCGAGGAGCCGAGCGTGTAGTAGCTGCGCTCGAGATCGACGAGCATTTCGCCCAGCGGCGCCGCACTGACCGCCGGGGGCGTCAGGGCCAGAAGGAGCGAGAATAGAGACACCTTCGACCGCACCGAGCGTCTTCCGGCATTCCAGGTCATCGCCGCTCCTGTCGTCTTGGGGAATCGCTATCCGCCGCGAGTCCGCGGGCGGGGTTCGAATCCTGTTGCCCCTGCAACGCGAGTCTACAGCCGGCCTCGAGGCGGGCGGTCGCGAGCCCGCAGAGCTCCGTTCACTGCAGCTCCCGCGCGGTGCCGGAGACGCGGATGGAGCTGCCAGGGACATCGCTGAGTTCGGCGGTGAGGCGCGAGCGCATCCCCATGTCCTCGCCCTGGACGACGTCGATCCGATTGCCGTGCGGCCAGCCGAGGTCGCGCAGGTAGCCGGCGAGCGCGGCGGTGCCGGCGCCGGTCGCTGGATCCTCGTAGACGCCGCCAGAGGCGAACGGATTGCGGGTGTGGAAGAGCTGCGGGCTTTCTGCCCAGGCGAGGACGACGGTGACGATGCCCTCGAGGTTCATGAGCAGCCGCCCGGCCTCGAGGTCGTAGCGCATCGCCGCGAGCTTCTCGCGGCTCGCGAGGCCGATGACGAAGTGGTTCGCCCCCGCATGCGCGATCGCCGGCGGAAGGCGCGGGTCGAGGTCCGTCTCCTTGTAACCGAAGAGGTCGAGGAATTCCTTCGCGAGCTCCTGCGGCGCCGGGAGGCTCCGCGTCGGCGGCGACTGGAGGGCTGCCACGACGAGGTCCCCTTCCGTTCTTCCTTTCACCGTGATCGCGGCGTCGTTCAACTGCAGATGGAAGACCCCGTCGCCCTTCTCGCGCGCGAGCACCGCCCCGAGCGCGATCGTCGCGTGGCCGCAGAACAGCACTTCGGACGCGGGCGAGAAGTAGCGCACGCGGTAGCCAGTCTTCGTCCCGGACATCGGCGCTGCGAACGCGGTCTCGGAGAACCCGACCTCGGCGGCGATGCGCTGCATCTCGGCCGGAGACGGAAGCTCCTCGCCCAGCATCACGCCGGCAGGGTTGCCGCCGCCGCCGCCGTCGGAGAAGGCTGCGATCTTCTGTATTTTCATCGTCGCTTTCCTCGATTCAGGCAATTCTAGTGCCCCGAGCTGGAATCCTCCCGTGCGCAAGACTCTGACCCTCGCGCTGCTGGCGCTCGTCCTCGTCTCGCTGGTGACCGCGACCTGGGGGACCTGGGCGGGCGTCGCCGCTGTTGTCCTCAGCGAGCCCGTCGAGCTCCTCTGGCTTGTGCAGTCGCAGCCGGTCGAATTCGCATCGCTTGTCGCCGTCCCCCTCACCCGCCCCACCGCCACGGCTCTCCTGCGCGGTCCTCCGTCGTCCGGGCTTATCCCCCGCTCGACCCGGACCCCCAACCAGGAGACCGCATGGCCAAGAAACGCAGACTCGCAACGATCTTCACCTACCTGACCCTCGAGCTCGGCGCCATGCTCGGCGTCCCCATACGACTCGACCAGATCGAAGAGATGACCCGCCTGCTCAACCAAGCGCAGATGGCGCAGGTCGTGAGCGTCCAGCGGGAGGATGGGGGGGAGATCCGCCAGGGTCGGAGTAGATTCAAACGAGAGCAAGGCTCCGAAAGGTCCCTCTGCGAACGCCTCAAGCCTCCGAAACAAACAGAGTCAGGCGGACGACTGTGCGTTCCGATCGCTCCAGCAGCGCAGTTGCTTCGGGCGACAGTTTGAATGCGAATCGAAACGGCTTGCGCTTCCCTTCCTCGGCGTCGATCTTCTTCTTCTCCCCACGGCCAATCGCCTTTCCGTCCACGAGGAGCTCGACGATGACCTTGGCCTCTCGATCGCTGGAAGGTCCTACCGCCAGAGCGCCTTCGACATGTACCGTCACGCCGTTTTTCGCCCTGCCGGAAACCTTCAGGATCAGCGACGAGAAATACGCGCCATCGCAGTTGAATCCCTGAACGCCTTGGATCGACCAGCCGGCGGGAGAGGTCGCCAGCATCAGGCCGGGGGCGGCGAATTCGAGCACCATCGGAGAATGGAAGGACTTCAAGCGATTCGGATCTTCCCCCTGGCTCGCCGTTATCTGCGCCACTCCTACCGCCTGTATTTGCGTGGTAAGCGAGGCCACAGCGAAGGCTAGGCCGCGCAGTCTGACCATGGGAAGGCTGTGAGATCTCTGTACGATTGAATCGCCAACGCAGCGCCGCAACATTCGGAGACTGAGCATCACCAGAATCCTCCAGATACCTCGATCAGGTCATGGATCCAGCGTGAAGACACTCTCCAAACGGATAGCGAGGTCAAGAAGTGTGGGTTCGCGCCCTCTTAGCCGCTCGGCCCCCGGCGCGATATCCTCATCGAAGCCGCCCTTCAAAGCCGGCCACACACCCATGTTCACCGTCTTCAAAGACTTCTCCTTCTCCGCCGCTCACCAGATCCGTGGGCATCAGGGCGGGTGTCAGAACCTCCACGGGCATAACTACCGTGTTCGGGTGTTCGTGCGCGCGCGGGAGCTGGACGCTCTGGGGATGGTCATCGACTTCGCGGATCTCAAGAAGATCGTGGCGGCAGTGGTCGATCCGTTCGACCATCAGTATCTGAACGACATTCCGCCGTTCAACGAGCGCAACACCACCGCCGAGCTGCTGTCTCAGTACATCTTTGAGGAGATCGGCAAGCGACTTCCCGTCGGTCGCGAGCTCACCAAGGTCGAGGTCTGGGAGACGGATAGCTCTTGTGCGGTGTACGAGGCGGATTGAGCTTCCCCCGGCTTTTCCGCTTCTGATCTAGTCTTTCCCCGATGGCGGACTCCCGGCTCAAGATCTACGAGATCTTCTACTCCCTGCAGGGCGAATCGACGTTTTCCGGGCGGCCTTGTGTGCTGGTGCGGCTCACCGGGTGCCAGATGCGCTGCTCGTGGTGCGATACCGAGTATGCGTTCCATGGCGGGGCGTGGATGGGGTTCGATGAGGTGCTCGCCAAGGTGGCGGCCTTCGGCTGTCCGTTGGTCGAAGTGACCGGAGGGGAGCCGTTGCTGCAGCCGGCTTGCCTGCCGCTGCTCACGGCGCTTTGCGATGCGGGGTACGAGGTGTTGCTGGAGACGGGCGGGGGGCTGGATATTGCGCCGGTGGACGCTCGCGTGCGGCGGATTCTGGATATCAAATGTCCGGGCAGTGGGGAGTCGGCGAACAACCGATGGGAGAACCTCGCCGATCTCCGCTCGAGCGATGAGGTCAAGTTCGTTGTCGCCGGTCGGGAGGACTACGACTGGGCGCGCGGGGTGATTGCGGAGCGCGGGCTGGCCGGGGTCTGTCCGATTCACTTTTCGCCGGTGTGGGAGAGCTGCCCGCCGGCCGACTTGGCGGCTTGGATCCTGGCGGACCACTTGCTCGTGCGGCTCACGCTGCAGCAGCACAAGATTCTTTGGGGGAGGGATACTCGGGGTGTTTAGCGGGACGTTGGGAGGGGACACCTAGCGGCTGCGGCGGTCGTTGGTCGGTGCGAGGGGGGAGTGGCCGCAAGGTGTCCCCAAGGCGGCGTTCTTGAGGGGACGCTGCGGTCGCGTGGCGCGGCGTTGGGAGGGGACACCCTGAAGGGTGTCCCCATGTGGCGGAAGGGTTTCCCCTCGTATCACTGCTGATAGCCGGGGCCTCGA
The DNA here is from genome assembly GCA_031403995.1 of Thermoanaerobaculia bacterium. Classification (GTDB taxonomy): domain Bacteria; phylum Acidobacteriota; class Thermoanaerobaculia; order Multivoradales; family JAGPDF01; genus JAGPDF01. The sequence continues at coordinate 47,715 of JANNGS010000066.1, forward strand.
AGGACCTGCCCGGGCCGCGCGGCGGTGATCTTGCCGCCATCGACGACGAGCACGCCGTTCACCGCGACGTAGGGGATGCCGTCGGCGTAGTGGTTGGGGTCGGTGTAGGTGGCACGGGTGCCCACCGTTTCGGGATCGAAGAGCACCAGGTCGGCGCGCATGCCGGGGCGCAGGATGCCGCGGCTCTTCAAGCCGGCGCGGGCGGCGGGGAACGAGGTCATCTTGCGCACGGCCTCTTCGAGCGTGAGGAGTTTGCGCTCGCGGACGTAGTGTCCGAGGATGCGCGCCGCGGAGCCCCAGCCGCGCGGGTGTGAGCCGGGCTCGGCGAGCTTGCCGTCGGTCGCGCCGGCGGGCGAATCGGTGCAGAAGGCGACCAGCGGGCTGGCGAGCGCCGCGTCCACGTCCCCGTCGTCCATGATGAAGAGGATGTTCGACGTGTTCAGGTGGTCGGCGATCAGCAGGTCGAAAAGGGCATCCTCCGGATCGACCCCGCGCTCCTGCGCGAGGTCGGCGATCGTCTTGCCCGAAGCGGAGGCAACCGCCGGCGCGAAGACGCCGGCGACCAGCACGCCTGCGGCTCCGCCCGCGCAGCGGAACTGGTTCTCCCACGAGGGGTCCTGGCTGCGCATCGCCTCTTTGATCTTCGCCCGCGTCGCCGGATCCTTGAGGCGCGCGAGCGTCGGCTCCGTGCCGCCCTCCTGCGCCCAGGGCGGGAGATTCGCCACCAGCGAGTTCGCCGCTGCCGGCCAGGGATACTGGTTCGCCGCGACGTCGAGCCCCGCGGCGCGCGCCGCGGCGATGCGCTGCAGGATCTCGGGCATCCGCCCCCAGTTCTCGCGGCAGGCGGTCTTCAAGTGCCAGATGTTCGTCGGGATCGCCGCTTCGCGAGCGATCGTCATCACCTCGTCCATCGAGGTGTCGATCTCCCGCTGCTCCGAGCGCTGGTGCGTGAAGTAGACGCCGCCATACTTCGCCGCGACCTTCGCCAGCGCTACGAGCTCAGGCGTCGAGGCGTAGCGGCCGGGAACGTACTGCAGCGAGGTCGAGAGGCCGAAGGCGCCCTGGCGCATCGCCGTGTCGACGAGAGCTTGCATCTGAAGCAACTCCTGCGGAGTTGCCGGGCGGTTCTCCTTGCCGACCACCAGATCGCGAATCCCGCCTGCGCCGACCATGGTCCCGAGGTTGATCGCCGGCCGCGCGCGCTCGAAGGCGCGGAAGTAGCCCTCGAGGTCCGTCCAGTCCGGGCGGACGCCGTAGCGCTTCCAGATGTCGTCGCCTTCGGCGATCTGGCGCTCGTTGGCCGGGGCGATCGACTGGCCCTCGCCGGTGATCTCCGTCGTGATCCCCTGGGTGATCTTCGACGCTGCGCGCGGATCGACGAGGACCGCGTACTCCGACTGCCCGAGGAGGTCGATGAAGCCCGGCGAGACCACGAGCTTCGTGGCGTCGATGGTGCGTCGCGCGGCGCGGCTCGCGAGTTTGCCCGGGGACTGGATCGAGGTGATCCGCCCGTCGGTGACGCAGAGGTCGGCGCGGAACCAGGGGGCGCCGGTGCCGTCGACGATCTTGCCGCCGGTGATGAGGAGGTCGCAGGGGGGTTCCGCGGCGGCGGCGGGAACGGCGAGGAGGAGGGCGAGCAGCAGAGAGGTTGAGCGCATGGGCGAACACTAACGCGGCCGCCGGGGTTCTGTCTGCGTGGGAAGAGGCGCTCGCCGCCGCTCGCCGGTTCAGGACCGTCGTTGACCGGTGCAGGTGGGACGAATCGGGTGCGTTATCGTAGGTTGTTCCAGTACGAGGGAGGATTTGCATGACGCAGGATCTGAAGGATCAGCTCGCCTCTCTCAAGATCGATCGCAGCGGCGTCGACGAGGCCGCGGGTGGTCGTGGCAAGACCTGGATCTGGGTCGTTGTGGCGGTCGTCGCGGCGGGGTCCGTGGGGGGCTTCTTCCTGCGTCCGCGCGGCATTCCGGTGCGCACGGTGGTTGCTGTCGAGGCTGCCGCCGCTTCCGGCCCTGCCTCGGTGCTGAACGCCTCCGGCTACGTCACGGCGCGGCGCCAGGCGACGGTGTCGTCGAAGATCACCGGCAAAGTGGCGGAGGTCCTGGTCGAGGAGGGGATGAAGGTCGAAGCCGGCCAGATCCTCGCCCGCCTCGACGACCGCCAGGCACGGCTCGAGCTCGCGCTCGCGGAGGCGCAACTTGCGGCCGCCGAGAAGGGGCTCGTCGAGACCCAGGCCAATCTGACGCTGGCGCAGAAGGACCTCGTCCGCAATCGTGAGCTCACGGCGGGCGGCGTCGCCTCGCAGGCGACGCTCGACACTGCGCAGGCGCAGGCCGAGAGCCTCGAGGCGCGTCTGCGGCGGCAGCAGGGCGACGTCGAGGTGGCGCGCCGGAGTGCCGCCATCCTGCGCCAGCTTCTCGACGACACGGTCATCCGCGCGCCGTTCGCCGGCGTGGCGATCTCCAAGGACGCCCAGCCGGGCGAGATGGTCTCGCCGGTCTCGGCCGGCGGCGGCTTCACCCGCACCGGCATCTCGACCATCGTCGACATGTCGTCGCTCGAGATCGAGGTCGACGTCAACGAGGCCTACCTCCAGCGGGTCGTGCCGGGCCAGAAGGTGCGGGCGACGCTCGACGCCTATCCCGACGATCCCTACGCGGCGCATGTCATCACCATCATTCCGTCGGCCGATCGCGAGAAGGCGACCGTCCAGGTGCGGATCGGTTTCGACGCGCTCGATGCGCGGATCCTCCCCGACATGGGCGTCAAGGTCGCGTTCCTGTCCGACGAGACGGCCGGAAGCGGTGACGGCAGCGCGCCCCGGCGCACGATCCAGGTGCCGCGGGCGGCGATTCGCGGGGCCGCCGGCGGCGAGAACGTCCTCGTCGTGACGGCCGAGGGGCTGCTCGAGCGCCGCGCCGTGCGGCTGGGCGCCGACGCCTCGGATCCGGCGACGGTGATCGCCGGCCTGGCCGCGGGCGAACGCATTGTCATCGAAGGACCGGCCGACTTGACGGCCGGCGCGCAGGTGCGGGAAGCCGGAAACTGAATCGAAGGGCGCCCGCAGAGGGCGCTCGCAGGCAACAGGGGGACTCATGGAGACGCTGGTCAACATCCGCGAAGTGCATAAGACCTTCACCCGCGGCGACGAGAAGATCGACGTCCTGCAGGGACTCTCGGTGGGCATCGCCAGGGGCGAGTTCCTCGCCCTCATGGGGCCGTCGGGCTCCGGCAAGTCGACTCTGCTCAACCTGATCGGCGGCCTCGATCGCCCGAGCTCCGGAGCCGTCGAGGTCGGCGGGGTGAGGATCGATCAGCTCTCCGAGGCGAAGCTCGCCGCCTGGCGTGCCCGCCACGTCGGCTTCGTCTTCCAGATGTACAACCTGCTGCCGGCGCTGACCGCTGAGCGCAACGTCGAGCTGCCGCTTCTCCTCACCTCACTTTCCGGCGCGGAGCGCCGAAAAAATGTAGCCACCGCGCTCGCCGTCGTCGGCCTCGCCGACCGGATGAAGCACTATCCGCGGCAGCTCTCGGGCGGCCAGGAGCAGCGGGTCGGCATCGCGCGTGCGATCGTCACCGACCCGACCCTGCTGCTCTGCGACGAGCCGACCGGCGATCTCGACCGGAAGTCCGGCGACGAGGTGCTCGACCTCCTGCAGACGCTCAATCGCGAACAGGGCAAGACCATCATCATGGTGACCCACGATCCGCACGCCGCGGAGCGGGCGACGCGCACGCTCCACCTCGACAAGGGCGTGCTGGTGGCGGCGGCATGAAGTACTGGCCCCTGCTGTGGGGGAACCTCTCGCGCCGCAAGGCGCGGACGTTCTTCACTCTGCTGTCGATCGTCATCGCCTTCATCCTGTTCGCCTATCTCGCGGCGGTGAAGGTGGCGTTCCGGGCCGGCGTCGACGTCGCGGGCGCCGACCGCCTCTTCACCACCCACAAGACGGCGATCATCCTGCCGCTGCCGGAGCGCTATCAGGAAGAGATCGCGCGCGTCCCGGGCGTCGTCGCGGTGACGCACAACAACTGGTTCGGCGGCATCTACCAGAATCCCAACAGAGGCTTTCAGGGTGTCTTCCAGTCGCCGGTCGATCCGGAGGAGTATCTGGCGATGTACCCGGAGTTCCTGCTGCCGGCGGACCAGAAGGCCGCCTGGCTCGCCGATCGCGAAGGGGCGATCGTCGGCCGGAAAACGGCGGAGCGCTACGGCTGGAAGGTGGGCGACCGGATTCCGGTGCAGGCCTCGATCTACCGCAAGAAGAACGACTCGCCGCTCTGGGAGTTCAACCTGGTGGGGATCTACGACGGCGCCCACAAGGGGACGGACACCACCCAGTTCCTCTTCCGCTACGACTACTTCGACGAAGCGCGGCAGTGGGGCAAGGGGATCATCGGCTGGTTCGTGGTGCGCATCGCCGAGCCGTCGAAAGCGGCGGAGGTCGGCAGGAGGATCGACGCCGGCTTCGAGAACTCGGAGTACGAGACCAAGACGGTCACCGAGAAGGCGCTCGCGCAGAGCTTCGCCGACCAGATCGCCGATATCGGCGCGATCATCGGCTGGGTCCTGGCTGCGGTCTTCGCCACCCTCCTCCTGGTGGCCGGCAACACCATGATGCAGTCGGTGCGCGAGCGCACGAACGAGCTCGGGGTGCTGAAGAGCGTCGGTTTCTCGCATCGCGCGATCCTCGGCCTGGTGCTAGCGGAGTCCTGCCTGTTCGCGATCCTCGGTGGCGGCGTAGGGCTTCTTCTGGGCTCCATCGCGGTCGGCGCCGGCGACCCGACCGGCGGCTTCCTGCCGATCTTCTACTTCCCCGGCAAGGACCTCGCGCTGGGTATCTTCTACGTCGTCCTGCTCGGTTTCGTGGCCGGGGCGATTCCGGCGTTCCAGGCGATGCGGTTGCGCATCGTCGATGCCTTGCGGAGGGGTTGATCGTGACGAGTCTCGGCAGATGGTTCCTGCAGGTCGCAGCCGTCACTTCGACCGCCGTACGCACGATCCCGCAGCGCCTCGGGGCGTCACTCTCGACCACGATCGGCATTGCGCTGGTAGTGGCGGTGTTCGTGGCGGTGCTGTCGATCGGCGAAGGATTTCGCAAGACGCTGCGTTCGGCGGGCTCGCCGGACAACGCGCTCGTTCTGCGCGCCGGCAGCGATAGCGAGATGATGAGCGCGCTGTTCGGCGACTCGATCGAGATCATCGCCCAGGCCCCGGGCATCGCCCGCGGACCGGTCGATGGTGGTGGAGCCGATTCGCCGCTCTCCTCGGGTGAGCTCTTCGTGATCGTCGACATCCCGAAGCGTTCGACGGGCACGCCGGCGAACGTGCCGTTGCGCGGCGTGCAGCCGGCGGCCTTCTTCACCCGGCCGGACTTCAAGATCACCGCGGGCCGGAAATTCGAATGGGGGAAGAACGAGATCCTGGTCGGCGAAGGCGCCTTGAAGCAGTTCGCCGGCCTCGACGTCGGAACGAAGCTGAAGTGGGGTCAGAGCGAATGGACCGTGGTGGGGACCTTCTCCGCCAACGGGGCGCTCTGGGAATCGGAGCTGTGGACCGACGCGCGGGTGCTGCAGCCCGCCTTCCGGCGCGGCAACTCGTTCCAGACCGTGATCGCCAAGCTCGAGTCTCCGGCCGCCTTCGACCGCTTCAAGGACGCCCTCACCACCGATCCCCGCCTCGACGTCCAGGTGCTGCGCGAGACGGAGTACTTCGCCAACCAGGGGCGGACGCTGAACGGGATCATCAACGGCCTCGGCTTCACGATCTCGATCCTGATGGGCATCGGCGCAGTGTTCGGGGCGCTCAACACGATGTACAACGCCGTGGCGAGCCGCACGCGCGAGATCGCGACCCTGCGCGCCCTGGGCTTCGGCGCCAGTGCGGTGGTGGTCTCGGTGCTCGCCGAGGCGGTGCTATTGGCGCTCGCCGGCGGTGGGATCGGCGCGGTCGGCGCCTGGGTCTTCTTCGACGGCTTCCGCACCTCGACTCTGAACTGGGACAGCTTCAGCCAGGTCACCTTCGCCTTCGAGGTCACCCCGACGCTCATGTTGCAGGGGGCGATTCTGGCGCTCGTCCTCGGTCTCGTCGGCGGCCTCCTGCCGGCGATCCGGGCGGCTCGGTTGCCGGTGACTGCGGCGCTGCGCGAGGCGTAAAGCAGGGCGGGGGTTTCCGTGGCTGGGGGCTCCGGTACTCGAGAATTTGGGGCCGGCTCCTAGTGAGGCTTGGTCGCCGACCCCAAATTCTCGAGCGTCGGAGCCCTGCCGTACCACTGCTGAACAACCGTCAGGAAGAGCCCAGCAGCTTCGCTCTGAGCTGTACCGACGAGGGGTGGCTGGACCGAGGGCTCCCATGGGATACGGACCCGACAGGACCCCGAGCACAAGCATCGTGTCCCGCCATCGTGTCCCGGCAATGTGTCCCACCTGCACCACCTGCAGTCCAATTCTCTTGAGCGGAGGTTAGAATCGCCCTCTTTAAAGGGAGATCCCCATGCGCACCTTTCGTACGCTTTGCCTTGCCGCCGCCGCGGCCGCTCTCCTGCCGGTCGCCACTTTCGCCGGCACGGTCGAGAAAAACGTGCCGTTTGCGCTCGACCAGTGGATCGAGCTCGTTTCGACCGACGGGCCGGTGACCCTTCATCGCCTGCGCCTGGTGCGCCAAGGCGGTGTCACCAAGTCGTCGTTCATGCGTCCGGGCAACAACAAGTATCTCGACGACGTCCAGATCCAGCTCGAGTTCACCAACGACTCGACGAACGACTGGGAGGCGCGGATCTCGATCGAGTGGCTGGACGGCGACGGCAAGTCCATCGACGGCTATCAGGGGGACGAGGGGCTCGACAGCGAGAAGCGCCACGAGCAGCAGACGGTGACGATCTCGACGCTCAAGTACGGAATCGACAAGGCGAGGAAGCTCGCGATCCGCATCGACACCAACCCGGACTGAGGCCTCGCCGGTCGCCAGACGCCGGGCGCCGGACCGCCGGTCGCATTCGCCTCGAGGATCCGACGCTAAGATCTGGTCGCGATGCCCGAGATTCACAGCCCGCTGCCGGCGTTCACGTCGGCCGACGCCGTTCGCATCGCCCGTACTCGGTTCGGGATCGAGGGCACCGTCACCCCCCTGCCGGGCGAACGCGACCTCAACTTCCGCATCGACGCGGCGGGCGCGAGCTTCGTGCTCAAGGTCTCGCATGCCGGAGAGTCGCGCGAAAACCTGGAGCTGCAGCATGCGGCGCTGGCACATCTGGCGCGCCGGGAGATGGGCGTTTCCTTGCAGCGTGTCGTTCCCGCGACGGACGGCGGGACCCTGGTCGAGGAAGAGGCTCCCGACGGCGTAGCGCGCGCGGGACGAGGCAGGCACTGGGTGCGCCTCCTCACCTTCCTCCCGGGGCGCCTCTGGTCCGAGGTGAGCGCCCGGCGCCTGCCCCGGGCGCCGCTGCTCGAGAGCCTCGGCGCGACACTGGGCGCGATCGATCGCGGCCTCTCCGACTTCCGACTGCCCGCCGTCCGCCGCGACCTGAAGTGGGATCTGCGCCGTGCCGGCTGGATTCGCGACTACCTGCACCATCTCGAGGACGGCAGCCGGCGCGAGCTCGTGGAACGCTGGCTCGCCGACTTCGACCAGCGGGTCCGGCCGGCCCTCGACCGGTTGCGCCAGAGCGTGATCTTCAACGATGCCAACGACAACAACATCGTCGTCGGCGGGGAGCGCTTCGCGCCGCTCGTCGCTGGAGTCATCGACTTCGGCGACCTCTGCCGGACGAACGTCGTCTGCGAGCCGGCGATCGCGGCGGCCTATGCGGTGATGGGCCTCGCCGATCCAGTGACCGGCATCGGACGCCTCCTCGCCGGCTACCACGCCGCCTGGCCGCTCGAGGAAGCCGAGCTCGAGGTCTTCCATGCCCTGGTCTGCATGCGGCTCTGCGTCAGCGTGACCAACTCGGCGTTCCAGAAGACGGTCGAGCCCGAGAACGGCTATCTCACGATCAGCGAGCAGCGCGCCTGGGATCTGCTCGCGGAGCTCTCGGCGGTGCATCCGCGCCGGACACTCTATTCCTACCGTGCGGCCTGCGGCCTGTCCGCGCATCCCGATTCGCCGCGCGTCGTCGCTTGGCTGCGCGGGAATCGAGAGCGGTTCGCGCCGCTCGTGGAACCCGATCTCGCCACCGCCCGGTTGATCTACACCGACTGGAGCGTCGGCAGCCCGGAGCTCGGTTCACCGGCGGAGCGCGCCGACCTCCCGGCGTGGACGGCGCGGCTTTTCGGACGGCTGCGCGACGCCGGAGCCTCCGCCGCCATCGGCGGCTACGACGAGGCCCGGCCGGTCTACGAGAGCGCGGCCTTCAGGCATCGCGGCAACGATCGCGACGAGTGGCGCACGGTTCACCTCGGGCTGGACGTCTTCATGCCCGCTGGCACGGTCGTGCGGGTCCCCCTCGACGGCGTCGTCCACAGTTTCGCCAACAACGCCGCGCCGTTCGACTACGGACCGTCCATCGTGCTCGAGCACCGTGTCGAGGACGAGCTGGGCGAGCTGCATTTCCAGACGCTCTACGGTCATCTGAGCGCCGAGTCGCTCGCCGGGCTCGAGGTCGGGCAAGCGGTGAGGAGAGGCGAGCCCCTGGCGACGCTGGGCGACTTCCCGGTGAACGGCAACTGGCCGCCGCACCTGCACCTGCAGATCGTTCTCGACATGCTCGGCGAGAGCGGCGATTTCATCGGTTCGTGCCTGCCCTCCGAGCGCGCTCTCTGGTTGAGTCTCTGCCCGGACCCGAACCTCATCGCGCGCGTGCCGGAGGAGCTCTTTCCCACCTCGCCGCCCGCCGTCGAATGCCTGCTGGGCGAGCGGCAGGCGCTGCTCGGCGCCAATCTGGGTCTCGCGTACCGCGAACCGCTCCACCTCGTGCGCGGTCTGGGCCAGTGGCTCTGGGATGCCGACGGACAGCGCTACCTCGACGCCTACAACAACGTGCCCCAGGTAGGGCATAGCCACCCGCGAGTGGTGCGCGCGGTCTGCGAGCAGCTCGCGGTGCTGAACACCAATACGCGCTACCTGCACGACAAGATCCTGCGTTACGCCCGCCGCCTGACGGCGAAACTGCCCGAGCCGCTGCGGATCTGCTACTTCACCGCCAGCGGCAGCGAGGCGAACGAGCTCGCCCTGCGCCTGGCGCGGGCGCACACCGGCCATCGCGACATGGTGGTCATGGCGGGCGCCTATCACGGGCACACGACCTCCCTGATCGACCTCTCCCCCTACAAACACGACGGTCCGGGAGGCGAGGGAGCGCCCGACTGGGTGCACGTCTCGCCGGTGCCCGATACCTATCGCGGCGAGTTCCGCGCCGGCGACCCCGTCCACCCCGAGAAGGGCGCCCCCGGCGCCAGATATGCCGCACGTGTCGCCGAGGTGATCGCGGCGGCGCGTTCTCGGGGGAGGCAGATCGCCGGCTACCTCGCGGAAACCCTGCCCTCGGTCGGCGGCCAGATCGTTCTCCCCGACGGCTTCCTTCCCGGCGTCTACGCCGCGGTGCGCGAGGCCGGCGGGCTCTGCATCGCCGACGAGGTCCAGACCGGATTCGGCCGCACTGGCGAGACCTTCTGGGCGTTCGAGCGCTACGGGGTGACCCCGGACATCGTGGTGCTCGGCAAGCCGATCGCCAACGGCTATCCGATGGGGGCGGTGGTCACGACCCCAGAAGTGGCGCGCTCGTTTTCGAACGGCATGGAGTTCTTCAGCACCTTTGGCGGCAGCACCGTGGCCTGCGCCGCCGCGTTGGCGACGCTGAACGTCGTCGAAGAGGAGGGCCTGCAGGCAAACGCCGCGCGGGTCGGCCGGCACCTGCTTGCCGGACTGCAGACGCTTGCCGGGAGGCACCCGCTGATCGGGGATGTGCGCGGCGCCGGTCTCTTCGTCGGCGTGGAGTTGGTGCGCGATCGCGAGACGCTCGAGCCGGCCGGGGCCGAGGCGGCGGAGGTCGCGAACCGGATGCGCGACTTCGGGGTGCTGCTCGGCACCGACGGGCCGCATCACAACGTTCTCAAGATCCGGCCGCCTCTCTGCTTCGGCGCGGCGGATGCCGACCTTCTGGTCGACTGCCTCGATGCCTCACTCGCCGAGGTGGCCTCGGAGCTCTGACGTCCCGCGGCAAGGTGGGCTGGCTGCTGTCCTTTCGGGCGGGAGATCCCGGCCTCAGGCGACCGTATCCTTGTTCCGTTTGTAGCGCGAAAGGTAGAATGTGCCGCGCCGCGGCATATTCTCGCGGCAATGTCAGAGCGACGGAGCGACGAGTGTCGAGAGGCGGTAAGCGATGAGCACGGCGAAACTGATCCTGGAAGGCAAGGAGCATGAGCTCCCGGTGGTCGTCGGGAGCGAGGGCGAGGTCGGCATCGAAATCTCGAAGCTGCGCGAAAAGACGGGCGCGGTGACGCTCGACGACGGCTACGGCAACACCGGCTCCTGCAAGAGTGCGATCACCTTCATCGACGGCGACGCGGGGATCCTGCGCTATCGCGGCTATCCGATCGAGGAGCTCGAGCAGGCACGCTTTACCGAGGTCGCCTATCTCCTGATCTACGGCCACCTGCCGACCAAGCAGGAGCTCACGACCTGGCGGGACAAGCTCACCCGCCACAGCCTGATCCACGAGGACATGAAGAAGTTCTTCGAGGGCTTCTCGCCGAACGCCCATCCGATGGCGATCCTGTCGGCGATGGTGGCGTCGTTCTCGACCTACTATTCGGAGGCTGACGACGTCGATCTGAACATCGTGCGCCTGTTGGCCAAAGCGAAGACGGTCGCGGCCTTCTCGTACAAGAAGTCGATCGGACAGCCGTTCATGTATCCGATCAACGACCTTTCCTATACCGAGAACTTCCTGCACATGATGTTCTCCGTGCCGGCCGAGACCTACAAGGTCTCGGCGACGCTGGACAGGGCGTTGAATCTCCTCCTGATCCTGCACGCCGACCACGAGCAGAACTGTTCGACCTCGACGGTGCGCATGGTGGGTTCGTCGGGCGCCAACATCTTCGCTTCGATGTCCTCCGGTATCTGCGCTCTCTGGGGCCCGCTCCACGGCGGCGCCAACCAGGCGGTCATCGAAATGCTGGAGCACATCCAGGCCGACGGCGGCAACTACAAGAAGTACATCGACCTGGCGAAGGACAAGAGCTCGAACTTCCGGCTCATGGGCTTCGGTCACCGGGTCTACAAGAACTTCGACCCGCGCTCGCGGATCCTGAAGAAGGCCGCCGATGCCGTACTGGCGGAGTTGGGCATCAACGATCCGATGCTCGAGATCGCCATGGGCCTCGAAGAAATCGCGCTCAAGGATGACTACTTCGTCGAACGCAAGCTCTACCCGAACGTCGACTTCTACAGCGGCATCCTCTACCGCGCGATGGGCATTCCGACCGACATGTTCACCGTGATGTTCGCGCTCGGCAGGCTCCCGGGCTGGATCGCTCACTGGAAGGAGATGCGCGAACAAGGGACGCGCATCAACCGCCCGCGGCAGATCTACACCGGCGCCACCGAGCGCGCCTACGTGCCGGTCGACCAGCGCTAGCGGCTGATTCTCAAGACACGGCCGCGCTCCACTGCGCGGTCGTGCCGGACTCGAAATTGTCGGCGAATAGCGCGCCGTAGAGCACCAGCACACCGCCGATGAAGCCGTCGCCCGGCGTGCCGATCGCCAGATCGTCGTGCAGGTCGTCGTCGAAGTCGCCCACCGCCAGGCTAAAGCCGAGGCGATCTCCCGGATTCATGTCGCCGAGGATGCCCGGGGCCTGGAGATTCCAGGTACGCGCTCCGGTTTCCGTCGGCCCGGTCGGGCTACCCGGCAGAACCAGCACGTCGCCCTCGCCGAAACCGATGAAGTTCCCTTCGTTGGGAATGCCGATCACCAACTCGTCGAAGTGATCGTGGTCGAAGTCGCCGGCCGCGACCGCGAGGCCGAAGTAGTCGTCGACCTCCGGACCGCCCGGGATACCCGGCGTCATCTGTGTCCAGAACTGCGAGCCGGCGCCGGAGACGCCGATCGCCGTGCTGAAAAGGACGTGAACGGCTCCGGCGCCGTCGACTTCTGGGAGGGAGAGCCCTTCGCCGGGCACGCCGATGACGAGATCCGGGAACGGTCCGCCGTCGAAGTTGCCGACTGCGAGGGAGTACCCGAAGCCGTCTCCCGTCTCGGGCGTGTCCGCCACTCCTTCGAATCCCTGCACGAGCGCTTGAGCTCCCGCTCCGGTGAGGCCAGACGCGGTCCCGGGCAACACGAAGACTCTCCCCGGAATGGCGCTGGTCCCCGGTTCGCCGACCGCGAGGTCATAGAACCCGTTGGCGTCGAAGTCGGCAGCAACAATTGCGTGGCCGAAACGGGCTTCGATGAATGGACCTCCGAAGGCGAGGCTGGCTTGGTCGACGGCGTTGGCGTCGGTAACAACGATCCCGGTCAGAGAGCCGTAGAAGACGATGACCCGCCCTGCGTTGTTGAAGCCGCTCGCGCTCTCCAGCGGTACGCCAACCGCGAGATCGTCCCGGCCGTCGCCGTTGAAGTCGGCGGCGGCGAGAGCAAACCCGAACTCGTCGTTCACTGCAGCGACGTCGGGAACGCCCGCGGTATTTTCGCTGAAGAACTGGCGACGGGTTTCGAGTGCATCGAACCGGTTCGCCGCGCCGTAGCGGATGTCGAGTCCGCCAGCGTTGGTCTGCCCGCTGATATCTTCGCCCGGCGTGCCGATCGCGAGGTCGTCGAAGCCGTCGCCGTCGAAGTCGCCGACCGCGAGTGCACGGCCGAAGAGGTCGCCTTCCCCTGGAGCGTTGATGGGGACGAGTCCTCCTTGCGAGATGTACTTGACGAAGACTCCTGCTTCGAGCGACTCATCGCGGACCCCGAAGCGGATCTGCACCTGACCGATATCGAGGCCGAAGTCGGCGTCGTCGTCATACGGAATGCCGATCGCCAGGTCCTGTACCCCGTCGAAGTCGAAGTCGCCTGCCACGACCGCGTGGCCGAACTCGTCGCCGGTCCAGGGTAGATGGTCCGGATTGGCTGCGGTCTCGAAGAAGAGTTGCGAGCGCGTCGAGGAGAGGCCTTGAGCGAACGCGGCGCGGCCGCCGGCTGCGGCGAGTAGCGCCAGCACGAGGCAGAGCGCTGTCCATCCCTGCGGCAAGCCTGGTCGGAGGTGATCGAGCGGCTGTGGTTGCGGAGTCTTCATCGGGCTGTCCCCTTGCTGCGGCCTTCGTTGACCGGAGCGGTTGTTTGCCTTACTACGCGCAGGAGCGCAGTGGAGGGGACACAGAGCGCGGCTCGCGTCGGGAGCGTGCTCTCTTGGCGGCCCTTCAGGGCCCCGCGGGAGGGAGGGGATCTTCCTCCGCAGCGGCGTCGCGCTTCGCTCCGCGGCTCGCCTTGTGAAGCCTGAAGTGGATCTTGCGCCGCAGTTTCTCGAGGCGCTTCCAGATCCGTGGCCAGCGACCCATGAGGCCGCGGAACCAGAGGTGCAGTGTCTGGCTGCCGATCGACAGCAGGGCAAAGCCGAGCACCAGCATCAGACCGCCCTGCAGGATCGGCAGGAAGAGGCCTGCAATTCCGACCAGGATCATGAACCAGCCCAGCGTGATCACCACCACGCGCAGCCATGTCGGCAGCGGTAAACGCTGAAACGGCGAGCGATGGTGGCGCGGCAGACGGGTCCGGATCGTCATCGGTGCCCAAGTCTACGTGGACCACCCCATTGCGGTTTGACAAACAGGACTGAACTCGTCCAGAATTCCCCCTGCTTGTTGAGAAAGAGTCTCAATTTCATGACGCCGATGCGTGAAGAGGAACAGTTTCTAGGCTTTCTGCGCTCCCGCGGTCTGCGTGCGACGGCCGAAAGGCGTGCGCTCATCAGGGAAATCTTCGCACAGCACGGCCACATCGATGCCGATTCCATTCTCGCCGCGGTGCATCAGCGCGGTCTCGCCATCTCCCGCGCCACGGTCTACCGCAACCTCGAGCTCCTCGTCCAGGCCGGTCTCGCCCACAAAGTGCGGCTTTCCGGACGCAGCTACCTCTACGAGCACCTGCACTCCGGCCAGCGCCACGACCACATGGCCTGCCGCTGCTGCGGCCGAATGGTCGAGTTCGTCAGCCCGGGGATCACCGCCCTGCTCGGCGAGATCTGCCGCGCGCACGGCTTCGAAGGGCGGCAGAACCAACTGCAGATCCTCGGCATCTGCCGCTCCTGCGGCGACGCGAATCACCAACCGAGCGAACCCGCCCAACAGGCGGTCGCGGGGGCGGACCTCCATGTCTGACTTCAACGGCAAGATCCCCGCGCGGTTGCCCGTCCTGCAGCGTCTCGCCGACCTGCCGGTGGGCAGCGTCGCCCGCCTCTCCTGCCGCGAGCTCTCGGAAGGCGAAGCCTGTCTGCTGGCGGCGATGGGAATGACCGAGGGTTGCCGGCTGACCGTGCGGACCAGTGGCGACCCGTGCATCATCGAGGTGCGCTCGACCCGCATCGGACTCGCCCGCAGCGTCGCCGTGCGGCTGGTCGTAGAGGACGGCGGCGAGACGGCGGCGAAGCCGCGATGAGTATCGCGAGCCCGGCGTCCCCCCCCCACGCCGGGAGCCGCCGCGGTGCCGCACCGCGCCGGCTGCTGCTGCTGGGCAACCCGAACACCGGCAAGACGACGCTCTTCAACCGCCTCTGCGGCATGCGCGCCAAGACCGCGAACTTTCCCGGGACCACGACCGACCTGCGCGTCGGACGCCTGCAGCTGCCGCGAGCCGGTGGCGCCACCGAAACGTTCGAGGTCGTCGACCTGCCGGGGCTCTACAGCCTGAAGCTCGATCTGCCCGAGTCGACCGTTGCCGCCAACGCTGTCGCCGGCCACGAGGGTGCGCGCCCCGCGGCCGCGATCGTGGTCGCGGATGCGACCAATCTCTCGCGCCACCTCATGCTGGTGGGCGAGCTCACGCGCGAGGCGGTGCCGTTCGTCGTCGCCCTCAACATGATCGATCTCGCCCACCGCCGTGGCCTCTCGTTCGACCTCGAGAAGATGTCGCGGGCGATCGGCGCGCCGGTCGTTCCGATCGCCGCACGGAGTGGTAAAGGCATCGACCAACTGCTGGCCGTTCTGCCCGAGGTGTGCGCCGCGCAGGGGTCTGCTGCGTTGGCGGAGCGTCGCGCCCCGGTCTCGGCGGTGGAGCTCGAGCTGTGGGCCGAGACCGTCGTCGCCGAGAGCGTCGGCGGTGTCGGCGCGGTGGGGAGCTCGAGCGACACGCTGCTCGACCGCCTCGACGAGACCTTCACTCATCCGATCGCCGGTCTGGTCATCTTCCACCTCGTCATGGCCGCGCTCTTCTGGGTGATCTTCGCCGTCGCGAGCGTCCCGATGGACTTGATCGAGGCGATCTTCTCGAACCTGGGCGGCTTCCTCGAGGCCCGGATGCCGGTCGGCGCGGTGCGCGACCTCCTGGTTGGCGGACTCATCGGCGGTGTCTCCGGCACGGTCGTCTTCCTGCCCCAGATCTGCCTGCTCTTCTTCCTCATCACGATCCTCGAGGACACCGGCTATCTCGCCCGCGCGGCGTTCGTCATGGACCGGCTGCTCTGCCGCTTCGGTCTGCCGGGCTACGCATTCGTGCCGTTGCTCTCGTCGCACGCTTGCGCGATTCCCGGCATCCTCGCGACGCGGCTCATTCCGGATCGCCACGATCGCTTCGCGACCATCCTGGTCGCACCGTTCATGAGCTGCTCGGCGCGCCTGCCGGTTTACGTCCTGTTGACCAACTTTCTGTTCGCCGACCAGCCGCTCTTCGCCGGCATCGCCTTCGCCGCCTGCTACCTGCTCGGAGCGATCGCCGCCATGGCCAGCGCTTTCCTCGTGCGGCGAACACTTCTGCCGGGCAAGTCCCGCCCGATGGTGCTCGAGCTCCCGACCTACAAATGGCCCTCGCTGCGGGTGGCGTTCGCCAACGCCTTCGAGCAGGGCTGGTCGTTCCTGCGCACCGTCGGCACGGTGATCCTCTCGATCTGCTTCGTCATGTGGTGGCTCTCGGCCTATCCCAAGGTCGAAGCGCCGGCGTCGGCCCTGGCGCTCTCGGCGCAGGCGGCGGCGCTCGCTCCCGTGTCGCCCGAAGGCGCCGAGCGGCTCGCGGCCGAGGCGGCCGGGCTCACGCTCGCCCATCAGCAGGAGGCGAGCTTCGCCGGCCGGCTGGGTCGGACCGTCGAGCCGCTGTTCGCCCCCCTGGGCTACGACTGGCGACTGACCATGGGCGTGCTCACGGCGTTCGCGGCGCGCGAGGTTTTCGTCTCGACGCTCGCCGTGCTCGTGGGCGCGCCGGACGAAGCCGACGCCGGAGTCCTGCAGCGTATCCACGCCGCAAAGCGTGACGACGGGTCGCGGCTGCTCACGCCGGCGACCGCCGTCTCGCTGCTGGTCTTCTTCGTCCTCGCGATGCAGTGCCTGGCGACGGTCGTCACCGTGCGCCGGGAGACCAAGAGCTGGAAGTGGCCGCTGCTGCAGTTCTGCTGGATGACGGGCGTGGCGTGGATCGGCGCCTTCGTCGCGTTCCACGGCCTACGGCTGGCCGGGATCTCCTGAGATGTCGCTGCCCGTCGCCGACCCGCAGTTCTGGATCGTCAGCGGCGCCGCCGTCGTCGCGCTCGCGCTGATTCTCCGCCGTCTCTTCAGGCGACCGAAAGCGAACGCCCTGCCGTGCGACCGCTGTGCGAAAGCCGGCGAAGTCGGCCACCCGCCGGCTCCGCGCAGCCCCGGCGGGCGAGCCGTCCTCTTGGCGCTGGCCGTGGCGGGAGCGCAGGCGGCGGGCGCCGCCGTCGTCGAGCGCGAGGTCGCCGCGATGGGAACCGCGCTCGGGTTCTCGATCGAAGCGGTCGACCGCCCGACCGGCCTCGCGGTGAGCGCCGCCATCGTCGCCGCCGTCGAGGACGCCGAGCGTCGCCTCTCGACCTGGCGCGAAGTCAGCGAGCTCCAGACCTTCAACTCGGCGCCGCCCGCGTCCCGGGTGGCGCTCTCGCCGCTCGCCTGGAGCGCCGTCGCGACGGCCCTAGGCTGCTGGGAGGAGAGCGCCGGGGCGTTCGACCCAACCGTCGGGCCGCTCGTCGAGGCCTGGGGCCTGCGCACCGGCGGACGGCTCCCGAACGAAATCGAAATCGAGGTCGCCAGGCGTGCCGTGGACGGCGGACGTCTTGCCACCGACCCCGGAAGGCGCGAGCTCGTGCAGCCCGGCGGACTGCGGCTGGAAGAGGGCGGCTTCGGCAAAGGGGCCGCCCTGGACGCCGCCCTGGACGCTGCGCGCAGGCTCGCGCCCACGGCGCAGGTTGTGCTCGACTTCGGCGGCCAACTCGCCTGGAGCGGGCGGACGCAGGCGTTCGAGGTCCAGCTGGCGGATCCGCGCGACCGCTCGCGGACGGTTCTCGAGCTGACGCTCGACGCTCCAAGCGGCTCGCTCTCGACATCGGGCAACTCCGAGCGCACCGTCCTCGCGGGCGGCGTCCGGATCGGTCACCTGTTGGATCCACGGACCGGGCGCCCGGCGCCCGACATCGGTAGCGCGACGGTCTTTTCGGCGCGGGCGACCGCCGCCGACTGTCGGTCGACCGGACTTTTCGTCCTCGGACCGACGCCGGGCGCGGCGCTGATGTCGCGCTGGAGTCGCGAGGGGAAAGGCGAAGCGGTCCTCCTGCTGGTGGAGCCCGAGGGTCTGCGAGCCCTGGTCACTCCCGGCCTCGCGGCGGGCGCCCGCGCGCTCACGCCCGAGCTGCGGATCGAAACGGTTGGAGGATTGTCCTAGCAGTCGAAACGAGGGCGCACGGCCTGGTCTCGCGAAAGTCCCCGGCCGCCGCCCTCTCCGTCCCACAGCCATCGGCCATTCCGCCGGTTGCCATGAAACAAGAGGAGTCTAATCCATGCAAGGAAAGTTGCTTTCAGGCAGGTGGAAATTGAGCCTCGTCGTGCTCGGCCTCGTCTTCACACTCGCGGGTGTTTCGTCCGTGGCGTTCGGCCAGAGCGCGTCGGCGACAGGTGTCGCGACCAGCGACGAGCAGCTGCGCGGCCTTGCAGCTGAAGTCGCCGAGCTCAAGGCGGCGCTCGCGGCGTTGGCGGAGAACGCGGCCAGCGCCGCCGGGAAGGGCGCCGAATTGACGCCCGCGCCGGCCTCCACGACCGAGCTCGCCGAGCTCTCGCGGAGGATCGACCTGCTGGCGTCGGAGCTCGAGAAGATGCGTCTCGGCGAGAGCGCGCCGGCCGTGGCCGCGGCAGGCGAGGGCACGGCAGGCCTCGGCCCGGCAGCGTCGAAGGTCTACGCCGTCGAGCAGGGGCTCTCGATCGGCGGCTACGGCGAGATGCTCTACCAGGGCCTCAGTGCGCAGCGGGACGACGGCGCCGCCTCCGGCAGGAAGGACGAGCTCGACTTCCTCCGCGCCGTTCTCTACTTCGGCTACAAGTGGAACGACGACTGGCTATTCAACTCGGAGATCGAGTGGGAGCACGCCAAGGCGGGCGAGGGGCAGCGCGGCGAGGTGGCGGTCGAGTTCGCCTACCTCGAGCGCCGGATCCGGCCCGAGATCAACGCCCGCGCCGGTCTCCTGCTGGTGCCGATGGGCTTCACCAACGAGCTCCACGAGCCGACGACCTACCTGGGGGCGCGCCGGCCGGGAATCGAGCAGGCGATCCTGCCGACCACCTGGCGCGAGAACGGCGCCGGCATCTTCGGCGAGGTTGGGCCGATCACCTACCGCACCTATCTCATGAACGGGTTCGAGGCGGAGCGCTTTGCCGCCGGCGGACTGCGTGCGGCGCGCCAGAACGGGGCCAAGGCGGTCGCCGAGAACCTCGCCTGGGTGGCGCGAATCGACTGGACGGCCGTTCCCGGCTTCGTGGCCGGGGTCTCGGGCTACATCGGCGACGCCGCGCAGGGGCTCGCCGACGCCAACGGTGAGCTCAGCGTCGACACCCGCCTCCTCGAGCTCCATGCCGAGTGGCGCGGCCAGGGGTTCCAGGTCCGCGGCCTGTGGGTCGAAGGCGACCTCGATGGCGTCGCCCGCCTCAACCAGAAGCTGGCGCTCACCGGCAACCGCTCGGTCGGCGAGGAGCTCGCCGGCTACTACCTCGAGGCCGGCTACGACGTGCTCGCGCTCTCGGCGGCAAGCCGGCAGGCGCTGATTCCGTTCGCGCGCTGGGAGAGCTACGACACTCAGGCAGCGGTGCCTTCGGGCTTCGCGCGCAATCCGGCCAACGACATCGAGACCCTGACCGTCGGAATCAACTGGAAGCCGATCGAACAGCTGGTCTTCAAGGCGGACTGGCAGGACGTGAAGAACGGCGCCGGCACCGCCGTCGACCAGTGGAACCTCGCGCTCGGCTACATCTTCTGAGCCGGTGAGAGGCGCGACCTTCGCTCCGCTGGCGCTCGCCGCAGGGCTCGCGGCCTCGGCGTTCGCGCCGGAGGGGGCGGCGGCGAAGGTGCTGCTCTCTCCCGAGGAGGCGCTGGCGCTCGCCTTTCCCGGCTGCGCCATCCAGAGGGAAACGGCCTACCTCACGGCGGCGGAGGTCGAGTCCGCGCGCGGGCGCGCCGGCACCGAGATCGCGTCTGCCGTCGTCCATCCCTATCGCGCACATCGGAGGGAAGGGACGGAGGGCGGCGGGCAGCCCTGCGGCGTCGCCTACTTCGACACCCACCGCGTTCGCACGCTCGCCGAGACCGTGATGGTCGCGATCGACCCCGCGGGTGGGATCCTGCGGGTCGAGGTGCTCTCTTTCGACGAGCCGCCGGACTACCTACCGCGCTCCGAGTGGTACGCACAGTTCGGCGGCCGCAAGCTCGCGCCCGAGACCGAGCTCGGCCGCGGCATCCGCCCGGTGACCGGAGCGACGCTCACCGCGCGGGTGACGACCGACGCCGCCCGCCGCGCCCTGGCGATCCATGCGCTCCTGGCGGCGCGGACGGCGGCACCCCCACCGACGCCCCTTGAGCCCGGGCGATGACCCGTCTCGAAGCCTGGTTCCTCCACATCGCGACGCTACTGGTCGGCGGGGGCGGACTCGTTTACGCCTGGATGCGCTACCTCGTCCGCCCGGACGACACGTTCGCGGTGGTGAATCACCCCTGGCAGCCGGCCGTGCAACATCTTCACGTCGTCGCTGCACCGCTGCTGGTTTTCGCGATCGGCCTGATCTGGAAGGCGCACGCCTGGCCCGGCGTCCGGCTGCGTGTCGCCACGCGCCGCAAGAGCGGACTCGCGTTGTTCGCGACGGCGGCGCCGATGATCGCCTCCGGCTATCTGCTGCAGACCGCGACTGTTCCCGGCTGGCGGCAGGCCTGGCTCGGGATCCACCTCGTCGCCTCCGCCCTCTGGCTCGGGGGCTATCTGGCGCACCAGGTCTCGGCCCGACTGTCGGATCGAACCCAACCCGCACACCCTTCCAGTCAACGTCCGCGGTAACCTTTCCCGGCTGCCGAGGTAGTTCCGGGCAGCATGCGCCCTGGAACCGCCACCGTGACTCCGTTCCCCACCCCCGGCCCGAGTGGCGACAGCCAGCTGATGGGCCGGGTGCGGGACGGCGATGTGGCGCTCCTCGGCGAGCTCTTCGAGCGCCATCACCAGCGCCTCTTCCACTTCTTTCTGCGCCTCGCGCGCAGCCGCTCGGCGGCCGAGGATCTCGTGCAGGAAGTTTTCGTCCGCATGCTCAAGTACCGCCATACGTTTCGCGCCGAGTCGGACTTCGTGCCGTGGATGTTCACCCTGGCGCGGAACGCCGCCACCGATCTCTACCGCGCGCGGCCGAAGGAGCTGCCCGAGAACGAAGACACACCCGAACCGCAAGCCGATCTGGCCCATCCAATCGAAGGGCTCGAGCGCGCCGAGCAGTCGAAGAAGCTCCAGCGCGCCCTCGCGCGCCTCGCTCCCGAGCGGCGCGAGCTCCTCGTCCTGGCGCGCTTCTCGGAGCTCAAGTACGACCGCATCGCCGAGATGCTCGGCATCTCGGAAGGGGCCGTGAAAGTACGCGTCCATCGCGCGCTCAAGGAGCTGAAGGAGGCGTTTCACGCCGACCTCGCCTCCGGAGCGCCGGCGAGGGGGACGGCAGAGGAGGCAGGATGAACTGCGAAACCGTGCAGGAGCGATTGACCGCACGCATCACCGGCGAGCTCGAGCCCGCGGAGTTGGCCGCACTCGAGGCCCATCTCGAGAGCTGCCTGGCCTGTGCCGCCGAGGCGGGAGATCTCGCCGAGGTCTGGCGCGAGCTCGGAGAGCCTTCCGAAGCGACCCCCAGCGCCGGAATGCGCCAGCGCTTCGACCAGCTGCTCGCCGGCGAAGCGGCCAACGCCGCCCCTCTCGCCTTCGGTCCGCGCGGGTGGCACGAGCGGCCTTCCGCCGCTGCCGCCCCTTCCGCTAGCCGGGCCGGCTTCGAGCGCCGCCTGCTGCCGCTTGCCGCGATGCTGCTCCTCGGCCTCGGCCTGGGCTACCTCACCTTCGGCCGCCGCGACGCGGACGTCGCGCTCCTCCAGCGCGAGGTCGGCGACCTGCATGAGATGGTCGCGCTGTCGCTGCTCGAGCGCGGGTCGGTCTCGGAGCGGCTCCAGGGGGTCTCCTACGGCCGCGAGATCTCGGCCGGCGAAGCGAAGGGCGGGGCCGGCTCGCCGGACGCGAAGGACGATCGCGACGACCGGATCATTGCGGCGCTGTTCGCCCGTCTGATCGAGGACCCGAACGTCAACGTCCGTCTCGCAGCGCTCGAAGCGCTGCGCCCGACCGCGAACCGCGCCGACCATCACGGCCGCCTAGTGGAGGCGGTCTCCCGCCAGGACTCGCCGCTCGTCGCTTTGTCGCTCATCGATCTCCTCATCGAGTCGGGCACTCCGGCGGCACGCCACGATCTCGAGCAACTGCTGGCCAACGGTCAACTCGACCCGGTGGTGCGCGGCTACCTCCGCGACCGCCTCGGAAGGAGCGCCTGATGAACCTCGTCCGCCGCGCTCGACCCGCGCAGCCGTTCTCCGTCGTCGCCACCGCCGCCAGCGCTGCGGCTACCGGTCTCTCCGTTCTCTTGTGGGCGTGTCTCTTCGCGACGCCGCTCGCGGCGCTCGAGCAGAGTGAAACGGTCACACGGAGCTTTACCCTTGCCGCTGTCTCCGGCCAGCGGACGCTGGTCGTGGACAACGTCAGCGGCTCGATCGACATCGAGGCCGCGACCGGCGACCGCGTGGAGCTCACCCTGAAGCAGACCTTCGTGGCGAAGAACGCCGCGGAGATGGCGCGCGCCCGCCAGGAGGTCCTTCTCGAGATTGCCGAGCAGCCGGGACGGCTCGAGCTCGCCCAGGGTGGCCCCTGGCGGTGCAGGAAGAGCGACAAGGCGAAGCACGACGACTGCTGTTGCGGCCACGATGACCGCGACTACGAAGTGCGCTTCGACTGGACACTCAAGGTGCCGAAGAACCTCGACCTCGAGGTCGACAACGTGAACGAAGGGGCGATCCGCATCACCGGCACCGTCGGGCACCTCGACGTCGACCATGTGAATGACGACGTCACGCTCGTCCGGGTGGCGGGAGAGGTCGACGCGAGCACGGTCAACGGCGAGCTCAAGGTCGACTTCGCGGCACTGCCCGTCGGCGACTGCCGTTTCGGTACGGTCAACGGCGACATCGATCTGGCGTTTCCGAAGGGGCTCGGCGCCGAGCTCTCGTTCGCGACGCTGAACGGCGAGGTCTTCACCGACTTCCCGTTCGAACTGGGAAAGCTCCCGGAGACGAGCGAACGCTCGAAGTCCGGGGGAAGGAATCACCACCAGATGGGCGGGAAGACCGCCCATCATCAAGAAATTGGCGGGAAGACCGCGGCCACCATCGGCGGCGGCGGTATCGACCTCGCCTGCGAGACGGTCAACGGCGACATCACGATTCGCGAGCGTTCCTGACGCCCGCTTGAGGGAGAGAGTAGATGAACACCTTGCACACGATGCGGAAGCACAGCTTTTTCGGCATGCCGGGCGGCGCGCTGGTGGCGGTCGCCTTGGTCTGGAGCTCCTTCGCCGCAGCGGCCCGGGCCGAGCGCCTGGTGGTGCCGCTGTCGGATCCGGCGAAGCCGGCGGAGCTCGAGGTCTCGCTGGTGATGGGATCGATCAAGGTCACCGGCGGGACGACCAAGGAGGTCGTGATCGAAGCGAGCTCGCGTTCCGAGGCGGAGCACAAGCTGCAGAAGATCGAGGGCCGGCCAGCAGACGGCGCGGGCGACCGTGCCGGGATGCGGCGGATTCCCAATACCGCCATCGGCCTCGAGGCCGAGGAGGAGGGCAACCTGGTGTCGATCTCGGCGCAGTCGTGGGCGCGCGCGGTCGATCTCGAGATCCAGGTGCCGGTCGGGAGCACGGTGCGGCTGTCGACGGTGAACGACGGCGACATCGAGGTCGAGAACATCGACGGCGAGGTCGAAGTCAGCAACACCAACGGCGAGATCCGCGTGCGAAACGTGCGCGGCCCGGTCTCGGCCAACACGGTCAACGGCGACGTCACGGTGGTCTTCCGCGGTGCGATGGTGGCGGCGCCGATGGCCTTCTCGACCCTGAACGGCGACGTCGACGTCACCTTTCCGGCCGACCTCCAGGCGACCGTCCGGCTGCAGTCCGACAACGGCGAGATCTACTCCGACTTCGACGTCGACGTGACGACCGAGAACGTGAGGGGCAGCGAGGAGAAGAAGGAGAAGGGCCGCTTCCACGTGATCGTGTCGCGCGAGATGGTCGGCAAGATCAACGGCGGCGGTCCCGAGATCCTGTTCAAGACCTTCAACGGCGACGTCCTTCTGCGGCGCGCCAAGAACTAGTCCGCGCGCCTTCCGCAGCCCGCAGCCCGTAATCCGGGGGCTCTGCTCCTAGAGTAGAGTCCCTTTTCATGTTCGAGCCTGAGTCCGCCGGGATCGAGGGATCCCCAGCGTGCGACGTCACGACGCTCCTCGCCGCGGCGCGCGGCGGTGAGCGGCAGGCCTCGGAAGCGCTCTACGAGCGGGTCTATTCGGAGCTCAAACGGCTCGCCCACGTCCAGCTCTCGGTCCACGGCCGGCCCGGGCGCACCCTCGACACCACGGCTCTCGTCCACGAAACCTACCTTCGGCTCGCCGGGCCGGCGGGTGCCGCGCCCGCCGACCGGGCGCACTTTTTCAACCTCGCGGCGCGCGTCATGCGCCACGTCATCGTCGACTTCGCCCGCCGCCGCGACGCCGAGAAGCGCGGCGGCGGAGTCGTGCCGATCGAGCTCGAGGACGCGGCGCACAAGTTGGCCGATCCGGGCGGCACGCTGTCGATCGAGATGCTGGCCCTCGATCGCGCCTTGGGCGAGCTCGAGCGCGCCAGCCCCGACCTGGCGCACCTCGTCGAGCTGCGCTTCTTCGCCGGCCTCGCCCTCGACGAGATCGCCCCGATCGTCGAGCGCAGCGAGCGTTCCCTGAAGCGCGACTGGCGGCGGGCGCAGGCTTTCCTTCGCGCCGCGCTCGACGGCGGCGCGCCGGCCCCTGCCGGGACGTCCTAGTGCAGAACCCCTGGGAGCGTCTCTTCGACGAGCTGGTCGAGGAGAGTGCGGAGGTGCGTGCGGCGCGGCTGGCGGAGATCGCTGGGTGCGACCCTGACCTCGCGCGCTTCGTCGCCGGATTGCTCGCCGCGGACCGCACGGAGGAGGCGCTCGTCGGGACGCCGATCCTGGCGCGCGCCCCGGTGTTCGTCGCTTCGGCGCTCGAGTCGGGGGTCGCCAAGCTGGATGCGGACGAGGCCGCCGCCCCTGGAGCCGTTGCCGCGTCCGGTACCGCGAGCGCGGCCGAACCGGAAACGATCGGTCCTTACCAGCTCGTGCGGCGCCTCGGCGAGGGCGGCATGGGCGAGGTCTTCCTCGCCGAGCGCTTTGACGGCGAGTTCGAGCAGCGAGTCGCGCTGAAGCGGATTCGTGCCGGCCTCGACTCCCGGGCGATCGCCGAGCGCTTCCTGCGTGAACGCCAGATTCTCGCCCGGCTCGACCATCCCGGAATTGCCCATCTGCTCGATGGTGGCAGCACCGAGGACGGCGATCCGTACTTCGTCCTCGAGCACGTCGAGGGAGTGCCGATCACCGACTGGTGCGAGCAGCGCTCGGCGACGCTCGAAGCGCGAATCCGCTTGATGATCGAGGTCGCCGACGCGGTCGATGCCGCGCACCGCCAGCTCGTCGTGCATCGGGATCTCAAGCCGACCAACATCCTGGTGACCGCGACCGGCAGGGTGAAGCTGCTCGATTTCGGGATCGCCAAGCTTCTCCAGCCGGAGGCGTTCGACGAGCGCCAGACCCAGGTCGGCGGACAGCCGCTCACCCCAGCCTATGCCGCTCCGGAACAGATCCTCGGCGAGGCGGTGACGACGGCGACCGACGTCTATTCGATGGGCGCCCTGCTCTTCGAGCTCCTTACCGGACGTCCGCCGTTCGACCGCGCCGGCCGTCCGCTGCCGGCGCTCGTGCGCGCGGTCGACGCGGAGACCCTCGAGCGTCCGTCCGTGGTCGCGGCGAGCGCCGCTGCCGGCGAACCGGAGCGCGAGATCGTGCGCGGCTTCGCTCCCCGCCTCGCCGGCGACCTCGACTCGATCGTGCTCAAGGCCTTGAATCGCGAGCCGGGGCGCCGTTACCCTTCGGCCGCCGCCCTGCGCGACGATCTGCGGAGCTTTCTCGACGGCCGGCCGGTCGCCGCGCAGCCCGACAGCGTGGGCTATCGGGCGAGGAAGTTCATCGGCCGGCACAGTCTGGGGGTCGCCGCCGGTCTGGTGATCTCCGCGGCGCTCGTCGCCGGCGTTGTCGTCGTCCTCTGGCAGGCGGGGGTCGCGCGCGACGAGGCGCGCCGTGCCGACCGCGTCAAGTCGTTCCTCATCGATCTCTTCCGCGAGGCCGACCCGAGCCAGACGCTGGGTGAGACGATCACCGCGCGCGAGATTCTCGACAAGGGCGCTCGCCGCCTCGACGAGCAGCTGGTCGAGGAACCGGCAGTGCGCGCCGAGCTCCTCGACGCGATCGTGCAGGTGGAGCGCAGCCTCGGGTTGCTCGAGCCGGCGGCCCGGCGCGCGGATACCGTCGTCGCCTTGCGCCGCTTCGACTCCGGTCGCCAGCCGCTCGCGCTCGCCGCGAGCCTCGTGACCCGGGCCGAGGTCCACTACGACCTCGGCGAGCTCGTACCCGCGCGGGCGCAGCTCGACGAAGCGCTCGTTCTCTCGCCCGGTCTCGGGTCGCTCGCGACACCGCTCGGGCGGCGGTGGACCGAGGCGCGATTCTCGGTGCTCGGGCAGCAGCTCGATATCGCCGAGGCCGAGAGTGTGGGGCGGCGGGCGCTCGCCGAGGCGCTCGCCACGGCGAGCGCACGGGCGGACTCCGATCCCCTCGAGGTCGCGACCTGGCGACTCAGTCTTGCCGGGCTGCTGATCGACGCGAGTCGCGTGGCGGAGGCCGAACCGCTGGTCCGCGACGCCCTGCCGGCGCTCGCCGAGACCAAGGGACGCGATCGCTTGCGACTCGCTTCAGCGCGGCTTCAGGCGGGGGAGATGCTCGACGTGCTGGGGGACGACGCGGAGGCGGAGCGCTGGCTCGTCTCCGGTCTCGACCTCGACCGGTCGGTGCTGGGGGTCGAGCATCCGGAAGTCGCGCTGTGGGAGATCAAGCTCGGCTTTCACTGGAGCGAGCATCGGCGCTACGACGCCGCCGAACAGGTGCTCCGGCATGCGGCTGCGGTGCTGCGCGCGATCGGGCACTACGACGCCGGCTCCGCCCTGCGCTACCTCGGCTTCGTCGAGATGGGCCGCGAGCGCTACGACGAGGGCTATGAGCAGTTCCTCGCCTCGGAGCAGGTCTTCCGCGAGACGGTCGGAGACGATGGTCCGCTGCCACGCGCGGCGCGCCTGTCGCAGGGCTGGGCGCTCCTCAAGGCCCGGCGCTTCGCCGAGGCGAGGGAGCGCCTGGAGGCGTCGGCGGCGGAGAGTGAAGCGGTCGACGGTCCGCAGAGCCTGACGTTGCGCTCGGCGTGGAAGTACCTGGGCGAGGCCGAGCGCGAGCTCGGGGATCCGGTGGCGGCGCTCGAGCACCATCGCCTGGCGCTCGCGATCGAGCGCCAGGCCTACGCCAAGGACGAGCACCTGGGCATCGCCGCGTCGCGCTACCAGATCGCCCTCGACCTCCTGGCGATGGACGACGCCGCCGCGTGGACGAGCGCCGCGGAAGAGATCTCCAGGGCGATCACGGTCGTCAGGAAGCTGGATGCTGAGGCCCCGCGTCTCGACGACTTTCTGCTTGCCTCCGCTCGCATCGCCCGCCGCCGCGGCGATCGCGAAGCCGCCCGCCGCGAATTGACCGAAGCCGTCGCCCGCTTCCGCGCCCACGACGGCCCTACCCACCCCCGCACCGCCACCGCCGAACGCGAGCTCGCCGAGCTGGACAAGGTCGAGCGCACCTTCAAGAAGCTCCCACGCCCCGGCCCCTCGCCCGACTGAGCGGCGGCGACGTCAGCTCCGGAGGCGTTGCCGCCAGAGCGCGACCGTCGCCGCAAGGGCTCCGACGAAAGCGGCGGCCGCGGCGATGTCGAAGGCGGCGGCGAAGCTGCCGCCTCCTCCTCCGACACTCTGGTGCGCCCAGGCGCCGGCGATGGGGCCGAGGGCGAAGCCTAGGGAGCCGGCGACGTTGAAGCCGGCCAAGGCGCTGGCGCGGGTTTCAGGGGCGGTCCACTCGGCGGTGAGGGCGAGGGTCGGGGGGAAGATCACCGCCGCCAGGGCGCCCAGGGCGACGAGCAGCGGATAGTAGCTGCCGGCGCCGATCCGGCCCAGCGCGGCGAAGGCGACGGCGTAGCCGAAACAGCCGAGCGCGAGGAGCGCGAACGGCCCGAAGCGCCGCGCCAGGCGATAAGTACCGAGCTGCAGGAAGGCGAAGGGGAGCAGGAAGGCCGCGAGCGCGCGGCCGCGCGCCGCCGGATCGGCGCCGTGCTGCTCGAGCAGCCAGAGGGGAAAGACGATCACGAAGAGGCCGACGGTGAAGCGCTCCATCGCGTAGAGCCCCCAGGGAAGGAGCAGGCGCGGTCGGGCCGCGAGGGCGCGGGCGATCTCCGCGAGGCGCGGCCGGTCGAGCCTTGCGGCAGCCTCGCGCAGTGCCATCGCGATTGCGGCGAGCGTCAGGAAGAGCACGCCGGCGAGCGCGAGCGGTGCGCGGGCGCCCCAATGGTGCGTCACCAGGCCGCCGATCGGCGCGCCCAGGCCCACACCGAGAATCAGCGAAGCTCCAGCGAGACCGGCGAGGCGCGGCCGGCTCGCGCGGCCGGCGGTGTCGGCGGTATCGGCGCCATCGAAGAGGAGCGCCATGGTGGTCGACCAGCCGGCGATCGAAGCCCCCCCCTGCAGGAAGCGCAGGGCGAGGAGGAGCGGTACGGAGTCGATCCAGAGGTAAGCGAGATAGAGCAGACCGCTCGCCGCGAAGCCCGCCACGATGAAGGGCTTGCGCCGCCCGGAGCGATCGGAGAGGGCCCCCCAGAGCGGCGCGAAGAGCAGGTAAGCCACCATCTCGACGGTGAAGAAGAGCGCGGCGTCAGCGACCGTGCCCCCGAGCTCGTCGACGACCAACTCCTTCAAGCCCGCGACGACCAGCGTCAGGTTGAGCATGGCAACGAAGAGACAGAGGCACGCGAGCGCAGTACCCGGGGACGAGGCGGGCGATCGGCCCGGCGATCGGCCCGGCGATGGCCCGGGCGATCGGGCGGCCGCTGCGGGACCGGAAGCGGGGCTAGAAGTGGGAGGCATGGAGGAGGTCATTCGGGAGGGGGTGCCGGGCGGCAGGCGGCGCGAGATTCTGCCATGCGGCGGCGCGGGCTAGAATAGGGCAGAATTCAACGAACTGAAGGACGAAGGAGCCAGGAACCGCGGTGACCGAACGCAATAGCGGCACGATCCTCGACGGCAAGTACGAGATCCTCGACCGCCTCGCCGCAGGCGGCATGGGCGAGATCTGGCGCGCGCGCCACGTCCATTTGCAGGAGCTGCGCGTCATCAAGATCCTGCGCGCCGATCGTGCGACCGATCCGCACGCCTTGCAGCGCTTCGCCCAGGAAGCGCGTATCGCCACCCAGATCAAGCACCCGAACGTCGCCATTCTCTACGATTTCTCCCGTCTGCCGGACGGCAGCTTCTACATGGTCTCGGAGCACATCGAGGGCGAGCACGTCCACGACTGGCTCAAGACCAACGGCGTCTTTCCGCTCCCTCTGGCTGTCGATCTGGGGATCCAGACCCTGCGCGGGCTCGAGGCGATCCACGCCGCCGGGGTCATCCATCGCGACATCTCGCCCGACAACATGATGATCACCCGCGATCGCCGCGGGCGTTACCAGATGAAACTCATCGACCTCGGCCTGGCGAAGAACCTCGAGGTCCAGGCCGGCCTCGAAATCACCCAGGCCGGCATCTTCATGGGCAAGCTCATGTACTGCTCGCCCGAGCAGGCGGGAGCGATCAAGGACGCACCTCTGGACCACCGGAGCGACCTCTACTCGTTTGCCGCGGTGCTTTACGAAATGATCACCGGCAAGCCGCCCTTCGATTCCGAGAATCAACACGGTTTCGTCTTCAAGCGGCTCACCGAACCGCCCCAGCCGCTGATCGGCAGAAACCCTCAAGTGCGCGTGCCGCAGGAGCTGAACGACCTCGTTCTGCGGGGTCTCGAGAAGGATCGCGACCTGCGCTATCCCGACGCGCTCTCTTTCCTCCAGGCGCTGGTGCACATGGCCGAGCAATTGCGGCAGGTGGCGACGCAGGAGATCGAGTTGCCGGCCCTGGCCAGGAGCTCCGCCAAGCCGGCGCCGGCGAGCTCTCCCCGGCCGACCTCGCGCACAGGCTCGGCGAGCGAACTGTCGCGCGAAGAGCGGATCGATCTGCTCGCCCAGATCGAGCGCGCCGCCAAGAAGGTCAGCGAGTCGTCCCGGCTCGCCGACCTCGCGCAGCAGGCCTTCGCTGCCCGCCGCTACGACGACGCCGCCGCGCTGGTCACCCAGCTCGAGTCGGTCTCGCCACGCAATCCCGCGGTGGCGCAACTCAAGGAGCAGCTCGCGGAGGTCGGCAAGGCGTTCTCGGCACTTCCCGCGAAGCCGGGCGCGGCCTCGCGAGGGGTGGCCCCTGCACCGACCCCTGCGATCGCTCCGATTCCCGTGCAGTCGACCGCCGCCCCCGCGCCTCCGCCGGCGCAGTCGACCGCCCCGGCCCCCGCGCCGCGCGCCGCTCCGGTTCGTCCTGTCCACACCGAGCCGACCACCGAGCAGCGTGAGCATGCGGCGAAGGTTGCTGAAGCCGAGAGGCTTCTGGTCAAGTACCTGCAGGAGAACAAGCAGTCGCTCGCCAGTTTCGCGCTCGAGACCCTGGTCGAACTCGACCCTCATCACCCGCGGCGCGATCTTTTCGCGCGCGCCGTCGGCATCATGGGCGAGGAGCGCGGCAAAATGGAGATTGCCGGTGCCATTCTCGCCGAGGGGCGGGACGCCGTCCTGCACGGCGACCTTGTGGCGGCGCGCCGCAAGCTCGATCAGCTCGAGAAGTCCGATCCCACCCTGCAACTCTCCGAGGCCTTGCGCACTTCGATTCAGAGCGCCGAGCACCAGGCCGCCAGCGACGCCGCAGTCGATCGCCGGCGCGACAATCTCGAGTCGCTTCTCGAAGCGCACCGGCTCGAGGAGGCCGAACGCGAGCTCGTGCGTCTTTCGGCGACCGGCCTCGCCAAAGTCTCGGTCGAGAACTACCGCTTGCGCATCGCCGATATCGCCGCGCTGGCCGAGCGCGAGTCGAAGTCGCAGGAGTTCGAGCGCCTCTACAAGGAGAAGGTCCAGGCCAGGGACTGGTATGCGGCGCGCAACGTCGTCCTCGATTTCGGGCGCACGGTTCCCGACAGCCCGCGGCCCACGCTGCTGTTCAACGAGATCAGCCGACTGGAGGAAGTGCATCGCCGCCAGCAGGGAATCGAACAGGGAGTGCTGCAGCTCGAGAACTTTCTCCGGCTGAAGAAGCGCGCCGAGGCCGAGCTGGCATTCAAGATCGTCCTGCAGATGGATCCGGACTACCCGCGCCGGGCCGAATTCGAGGCCCGTATCCAGAGTCTCCTGCGCTGACCGCTGCCGTTTCTTGCCGAGGCCGAGGCGAGCGCCGTAGACTCCGGCGATCGTGAACAATCCGAAGGACCGCCTCCGCACCTACGCCTTCATGAAGCTCGCGCGCGAGTTCGACGCGCGATTCGAGGCGATGCTGCTGACCGGCAGGATCTCGAAGTGGTACAGCGCTATCGGCAACGAGGGCATCACCGTCCCCGCCGGCCTCGCGCTCGAGGCCGGCGATGTTCTCTGTTCGCTGCACCGTGACCTCGGGGCGATCCTCGCTTTCTATCTCGATCCGGCCTTGGCCTTCCCGGGTTTCGGCTTCGGCGCTCCGGACGGCCGCCGGCCCGAGCCCGAGGCGCTCTTTTACCGCCTTGCCTGCCAAGTGCTCGGTAAGGCGGAGGGCTTCTCGCGCGGCATCGAGCGTTCTTACCACTACGGTCACTTCGACGAAGTCGCGGGGATCTCGCACGTCGGGATGATCAGCCACCTCGGGGCAATGATCCCGGTCGCTGCCGGCTGCGCCTTCGCGATGAAGCGCAACGGTGGCGACCGCGTGGCGATCAATTTCATCGGTGAGGGCGGTACCTCGACGGGGGATTTCCACGAGGCGATGAACCTCGCTGCGGTCTGGAAGCTGCCCCTGGTCTTGGTAATCGAGAACAACCGGTACGCTTTCTCGACCCCGGCGCGGCAGCAGTACGCCTGCCTGCAGCTCTCCGATCGCGGACCGGGATACGGAGTTCCTGCCCTGACGGTGAACGGCAACGACCCGGACGAGATGGCCGGCACGCTGGGCCGCGCGGTGGCACGGGCGCGAGCGGGCGGCGGGCCGACCCTGATCGAGGCGGTCGTCGGGCGGCTGCGCGGCCATGCCGAAGGCGACGGATCGATGAAGGTCGTGCCGCAGAAAGAGCTCGAGTTCTATCTCTCCCAGGACCCGGTGCCAGTCTACGCCCGCAGGCTCTCGAGCGAAGGCCTGCTCGACCTCGAAACCGAACAGCGGCTGCACATGCGCGTCGCGGAGCTGGTGGAGACCGCCATCGATCGCGCCCTGGCGGCGGCGCCGCCGGCCCCGGAGGAGGCCTTCCGGCCGGTTCTCGCCGAGCCTGGGGCGCGCATCTATCCGCGCTGCGTCTCGCCGACGTTTCCTGTGCTCTCTCCGGAGACCCGCGCGCAGGACGCTGCTTCTAGCCTGGTCGAAGACCTCACCGACCTGCGGGGAAGGTCCTTCGACCCCGCGCACGGCGAAGCTGCGGACGACGATGGGGAGGAAGTGGAGGCCGCGTCGGCGGTGATCACCTTGCCCGACCCCGACATCCCGACCGCCATGGACGCCTTCACCGGCGGCGCAGTCGGTCCGACGAAGGCGGGCGAGGTCACCTACCTCGATGCGATTCACCAGGCCCTGCAGGAGGAGATGGAGCACGATTCGTCGATCGTGCTCCTCGGTCAGGACATCGCGCAGTTCGAGGGCGCTTTCCGGGTCACCAAGGGGCTGCATGCGCGCTGGCCGGATCGCGTGCTCGACACGCCGATCTCCGAGAGCGGCACGCTCGGGCTCGCGGCCGGGGCGGCGCTCTTCGGGTACCTGCCGGTGGTCGAGATGCAGTTCGCCGATTTCGTCTCCTGCGGTTTCAATCAGATCGTCAACGTCATCGCGAAGCTGTTCTATCGCTTCGAGCGCCCATGTCCGGTGATCGTGCGTCTGCCGGCGGGCGGCGGGGTCGGAGCCGGGGCCTTCCACTCGCAGAACCCGGAGGCCTGGTTCGCCCACGTTGCGGGCCTCACGGTGCTCTGCCCGGCGACCGCGGTGGATGCCAAGGGACTGCTGAAGTCGGCGCTGCGCGGCGCCAACCCGGTGATCTTCTGCGAGAACAAGTTCCTCTACCGCCGGGTCAAGGCCACCCTTCCGGCAGGTGAGCACCTGACGCCGATCGGCAAGGCGCACGTGATGCGCGCCGGCACCGACATCACCTTCGTCGCCTACGGCGCCTCGACCTGGATAGCCATGGAGGCCGCCGAGGTGCTGGCCGCAGAGGGTGTCGAAGCCGAGGTCGTCGACCTGCGCTCCCTCGTCCCCTACGATGAAGAGATGGTGCTCGCCTCGGTGAAAAAGACCAACCGCGCCGTCGTCGTGCACGAGGCGCAGTTGACCGGCGGCTTCGGCGGCGAGATCGCGGCGCGTCTCGCCGACCGGGCGTTTGCCTTTCTCGACGCTCCGGTCAAGCGGGTTGCCTATCCCGATCGCCCGAGCCCCTACTCGCGGATTCTCGAGCACGCGCTGTTTCCCGACCGCGACAAGCTCCTCGCCGCGGCGCGCGAGGTGCTGGCGTTCTGAGGTGGAGCCGCGCAAGCCCAGTAAGCTTCTTCGCCTTGGACCATGGACCTTGACTATGGTACGATTCGCCCATGGAGACGATCGCGATTTCGAAGTTCAAGGCGACCTGTCTGGCGGTCTTGGAACGGGTCCGGACGACCGGGGAGCCGATTCTCGTCACTCGCTTCGGAAAGCCGGTCGCGGAAGTTCTGCCTCCGCGGGCTGAGAGGGCGGGTAAGCGGGTTCTCGGTCAGCTCGTTTCGTCCACCAGGATCCTCGGCGACCTGATCGAGCCGGCGCTTCCTGCGGACGAGTGGGAGGCCATCGGCGGCAGAAGACGGAAATGAAGCTGCTGCTGGATACCCATGTCTGGGTCTGGTGCGCTTCGACGTCGAGCCGACTGGGTCCGCGGGCGCGACGGGCGATCGAGTCGACGGCGAACGAGATCTGGATTTCGCCCATCAGTACCTGGGAAGTGATCCTCCTCAGTGATCGCGGACGGTTGAGCCTCGACCCTGACCCAATCTCATGGCTGCGAGCCGCGTTCGCCGCCGTTCCGGCTCGCGAAACACCGCTGAACCACTCCATCGCGATCGCGAGCCGGCGCATCGACCTGCCTCATGACGACCCGGCAGACCGGTTTCTCGCCGCTACGGCAAAGTTCCTGGATCTGACGCTCGTGACCGCCGACGAACGCCTACTCGGCTGTCGCGAGATCAAGACTCTGCGAGCCTGAGCGCGAGGATGTCGACAAGCCCGGGCGAGCCCTGGCGAGTCCTGAAGATCACCAAGGGCAACCACTCCCTGGTCTGCTAGGGTCTCTCGCCATGACTTGGCTCACCTGGCTCGGCCTCGCCGTGCTCATCACCGCCATCGCGGCCGTGACCGGCATCAAAGCCCGCGGAACGCGACCCGTGGCCCGCACCCACCTTATGGGAGCGGCGCGGATCGCGCTCGCGCTGGGGGTCCTCATCTTCCTCTACCTTGCCTACCGAGCGCGCAGGGGCGGCTGAATTCCCGTCGCTATGAGCTTCCCGGTCGATCTCGAACGGGATCCCATCGCGCCAGAATCGACTGGCGAGGAGTCCGAAGAAGATGACTAGAGGCCCGCATGGAACCGTGATCACGGCGCTCGAGACCGCCGCGGCGGAATTCGGCGAGCGCCCGGCGCTGGCAGAGCGCAGCGCGGGCGGCTGGGAGACGACCTCCTGGCGCGACTATCGTGACGCGATCTTTCGTGCCGCCGCCGGCTTCGTTCACCTGGGCGTCGTGCCGGGCACCGGGCTCGCCATCCTTTCGGGCAACCGCCCGGAGTGGGCGATCGCCGACCTCGCCGCGATCGCGGCGGGAGCAATCCCCACCGGCATCTTCGTCACCAACACACCCGAGCAGTGCGCCTACGTCCTCGACCACACCGAGGCGACGGTTGCGATCGCCGACAACCTCGACGCGGTGGCGAAGCTCGTGGCCGCCCGCGGTGGCGCACCGCGCCTGCGCACGATCGTGGTCTTCGACCTCGACGAGAGCGCGCAGAGTGCCGCGACCGCTGACCTGCCGGCGACGGTCTCCTGGCGGCGGCTCCTCGATCTCGGCGCCAAAGCCGGCGAGGGGCTGGTGCAGGAGCGCGTCGCGGCCCAGCGAGAAGACGATGTCGCGACCCTGATTTACACCTCCGGCACCACCGGATCGCCCAAGGGTGTCGAGCTAACACACCGCAACCTCGTGTGGACCGCCTGGTGCGGCGCCTACGAGACGATTCGCATGAACGCCGCCGACCGTCAGCTCTCCTACCTGCCGCTGGCGCACATCGCCGAGCAGATGCTGACCCTGCACCTGCCGCTGCAGCACGGCGGTTGCACCTATTTCGTGGACGCGCTCGATCGCGTGTCCGCGGCGTTGCGCGAGGTTCGACCGACGATCTTCTTCGCCGTCCCGAGAGTCTGGGAGAAGCTCCAGTCGGCGATCTTGAAGGCGATGTCCGAGTCGCCGCCGCTGCGCCGGCGGCTCCTCGGCTGGGCGCGCGCGAAGGCGCTCGCCGCCGGCTATGCGGCGCAGCGTGGCGAGCCGGTAGGGCTCGCGGCGAGGATCGCCGACCGGCTTGTGCTGGGCAAGGTGCGCGCCAAGCTCGGTCTGCACCGGGTGCGCCACGCCGCCTCGGCGGCGGCGCCGATCTCTCTCGGCACGCTCGAATTCTTCCTCTCGCTCGGCGTGCCGATCTTCGAGATCTACGGCCTGTCGGAGACCTCGGGGCCGGGGACGATCTCGACGCCGGGGCGTTTCCGCACCGGTTCGGTCGGCCCTGCCATGCCCGGAATGGAGATCCGGCTTGCTGACGACGGCGAGATCCTGATGCGCGGCCCGAACATCTTCCGCGGCTATCGCAAGGATCCGGAGGCGACCGCCGCGGCGCTCGACGCGGAGGGCTGGCTGCATTCCGGCGATATCGGCGAGCTCGACGTCGAGGGCTTCCTGCGCATCACCGATCGCAAGAAGGAGCTCCTCGTCACCTCGGGCGGGAAGAAGATCGCCTCGGCGCCGATCGAGAGTCGCCTGCGCGAGATCGAAGGCGTGGCGCACGCCGTGCTTCTCGGCGAGCAGCGAAACTTCGTCGCCGCGCTCCTCACCCTCGACCCGGCGGCGCTCCCGACCCTCGCCGGGCGTCTCGGCAGCCCCGCGAGGACCCTCGCCGCGGCCGCCGCCTGCCCGCTTCTGCGGGCCTTTCTGGGTGGCGAAATCGAGCGTGTCAACGGCGCGTTGGCGCGTTTCGAGACGGTGCGGAAGTTCGAGGTTCTCGCGACCGAGTTCACAGTCGACGGGGGCGAGCTCACACCGACCCTCAAACTCAAGCGCAAGGTCGTCCGCCAGAAGTTCGCCGAGCGCATCGAGAAGCTCTACACGAGCGGCAGCTGAGCCGGAGATAGACGCTTCAGTCTGCCCTGAAGGACCGGCCGCCACCCGACCCCGAAAGGTGGGGGTTCTCTCGACCGGTTCCCTACAATGGAAGGCGACGGAGTGCTCCCGGGTTTTCAGCCCTGCTCTCCAGCCGGTTCAGCCTCGGGGGCCTCCTCGAGGGGACTGCATGACCAAGACAGTTCAAGAGACCGTCGCAACAACCTGCGCGCGATTCGGCCACGATCGGACGCGGCTCCTGGACATCCTGCACGCCGTTCAGCTCCAGCTCGGGCAGGTCGACGAGGCTACCGTCGATGCGATCGCTACCGAGCTCGTGGTGCCCAGAGTCGACGTTGCCGGGGTCGTTTCGTTCTATTCCTTCCTCTCCTCGAGACCACGGGGTCGCGTCGTGATCCGGCTCTGCAACGACGTGCCCGACCGCATGCTGGGCGCCGGCGAGGTCGGCGCGGGCCTGGAGGAGGAGCTCGGTATCCGCTTCGGCGAGACGACTGCCGACGGCCTGTTCAGCCTGGAGCATGCCTCCTGCATCGGCATGTCGGACCAGGCGCCGGCGGCGATGTTCAACGACGTCGTGGTGCCCGGCCTCGGCCCCGGCGCAGCGCGGCGCCTGGTGAGAGAGATCCGCCAGCATCCTGAGGCATGCGGCGCGGCCGATCTGCGCCGGCAACTGGTGCGCGAGTACGGCGACGGTCAGAACGGGCACGACCTGGTGCGCTCGTCGGTCAAGAACAACCTGCGCCGGGAGGGTGAAGTGATCTTCGCCGAGCGCGACGCCAACGCCGGCCTCCTCAAGGCGCTCGCGATGAGCCCGGCGGAAGTGATCCGGCAGGTGAAGACCGCCCGGCTGCGCGGGCGCGGCGGCGCCGGCTTCCCGACTGGAATGAAGTGGGAGTTCACCCGCGCCGCCGCCGGCGCCGAGCGTTGCTTGATCTGCAACGCCGACGAGGGCGAGCCGGGGACCTTCAAGGATCGCGTGATCCTGACCGAGCGGCCCGACCTGCTGTTCGAGGGCATGACGATCGCCGCCTTCGCCATCGGCGCCAGCCAGGGGTTGCTCTACCTGCGCGGTGAGTACGCCTATCTGCGCGAGTACCTGGAGGGCGTGCTGGCATCGCGGCGCGCCGAGGGGCTGCTCGGGAAGTGCATCTGCGGCAAGCGGGGGTTCGACTTCGACATCCGCATTCAGTTGGGCGCCGGCGCCTATGTCTGCGGCGAGGAGAGCGCGCTCATCTCCTCCTGCGAAGGACTGCGTGGCGATCCCCGGAACCGGCCGCCCTTCCCCGCCCAGCGCGGATACCTCGGCATGCCGACCTCGGTCAACAACGTCGAGACGCTCTGCTGTGTCCCAGCCATTCTCGACCGCGGCTCCGCCTGGTTCGCATCGATTGGGTCGAGGAAGAGCACAGGCACGAAGCTGCTCAGCGTCTCGGGCGACTGCACGCGGCGTGGCGTCTACGAAGTGCCGTTCGGGATCCGGCTCGCCGAGGTTCTCGAGATGTGCGGCGCTGAGGATCCGCTCGCCGTGCAGGTCGGAGGTCCGAGCGGTCAGATGGTGGGTCCGTCCGACTTCAGTCGCCAGATCTGCTTCGACGACCTGGCGACCGGCGGTGCTCTGGTCGTCTTCGGCGCCGGGCGAGATCTGCTCCAGATCGCCTCGCAGTATCTCGCTTTCTTCATCCACGAGAGTTGCGGCTACTGCACGCCCTGCCGGGTCGGAAACGTCCTGCTCAAGGAACGGCTCGACCGAATCTGTGCCGGCCGCGGGGAGGCCTCCGACCTCGACTACCTGCGGTCGCTCGCCGAGACGGTCAAGACCGCGAGCCGGTGCGGTCTCGGACAGACCTCGCCCAACCCGGTGCTGTCGACGCTCAGGAACTTCCGACCCGTCTATGAAAAGCGCCTCACGGTGCCTGGGGACGGCCTCCAGGCCGGCTTCGACCTCGCCCCTCGGCTCGCCGCAGCGAGCGCCCTGGCCGGCCGCGCTTCGCTGCCTCTCGAGGCCGGAGGAGACCCGCGATGACCAACCCGAAGCTCACCCTGACGGTCGATGGTCTGAGAATCGAGACGCGGCCGGGACGGACCATTCTCGAAGCGGCGAACGAGGCCGGCGTCTACATTCCCCGGCTGTGCTGGATGGAGGGGCTGCTGCCGGCCGGCGGCTGCCGCGTCTGCACGGTGCAGGTCAACGGGCGTCCGGCGGCGGCTTGCACGCAGCCTGTCGCTCCCGGCATGGTGGTCGAGAACGACACCGCGGAGCTCAGAGCGCTGCGCCGCGACCTCATCGACATGCTGTTCGTGGAGGGCAATCACTTCTGCATGTTCTGTCCGAAGAGCGGCAACTGCGAGCTGCAGGCGCTGGCCTACCGCTTCGGCATCACTGCGCCCAGGTTCCCTCTTGCGTTTCCGCAGCGCGCGCGAGACGCCTCCCACCCCGGGATCGTGCTCGATCGCGACCGCTGCATCCTCTGTTCCCGCTGCGTGCGGGCGTCGCGCGAGCTCGACGCCAAGGCGGTATTCGGTTTCATCGGCCGCGGACCCGACAAACGAGTTGCCGTCAACGCAGCGGATGGCCTGGGCGGGACCGATGCCCTCGTCGCGGATCGCGCGATCGCCGCCTGCCCGACGGGAGCGCTGCTCGCCAGGGAAGCCTGCTTTGCAGTGCCTGTGGGGCGCCGCCGCTTCGACCACGCGCCGATCGGCGCGGACAGCGCGCCGTGGCCGGCGGAGGACTAGGGAGTCGATCATGGCAAAACCCAGAATTGCGACGGTCTCACTCTGCGGCTGTTTCGGCTGCCACATGTCGCTGCTCGACCTCGACGAGCGGATCCTCACCCTGGTCGAGCTGGTCGACTTCGACCGCTCGCCGATCAACGACATCAAGCGGATCGAAGGCACGGTCGATATCGGCGTCGTCGAAGGCGGCTGCTGTAACGCAGAGAACGTCAAGGTCTTGAGGGAGTTTCGCGAGCACTGCAAGGTTCTGATCGCGGTCGGGGATTGCGCCATCCACGGCGGCGTTCCGGCGTTGCGCAACCTGGTGCCGCTCGAGGAGTGCCTCCGGCTGGCCTTCGTCGATGGCCCTGGCGTCGACAATCCGGGCGGCCGCATCCCCGACGACGAGGAGATCCCCCTGTTGCTCGACAGGGTCGTTCCCGTTCACGAGGTGGTCAAGATCGACGGCTTCCTGCCGGGCTGTCCCCCGTCGGCCGACGCGCTCTGGGCCGTGCTCGCCGCGCGGCTCGGGGGAAAGGCTCCAGAGCTGCCCTACGAGCTCGTCAAGTACGACTGAGGCGGCAAGGAGATCCCATGGTCGTTTCCAACAGCAAACGGATCGTGATCGAACCGATCACCCGGGTCGAGGGGCACGGCAAGGTCACCATCCTCCTCGGCGAGGGCCACCGCGTTCTGAGCGCCCGGCTGCACATCGTCGAGTTTCGCGGCTTCGAGCGCTTCATTCAGGGCCGTCCCCTGCGCGAGGTACCGGTCCTGGTGCAGCGCCTGTGCGGCATCTGCCCGGTCAGTCATCACCTCTGCGCCGCCAAGGCGGTGGACGGAATCCTGGGCATCGACCGGCTGACGCCGACCGGCGAGAAGATGCGCCGCTTGATGCACTACGGGCAGATCTTTCAATCGCACGCCCTGCACTTCTTCTATCTCGCCGCCCCCGACCTCCTGTTCGGCTTCGACGCCCCGGTCGAGAAGCGCAACATCGTCGGCGTCATCGCCGAATACCCCGAGCTCGCGCTGCAGGGAGTCAAGATGCGCAAATTCGGGCAGGAGATCGTACTGGCGACCGCTGGCAGGAAGATCCACGGTACCGGCGCGATTCCCGGTGGCATCAACAAGAATCTCTCCCTGGCAGAGCGCGACGCGCTGCTCGCCGACCTCGACGGGATTCTCGAATGGAGCCGAAAGGCGGTCGCCCTGGCGCGCGACTACACTCTGCGCAACTTCGACGAGATGAGCGCCTTCGGTTCCTTCGACTCGAACCACGTCGCGCTCGTGCGCGCCGACGGCGCCATGGACCTGTACGACGGCAAGTTGCGTGCGATCGACGCGCTGGGGGGCACGATTCTCGACCAGGTCGATCCGCTCGACTACCTCGACGTTCTCGCCGAGGAGGTCCGTCCCTGGTCGTACATGAAGTTCCCTTACCTCCGGAAGATCGGCAAGGAATCGGGTTGGTTCCGCGTGGGTCCGCTGGCGCGGGTCAACACCTGCGACTTCATCGATACCCCCGAGGCCGAGCTGGCGCGGCGCGACTTCTTCGCGGCGGGCGGCGGCAAGCCGAGCAATCTGACCATGGCCTATCACTGGGCGCGGATGATCGAGCTGCTGCACGCGGCGGAGGTCATCGCGCAGCTGCTCCACGATGCGGACCTCCAGGGCGAGGACCTGGTGGCGCCCGCCGGTACCCGTCGCGCGGAGTTCGTCGCGATGCTCGAGGCGCCACGCGGCACGCTCACCCACCACTATCGGGTCGACGACAACGAACAGGTGACGATGGCCAACCTGATCGTCTCGACGACGTGCAACAACGAGGCGATGAACCGCGCAGTTGGCCGCATCGCCGAGCAGAAGCTCTCTGGCCAGCCGGTGATCACCGAGGGCCTGCTCAACAGCATCGAGGTCGGAATCCGGGCCTACGACCCCTGCCTTTCGTGCGCCACGCATGCGCTCGGCCAGATGCCGCTCGAAGTGACGCTGGTCGGCGTCGACGGGACCGAGATCGATCGCATGACGAGGCCGTCGTGAGCGTCTCCTCGACCCTCGTTCTCGCCTGGGGCAACCCCGGCCGGCGCGACGACGGCCTCGGCCCGGCGCTTGCCGAAGCCATCGGCGCGCTGGCGGTGACTGGCGTCGAGGTGGAGTCGAACTACCAGCTGCAGGTGGAAGACGCCGCCGAGGTGGCGCGCCACGGGCGGGTGCTCTTTGTCGACGCGGACCGCGATGGCGCCAGCCCGTTCTGGGTCCGGCGGCTGGAACCGTCGGCGGAGGGAATCGACTTTACGAGCCACAGCATCGCTCCGGGACGATTGCTCACGCTCAGCCGCGACCTGTTCGGCGCCGAGCCGGAGGCCTGGCTGATGGGCATTCGCGGCTACGAGTTCGACGAGTTTGGTGAAGGGCTCTCGCCAGGAGCGCGGGCCAATCTCACGGCTGCCGTCGGCTTCGTTCGCGACGCTCTCGCAGCGGAAGGCGCCGGCGGCGGGCTGCAACTGCGCGCTACCGCTGCTCACTTCGAAGAGGCCACGCGAGGATGACCATGTCCGAAAAGAAAGCGCTGATTCTCTGCGTCGACGACGACGCGGACATCCTGTCGTACCTCAAGATCGTGCTCGAAGCCTCGGGATACGCCTATCTGGGTGCGGAGAGCGCCGAGTCCGGACTGCGTGCCTTCCGCGCGGCGGCGGTCGACGCGGTCATCGTCGACCTGATGATGGAGGAGGTCGACTCCGGCACCGGGCTCGTCAGGGAGTTGCGCGCGGAGGGCAGCCGGGTACCGATCTTCATGCTGAGCTCCGTCGGCGACAGTCTGAGCCTGCTCACCGACTACACCCCGCTCGGCCTGGCCGGCGTCTTCCAGAAGCCGCTGGCGCGGCAGCATCTGTTGTCGGTTCTCGAGGCGGCGCTCGCTGCGGCTCGGCCCGCCTGAGGAGCGCCGCGAACGGGTTCAGCCGGGAATCGAGACCGGCGGAACCGTCGGCCCGGGTGGGTCGGGCGCGGCGATCGGATCGCCCGGATCGCCCGGCTCGGTCGGATCGATGGCATCGGCCGACGCCGGCGGCGCGGGCGCCGGCCGGCTGACCCGGCGCACCGGCAGGTCGATAGTGACGCTGGTGCCTTGCCCCTCCGCGCTGTCGACACGAATACGGCCAGAGTGCCGGTCGACGGTCTGCTTGACCAGCGCCAGGCCGAGGCCAGTGCCCGCCGGGGAGTGCTGCTTGGCGTTGGCGGCGCGAAAGAACTCGTGGAAGAGCTTGCCTTGCTCGCGCGCCGGAATGCCGATGCCGGTGTCGCGCACCCGGATGCGCACCTCGCCCGGCTCGCCGCGCTCGAAACGCACCCCGACATCGCCGCCGGAGGGTGTGTACTTGATGGCGTTCGAGACCAGGTTCTCCATCAGCTCCTTGAGCAGGTCGACGCCGCTCGCCACGACCGGCAGATCGGGCTCGACGGTGACCGCGAAGACGATCCCCTTGCGCTCGGCCTCGTCGCGGAAGGTGCGCTCGGTCTGCTGGGCCAGGTCGGCGAGGTCGACGACCACGTCGGGAATCTCGCGGCTGACGTCGCGGGTGCGGGCGATGGTGAGCATCTGGCCGATCGCGCGATCGAGAGCCCGCAGCCGCTCCTCGATCCGCTGCAGGTGATCCGCCTGCGCCGCGGTGACCGGCCCGAGCAGGCCACCCGCGATCAGGTCGAGCATCGAGAGGCCCGCCGAAAGCGGTGCCCGCAGGTTGTGGGCGGCCTTGAGCATGAACTGCGTCCGCTCCGTCATCAGGCGCTCGATCGCCTCGTTGGCCTCGGCGTCCTCGATGGCGAGCGCGACGAGGTTGGCGGCGAGACCCAGAAACTCGGAGTCGCGGGCACTGAAGCGATCGGCTTTTGGCGAGTAGACGCCGAGCGTGCCGATCACCCGCGACTCGACCTTGAGCGGCGCCAGCACCGCCGAGCGGAAGCCGAGCGGGGCGAGCTCGCTCTTGTGCTGCTGTGCGGGGTCGCCACCGATCCGGCCGTGCACCAGCGTCTCGCCTTCGAGAATGCGCCGATTGAGCGGGCTCTGGTCGAGCCGGATGACGGTCTTCTCGACCAGATCGCGGGGCAACCCGTGTGCCGCCACGTAGCGCAGCGTCTTGCCGTCTGTGGAGAGCATCTTCACCGCCGCCGCCGGGACCTCGGTTGCCTTGGCCAGCTCGCGCACCACGGTGTCGAGGATCGGCGCGAGACGGCGCTCGCCGCCGATGGCGCGAACCATGGCGTACAGGCTGTTCAGGCGGGTGTTGAGATCGACCAGCAGGGCGGTCGCCGCGGCGAGCTCATCGACGCGGCCGCGCAACTGCCGCATGATTCGCGACACCATAGTCGAGGCGAGGAAGAGCGTCGACGTGAGCACGAGCAGGAAGACGGCGGCGTGGGCGGGACGATCGAGCAGGTGCAGCGGCTGACCCCGGAAAGCGAGCTTCTGACTGGGGAGCCAACTCGAGACGTGCAGGGCGTGCAGCGTCCAGAGTCCGGCCGCGGCCAGGCCGGCGAAGAGGTGAGCCGTGCCCGGTGAGAACTGCACCGCACCGAGAATGACGTGGAAGAGCAGAAAGAGGGTGAGCGGGCTCGAGGCGCCGCCGGTCAGGTAGACGAGCAGCAGCATCGCCGTGTAGTCGGCGAGCACCTCGAGGATCACCACGCGCCGCTCGAGCCGTGGATCGGCTGCGAGCTCGCGCTCCCAGCGACTGTAGATCCAGGCGAAGATCCCGTTGTAGACCAGGCTGCCGAGTGCGATGAACAGGATCGGCGCGGCGCGCAGCTCGAAGCCGAGCGCCTGGCCCGCGAAGACGCCCGCGACCATCAGGGGCGCCACCCCCCAGCGCAACCGGATCTGCCAGAAGGCGCGGCGACCCCAGAGCCTGGGCAGGCTGTTGGGCGCCGCGCTGCCGTCGGGCTCGCTGGGTCGCCGGTCGTCGCCGGTCACCGCGGCCATGACACCCGGGATCACGAAAGGATGGTGCAGGAAATCGTCGCTCGCCGCAAGGCCACCCTCCCGAGCCTCCGGAGCGCTCAGCGGGAAGAGACGAAGGCGGCGATCTCTCCGCCATGTCCGCTGAGGAACCTCGTCGACCTCTTCACCCTCCGGCCATCCC
The DNA here is from genome assembly GCA_031403995.1 of Thermoanaerobaculia bacterium. Lineage (GTDB taxonomy): Bacteria > Acidobacteriota > Thermoanaerobaculia > Multivoradales > JAGPDF01 > JAGPDF01. The sequence continues at coordinate 91,929 of JANNGS010000066.1, forward strand.
CGTGGTGGTCGCAGCCGCGGCGGTAGCGCTTCCCGCTGCCGCCAAGACGAGCGCTGTTTCGAGGTCGCGCCAGATGTCTGCCGGGTCTTCGATGCCGACCGAAAGCCGCAGGAGTCCGGGAGTGATGCCCCCGGCCGCGAGCGCGGCCGGGTCGACCAGGCGGTGAGTGAGGCCCGCCGGGTGCTCGATCAGGGTGTCGGTCGAGCCGAGCGAGACCGCGGGCGTCGCGAGCCTCACGCTCTGCAGCACCAGGCGCGCCGCCGCGGCGCCGCCCTCGACCTCGAAGGCGAGAATCGCCCCCGGCCCGCTCATCTGACGGCCCACCAGGCCGAAGGGGTCGCCGCCGGGAAGGCCCGGGTAGAGGACCCGGCGAACTCCGGGATGGGCGGCGAGCTGGGTGGCAATGAGTCCCGCGCTCTCCTGCGCGCGGCGCACCCGCAGTGGCAGGGTTGGCAGACTCCGGTGCAGCAGGTAGGCCGCCCACGGATGGAGCAGGGCGCCGGTGAGGATGCGTAGCTGGCGCAGGCCTGCGGCGGCGCTCGCGCTGCAGGCCACGACACCGGCGATCACGTCGCCATGCCCGGAGAGGAACTTGGTCGCGCTGTGGATGCTGTAGGTGGCGCCGTGGGCGAGCGGCCGCTGCAGCACCGGTGTCGCGAAGGTCGAGTCGACGGCGACTGGAACGGTCCCCGCCTGACGGACGATCTGCTCGATATCGACCAACGAGAGCGTCGGGTTGCCGGGGGTCTCGATGAGCACCAGGGAGGTGTCCGGCCGAACCGCTGCGGCGACCTCGGAAGCGCCGACGAAGCTCGTCTCCAGGCCGAGAACTCCCGAGGCGAGCAGGTGATCGGTGCCGCCGTAGAGCGGCCGCACCGCGATCACGTGGCGACCGTGGGTCGAGGCGGCCAGCAAGACAGCGGTGATCGCCGCCATGCCGCTGCCGAAGGCGACCGCCTGTGCGGCCCCTTCGAGGGCCGCGAGGCCCTCCTCGAATCGCGCGACGGTTGGGTTGTACAGGCGCCCATAGATCGGCGTCGCCGCTGTGGCGGCGCCGGCGGCGAAGGCGTCGAGGGCGCCGGTCGCCTGGTCGAGGTCGGGGAACGGATAGGTCGACGACAGGTCGATCGGCGGTGCGTGCACTCCGAGAACGGCGAAGCCGTCGCGTCCGGCGTGGGCGGCGAGGGTATCGATCGAATCGCTCAGAAACCGCATAGAATTCGTCTCCATGGACACAGAACAGAGTAAAGCGCGGAGACGCAAGAGTCCATCGAATGTTCTGCGGAAACGGGCCGATCCTGGCGCCCTCGACCGAATCGACCGCGAGATTCTGGTGGCGCTGTCGAACAATGCACGGCTCTCGAACAAGGAGCTGGCGGCGAAGGTGGGCCTCGCCCCCTCCTCGGCGCTCGAGCGCTTCCGCCGCCTGGTGCGCGAGAAGTGGCTGCGCGGCTTCCATGCCGACGTCGATCCGCGCGCCTTCGGCCTGGGCCTCGAAGCGATGATCTCGGTCCGCTTGAAGCAGCATTCGCGCGATCAGTTCGAAGCCTTTCGCCTCTACGCGCAGACCCTGCCCGAGGTCGTCGCGGCGTACCACATGGCGGGCGGCAACGACTTCCTGGTGCACGTCCGGGCGCGCGACGCCGACCACCTGCGCGACTTCGCGATCGACGCCTTCACCACCCGGCCGGAGGTCGGGCACCTCGAAACGGCGCTGGTCTTCGAGCACCTGCGCGGCGCGGCGCCGACCTGGTCGGAGTAAATCGGGTGAAGGTGCTATTTTCCCGCAGGAGATAGCTCTTATGCGCCTTGCAAAGCTGCGGTGGCTGCCCGCCGTCCCGCTCGCCCTCGTCCTCGCTGGTGCGCCGCCCGCGGCGGCCGGTGGCATCCCGATCTTCAGCGATGGCTTCAATGCCGGCGACAGCTGCGCCTGGAGCCTGGGCCCGTCGTCCTGCCTGGGTCCTGGATTCCAGATCGACACGCCCGAGGTTCTCATCGGCCCGGGCGAGGAGATCACCTACTGCTACTACTTCGAGACCCCGAACGCGGAGACGATCGGCGTCAAGCGCTGGGCGTTGACGCTGGGATCGGTGGCGCATGACGTGACCCTCTACGCGACCTACGATGGCGCGCAGAATCCCACGCCGCGGCAACCGGACGGTACGCTCTCCGTCAGTGACTGCGGCTTTGAAGACTCGGCGGCGACGAGCACGATCGCGAACTGGCTCTATGCCGGGCACGACTCCTTCGCCGAGCTGGTCCTGCCGGCCGACGATGGTGCCGGCAACCCGCTGGCGGTCGAGGTTCCCGCCGGCGCGCCGATGTTCCTGGAGATGCATTTCATCAACCCGTTCGGCTTCACGATCCCGAATACCGTGCGGCTCGACGCCGAAGCGCTGGCGATCGGCACGGCCTACACGGAGACCGCGAGCTACTTCACCTACAACACCAGCCTCTCGATCCCGGCGGGCTCCGGCGGCCACACCGCAACGCAGACCTGTGCCGTCCCGCCAGGCGTCGAGTTCTGGTTCCTCACCACCCGTACTCATCTCCACGCCACCCTGGCGACGGTAAGGGACGGACCGGGCCCTCTCGTCCAGTCCTCGGACTGGGAGCATCCGGCGATCCAGCTGTTTCCGCCGCCGGCCGCCTACACCTTCTCGGCCTCCGGGATGACCTACGAGTGCGTCTACGACAACCCGACCGGCTCGACCATCACCTCCGGAAACGATCCGCAAACGGACGAGAACTGCGTCGGGATCGGCTACTTCTTTCCCGCTACACGGCCGTTCCTTTGCTTCAACAGCATCGGTCCGCTCTAACCCCGCCTACGCCAAGCCGCCGCGGTCCGGTCAGTGCGGGCTGCCGGCCAGAGCGGCACGTGCCGCCGAGAGGGCGCGCCGCCAGCGGTAGGAAGTCGGTGGCCGCCCCGATCGCGCGCTCGAACGCGCAACGGAGAGATCGGTGACCGATCCCCACACCTCGAGCGCGGGCAAGTCAGTTTACCGCCCGGATGTCGACGGCCTCCGAGCGATCGCCGTCCTGGCCGTCCTGGCCTTCCACGCTTTTCCGGATTGGGTTCCCGGCGGCTTCGTCGGCGTCGACGTCTTCTTCGTGATCTCCGGCTTCCTGATCTCGGGGATCCTCCTGTCGGATCTCGATCGAGGAAAGTTCAGCCTGCGCACGTTCTATGCGCGCCGGGTGCGAAGGATCTTCCCCGCTCTCCTGGTGATTCTCGCGGCCTGCGGGATCTTCGGCTGGTTCGCGCTCTTTCCCGACGAGTTCCAGCAGCTGGGCAAGCACATCGCTGGCGGAGCGGCCTTTGCCTCCAACTTGACGCTCTGGCGCGAAACCGGGTACTTCGACAACGCCGCCGAGACGAAGCCACTCCTGCACCTCTGGTCGCTCGGCATCGAAGAGCAGTTCTACATTGTCTGGCCGCTGCTCCTCTGGGGAGCGCACAGACTCCGGTGGAGCGTGCTGACCTTCCTGCCACTTCTCGCGCTGTCGTCCTTCCTGATCAACGTCGTCGGCCTCGACCGCTATCCCACGGCGACGTTCTACTCCCCGGCCAGCCGCGCCTGGGAGCTGGCGATCGGCGGCATCCTCGCCGGCCTGGCGTCGAAGCGAATCGACCTTTTCGCCGGACCCTGGCTCAGGTCGCTCAGCTGGCTCAGCTGGCTCAAGTCAACGAGCTCACCGAGCGCGCCCCTCCGCCGGGGCCTCTTCTCGACTGCTGGGCTCGCGCTTCTGCTGCTCTCCCTCGTCCGGATCGGCGAAGGGTCGCCCTTTCCCGGCTGGTGGGCGCTCGCGCCCACGCTCGGAACGGCGCTGATCCTCGCCGCCGGCCCCGACGCCTGGCCCAACCGCTTCCTGCTCTCGAGCCGGCCGATGGTCTGGATCGGCCTCATCAGCTACCCGCTCTATCTCTGGCATTGGCCACTGCTTTCCTTCGCGCGCATCGTGGAGTCGGAGACGCCGGCGCTCGCAATCCGCGCGACGGCTCTCGCGCTCTCCTTCGGGTTGGCGACCCTGACGTACCTCTGGGTGGAGAGGCCCATTCGATTCGGCGGCGGCGTGCGCGGGAAGGTAGTCGCGCTTTCGGGATCGATGATCGCCGTGGCGGTCGCCGGAGGATTCGTTGCCCTGAGCCAGGGCCTCCCCTGGCGACCGACGGTCCAGACTCAGCTGGCCCAGCAGCGCGCCCTGGTGCTTCTGGACGAAGCGCATATTTCGAATCCGTGCAAGGAGCGCTACGGATTCGACGAAACCTGGGAGCTCTGCCTGCTCGACGACGTCAACGCTCCGCCCACGGTGGCGCTGGTCGGCGACAGTCACGGCCATCACCTCGTGGTCGGACTGACGGAGCACTATCGAGGCCTGGGCGGCAATCTCCTCTACCTCGGGACGCGCCTGCCGTTCTGGGACGTTCAAGTGCTCAGGAACGACAACGTCCAGAAGGTCACGAACCAGATGCTGGACTTGGCGCTGGAGACTCCGAGCATCGAAACCGTGGTGATTTCGACCAAGCTCAAGCTTCACAATCTGTCGCCCGACGGAAGGCAGATGAGCGAGGCCTTGCGAGCGACCGTCGAGCGCTACGTCGCAGCGGGGAAAAAGGTCATCATCGTGAGAGACGTTCCCAAGCTCGATTTCCAGCCGCGCGAGTGCATTCGCCGCGTCGCGATTCCCGTCTCGACGACGAAGTCGCCTTGCGCGATGTCGCGGGAGAGCTTCGAGCGGGCGACCGCTCGGCACGACGCCCTGCTCGGGTCGGTCCTCCGGCAGTTTCCGGCCGTCGAGCTCTTCGACGCGCCGAGCTACCTCTGCGACGACGCGCTCTGTTGGGCGATGCTCGACGGGCTGCTCCTCTATCGAGACCGGGACCATCTGAGCGCCGACGGCTCTCGCTACCTCGGCCAGAAGTTCGGCCTCGGCCTCCTGACGGGCGCCAACCTGATGCGATGGGCCGACGAGTCCGACCGCAGGGCAACGGCAGCCGATGAAGGCCCAGAGCGACCCCAAGAGCGACGGCCTCACCGCCGACGACACCGCCGCCCGCGTCCCGAGCGTGCCCGGCCTAGCGGCGCCTAGCGCCGCGTCGGCGTTGGGGCTGCGCATCTGTCGCGGAAAAAGAAAAGGCCCCGGCGCGAACCGGGGCCTTTCTGTTCGAACTGGATGTGAAACCGTGCGTCAGTGGTTCGCGACTTCGGATCCGCTGTGGATCCGCATGCCGTAGAAGCTGCGGTAGACGAAGAACAGCGCCACGGCGAAGAAGCCCGCGGCGAGGATCTGGGTCAACGTTTGCTGGCCGGCGGCGGTCATCTCGACCGCCATCTCCACGGCGAGCAGGCCGAAGAGGGTGGTGAACTTGATCACCGGATTCATCGCCACCGAGGAGGTGTCCTTGAACGGATCGCCGACCGTGTCGCCGACCACCGTCGCAGCATGGAGCGGCGTGCCCTTCTCCTTGAGCTCCACTTCGACGATCTTCTTGGCGTTGTCCCAGGCGCCACCGGCGTTCGCCATGAAGATCGCCTGGTAGAGGCCGAAGATGGCGATCGAGATCAGGTAGCCGATGAAGAAGTACGGCTCGAAGCAGGCGAACGACAGGGTGCAGAAGAAGATCGTCAGGAAGATGTTGAACATCCCCTTCTGCGCGTACTGGGTGCAGATCTCGACCACCTTCTTCGAGTCGGCGACCGAGGCCCGTCCGGCGCCGGCGTCGAGATTGATGTTCTTCTTGATGAATTCGACGGCGCGATAGGCGCCGGTCGAGACCGCCTGTATCGAGGCGCCGGTGAACCAGTAGATCACCGCGCCGCCGCTCACCAGGCCGAGCAGGAACGGGGCGTGGAGCAGCGAGAGCTTGTCGGTGTCGACCGTGAGGCCCTTGGTCAGCATGACGATGATCGAGAAGATCATCGTCGTCGCGCCGACCACCGCGGTGCCGATCAGCACCGGCTTCGCCGTCGCCTTGAAGGTGTTGCCGGCGCCATCGTTGGCCTCGAGGAAGTCCTTGCCCTTCTCGAACTGCGGCTTGAAGCCGAACTCCTTCTGGATCTCCGCCTCGATGTTCGGCAGCGCCTCGATCTGCGACAGCTCGTAGACCGACTGCGCGTTGTCGGTGACCGGGCCGTAGGAGTCGACGGCGATGGTGACCGGACCCATGCCGAGGAAGCCGAAGGCGACCAGGCCGAAGGCGAAGATCGCCGGCGCGAGCATCAGGAGCCCCAAGCCCATGGTGGCGATCCAGGCGGCGACACCCATCAGGGCGGCGATCGTCAGGCCCATCCAGAAGGCCGAGAAGTTGCCGGCGACGAGACCGGCGAGAATGTTGAGCGAAGCGCCGCCTTCGCGCGAGGCGATGACGATCTCCTTGACGTGCGACGACTCGGTCGAGGTGAAGACCTTGACGAGCTCCGGGATGATCGCCCCGGCGAGGGTGCCGCAGGTGATGATCGTGGCGAGCTTCCACCACAGCGTGGTGTCGCCGGCGAGCTCCGGGACGAGGAGCTTCGACGCGACGTAGGTGACGACCACCGAGATGATCGAGGTCAGCCAGACGAGCGAGGTGAGCGGCGCCTCGAAGTTCATCTTGTCGACGTTCTGGAACTTCGCCTTGGCGATCGCCTCGTTGATCCAGTAGGAGACGGCCGAAGTGCCGACCATCAGGATGCGCATGACGAAGATCCAGACCAGGAGCTGCACCTGGACGACCGGATTCGGCACCGCGAGCAGGATGAAGGTGATCAGCGCGACGCCGGTGACGCCGTAGGTCTCGAAGCCGTCGGCGGTCGGGCCGACCGAGTCGCCGGCGTTGTCGCCGGTGCAGTCGGCGATGACGCCGGGGTTGCGGACGTCGTCTTCCTTGATGTTGAAGACGATCTTCATCAGGTCGGCGCCGATGTCGGCGATCTTGGTGAAGATGCCGCCGGCGATGCGCAGGGCGGCTGCCCCGAGCGACTCGCCGATGGCGAAGCCGATGAAGCACGGGCCGGCGAAGTCACCGGGAACGAAGAGCAGGATCGCCAGCATGATCACCAGCTCGGTCGAGATCAGCAGCATGCCGATCGACATGCCGGCCTTGAGCGGGATGGCGTAAGTCGGGAACGGCTTGCCGCGCAACGAGGCGAAGGCCGACCGCGAGTTGGCGAAGGTGTTGATCCGAATGCCGAACCAGGCGACGCCGTAGCTGCCGGCGATGCCGATGAGGCTGAAGGCGATGATCAGCGCCACCTGGTTGAAGTGGAAGTGCCGCAGCCAGCCGAAGTAGGCGACGATGATCGTGGCGATGAAGGCCCAGAGGATCATGATGAACTTGCCCTGGGTCTGGAGGTAGGTCTTGCAGGTCTCGTAGATGAGCTCCGAGATCTCGCGCATCGAATGGTGGACCGGCATGTTCTTCAGCTGGGTGTACATCACCAGCCCGAAGAGCAGGCCCAGCAGGCAGACGAAGAGGCCGAAGAGGAGGAGCGTCGAGCCCGCGACCCCGAGGAACGAAACGCTCCCCAGATCGGGGAGCTTCAACTCCGCCTCGCTGGCATGGACAGGAGTGCCGCCGCAGACGGCGACCAGGGCGAGAAGGGCGAGAACCACTCGTCCAGCCCGCGGGAAACGACTCATCCAGGAATGCATGACTCCTCCGTTCGAGACTGCCCCGGCCCCTTTTGGGGAGCGGAGCTTGAGTTTGCGGGCGGTCTCGGGGCCGAGCCGCGCCAGCTTCGAGAAATCCTTGGGATCGCACTGAAAGCGGCTCTGGCTGGTCAGGCGGCCGGAGCTTCGAAAGGGCCCGACGGTGGGCTTCGAACCGGGGAATTCTAGCCGAAAGGGCCGCGCCAAGCCTAGCCGAGGGGATTCGGTCGGAAACGCCGGGGTCCGGGGCGGAAAATGGGGTTAGACTGCGCCAGTTTTTCCCCGAAAGGAGTCCGCTTGGGTGCCCCAGGACCGGTCGACGGCGACGGCGTAGAGGAATCCTCGGGCTTCGTCCGAGAGCTCGGGCTGCTGGATTCGACGATGATCGTCGCCGGGTCGATGATCGGCTCGGGCATCTTCATTGTCTCCGCGGACATCGCCCGGCTGACCGGCTCGGCGGGGGGCCTTCTCACCACCTGGATCGTCACCGGTCTCCTGACGCTCGCCGCGGCGCTCTCCTACGGCGAGCTCGCGGCGATGATGCCCAAGGCCGGCGGCCAGTACGTCTACCTGCGCGAGGCGTTCAACCCCCTGGCCGGTTTCCTCTACGGCTGGACGCTCTTTTTCGTCATCCAGACCGGCACCATCGCCGCCGTTGCCGTCGGCTTCGCCCGCTTCCTGGGTGTCCTGGTGCCGGGAATCGGGCCGACCGAGTGGATCGTGGCGCCGATCGACCTTTCGCCGAGCTACGCCGTGAGCCTGTCGCGGCAGCAGCTCGTCGGGATCGTCATGATCGCCGTCCTCACCTATATCAACACCCGCGGTATCCATCTGGGCAAACTCATCCAGAACAGCTTCACCACCGCCAAGACCGGGGCGCTCTTCGCCCTGATCGCGCTCGGTGTCCTCGTCGGGCGCAACCGCGAGGCGATCGCGGCCAACTTCACCGGGCTGTGGACGAGCCAGGGACCCGCGACCCTCGCCCCCGATTTCGCCTTCCTGCCGGCGATCTCGGTCCACGGCGGCTGGCTCGCGATCATCGCGGTCTTCTGCGTCGCGCAGGTCGGCTCGCTTTTTTCCGCCGACGCCTGGAACAACATCACCTTCACCGCCGGCGAGGTCAAGGACCCGCGGCGGAACATTCCGCGGTCGCTCGCCTTCGGCACCCTGTTGGTGATCGGCCTCTACGTGCTCGCCAACGTCGCTTATCTCTGCACCCTGCCGCTCGCCGCGATCCAGACGGCGCCCGACGACCGCGTCGCGACCGCGACCCTCGGGGTCATCTTCGGCTCGGCCGGCGCGACGATCATGGCGGTGCTGATCGTCGTCTCGACCTTCGGCTGCAACAACGGCCTGATCCTCGCCGGCGCCCGGGTCTACTACGCGATGGCGCAGGACAGGCTCTTCGTGCGCGGCATGGGCAAGCTCAACCAGCACCATGTGCCGGCCGCTGGGCTCTGGTGGCAGGGCCTGTGGGCCTGCCTGCTGGTCCTGCCGCGCACCCGGAACCGGGACGGCGCCGGCGCGCTGGCGCTCGACGGCGCCGGGAATCCGACCTACGGCAATCTCTATGGGATGCTCCTCGACTACGTAGTCTTCGCGGTGCTGATCTTCTACGTCCTCACGATCGTCGGCCTCTTCATCCTGCGGCGCACGCGGCCGGACGTGCCGCGCCCCTATCGCGCCTTCGGCTACCCTCTGGTGCCGGCGCTCTATGTGCTGGCGGCGACGACCATTCTCGTCGTGCTCTTTCTCTACAAATTCGAGACCAGCTGGCCGGGGCTCGTCATTGTCCTGACCGGCGTGCCGTTCTATCTCCTCTGGCACCGCGGCGCCGCCGCGGGCCGCACCTAGATCCCAAGCAGTCCAGCCCTCGAGGGAGGTTCCACCCAATGCCGTCCACGAAGCGCACGAAATCGATCGCCGCCGGCTGGGAGAGGCAACGATGAATCTCTGGGCCACCAAGTCGATCACCGAGCTGCGCGCGCAGGCCGACGAGACCGGCGACAAGGCGCTCAAGCGGCACCTCGGCCCATGGGGGCTCATGGCTTTGGGCGTGGGCGCCATCATCGGCGCCGGCATTTTCGTCCTCACCGGGCAGGCAGCGGCGCTCCATGCCGGGCCGGCAGTGCCGATCTCGATGGCGATCGTCGGCATCGCCTGCGCTTTCGCGGGCCTCTGCTACGCCGAGATGGCGGCCGCCGTCCCCGTGGCAGGCAGCGCCTACACCTACTCCTACGCCACAATGGGCGAGCTCGTCGCCTGGATCATCGGCTGGGATCTGGTGCTGGAGTACGCCGCCGGCGCGGCGACCGTCGGCGTGGGCTGGGCGGGTCACTTCGTGAGCCTGCTCTCCCAATTCGGCATCGTCCTGCCGCCGCACTTCACTAACGCCCCGACGCAATGGTGCACCGACGGCCAGGTGCAGGCGGCGGTCGCCGGCTGCGCCCACTCCGGGCTGAACCTGACCGGCGCGGTGGTGAATCTCCCGGCGGTCCTCATCGTCGCCCTGATGTCGACCGTTCTGGTCATCGGCATCAAAGAGTCGGCGTCGGTCAACAACCTGATCGTGCTGCTCAAGGTCACGATCATCCTTTTGATCGTCGCGGTCGGCGTCGGTCACGTCAACACCGCCAACTGGCACCCGTTCATTCCGGCCAATACCGGCGAGTGGGGAACCTTCGGCTGGTCGGGCGTTCTGCGCGGCGCCGGTCTCGTGTTCTTCGCCTACATCGGCTTCGACGCGGTCTCGACCGCGGCGCAGGAGGCGAAAAATCCGCAGAAAGACCTGCCGATCGGGATCCTGGGCTCGCTCTTCATCTGCACCATTCTCTACATCGTCGTCTCGGCCGTCCTCACCGGCATGGTGCCGTACGCCGAGCTCAACAACGCCGCTCCGGTCGCCTACGCGATGGAGAAGATCGGCGCCGCCAGCTGGATCCGCGTTTCGGTGGATATCGGCGCGGTCCTCGGCCTGGGATCGGTCATCCTGGTGATGCTCCTCGGCCAGTCGCGGGTCTTCTACTCGATGTCGCGCGACGGCCTGCTCGGCAAGTGGGCGGGCAAGGTCCATCCCAAGTTCCGGACGCCCTACCTGTCGACGATCTTCACCGGCATCGGGGTCGGCATCGCCACCGGCATCCTGCCGCTGCAGCTGCTGGGCCAGCTGGTGAACATCGGCACGCTCCTCGCTTTCGTCCTGGTCTGCATCGGCGTCCTGGTGCTGCGCAAGACCCGGCCGGAGCTCGATCGTCCGTTCAGGACTCCATGGGTGCCGTTCGTGCCGATCATGGGCATCATCTCTTGCCTCGGCCTGATGGCGACACTGCCGGGGGATACCTGGATCCGCCTCCTCGTCTGGCTGGCGATCGGCTTCGTCATCTACTTCGGCTACAGCGTGAAGCACAGCGTGCTGCAGCAAGAGCGCGACGCCGCCGGAGGGACAGCAAAGAAGTAGGTCTTGCCGGCCCGCGCCGACTCGATGGCCTTCGCGACCGGCCCGTGAGTCGAACCCCGACCCCGGCGGGGGTGGGCTGTAAGAAACGGCGCGGCCGGGCGTTGTACGGTTGAAGAGGGAAGGAGAACCCGACCGTGCAAGGCCGACCGCGAGCGCAGGACGACGAGGCATCCCGATTCAAACCCGCCGGGGGGGAGACCTCCCCGGACGGCACGCCGCAGGACCCCGTCGAAGCCCTCGCCGGGCTCTTTCGCGAGCACTACGACAAGGTCTTCCGCGCCGCCTACCGGATCACCGGCAACGCCATGGACGCGGAGGATGTCCTGCAGTCGGTCTTCCTGCGCCTGGCCCGCCGCCAGAAGGCTTCGCCCCTTGGCGAGGAGGCCGCGGGCTACTTCTACCGCTCGGCGGTCAACGCCGCCCTCGACGTCGTGCGCTCGCGGCAGCGCGCCGGCTGGGCTCCTCTCGAGGAGGCCGAGCTGCCGCGCGCCGCGGCGACCGCGCTCGCCGGCGCCGAATATGAACCCGAGCGTGAGCGGCGTCTCAAACAGCTGCGCAAGACCCTGCGGCTCGCGATCGCGCGCCTCTCGCCGCGCGCCGCCGAGGTCTTCACCCTGCGATACTTCGAAGGGCTCGGCAATCAGGAGATCGCCCGCCTGCTGGGGAGCAGCCAGGGTGTCGTCGCCGTCCTCCTCCATCGCACCCGCTACCGCCTGCGCAGAGAGATCACCAGCCTCATGGGAGAAGCGTCATGAAGTCCGAAGAGCGTTTCGAGCAGGCCGTTGCCGCCGTTCGTGAAGAGACTATCGATCCACGCACCGTCGAAGCGACGGCGGAGCGGGTCTGGGCGCGCCTCGCCAACGAGGTTGCGGCCGCGGACGGACAGGTCACCAGCGCCGTCGACGCCGCAGGCGCCGCCGGTGCCGAGTCGCACCGTATTCTCGGCTGCGAGGGCTTCCTCGAGCTGATTCCGGCCTATCTCGCCGGCGCCCTCGCCGAGCCGAAGCACGTGCTTCTCGAGGACCACACCCGCGAATGCCTCCCCTGCCGCCGGGCACTCGCCGCCGCGCGCCAGGCGCGGTCCGCGGTCCGCACCCCTGCGACCGGCGCGGCAGCGCGCTCGCAAAGCGGCCGGGGCAGCCGTGCCGGCGCTGGTGCTGGAAGGCACCGCTGGGCGCTGGCCGCAGGCCTGGCCGGGTTTGCGCTGCTCTCCGGTTTCCTCGTCCGCCAGGCCGGCGTCGGCTATCTGGGCGCGGCGCCGTCGGTGACCGTGCGCTCGATCTCGGGTGAGCTCGCCGTCGTCGCCGGCGGCGAGGTGCGTCCGGCGGTCGCCGGCGAGCGCATCGGCGGTGCGCAGCTGGTTCGCACCGCCCAGGGCTCGGGCGCGGTGCTCGAGCTTGCCGACGGCTCGCGCATCGAGCTTGCCGAACGTTCCGAGCTCGGCCTCGGCCGGCGCTGGGACGGCACCATCCTCGAGCTCGAGCGCGGCAGCCTCATCGTCGAGGCCGCCCAGCAGCGGCGCGGCCACCTCTACGTCGAAACCGGCGACTGCCGGGTGTCGGTCGTCGGGACGATCTTTTCGGTGAATCACGGCGCCAAGGGCTCGCGCGTCTCGGTGATCGAGGGCGAGGTTCACGTCCGTCAGGGCGGGGAGCTCGCGGTTCTCCTCCCTGGGCAGCAGCTCGCCACCGGCCATCGCCTCGCCGCCGTCGCGCTGGCGGACGAGATCTCCTGGAGCCGCGACGCCGTGCGCTATCGCGAGCGCCTGGCGGCGCTCAAGAGTCTCGGCCACGAGCTCGACCGCGCGCTCGCGCCGGAGTCGGCGCGCACGTCGACGCGCCTGCTCGACCTCGTGCCGGCCGGCACCGGGATCTACGTCGCGCTGCCCAATCTCTCGCAGTCGCTCGGTGGGGCCTGGCAGATCGTGCAGCAGCGGGTGACGGAGAACCCGGTGCTCGGCGAGTGGTGGAGCGAGCACTTCTCGAACCCCGAAGACGAAGCCAAGATCTCGCAGGCGATCGCCGAGCTCGAGCATTTCGGCAGCGAGCTCGGAGCGGAGATCGTCATCGCCGTCGATGTCGCAGAGGCGTCCGACGGCGCGAATGCCGCCGATGCCTCCAGTACCGCTGGTGGACACGGCCCGCTGCTCTTCGCAGAGGTCGACGATCCGGCGCGCTTCTCGCCGCTCCTCGATGCGGAGATCGCCCGCTTGAACGCGCTCCCGCCGCCGCCTCCGGCCGGCCAGAACGGTCCGCAGCCGCGCCTGCGGCGGATCACCGATCCGTCGGGCGAGACCGCGAGCGAGCACGAGCTCCTCGTCTGGCTGACCGGCGACCTGCTCCTCGCCTCGCCCTCTGCGGCTCCCCTCGCGGCGATCCAGGCCGAGCTCGCGGCGGGCGCCAACGCCTTCGTCGGCACGCCGTTCCATCAGCGCCTCGCCGCGGTCTACGGCGGCGGCGCGGAGTGGCTGGTCGGCGTCGACCTGGCGTCGATCGTCGCCCGGGCCGCGGAGCACCAGGAGGATTCCGAGCCCGACGGTCCCAACCCGGACCGGATCCTCGAGCGTCTCGGCCTCGCCGACGCCGAGTTCCTGATCCTCGACAGCCGGAGCTCCTCCGGAGAGAGCCAGAGCCGCGCCCACTTCGCCTTCCGTCACGAGCGCCGGGGCGTGGCCTCCTGGCTCGCCGAGCCGGCACCTGTCGGCGCTCTCGACTTCGTCTCGCCCTCCGCGCACCTCGCGGTGGGCGGCGTTCTCAAGGAGCCGGCGGCGATGCTCGACGATCTGTTCGCGTTGGCAGAGGCCGCTGGCTCCCATGGCTCCACTGGCTCCGACGGCTCCGGTGAGCACTCGGTGCTGCGCGAGCTCGCCGACTTCGAAGCCGAACACGGACTTTCGCTGCGCGAGGACCTCGCCGCGACGCTGGGGGGCGACTTCGCCTTCGCCTTCGATGGCCCGTGGCTGCCAACGCCCTCGTGGAAGCTCGTGCTCGAGGTCAACGATGCCGGCCGCCTGCAGTCGACTCTGGTGACCCTGGTGGACGAGTGGAACCGCACGGCCGCGACCGCGACGGGAGAGCCGCGGCCGACCCTCGCCCTGGCGCAGGAGGCGATCGACGGACATGTCGTTTACGACCTCCGGACGTCGACCGGTAAGGACCTCGCGCACTTCCTGTTCGTCGACGGCTACCTCGTCGTCGGGCCGTCGCGGGCCCTGCTCGTCGAAGCGGTGGCGCAGCGCGCCGCGGGAATTACTCTGGCGGCCTCTTCGGGCTTCCTCGACCTCCTGCCGCACGACGGCCAGGCGAACTACTCGGCCGTGGTCTACCAGAACCTCGGCGGGGCGATGGGGGCGCTGGGCGACTTCCTCGGCCGGCAGGGCGGCATTCCAGAAGCCGAGCGTCAACGCCTGAGCGCGCTTGCCGGCGAAGCCGGACCGAGCCTCGCGGTGGCCTACGGCGAGCGCCAGGGACTGACCTTCTCGACCCGCGGCGCCGGCGGCCCGATGGGGATCTCTTTCGAGAGTCTGCTCGCGGTCGGCGGCCTGCTCGGCGGGCTGGGAGACGAGGAGGACGGGGAGGCAAACGGCCCGGCCGCGCCCGCGACCGAAACCCCGGCCGGCCCCCAGGCGTAGAGTTCCGGGTGTCGATGCCTCCGCCGCTACTCGAGCTCGAAGGGCTGGAAGTCCACCTGGCAGGGCGAGCAATCCTGAAGGGCCTCACGGGATCGCTCTCCGGCCAGGTGGTCGGTCTGTTGGGGCCCAACGGCGCCGGCAAGACCACTCTGTTCAACACCATCCTCGGCTTCTATCCCCCTGCGGCCGGTCGCGCGCGCGTCCTCGGCCGCGACATTGCGACCGATGCCGGCGCGGTGCGCGCGCGCCTCGGCTACATGCCGGAGAGCGAGTCGTTCGTCTCGGGGCTCTCCGCCGTGCGCTTCGTGCGCATGATGGCCGAGCTCTCGGGCCTGCCGCCGCGGGCGGCGCTCGAACGGGCACACGAGGCGCTGTTTTACGTCGGCCTGGGCGAAGCGCGCTATCGCAAGCTCGACACCTATTCGCTCGGCATGAAGCAGCTCGCCAAGCTCGCGCAGGCGATCGCGCACGGGCCCGAGCTGCTTCTCCTCGACGAGCCGACCAACGGTCTCGACCCCTCGGCGCGCCAGCGCATGCTCGGCCTGGTGCGTGAGATCGCCGCGTCGGGCGTGCGCATCATCCTGTCGTCCCACCTGTTACGCGATGTCGAGAGCTGCTGCGACGAGGTCATCGTGCTCAAAGACGGCAAGGTGGCGACGATCGCCAACCTCGCCGCGGAGCGCGCCAGCCAGCGCCGCTTCCTCGAGATCGAGACCCGCGGCGGCGAAAACGGCAACTACCCCGCCCGTCTCGCGGCGCTCGGTTGCGAGGTCGCAGAGCTCTCGAATCGCAAGCTGAAGGTCGTTCTTCCCGCGACCGTCGACGTTCGGATGCTCTACAACGTCGCGGCCGAGCAGGGCGTTCAATTGCGCCGCCTGTCGTCGAGTCGCAATTCGCTCGAGCATCTCTTCCTGCGCGCCATGGAGGAGCCCGACTCCGGCGGCTCTGGGAGCCGTGCGGTCGCGAGTTCAGCCGCGGCATCCGGACAGGAGGTTCCTCGTGCCGGTCTATGACCATCGCTACCGCGGCTGGAGCGGTGAACGCCGCACCGGACGCTTCCGTATCTGGACGGTGGCGCGCTTCGCTCTCGGCGACCTCTGGAAGTCCCGCCTGGCGCTGCTGCTGTTCATCGTCGCGCTGCTGCCGCCGCTTTTCTTCGCCGGCATGATCTACCTCGCCAGCAACGTCGAGATGCTGACCGCGGTCGGCTTCAACGTCGCCGGCGAAGGCGTCGACGCGAGCTGGATGGCGATCGACAAGGAGCCGTTCTTCTGGTTCCTGGTCTGGCAGTCGAGCTTCGCCTTCTTCCTCTCGGCGTTCATCGGGCCGACGCTGGTGGCGCCCGACCTCGCGCACAATGCGTTGCCGCTCTATCTGTCGCGGCCGTTGTCGCGCTCCGACTACATCCTCGGCAAGCTTCTGGTGCTCCTCGTGCCGCTCTCGGCGGTGACCTGGATTCCCGGCCTGCTTCTCCTCGGTCTGCAGACCTCTCTCGCCGGCCCCGGCTGGCTCGGCGAGCATTGGCGGCTGGTGCCGGCGGTCCTCCTCGGGTCGTGGATCTGGATCCTGCTGCTCGCGGTTCTGGCGATCGCCATCTCGGCCTGGGTCAAGTGGCGGCCGGTCGCGACCGGCATGCTGTTCGGCCTGTTCATCCTCGGCGAGGCCTTCGGCAAGGCGATCGAAGAGATCGCCGGCTTCCGCTGGGGAAAGCTCCTGGCGATGGACGACGTCGTCCAGACGATCTGGGCGAGCCTCTTCGGCGGGATCGACTTCCTCGGCCAGGAGTACCCGAGCAACCCGCTGCCGGTCGCCTCCTGCTGGCTGATGCTCGCCTGCATTCTCGCCGCCGCGGTCTGGATGCTGCATCGCAAGGTGCGCGCCTGCGAGGTGTCGCGATGAGCCCGGTCGCCGGAGCGCCCGCCGGCGCCGCCGCCCCGCCCGGAGTGCGGTTCGAGAACGTCTCCAAGTTCTACGGCGAGGTGTTGGGCGTCAACCGGATCGATCTCGAGATCGGGCCGGGCATCACCAGCCTCGTCGGGCCGAACGGCTCCGGCAAGACGACTCTGATGAATCTCGCCACCGGCCTGCTCACTCCGACGGAAGGCGCGGTCTCGGTGCTCGGCATTCCACCCTCCGATCCGGAGCGACTGTTCGCCGCGGTCGGCTATTGCACGCAGTTCGACACCTATCCGCGCGGCGTCACCGGTTGGGACTTCGTCCACCTCTACCTCGAGCTCCACGGACTGCCGCGTGGCCAGGCTGCCGACGGCGCCAGGCGAGCCATCGAGCGCGTCGGCATGAGCGATGCTGCGTCGCGGCGCATCGCCGGCTACAGCAAGGGGATGAAGCAGCGCATCAAGCTGGCGCAGGCGATCGCCCACGATCCTCGGGTGCTGCTCCTCGACGAGCCCCTGAACGGGCTCGATCCGCTGGCGCGCTCGGAGGTGATCGAGCTGTTGCGGAGCTTCGCCGCCGACGGGCGGACGGTGGTCGTCTCGAGCCACATCCTGCACGAGGTGGACGAGCTCTCCGATCGCGTGGTGCTGGTGCACGGCGGCTACATCGTCGCCGAAGGCGCCATCGCCGGAGTACGCGACGAGATGGCCGCCGAGCGGCCGCTCGCCGTCCTGGTGCGCTGCGACCGGCCGGGAGCGCTCGCGGCGCGGCTCTTCGCCGAGGACCATGTCGTCGAAGCGCGGATCGATCCGGACGGCCGCGGCCTGCTGGTGCGAACACGCAGCTCCGAGCAGTTCTATCTCCTCCTCAACCGGCTGGCGGGGGAGGGCCTCGTCGAAGTCGAGGCGGTGGTGCCGGCGGACGAAGACGTGCAGGCGGTCTACCAGTACCTGATCGGCGCCCCTGCCGGGACGGCGAGCTAGAGGGAGCCCGCATTGAACGAACTGCCGAGCGAACCGCAGACGATCGGATTCAGCCGCTGGATGCGCCAGGTCCGCGCCATGCTCGGGCTCGAGCTGCGCAAGACCTTCCTGCGCCCGCGGGCGCTGCCGGTGGTGCTCGTTGCGCTGCTGCCGGTGCTGCTGCTCGCAGTGCGCGTTCTCGCCACCCGCCTGGAAGCGATCCCGGTGCAGCCGGCCGGCGATGTCGCGCAGACTTACGGCGTCCTCTTCCAGCTCTTCTTCCTGCGCCTCGTCGTTTTCTTCGGCTGCTTCGGCATCTTCACCTACCTCATTCGTGGCGAGATGCTCGAGCGCAGTCTCCACTTCTACTTCCTCGCGCCGCTGCGGCGCGACGTCTTCGTGGTCGGCAAGTACGTCGCCGGAGTCGTCGCGGGCGCAGCCCTCTTTGGGATTTCGGTGCTGCTGCAGCTCGCGCTCTGCTTTCTGTCGCCGATGACCGAGGGCGGGCGGGCCTACCTGCTCGGCGGCCCCGGCGCCGGGCAGGCGCTGAGTTACCTCGGCGTGACGGTGCTGGCGGTGGTGGGATACGGCGCGGTCTTCCTGGCGCTCGGAATGCTGGTGAGGAATCCGATGATTCCGGCGGCACTTTTTCTCGGCTGGGAGTGGCTCAATTTCCTCCTGCCGCCGGCGCTCAAGAAGATCTCGGTGATTCACTACCTGCAGTCGCTCTGCCCGGTGCCCGTGCCGCACGGTCCGTTCGCGCTCCCTGCCGAGCCGACGCCCGCGCTGCTCTCCCTTCTCGGCTTGATGGTCTTCGCCGCGGCGCTCCTCTTCCTCGCCTCCCGTCGCGCCCGCCGCCTCGAAGTCCTCTATTCCGCCGACTGACCGGCGGCAAGCGAACTCAGGGTGTGACGCTCGACCACATTCCCGTGTTGCCGAACTCGAAGCCGTCGCTGAAGAGGGCGCCGTAGAGCACGAATAGGGCACCGGCCTGGTCGATCGTGCCGCTCGAATCGCTCGCATCCTCCCCCGGGGCACCGACCGCGAGGTCCGGATGCCCGTTGCCGTCGAAGTCGCCGGCGACGAGCGCCATGCCATAGGCATCGTTGACCGCCAGCTCGCCGCGGTGGCTCCACCACTCTTCGGCCAGGAAGCGCGCCGTGCCGGGCCTCAAGTTCGAGGGCCCCCCCTGCACAACGGTCACGGCGCCGGCGCGCGACCAGGTCTGGAAGGTCGTGGGGTCGACCACGCCCTCGCCTGGCGCGCCGATCGCCACGTCCACCCAGCCGTCGCCCGAGAAGTCGGCGACGGCGATCGACCAGCCGAAGGAGTCGTTGTGCTCGGAGCTCTCGCCGAGGGCGAAGTCGTCCTGGTAGTAGGTCTCCGAGTGGAAGGTGGTGATTCCGAAGTCGTTCGAGCCGAAGAGCACCGTGACAGCGCCGGCATCGACGAAGGTGTTGGATCCGACGAGGACGTCCTCATAGGGACTCCCGATCAGGAGATCGTCGGCGTCGTCGTCGCTCATGTCGCCGCCGACCGCGAGCGCGAAGCCGAACTGGTCGCCGTTCTCGATGGTCTCGCCGGTGAAGATGTTCGCCTGGTTCCAGAGCTGATTGTTCGCCAGGGTGAGGCCGACTCCGGGAAGGCCGCGGAGGATCTGGACCACGCCGGCGGCGGATTCCCCGTTTTGACTCTCCCCGACGACGCCGATCGCGAGATCGTCGGCGCCGTTGGCGTCGAAGTCGCCGGCGGCGAGCGCCTGGCCGAAGTGATCGTTGGCTTCGCTGGCGTCGAGCATCGTACCGTTGGCGTCGCTCGAATCCTGGTGAAAGTGCGACGGCGCGTCGATCAGGCCGGTCGCGGAGCCGCGATACACCGAGACCAGGCCAGCGTACTCCTGGCTGCCGACGTCGGCCCAAGGGGCCGCGATGGCGAGGTCGTCCCTGCCGTCACCGTCGAAGTCGCCGGCCGTCAGGGCCCAGCCGAAGTAGACGAAGGACCGATCGCCGGGGGCGCCGGGGAAGAACTTGTCGGCGTTGTCCGCAACGAGGCCGAGACTCGATCCGTACAGAATGAGCACCGCGCCGCAGTTGGTGTAGGTGCCCGGGCCGATCGTGGCGTCTTCGAAGCGAATGCCGATGGCCAGGTCATCGAAGCCGTCGCCGTTGAAGTCGCCAGACGCCAGCGCCGAGCCGAAGGCGTCGCTAAACTCCTCGTCGGAGAGGCCAGTCCCCGGATTGAAGTCCGTCCAATAGGCGTTGAATGCGCTGAGCCCGGTGAAGTTCGAGTAGAGCACGTGCACGGCACCCATGCCCTGGAGGATCGAGCTCTCCTGGTCGGCGATGGCGACATCGTCATAGCCGTCACCGTTGAAATCGCCTGCAGCGAGGACGCTTCCGAACCTGTCGAAGTCTGCGAGTGTCCCGACGATGCCGAACCCGGGCGCGTCCTGCCAGACAGCCGCGCACCCGACGCAGAGGTCGGCGGAAGCGCCGCGAGCGCCCAACAGGGCGAAAACCAGGACGCAGGCTGTGAAACTCCAATCTCGGTGGCTGACCATGGGATTTCCTTTCTGACCTCACTACGCGCGGAGCCCCGGATCCGGGGCCATGGCGGGAAGCGCTAGACTTTCCCCGTGTCCCCGCGGGAAGTGGAGTCCGGACCCCCACCGGGGGAGGTGACCCGTCTGCTGCACGCCTGGCGCGGCGGCGGCGAGGCGGCGCGCGAGCGCCTGATCGAACACGTCTACGCCGAGCTCAAGAAGATCGCCGGCGCGCACCTGCGCGGCGAGCGCCGCGGGCAGACGCTCGAGGCGACCGGCCTGGTGCACGAGGCGTTCCTGCGCCTGGTGCCGCAGACCCGGGTCGACTGGCGCGACCGGGCGCACTTCTTCGGCCTGGCGTCGACCTGCATGCGCCGGGTGCTGGTCGATCGCGCCCGCGCCCGCGCCGCGGCGAAGCGCGACCCGGAGGGCTATGTCCTCACCGGCGCGCCCTTCGGAGCGAGGTCCTCGCCCGAAGAGCTCCTCGACCTCGACCGCGCCCTGGAGCGGCTGGCGACGGAGCATCCCCGTCTCGCGCAGGTGGTCGAGATGCGCTTCTTCGCCGGCCTCGAGGTCGCCGAGATCGCCGAGTGCCTGGCGCTCTCCGAGCGCACGGTGAAGCGCGACTGGGCGTTCGCGCGTGCCTGGCTGCTGCGCGAGCTCGAGAAGGGCGTGTGACCGGGGAGTCGCTGCGCGATCTCTTCGCCCGTGCAGAGGAGCTCGAAGGCGTCGAGCGCGAGGAGCTCCTGCGCGCGGTCGGTCGCCGCGATCCGGATCTGGCGCGCGAGCTCGAGGAGCTGCTCGCCGCCGGCGCGCGTGCGGATTCGCTGCTCGAGCGTTCGCCCTACGACCTGGAGACCATCGCCGATCCGGTTTCTCTCCCAGTGGAGATCGGGCCCTACCGCATCCTGCGCGAGATCGGACGCGGGGGAATGGGCACGGTCTACCTCGCCGCGCAGCGCGGCGAAGGCTTCGAACGCCTGGTCGCCATCAAGCGCCTCGACCGGCGGGGAGCCTCCCCGACTTCCGAGCGCCGCTTTCGCGACGAGGTGAAGTTCCTGGCGGCCCTCGAACACCCCGGGATTGCGCGCTTTCTCGACGGCGGGCGGGCCGCGGACGGCAGCGCCTATCTGGCGCTCGAGTACGTCGAGGGTTCGGATCTGCTCGCCCACGCCCGGCAACAGCGCCTTTCGATCGATCAGCGGCTGCGGCTCTTCCTCGAGGTCCTGGCGGCGGTGGAGTACGCCCACGCGCGCAAGATCGTGCATCGGGACCTGAAGCCCGGCAACGTGCTGGTCGGAGCGGACGGCCGCCCGAAGCTGCTCGACTTTGGAATCTCGAAGCTGATCGATCCCGATGCCGGCGACTCGAGCGACGCCGCGACGACGCGCACCGAGCTGCGTGCCCTGACCCCGGCCTACGCGAGTCCCGAGCAGATTCGCGGTGGACCGGTGACGGTGGCTTCCGACGTCTACTCGCTCGGCGTGGTGCTCTACGAGCTGCTCGCCGGTGTGCGCCCCTTCCAGTCGGCATCGGGCGACGCGCGCGAGCTCGAGCGCGCGGTGCTCGAACAGGAACCCGAGCCGCCTTCGACCGCGGCCCGGCGCGCCCTCACCGAGCCGTCGGCGCCGAGGGGTGGACCGGAAGGCGGCGTTGCCAATGCCTCCGATGCCCCCGACGCCCCCAACGCCCCCAACGCCGCCATCCGTCTCGGGCGGGACCTCGACGCGATCTGCCTCAAGGCGCTGCGCAAGGAGCCACGCGAGCGCTACGCGTCGGTCGCCCTGCTCGCCGAGGACCTGCGCCGTCTGCTCGCCGGTCTCCCCGTCCTGGCGCGCCGCGGCGGGCTGACCTACCGCTTGTTGAAGCTCGCGCGGCGCCACTCGGTCCACGTGGCGGTGGCGGCCGCGGCAGCTCTCCTGGCGACCCTGTTCGTGCTGCTCGCCGTGCGGACCTCCGGCAGCGGTCCGGTGGCGCGCGATGCCCGGCCCGCGCCACCGCGACCGCGGCCGACCCTGTCGCGGATCGGCGAGCTCTCGGCGCGCTTCGCGGAGAACCCGGGTCAGCCGGAGATCGGCCTCGAGTTGATCGCCACCCTGCTCGCCGCCGGACGCGGTGACGATGCGATGGGCGCGGTCGTGCGGCTGCGCCAGCTTCCGGGGGAGCTCGGCAAGGGGCCCCGTATCGACCTCGCCGAGGCCGAGGCGGCGCTCGCCGTTTCGGAGTACCAGCGCGCTGCCTCCGCGGCAGGCATGGCGCGAGAGGGCGCTCTGCGCACGCAGGACGCGACGCTCGCCCGCCGGGCGCAGGTCGCCCAGGCGCGCGCGCTGCTGCGGCTGAGCACGCCGGAGGAGGCCAATCGCCGGATGGCCGAGCTTTTCACCGCGGCCGAGGCGGCGGGCGACGAGTGGGCGGCCGTCGCCGCGCTGGTCGTGCGCGCCGTCGCGGCGCGCAAAGGGGCGCAGGCGGAGGAGGCGGAGCGCCTCGTCGCCGAGGCGCTGCCGCGGGCGCGTGCGCTGGGCGAAAAGCGCCTCGAGATCGAGACTCTCACCCTGCGCAGCCGTCTCGAAGGCGAGTCGGGGGCCGTCGATCAGGGCCTCGCGACGCTCGAGGTCGCGCTGGCGCTCGCCCGCGAGGAAGGCGACGTCGCCTCCGAGGCGAGCGCGCTGTTGATGAAGATGGCGCTGCTCAACTGGGGCGGCGACGACGAGGCGGCGGTGGAGGTGGGCAAGCTCGCCGTGCATCGCCTGCGTCTCTCCGGCGATCGCGAGCAGCTCCTCACCGTGCTCGCGAACACCGCTATCCAGCGCACCGAGCGCGCCCAGTTCGCCGAAGCCGAAGCGGCGATCGCCGAGGCCGAGCCGATCGCACGCAGTCTCGGCAGCCCGCGTCATCGCGGCGCCATCCTGCGGACCCGCGGCTACCTCGAGGAACAGCGCGGCGACAGGCCCGCGGCGCGGGCGAGCTACGCCGCGGCGGTCGCCGTCGGGCGCGAGGCCGCGGTCGATTCGGTGCTCGCCATCTACCTCAACGACCTCGCCTGGCTCGAGCTCTACGACGACAACTTCGACGCCGCGGCGATCGCCGCCGAAGAGGCGGTCGAGCTCTACCGCCGCGGCGGCGACGAGCGCGGAGCACTCGAGGCCGAGCCGGTCCTCGCCTGCGTCGACGCCGCGCGCGGTCGCGTCGCCCGCGCCCGAAAGCGGCTCGCCGCCTTGACCAAAGGAGCGGACGAGAGCGATTCCGAGTCGGCGAGATTCGTCGTCCTGATCGCGGAGGCGCGGGTCGCCGAGATCTTTGGTGAACTGCCGCGCGCGGTGGTCTTGCGCCGTCGCCTGGTCGAGATCGCCGTCGGCTTCGAGCTCCCGGGGCTGGTGATGAATCAGCGTTCCCAGTTGGCGCTCGCGCTCGATCGCGCCGGCGAGCGCAGCGAGGCGACGGCGATCGCGAAAGAGCTCCTGCCCCAGGCCGAGCGCCTCGGCCTGGGCGATGTCATCCGCGAATGCCGCGAGATCCTCGACCACGCGGGCACGCTGCCCGCTCCCCGCACCGCTCTCTGAGCGTTCGCCGCAGCAGGAGGAGTGATTTGCAGCGCAGCGAAAACTCCCGCACACTGCGTCCAGGCGGGACCGATCCCTCATGCGCTACAGACTCGGCATCGTGCTCTCGGGCGGCGGCAGTCGCGGACTCGCCCATGCCGGCGTGCTGCGCGCTCTGGCCGAGAACGGCCTCGAGCCCGACTGCATCGCCGGCACCAGCGCTGGGGCGCTGGTCGGGGCTCTGCACGCCTCCGGTCGCGACAGCGCCGAGATCCTGCGTTTCTTCGCCGATGCCAACCCCTTCCGGATGTCGCGTCTGGCGCTGAACAAGCCGGGAGTCATCGACTCGGAGAAGATCGTCGGCTCGTTCCATCATTGGTTTCCAGAAGACTCGTTCGAGGCCTTGGCCAAACCGCTGTTCGTCACCGGCACCGACCTGCTGGCGGGACGGCTGGAGGTGTGGAGCGCTGGCCCGCTGGTGCGTCCGCTGCTCGCCTCGTCGGCGGTGCCATTCGTGATCTCGCCGACGCGCGTCGACGGCCGGCTCTACGTCGACGGCGGCATCGTCAACAACTTCCCCGTCGAACCGCTGTTCGGACTGTGCGACGCCATCCTCGGAGTCCACGCCACCCCGCTCTCGGCGCCGTCGGAAGGCGACCTGAATTCGACCTTTGCGGTCAGCCAGCGGGCGCTGGAAATCGGCATGTTCCACGCCTCGCGGCGCAAGTTCCACCACGCCGACCTGGTGATTTCGCCTGCCGGCCTGTCGCGGTTCTCGACCTTCGACACCCGGCGGCACGCCGAGATCGTCGAGATCGGCTACCAGGCCGCGCTCGAGCAGATGGACGCCATCCGCGCCTTGCTCTAGCCGCCAGAGGCCGGTGCGCTTCCGCCACCCCATGGGGTGGTGCCGCGTCGAAAGGGCGGGCGCACACTGATGGCACGCGCCCGGGCGGTTCGAGAGCGCCGCTCGCCGCCCGGCGGGCAGACGATCGATCTCCCGCCACAGGAGGATGGAGATGAAAGTCCGAGACCTGATGCGCAGCATCCCCCGTCTGACCACCGGGGGAGAGTCCCTCGCCAGCGCCGGTCGCACGATGGCCGAGGCCGGTGTCGGTGTGCTGCCGGTAGTCGACGCCGACCGCCGCGTCGTCGGCGTCATCACCGACCGCGATGTCTGCTGTGCCCTGGCGCGTGCGAACCGGCGTCCGAGCGAGCTGCGCGTGGCGGAGGTCGCGAGCACCCCGCCCTGGGTCTGCGAGGCGGACGATGACCTGTCGACGGCGCTCGCCACGATGCGCACGCACGCCGTGCGGCGCCTGCCGGTGGTCGACGCCTTCGACTGCCTGGAGGGACTGCTGTCGCTCGACGAGGTCGTCCTCGCCGCGCACCTGTTGGCCGGCGACCGCCTGTCCGGACCCGTTCACGCCGAGGTAGTCGAGACGATGCAGGCGATCGTGCGCCCGGCGACCGCGCTCGTCGGCTCACCGGTCGGTGCGTTGGCCTGAGCCGAGCTACATCCTTTCGGGTTCGGGGATCCCCAGCAGCTCGCAGAGCGCGCCGGCCGCCTTGGCGAAATTGCGGAAGGCGCCGCGGCGCAGCATACGCAGCGCGGCATCCTCCTCGTGCAGCACCGGGTGGTGGTGGTACGCGGTGTTGAAGCGCTGCGCGAGCTCGAGCGCCTGGCGCGCGATGAGCGAGAGCTCGAGCGACGAGGTCGCGCGCTCGACCGTCTCTTCGACTTGCGCCGCAGCGTGCACGAGATCCCAGAGATCGTCGCTCCAGAGCTCGGCCGGCAACGCGGCGATCGCTTCCGCCGAGACGACTTCGCCGGCTCCACTCGCTCCACCGGCTCCGCTGGCTCCAGTTGCCGCGAGCTTGCGCTCGATGTTTCTCGCCCGCACCAGCGAGTACTGCAGGTAGGGTCCGGATTCACCCTCGAAGTTGAGCGCTTCGTCGAGATCGAAGGCGATCACCCGGGTGGTGCCGGTCTTCACCATGAAGAAGCGCACCGCCGCCACGGCGATCTCGCCCGCCAGCCGCTGGAGCTCTTCGTGCCCGAGCTCGCGGTTGCGGCTGGCGATCTCCTCGCGCGCCTTCTCCTCGAGCCGGTCGAGGAGGTCGTCGGCCTTGACGCCGATGCCCTTGCGCCCGGACATCTCCATGGCGCGGCTCTCGGATCCTTCCTCCGCGGCGTAGCCCAGCGCCTGGGCAGTCGCCGGCGAGAGGGTGACCATCTCGTAGGCGAAGTGCACCGAGCGGGCAGCGGCTTTGTGGTGCCCGAGGGCGGAGAGGCCGGCGCGGACGATTTTCTGCAGGTAGCTCTGCCGCGCATCGATGACGTTCACGACGCGCTCGCCGTTGCCGAAGGCCGGAGGATCGTCGGCGCCCTCGCGGGCGGTGACCCAGAGCCCCGCCTCCTTCCAGTAGCGGTAGGCGAAATCCTTGCCCAGCAGGCCGAACTTCCAGAGCTGATAGGCGATGTCCTTGCCGACATAGGTCACCGTGCCGTCGGAGCGCACGATCACTTTGTCGGGATCCTCGAGGCCGGCGAACTCCTCAGTTCCCTCGAGCGGCATGACCCAGCATCCGGCGTTCTTGCCTTCGGCTTCGAATTGGACCGCACCGGTCCCCTTGAGGAGCTCGAAGGCGACAGTGAAGAAATCTAGCCCCAGGATGTCGCTCTCGTAGGTCAGCAGGTCGTAGCCGATTCCCAGGCGGCCCATCGTCGCCAGGTGCCGCACGACGATCCGACGGGCCACGAGCCGGCCCATCTCGGCGCGCTCGCCAACTCCGGACTCGAGTCCGTGCAAGGTCTCGCGACGCAGCTTCAGGCGCTCGGGGTCTTCCTCGTACCACTTGCCGACCTTGGCGTAGACGTCCCAGCAGCGGAAGTCGAACGGCTCGCGGATGGCCGCGACCTCGGCGACCGAGAGGTGCTCGATGTCGACGAAGCCGACCACGACATCGGCCACCTGAACGCCGGTGTCGTCGATGTAGTTCTGCACCTCGACCGCGACCCCCTGGGCGCGCAGTCCCCTCACCAGGAGGTCACCGAGCACGGCGTTCCTCAGATGGCCGATGTGCGCCGCCTTGTTCGGATTGATGTTGGTGTGCTCGACGATGACCTTGCCCGGCGCCCCGCCGGATGCGGCGGCCGCAGCGCCCGCGGCGTTCTCGGCGCTCCCGGCGATCACCGTGTCCGCCGGGGTGCTCGCGGGCACGGTGAAGACCGGCGCGGAAAGCAGTCCGGCGGCGAACTGCGAGCGCTCGAAGAACAGGTTCAGATAACCCGCACCTTCGATCCGGAGCTCGCGCACCCCGGCCGGCAGCTGCCACTCGGCAGCAAGCGCCGTCGCGATGTCGCGGGGCTTCATTTTCAACGACTTGGCGAGATGGAGTGGGGTCGGGAAGGCAAGGTCGCCCAGAGAACGCCGGGGCGGAATCTCGGCGACCGGGTCGTGGTCGAGTGCGAACTGGCGGAAGATCTCGGCTTTGAGTGAGACGGCGAGCTGGCGTTTCAATGCCCGGAACATGGGGGGGCAGTCTACTTGACTGCATCCCCGTCTGCGGGCTGTCGAAGAGGGTTGTGAGGCGGCGCGGGCGCGAAAGAGAGAGACTTGATATGCTCAGTGGCTCAAAACGCCGCCTCTTGCTGGCGGCGTCAAACCGAGCGACCCGGGCTTCGAGTCATGGCGGAAACCAAGGCGGACAACCGCATCGTCATTACGATGAACAACACCACCCTCGAGCTGGTGGAGGGGGACATTACGGATCTCGATGTGGAGGCGATCGTCAACGCCGCCAACGAGAACCTGGTGTTGGGCGGCGGCGTGGCGGGGACGATCAAGCGGCGTGGCGGACCTTCGGTCCAGGAAGAGTGCCGCCGGATCGGTTCGACCGGCGTCGGCACGGCGGTCATCACCGGCGCGGGCAAGATGAAGTTCCGCCACGTGATCCATGCGGTCGGCCCGAAGATGGGCGAGGGCGACGAGGATCGCAAGCTCTCGGCCGCCGTGCGCTCGTCGCTCGCCCTGGCCGACCGGCACGGTCTGAAGTCGGTCGCCATTCCGGCGATCTCGACCGGCAACTACGGATTCCCCGTCGAACGCTGCGCGCGAATCCTCCTGACCGAGGTCCATCGCTACTTGCAGGGCGGCACCAAGCTCCAGCGCGTCATCGTCTGTCTCTTCGACGAAGCCACCTGGAAGCTCTTCGCGCGCGAGCTCCGGCGCGGCTTCCGCTGACCTGGCTTCCGCCGAGCTAGCTTGCGCGCTCGGCAGCGCGCTTCAATCCCCGAAGATTCTGTTGCAACATCCGCCGGGCTGCGGCGTCGAAGCGCACCAGCCGGAAGAGGAGAACTCCCGCGCCGGTGAAGGTCGCCTGCTGGCGGACGAAGGTCCCGTTCGGTCGCGCGTCGAGATAGAAAGCGTGGCGGCTGGTGACGCCGCCACCCTTGCCCACCCAGGCGAGCGACCGGTTCGCTGTCATCGCCCCGATGCGGACGGTGAACTTCCACGTC
>JANNGS010000067.1:0-65278 GCA_031403995.1 Thermoanaerobaculia bacterium
GAAGTCGGTCAGCGAAATCAAGCAGATATTGTTAGAAGACGCGAAGGCGATTCACGAGGAAGCGGAACAAGCGGAGCGCGACGATGAAGATCAGCCGCCGATCGTTTCTCAAAGCTGCAGCGGCTATGGGTGCGTCGCTCGCATGGGCCGGAGCTGCCTGCGTTTCGCGCGTGCCGTGGCGTGAGCGCCGCGATCTCTATCCTCAAGGGGTCGCCTCGGGCGATCCCGATTCGTCGAGCGTCATCGTCTGGACGCGGCGCCCGTTCGCCGAGGGAACACGCCACCTCCTGACCGTCGAGGTCGCCGAGGATGAGGCCTTCCGGCGAGTCATTGCGCACGCTCCCGTACCGGTCTCGAGCGCCGCGGATTGGACCGCGCGCGTTCTGATCGGCGGACTGAAACCGGCGCGCACCTACTGGTATCGGTTCACCGACAGCGACGGACACGGCAGCCGGGTCGGCCGCACGATCACAGCGCCGTTGCCGAACGATCCCCGCACGGTGAACTTCGCCTTCGTGAGCTGTCAGGACATCAACGAGGGCAAGCTCAACGCCTATCGCCGGATGATCTACGAAGACGAGCGCGCTCCCGCCGCCGAGCAGCTCGATTTCGTTCTGCACCTGGGCGATTTCATCTACGAGGTGGTGCAGTATCCCGAGGAGGTGAAGACGCGTTACGACCGCACGATCTACGAGGTTGCGCGCATCCCGGATGGCCACAAGGTCGGCAACTTCCACATCCCGCTCACGGTCGATGGCTACCGCGCCATCCACAAAGGCTATCTCGTCGATCCCGACCTCCAGGACGCGCGCGCGCGCTGGCCGTTCGTCGTCATCTGGGACAACCACGAATTCTCCTGGCAGGGCTGGCAGAGCATCGTCAAGGCGGGGAAGTTCGAGCAGCCTGGCCAGAGCGTCAAGGTCGCGGCAAATCAGGCCTGGTTCGAGTACATTCCCGCGCGGGTCGCGCCGCCGAGCGGGTCGCTCGAGCGCTTCGATCCACCCGCGGTCGAAAACGTCGCCATCGAGAAGTTCGATAGCGATGGCCTAGGCGTGGAGCCGAACAACCTGACGGCGATCCACAGCCTCAAGGTCTACCGGGCGCTGCGCTACGGCCAGCATCTCGACCTCATCATTACCGACCAGTTCAGCTATCGGAGCGCGGATCCCTTCAGCGATCCGTCCCTGGGAAAGCTCGGCGGCGACGAATTCACGGGCATGTTCCCCGAGTCCCTGATGCGGGCTCTCGACGGCGGGCGCAGCGCGAACGGCGGCAATCCCCCTCCGGAGATCCGATTCAACGACGCGCACGTCCCCAACCCGCAACGGAACGCACCGCCGCAGACGCTTCTCGGGGTGGAGCAGAAGGAATGGTTCAAGGAGAGGCTCAGGAGCTCGACCGCGGCGTGGAAGATCTGGGCCAATTCCAAAGGCGCGCTCGACTGGCGCGCCGACCCCCAGAACCTGCCCGCGGGTCTCACCAAGGAGTCGTGGCCGACGAACGGTTCTTACGCCGCCCTGGGCGGAGGGGACTACGGCACGGCCTACGCGGAGCGCGCGGAGATCTACCAGCTCGTGCGCGACGCGAAGGTGACGGGCTTCGCCATCGTCTCGGGCGACCGCCACAGCTTCTGGGCCGGTTATGCGACCGCGGAGCTTCCGCCCGGCAAGTTCGAGCCGGTGGGCTTGAACTTCGTCGGCGGGTCCCTCGTCAGCCCCGGCGTCATGGAGGCCTACGAGCACACTCTTCCGAAGGACGCTCCGCTGCGACCGCTGTTTCTCGCCGACAAGGCGGCGGGGGCGCCGGACTGGACCTTCAACATGCTGCTCTTACACGGCGTCCGTTCGTGTCTCGAATATGCACGGAGCTTCGACCTCCCGCGCGCCCGCTCGCTGTCCAATCCCGATGTCGCTCCGCACCTCGAGTTCGTCGATCTCGGCGGGCATGGGTATGCGAAGGTCCGACTGTCGGCCGAGGAGATGCGCACCGAGTTCGTCTGCGTCCCGCGTCCCATCACGCGCAGCGAACGACCGGACGGCGGGCCCATCCGGTATCGGGTTGTGCACACGGCTGCACTTTGGAAAGCCGGCGAGCGCCCGCAGATGAAGAGCTCGGTTCTCGAAGGCGACGTGGGACTGTCGATCTGACAGCTGTTCCAACCTCAGGAGTACACTCTTGCTATTGTGAAACTGAGCGATATCGAAGGATTCACGCCCGATCGCCAGCACGCAAGATCGCAGCGGCTCGCCTTACGCCAAACCGCACGTCTGCTTTTCGCTGCCGCCACGCTCTTCTTCTGGCGTGTGGCGCCCGTCAGAGGCGACACTCTCTTGGCAATGTCGATGGCGGATCGCTCCTTTCAGGGCGTCAGCGCAGGCGGAGACTTCGAAGTCACTCCGGGGCGCCGTCAACTTTCTACGGACGGCCGGTGGGTCGTCTTCCAGAGTCAGCATGGCGTCCTTCTCGTTCCCGGCTATTCCGGCGCTGGCGAACAGCTCTTCCTCGCCGACCGGCTCACGGGCATCGTCCGCCTTGTCTCCGCAGCGACGGGTTCGACGACTCAGGCAGCGAACGGCAGGAGCGTCTTGCCGGTCCTCGACTCCGATGGCCGGTTCGTCGCCTTCACCAGCGAATCCACCAATCTCGTCGCCGGAATCTCTGGTGAGCTCGCCTTCAACGTCTATCTCTGGGATCGGGACGCGGGTCCTTCCAGCGCGACGCGGCTGGTCTCCCACAGGGCCTCTGGATCCCTCGAGAGGGGCAATGACTTTTCCGGCGATCCGGACTTGAGTGCCGATGGTCGCTATGTCGCCTTCGAGAGTGCCGCGACCGACCTCGTCGGCGACGCAGGAGAAGAGAATAGCGGCGTTGGCATCATCCAGACCTACTTCTGGGACGGGAATGCCCCACCGGCCGAGGCGACTTGCCGGATTTCCCACGCTTCGTCGAGCGCCAGCTTGCCGGCCGACGACGACGTTCGCAACGTCGTGCTCAGTGCGAACGGCCGCTACGCGACCTACTCCACCGCAGCGACCGATCTCGTCGCGGGCGCGTCGGGCGAGACGGGAGAGAACGTCTACATCTGGGACCGCGATGCACCCGCTCTCGCAGGGAATCGCCTCGTCTCGCACGATGCAGCGGGCGCTCTGGTCCGGGGAAACAGGGACTCGTCGGAGCCGCGGATCAGCCACGACGGTCGCTACCTCGTGTTCCGCAGCTACGCCACGAATCTCGTCGCAGGAGCCGAAACCAACTGGCAACTCAACATCTACCTCTGGGATCGCGACGCCGCTGCCTCGGAGTCGCTTCGATTGGTGTCTCACACGCCATCGAGCTCGCCGCCCACTGGCGGAAATGGCTTCTCCTTCGATGCCCGGATGAGCGGCGGCGGCAGGTTCGTCACCTTCACGACGTCTTCGACCGATCTGGGCCCCGAGCCGGTGCGCGGCCTCGTTCACGAGCTCGAGCCGAATCCTTCCGGTAGCGCGTCGGGACCTCCGGTTCCCCCGCCACCTCCGACGAACATCTACATCTGGGACCGGGATGCGCCGACGGCGACGGCGAATCGAAGAGTCTCGATTCCGGACGAACGCCAGGGCGACCAGCACGATGTGCACGCGAACGAGTCGGTCGTGAGCGACGATGGGCGCTACGTCGCCTATCGCAGTTTCACGCGCGATCTCGCTCGGGGCTTGCCCTACCCCGTGCTTCCCCCAACGGACATCTTCCTCTGGGACCGCGAGGCGCCCGGCCCCTCCGCCCATCGCCTCGTTTCGCACTCGACGGAGGGCGTTGCGGTCTCCTCGAATGCCGAAGCGCTGCAGCCCGCACTGAGCGGCGACGGCTCGGTCGTGGCTTTCACCAGCACAGCCACAGACCTCGTCGTCGGCGATCTGTATTTCACCGACGTCTTCGCCACGAGCACAGCGGCGCTCGACCTCGAGCTGGTCTCCGGCCTGAGCAGCTTCCTCCCGTGGCCAGCCGCGACCGGTAGCGCGCCGAGCGAGACCGCCTACGCCCCGGGTCCGACGGTCTCGGAAGACGGTCGCTTCGCCGTCTTCTCGAGCGGAGCGATCGACCTCGTCGAAGGTCTCTCAGGGCCGGCATTGGGGAACGTCTACCTCTGGGACGCGTTCACCCGCAGGGCGAGACTGGTCTCCCACGCATTCGACGACGCGACCAGGCGCAGCGATGGCTACTCCGCCTCCGCCTATCTCAGCGCGGACGGGCGTTGGATCTACTATCAGAGCTCCGCCACCGACCTGATCGCGGGTTCAACCGGTGGAACGGACTACAACGTCTATCTCTGGGACCGCGACGCTCCGGCGGCGAGCTCGACCCGCCTCGTTTCGCACACCCCCGCGGGCGCGAACGTGCGCAGCAACTCGGTGTGCAGGTGGATGAGCCCGAGCGCGGACGGTCGCTACATCAGCTACACCAGCGATTCGACCGATCTCATCCCGGGCCCTGGAGGTGAGCCTCTCCTCTTTCAGCTCTATCAATGGGATCGGGAAGCGCCGCCGGCCACAGCAAACCGCCTGGTCTCTCATGCTCTGACCAGCGAAAACCAACCGGGGGACCACGGGACGGACAGCCCGTCGAGCAGCGCGGACGGGCGTTTCGTCGCCTTCTCGAGCGCTGCGACGGATCTCACGGGTGTGGGTACCACCAACGCCTGGGACAATGTCTTCGTCTGGGATCGCGACAGTCCCTCCGACCTCGCAATCCGCCTCGTCTCGCATCACCCCTCCAGCGCGACGTCGCGAGCCGGCAACAGCTCCGATGCGCCAGTGATCTCGGGCGATGGTGCGCACGTGGCCTACCGGAGCCTCGCGACCGACCTCGTCACCGGCGCCGGCGGAACTCAGCACTGGAACGCCTACCTCTGGGATCGCCTCGCGCCCACTGCCTCCGCGAATCATCTTCTGTCGCGGCGGGCGGGGGAGGAGCTGATGAGGGGGAACGGGGACTCCTATGTCGCCGCGATCAGCCATGACGGGCGGCTCGTCGGCTTCTCCAGTTTCTCCACGGACCTCCTTCCGGGACTCGTCGGGGCATGCGTCTACAACGCCTATCTCTTTGACCGTCAGGCATCGGCGCCCGGTGCGAGCCGATTGATCTCTCACACGCCCACCGCGGCCAACGTCTGCGGCAACAGCGGCTCGGCCATTTCGTTGCTCAGCGCGAACGGCCAGTTCGTCGTCTTCGAAAGCGTCGCCACGGATCTGACGCCGGGAGAGACCGGACCCGGACCCTCACCCTTCCCCTACGGCGAGAACTCGCAGCTCTACCGATGGGACCTCCTGGCGCCGGCGGAGAGCGCGACGACACTCATTTCTCATACGTTTGCGGATCCTCATCGGCGCGCGTTCGGAGATTCTTTCGGCGCGTCGGTGTCCGCCAACGGAGGTCAGGTCGTCTTTTCCAGCCGGGCCACCGACATCGCCGCCGCCGACTTCAACGATGGGAGCGACGCGTTCTGGTGGTCTTCGGCGGCCGTCGCATCCCCTCTCTTCGCGGACGACTTCGCTTCCGGCGACACCTCGGCCTGGTCCGCGGCCTCCCCCTGACCCGCTGCCAGACGCTGGCGCTGGACCGCGCGTCGGCGCCGATGCCCCCCCGAGTTCGCCTCGAGGCACTTCCGCCCTCTTCTGGCCGCTTGCGCACTCGCGTGTCTCTGTAGTTGAATGCCCGGCGCAGACTCCGGAAATGACGAACATTCGGCGGCATCGAGGATGAGCGGCGCGACCATGCACGCCATCGTGCGGCGGCGGTATGGGACACCCGACGTGCTGTCGTACGAGGAAATCCCTCGCCCCGTCGCCGGCGAACACGACGTACTGGTCCGGGTGTGCGCGGCCGGAGCGAGCATCGGTGACCACCACATCGTCACCGGGAAGCCCTACGTGGTCCGTCCCGCAGTCGGCGGCCTCCTCCGGCCCGGGCACCTGGTGCCGGGCTCGGCCATGGCCGGGCGCGTCGAAGCGGCCGGCACCAAAGTCACCACGCTTCGCCCTGGCGACGAGGTGTTTGGCGAGACCACCACCGGCGCGTTCGCGGAATACGTCGTCGTCCGCGCGGACCGGCTCGCGCCGAAGCCCCGCAACCAGTCGTTCGAGGAAGCCGCCGCCACGCCCTGGGCCGTCACACCCTTGCAGGCGCTGCGCGACGCCGGCGTCGTGAAAGCGGGTCACCGCGTGGTGGTCCACGGCGCGTCCGGCGGTGTGGGCAGCTGGGGTGTCCAGATTGCCAAGGCATTCGGCGCTCATGTGACGGCGGTCTGCAGCACGCGCAATGTGGCCCGCATGCGCGCCCTCGGCGCCGACGATGTGATCGACTACACGACGACCGACTTCGTCACCGGCGGCCCGCGCTTCGACGTGATGCTGGACGCCGTCGGCAATCGCTCCCTGTTGGACTGCCGGCGCGTGCTCGTCCCGACCGGGACGTTCGTTTCGACATCGGGTGGCAACTCCGGCCTGCGCTGGCTCCGGCGGCTGGCGGCCATGATTCTGATCTCGAGCTTCTCGACCAGAAAACTGAAGCCCTTCATCCTCTCGCTCAACCAGAAGGACCTGCTGGTGCTGAAAGAGCTGGTCGAGGCCGGCAAGATCAAGCCGGCGATCGACCGCCGCTACGCGCTCCGCGACACGGCCGACGCGCTGCGGCACGTGGGCGAAGGCCGCGCGCAAGGACAGACCGTAATCCAGGTGTAACGCCGGCCTTCCCGGCACCACGGCATGGGCACGACGGTGTCTTCTCGATACCTATCTGGAATCACGCATGTTGCGCGGGCGCGGAGCGGCGCGCAGGGATGGCGCCGCGAAGCAACAGGATGGCGATGAGCACCCCGAGCGCGACATCGATCGACCCGCAGAACGCCGGCCAGAACACCGGCATGCCAGGGTTCGCGATCAGGTGGGGGTGCACCAACCAGTCGAAGACTCCGTGACCGGCGATCCCGGCCGCGACCCACCACAGGCTGCTACGGAACCCGACGATCGCGACGACGGCGAACACCGTCGCCGCGATCAACTCGCTCGGCAGGGCCTGCGCTCCGCCCATGGTCGCGAACAGGACGTAGTACGCCGCGATCACGATGAGCGTGACCGGATAGAGCGCGCGGTCGCGGTCGAGGCCCGAGAACCGTCCCAGCGCGACGATGGCCAACGCGAGCGCGATGCCGATGAGTACCGGTAGGGTGAACATGCTGTAGAAATTACCACCCTCTTTGCGTCTGAACTGGAGAACCCGTGTGTCCGGCGCCGGCGCGAGGTGCTGCACACCAAATCGCCCGCTATCGTCGGCATACGCGGCGCCATCAACGGCCTCATGGCGGAAGTGATCGAAGGCCACTTGCGAACGCAGCAGCGGATACCAGAAAGGGACGCTGCTCCCGAGTGGGCGCCCGACCGGGCGCCTTCGGCGACAGCGTACGGAACCCGGAGCCAGGCCTTTGAACGGCACCGACGTCATGCCGCCTGCCTCATTGCCGCGACTTCCCGCAGCCAGAAAGTCAGAGTGTTCGAACTTCCTGGGGTGTTCGAACTCAGAGTGATGTGGCCCACCATTTCACCCACCCAGCGGGAAGTCCCCTCGATGTTCATGAAGAATGGACAGGCTAGGGGCGTTCGAAATTCTGGGCCGTCGAAGCTGAGACCTTCCGGGCAGAACAGCTTCTGCAGACGCTGCCGCTGATCCAGCGCAGCCTCAATCCAAAGGCGACTCGAGTGGGTGACCAGGTGCTCGGCGAACGCCAGGGTGCCCTCGATGTCGGACTCGTCGATCTCAGCCTCATGGCGGTCGATCTTGGCGAGCGTCAGCTCCTCCTCGACCCGCGCCATGTGGGACTGGCAGGTCTCCTTGTCGATCGCCCCCTCGTAGAGGTAAGCGCTCACGACTCGCCCCCTGCGCTGCTGAAGCACCTCGAGCCGCTGCTCGATGGCCCGGCGCTTCTCGACGACACCCTTCTGCTCCTCGTTCCAGCGCTCGAGCAATGCGGCGGAGAGTAGCCGCAGCACCTCTGGCCGAGGACTGAGGCGGTCCAGGAGCTCGACAAAGCGCGCCTCGAACTGCTGCTGCGGGACGTTGATCCGCCGGCAGCCCGGGCAGTTGTCGTAGGCGTACCGCGCCCGCTTCCCCTTCGACCAGGCGCCGGTCAGCGGCCGGGACTCGCAAGGGGTGGCCTCTTCGCGGACGAGGGCCACGCGGTAGCGGGCGATGGTCTCCGGCTCGAAGCCCGGGTCACCGGGCTGGAGACCCACCAGCGTCCTCCGGCCAGGTGACGGTCATCGGAGCGGTCGACGTGGAGGCCGAGCGCCTCTGGTTCGACATCTCGGCGAACGGGACGGCCTACCTCGCAACGCTCATCCCGTTCGGGCCTACCGGCAAAGAGAACAAGCTCTTCCGGGTGGATCTCGAGGGCGGGGCGCTCGAGGAGGTCGGGGACATCGCGCCGCCTTCGGGTTCGTCTTTCCTGTCCGGGATTGCCGTCGCCCCGCCGGGCCTGGGAGGGGGCGTCATCGAGGTTCCCGCGCTGTCGCGATTCGGCATCGGCCTCTTCGCTCTGGCGCTCTGCGCCGCTGCCCTACGAAGGTCCGCAAGGCGGCGAGGCGGGGCGGCGAGCTAGACAGTTGCTGGCGGACCGCTTACTGGAACGTCAGCGACCAACGCGACGTATCGTTGGTTTCGAAGCCGTCGATGAACAGCGAATTGTCGCTCGCCGCCATGTAGATGGAGTTTGCGTTCAGGGTGACGGCGGTCTGCGCCAGCGCCCGGCCCACCAGATTCGCGCCCGAGGTCATGGCGATCTGGGTGGCGCAGAGAACGATCCCCTTCATGCGACTCGTCGTCCCGAGGTTGGTCTGGCCAGCAACCTGCCAGAAGATATTGGCTGCGCTCGCGCCGCCGGCCAGAGTCACGATGGCACCCGACTCGACGGTCAGATCCTGCGCGATCTGGAAGATCCAGACATCGGTCGGGCTGCCCGAGAGGGTGACCCCGCCAGCGGAGATCAAGACGCCGGTTCCCCACTTGTAGAGCCCAGGAATGAGCGTCTGCCCGGTGAGATCGCCGGCGTAGAGCTCGGTGAAGTCAGGCAGGGGCCGACCCTCTGCGTTGGTGTAGGCGGTTTCCATGTCTGCCACGGCGAGAGTCATCCTCGCGGGTGTGGGAGTCGCGTAGTCCGAGGCGTAAATCTTGCCGGCGACCAGCGAGGATGTCGACCATTTTTCGGAGGGATCCATGATCAGGTCGAAGCCCGTAATGCCCGTCGCTGCGATCGGACTGACCCCCATGTTGCCCACGATCGAGGTTACACCCGTGGTCGAGATTCCCGTTTTCGCGAGGATCACCAGGTTGTTGGCCTTTCCGAGGTCTACCGGCGCCGGGCCAGCTGCCTGAGCTGGCATCGCCGCGAGAATGCCGAGAATCATTGTCATCCAGACGAACAGCCCTTGCATCTCGTTCCTGGTTTTCATGGACATTCTCCCTGTCGTAGCCAACCTGCACACTTCTCGCAACCGGATCCAGATATCGCGCACCGGAACGAGTCGCTCCCGCGATCAGACAACCTCTTCCTGGAACCGGACGGGCGCCGCGGCGACAAAGCCACTTCCGAACACCGGACGCGAGGAACGTCCTCACGGTCTCCGCTCTGCGGTCGAAGCCTGCTCACAGTACGCGCCGAGCAACGCGAGGTGAAGCGCACTTTCTACGCGAAGGCAGGCGCGAGCCGGGTAGTAAGTACGCAATCCTCGCGAAACGGGCGCGGACCCGGGTGCGCTACGTTCCGTCCTCGGCAGTCCCGGAGGGGAAGACGAAGCGACTCAGGGGAATCGGGGGCCCTGCTGTGCACTCTCCGCGAAAATCCGTTGCCTGCACCGCGAACCGAAAAATGCAGAGACCGATGGCGTCTTCAGCCCGTTCGTCGCTCAGGGCGGCAAGGTCACTTCCGCTCGGGCTCTTGCTGTCGCTGCTCTCCGGCCCCCTGGTGGCCGGGCAGCTGATCTTCGTCGATGGTTTCGAGTCGGGAGACACCTCGGCCTGGGTGCCCTGCGATCCGGATGGCACTTACTTCCTGACCTCGCCGACCGAGATCAGCTATTACTGCTGTCTCGGGATCGTCGATCTCACCATCACCCAATTCCTGCTCTCCATCGATGGCTCCAGGATCAGCTCGGCACCGTCGAATCCGGTGACGCTGATTGGCGCCGGAGCGTCCTGCCCCTCGGGCTCGTTCACCGCGAACCAGCAGGAACCGGGCAGTTGCACGATCGGTTATTCGGTGGGGGGCAATTTCACGAGCGGCGACACCTGGCAAGGCAGCTATCAGCTCACGTTCACCGGCCAGGACTGCGATTGCTTCGGGGGGCTGGATACTCCCTGCGTCAATCAGACCTTCCCGATCGAGACCTCGCGGTAGTCAAACTCCCCTCACGAACTCCCGCATCCAGCGGTGTTCTGCCCTCCGTCCTTGCGCGTGGGTGCTCCTGAGGGCGCTGGCCTCCGATCGCGCGCAGGAACCCGGCGGAAACCGCTCGGGTAGCTGGCATCGAGAATGCGGGCATCGAGAATGCCAATGTCCTCCGATGTCCTCCTTCCGCAGAAAACGCGGTACTAGTGAACAGGAAAACTGCGAAGGAGATCGAAATGTCGCAACCGCTCGTTCGTCGTCCGGAGAACTGGAAGTTTACTCACGCCGCCGCCGCGATGGGCGCCTTCTGGGCTCGGGCCTGCAAGACCGAGGCTCGTCGGATGGACAGGATGCCTCAGCGCCTCCGCGCCAAGACTCCATCATCGACCCAGGAGGGACCATGCACTCAGCCTCTGCCACTTCGCGCGCGATCGTCGCATTCGCACTGCTGACAGCGCTCGCCGGCTGCTGGGGCCCCAGCCCGAAAGCCTCTCCGAGCCTCGACAAAGGCCAGGTTCTCGACCCGGACCGCAATGGACCGGACACGATCTCACGCACCTTCGAATGCCAGGCGAGGGATTCCGAAGGCAAGTGCCTGGCGAACAAATGCACGGCAGGGCCGGGGGGCGCGACCTTCGACTGCGGCAGCTTCGCCAAGGCCTGCATCGACGCGGATCTTCACTGGAAAGGCTCGAAGGCCGGAGGCGTCTGCACCGTCCCGCTCTGATCCTGCCGTCCCGCCAGACTCTCTCCCCGCCGTCCTCCTCGAGCTGCCGCAGCGCGAGATCGGCGGCCGCCTGCCTTCCTGGAGCGGCTCGTGTAAAGTCCCGACGAAGGCCTCGAGGAAGGAATGCCATGCGCAAGTCCCTGCTGGTCGTGCTATGGATCGTGCTGTCGGCGGCTCCGGTTCGGGCGGCGGGGCTGCGTGCCGACCTCTCCTTGAGCTCCGACTGGCTCGACGCCGACGATGACGTTGTCGCCTCAGTGACGATCGAAAATCGCTCGACGCGGACCATTCTGGTGCCGCGTTGGCTCGTTCCGGGCGCCCGGCTCGACGTCAGTCTTTTCGCCGTGACCCGCGACGGCCAGCCCGTCACTTACCTCGGCCGCTTCGTCAAGCGCGCCGCCCCCGGCCCCGCCGACTTCGTGCCACTCGCGCCGGGCGAGACACTCTCCGCCGTGACCGAGCTCACGAAGCACTACGACATGAGCGGCGGCGGCGAGTACGTCGTCGCCTACCGCATCGACCTGCTGGAAGGAATCGGCGCCGACGAGCCCGGCACCTTCGCCCCCGGCGCCCCCGGCGCCGACAGCGTCGGCGATGTCGGCGTCTTGCGGGAAACCGTCGAGTCGAACACCGTGGCGGTCTGGCGCGAGGGCCCGAACTCTCCGCCGCTTCCGGCCTGGAACACCGCGCCGGCCGGGGAACGCTCGCTCTCCACCGACAACTGCTCGACCAGCCAGTCGACCGCGGTGACCACGGCGGTGGGAAACGCCACCAACTACTCGACCGGCGCCAAGTCCTACCTCGACAGCAGGACCTGGTCGACGGTCGGGTCGCGCTACACCACCTGGTTCGGCGCCGCCAACAGTGGACGCTTCAACACCGTCTCGAGTCACTTCAACGCGATGCGAAACGCGTTCCAGACGACGCCGATCGTCATCGATTGCGCCTGCAACGAGCCGTACTACGCCTACGTCTATCCGAATCAGCCGTATACCATCTATGTCTGCAACGCCTTCTGGACGGCGCCGGCCACCGGCACCGACTCCAAGGCCGGGACGTTGGTCCACGAGATGTCGCATTTCAACGTCGTCGCCGCAACCGACGACCACACCTACGGTCAGACCGCCTGCAGGGGCTTGGCGACCTCGCAGCCGAATCTCGCGGTCCAGAACGCCGACAGCCACGAATACTTCGCCGAGAACACGCCACCTCTCGAAAGCGGCGGGGGCGCCGGAAACCTCCGGTTCGCGGAAGGGGCCAGCCCGATCGACCAGAGCGCAGGGTCGGTGACCCTGGCCGTCCGCAGGGTGGGCGGATCGACCGGCGCCGTCTCGGTCCACTACGCGACCGCCAACGGCACCGCAAGCGCGCCTGCCGATTATGCGAGCGCGAGCGGCACCCTCTCCTGGGGCAGCGGCGACAACTCCGAGAAGAGCTTCGCCGTGAACGTCGTCGATGACGCGGTCACTGAGGGTGAGGAAACCTTCACCGCGGCGCTCTCTTCGCCGACCGGCGGTGCGACGCTGGGCGGGCCGTCGACTTCGACGGTGGCGATCCTCGACGGCGCCTGTACACCGTCCGTTTGCGTGCCCGACGCCCAGACGCTCTGCCTGGCAGGCGGCTCGGGTACGCCGAACCGGTTCCGCGTACGGGTCACCTGGACCGATTTCTCGGGCGGGAGCGGTCCGGGCGTGGCGCTCGCCTATACGCCGGACTCCGGCTTCTTCTACTTCTTCAACCCGCAGATCCTCGAGCTGCTGGTGAAGATCGTCAACGGCTGCAGCGCGAACGGCTCCTACTGGTTCTTCTACGGCTCGACCTCGAACGTGGCGCTCGAGTACACCGTGGAGGATCTCCAGGCCTGCAAGGCCGAGACCGTATCCGTCCCCCTCGGCCAGTTCGCGTCGAACGGCGACACCGAGTTCTTCAACCAATCCTGCCCGTAGCCCGAGCCGAGGAATCTCGTCAGTCCCTGACCGCCCGGTTCAACGCTCCAACTGCGCGCCGAGCTCGCGGACGGAGCGAGCCCGAAAGAGCGAGGCCCGCCGAATCCGCAGTGTCCGTCAGATATTCGTGGAGGGAGCGCGGGCGAAGGCGGTGCCTGACGAAGGCTCGCCTGCCGGCGCCGGCGGGTCCCGGATCGGCGCCGGAGGATCTTCCGCCGGCGGAAGCGGAGGATCCTGGATCGGAACTTCAACCGGATCGCGGGGCGGCGCCATAGGCGGCACCTGCGTCGGCACCGGGGGATCTTCGTAGGGAGGAGGAGTCGGGTCGGTCGGCAGCGGTTGTATGGGGCTCGAGGTCATGCACGCCTGTGGCGCAAGTCCCGTGCCATTCGAATTGCCGGCCGGAATGAGAGTGGCACGGTCGATGCCATTGGGAGCTTGCGCCGGGCGTGGAAAAGACGACTTCGAACGGTGCGTTTTCTTCAATCGCCGCGGACATTCCGTGCCGCGGGGCGACCCTGCTGCGTCTGAATGCGGGAGATCTTCAGGATCCCCGCTCCTCTCGAACGACGAGGGCGAGCGGCGTCCCCCACGGGTCGCGGGTCCGGGCCGCGGTGCCTGCGGCAGCGATTTCGGCCGCGAATCCGGCGCTCTCGAGACTCGAAGCGGCGCTCCGGACGGCTTCGACATCCGGCAGCTCCAGCGTCCACTCGAGGAGTTGCGCCTGGTCGGCTGCGGGCGAACGGGCGCCCGGGCCGGCCCAGACGTTGGTGCCGAGGTGATGGTGGTAGCCCCCTGCCGAGAGGAAGAGCGCCCCGGGGTAGCTCCAGACGATGCGGTCGAGCCCGAGCGCGGCGGAGTAGAAGCGCGAGGCGACCTCGAGGTCGCCGACGTGGAGGTGCACGTGCCCCATCGTCGTCCCGTCGGGTATTCCGCTCCAGGCGACGCCCCCGCCAGCGGCCACGACCGCGGCGACATCGACCGGATCGGTCGCCATCAGGAGCTCGCGCCCGTTGCGGCGCCAGCTCTCGCGCGGCCGGTCGGCGTAGACCTCGATGCCGAGCCCGTCCGGATCGGTGAGGTAGAACGCTTCGCTGACCAGATGGTCGCCGGCGCCGGCCTGGACATCGAGGTCGGCCAAGTGCTGCACGAAGCGGCCCAGCGCCGGCCGGTCCGGCAGCAGGATCGCAAAGTGGAAGAGCCCAAGCCGGCCGCGACCGGCGGACCGCGAGCCGCGCCGCTCGCGCAGCTCGACAAGTGGACGAGCCCCCGCTCCGAGTACGGCCACTCCGCCCTCGCGACCGAGCTCGGCGAGGCCGAGGGTCGAGCGGTAGAACTCGAGCGAGCGCTCGAGGTCGGCGACCTGGAGCGTGACAGCCCCGACCGTAGTCGCGGCCGGCAGGCGGAAGCCGCTCGGCACCTCGCCGTAGCTGCCGGGCGTCGCCGGCTCGATGGCCGGCGCCGCGCCGAAGCTGTCGCGCGTCGTCACCTTCATGGTCGTCTCCTCGTCAGGACTCTACGCCGGTCCGGTTGGTCGGGCGGAAGCCGAGCTGCCCCGGCTGTCGCGGCCGCCGCGGCTCCGCGGCTACCGACGACGCCGTACCCGCGCCCCGAGGCAGCACCGGCTCCCGGCGGCGCGCGAATAGCGCCGGGTCAGCGCTGATCCGCGCAGACACTGCGCACGCATTCGCGCAGCCAGCGATGCGCGGGATCGGCCTCCATGCGCGGGTGCCAGAGCAGGGAGAGGGTGAACTCCGGCGTCGCGACGGGCAGGCGGAAGCTGTGCAAACCGGCGCGCAGATTCCCGGTGTGGCGTTCGGGGAGCGTCGCGATCAGATCGGTGGCGCGGGCCAGGGCCAGCGCGGCTGCGAAGCCGTCGACAAAGACGACGAGGCGCCGTTCGAGCGCGTGGTTCTCGAGAGCCCGATCCACCTGGTCACTACCGGGGCCCCGCAGGTCGACATCGATGTGCCCGCCCGCCGCGTAGCGGGCGGGGGTGATCCTTCCCCGCGCCAGCGGATGCCCCTGGCGCACGACACCGACGAAGCGGTCGCGGAAGAGCGCCTGCGCACGGAGCTCCGGCCCTGTCGTCGGCCCGACCACACCCGTCTCCAGGTCGACCCGACCGTCGCGCAGCGAGGCGCTCTCCCGGTCGAGCTTCTTCCGGAAGCTCAACTTTACCCCCGGCGCCTCCCGCTGCACG
The DNA here is from genome assembly GCA_031403995.1 of Thermoanaerobaculia bacterium. GTDB lineage: Bacteria > Acidobacteriota > Thermoanaerobaculia > Multivoradales > JAGPDF01 > JAGPDF01. The sequence continues at coordinate 15,291 of JANNGS010000067.1, forward strand.
CGCGCCAGGAGGGCCGGCGCGAAGTTCTCAACGAAGCCCTCCCGGGTACGCAACGTGAAGGTGCGGTCGAGGCGTGCGAGGTCGAGCTTCCCCGCCGGGCGGAGCACATCGTTCGCCTCCTCCACGAGCGGGCGCACCCGTTCGCGCAGCGCGAGCGCCCGCGGCGTGGGTACGAGTCCGCGGCCGGCGCGCACCAGCAGCGGATCGCCGGTGGTCGCGCGCAGGCGAGCCAGGGCGCGGCTCATCGCCGACGGGCTGAGCCGCAGACGCCGCCCGGCGCGCGTGACGCTGCCCTCCGCCAAGAGCACATCGAGAGTGACGAGCAGGTTGAGGTCGGGATCCGCCATCGATGGACCTTATCGGGATAGGGCGTTCCGTGCAATTCCATTGTGTATTCATTGCGTCTTGCGCCATGTGCAATGCCGGGCTACCTTGGAGCCATGCTCCAGCCGACCCGCGCAACGCTCGCTGCGACAGCTCCCGGAAAACCCCCTCGACCGCCATCGGCGCACTGGGCGCTCGCCGCCCTGTCGCTCTCGACGCTCCTCGCTGCGCTCGGGACGAGCATCGCCAACGTCGCCCTGCCGACCCTGGCGCAGGCGTTCGCCGCCTCGTTCCAGGCGGTCCAGTGGGTCGTGCTGGCCTACCTCCTCGCCGTGACCACCCTGATCGTCAGCGTCGGCCGGCTCGGCGACCTCATCGGCCGCCGACGGCTGCTGCGCGCCGGAATCGCCCTGTTCACGATCGCGTCGATCGGCTGCGGCGGCGCGCCGGCGCTCGGGTGGCTGATCGCCGCGCGGGCGGCGCAGGGACTCGGCGCTGCGATCCTGCTGGCCCTCTCCCTCGCCTTCGTCGGCGAGGTCGTCCCGCCGGAAAGAACCGGCAGCGCCATGGGACTGCTCGGAACGATGTCCGCGATCGGCACCGCGCTCGGCCCCTCGCTCGGCGGCCTCCTCATCGCCGGTCCCGGCTGGCGGGCGATCTTTCTCCTGCAGGCACCGCTCGGGCTGCTGGCCTGGCGGCTCGCGGGTCGTCACCTGCCGGCGGCCGCCCCAAGATCCGGCGCGGATCGGTCCGGCCTCGACGGGCCGGGTACGCTCCTGCTGGCGCTCGCGCTCGCGGCCTATGCCCTCGCCATGACGCTCGGGCGCGGGAGGTTCGGCCCGCTCAACCTGTCGCTGCTCCTGGCCGCGGCCAGCCTGGCCGGCCTCTTCGTGCTCGTCGAGATGCGCACGCCGTCGCCGCTCGTCCGGCTGGCGATGTTCCGCCAGGCAGCGCTGCGAGCGAGCCTCGCCGCGAGCGCGCTCGTTTCGACGGTGATCATGGCGACGATGGTGGTCGGGCCGTTCTATCTCTCGCGCGCGCTGGCGCTCGACGCGGCCCGCGTCGGACTCCTCCTCTCCGTCGGTCCGCTGGTGGCAGCGCTCACCGCCCTCCCGGCCGGACGCATCGCGGACCGCTTCGGCGCGTCACGCATGACGATCGCCGGTCTCGGCGCGATGGCGGCCGGTGCCGCGGCCCTGTCGCTACTTCCGGCGGCAGCGGGAGTGCCCGGCTACCTCGCCCCCATCGTCGTCGTCACCGCCGGCTACGCGCTCTTCCAGACGGCCAACAACACGACCGTGCTGGCGAACACCGCTCCCAACCAACGGGGCATCCTCTCGGGCCTGCTCAATCTCTCGCGCAACCTGGGACTGATCACCGGCGCTTCGGTGATGGGCGCCGTCTTCACGTTCGCGGCGGCGACAAACGACCTCGCGACCGCCCGCCCCGCGGCCATAGCCAGCGGCATGCAAACCACCTTCGCCGTCGCAGCGGCGCTGATCGGCGCCGCGCTCGTGGTCACGGTTGGACCCTCCCTGCGCGCCTCTGTTTCTCCGCTCGCCTATCTGCTCCATTGCCGTCAACCGAAACCAGTGGACAAGGCGGCACGGGCCTCGTCTCGCGCGCTTGCCTTTTCGGGTCCGGTCACTCGAGGTGGCCGCAATCCCTTGAACAGAAGCCACAGGCCCAACACCATTTCGAAGATGACCATCGGCGAGTCGAACCAGTAGGCGTTGACCGTCTCGTCGAAGTAGGGGAAGACGATGAAAGCGAAAACGCAGATCACGCACCATGCGGACGAGATCGCACCGCAGGCGGCCAACGCTCGCGGGATATACCTCGATTTGAACCACAGGAAGCCGCAAACCGTGGAAGCCAATCCCCAGAACGGCAGGCCGACGTAGTAGGCGTCGTAGCCCGCGGTGAGCTGCAACCTCGCCAGGGTCTGCAACTGATCCGCCCCGAAGACCGGAAGGTAAGCGGCATCACCCAGGAGCCGCAGCGCGCCGAGCGAGTTGAGCGCGCCAACAGCCCACATCAAGACAACGACCAGCCTGCAGAATCCCGCAATCAGTGCCAGGCCCGGATTCACCGGCTTGAGGATCACGTAGAGCGCTGCGAGCAGGACCACGATGGTCGCGGCGTAGATCAGATTGCAGGCGATGTTGAGGCGAAACAGCGTTTCGTGCGCCAGGATGTTTCGGGCGGTTTCGGCTGCATTGCCCGGGACGCTGAGACGAAAGTTGATGCCATAGTTCGCAATGACCACGATCGCCATCGCGAACAGGAAAGCGAATCCAGCGACTCTTGCGGCCTTGAGTTGTGACTCGTCGACAGTATCCCTTGTCACTTCGATGCCTCCGCAGTGTCCATTCGTTCCAACGAGACAGGAATCCTCGCCGCGGCCGGGGTGCGCTCCGGAAAGGGCGCTCCGACGTCAGGCAGACTGTTCCTGGGGCAGCGGCGCCTTGGCTCCCTTGATGAGCAGCCAGAAGATAATCGGGAATTCTCCGAGAAGGAGCGGCGTCGCGGCCCGCGAAACAACGTCGCCGTATGCAGGCAAGACAATTGAGGTGACACTGCTCGTCAGATAGGCGAAGCCGGCGACCAGCAGCAGGATGCCCAGGACACGCGGGAAGAAGCCCGACCTCACGACCAGGATGCCGAACGGAAAGAGCCAGAGGCCCCAGAAGACCGCGGCTACGGTATTGCCCTCACTGTTCAGGCTGAGAAAACCCAGCACCAGGGCGTCCAGTTGAGGTTTGCTGAAAGCCGACAGATAGTCGGCTCCACTCAGGAGGATCAGCGGTGCAAGCTTGGTGAGCAGGTTGGCAAGCCCGACGGCGACGCCGACCGAGACCAGGATCACCATGAGCATGGCGTGCCACTTGTCGGCACTCTTGAGCAGGTTGTACAGGCTCACGACCAGGACGATGAAGAGCAGGAGGGCGACAAGGTCGGTCAGAATGCCGATGCGATAGACGAGCTCGCGAGCGAGGATGTTGCGGGACGTAGCTCTCGCGTCCCCGGCAACCAGGAAACCGGTAAAGCCGAACATGTCGACCAGTCCCACGACCAGGAACAGGAAGTACAGGGCCCCTGCCCGCCGCGCCGTCGCTTGGATCGAAGTCATATTGTGCCTCCAGTGGCTCGTCACTCTCGGCTGCATTCCGTCCTTCTGCTCTCTACGAGGGAGCATTCCCACCCGTGGGTTCCTGCTTCCCCTGGGCGAGGAACGGCTTGGGTTAGTCTAGCCAGGCGCTGGCCCATGACCATGACCGCAGGCATCCATCGCATGACTCCACGTAGCACGCCGACGACTGCCACCTCCGGGCCCACCGTCGCTGCCGGGACGGTACGCGCCTGGGTGGATCTGGCCGCGGCCAGGGGTGTCGGCAGAAGTGCATTGCTGGAACGCGCCCAACTGGATCTGCACGCGCTCGCAGATCAGGACCAGCGCATTCCCCTGGCGAAACTGGTGACGTTGATCCGCGCCGCCAAGGAACTGAGCAGCGATCCCGCGCTCGCGCTGCACTTCGGCGAGACGATCGACTGCGCGGACTATTCCGTCGCCTCGATGATCAGCTACGCATGCGAAACCGTGGCCGACGCGCTGGCACAGCGGAATCGTTACGGGCGGCTCATGGCCGACGTCGAGTGCGATCGTCCGGATCGATACCTGCTCGAACGCGCCCAGGGCAGCGTCTGGCTGATCGACACCCGCAGGAATCCGAACGAGATTCCGGAGCTCACCGAGGCCTTCTTTGCACGGGTCGCGTGGGCGTCCCACCAACAGGGCGAGACACCGTTCCTGCAGGCGGCTCATTTCACCCACGCGGAACCGGCGTATCGCGCCGAATACGACCGGATCTTTCAGGTGCCCCTGGTCTTCGGGAGCCACAGGAACGCGCTCTTGATGGATGCGGCGTGGTTGCAGCAGCGAATCGCCCTCGAACCCAGTTACGTCTTCGGCATCCTGAGCGCGCACGCCGAAGCGCTGCTCGAGAGCCTCGATGCTGCGAAGACCTTCCGGGGCCGGGTCGAGAGCCTGCTGATGCCGATCCTGCACACCGGCGACGCCAGCATCGAGAGGATCGCTGGCAAGCTGGGGCTCAGCCGGCAGACGCTGTTCCGCAGATTGAAGGCGGAGGGCGTGACTTTCGAGAGGGTGCTGGATGAGCTACGCCACACCCTGGCGCTCTACTACCTCCAAGGACAGAAGGTCTCGGTGAACGAGACCGCTTATCTGGTGGGCTTCTCCGACCCGGCGGCGTTCTCACGCGCGTTCAAACGCTGGACGGGGAGCCGCCCGCACTGGATGCGCCAGCGAACGGAGGCCGGCGAGAGCGCGGCGGCGCAAGCCAAGCCGTCGAGCACATGACAGGGATCGAGTCTTGCTGAAACCAGAGAGGGACGCCGCCTTCGAGTGGGCGCCCTTCCGGGCTCCTTCGGACACGGCGAACAAAAACCGGAGACAGGCCCATCGCCAGTTCGACCTCGGGCCGCCTGCCTCATAGCGGCGACATCCCGCTGCCAGGTAGCCAGGGTGGTCGAACTTCCTGGGGTGTTCGAACGCAGACTGATTTTCTCCACCATTTCGTTCTCAACCTGCACCAAGGCCATCGATTGCCGCGCTGAGGTGCGACCCGCGCTACTCGACGTCCCTTCGCCGCGATTCGAGGAAGGAGATATCCATGACGTCGCCGGGCGCGGAGCGCTCCGCACGGGCGATCTTCTTGAGGCGCAGGAGGTCCTCCTCGGAGGCGATGTCGAAGAGGTGCGCCCGGATCCTGGTTCGTGTCGCGCGCTCGGCGAGCTCCGCCGCGGGAATCGGGAAGTCGAAGAGGAGATCGACTCGAAGGCCGGTCTTCGGATTGAAGAAGTACGCGCTTGCCGGCGCGTCGAGTCGCAAGCGAGCGACCGCGACCCGGCGACTCGTGATCGTCGAGGTGACGTCTCCCGTCTTGTCGAAGCCCGAGACGAGCTCGAGACTGCGGTCGTAGAACAGGCCGACCGCGCCAGCGAGGCGCTCGCCCGGACGCGCGACCACGAAATCGAAATCGCGGGTCACTCTGCGGGACCCCAGCACCACCAGGGCCATGCCTCCCACGAGCACGGGATCGAGACCGAGAGCGCGCAGACCGTCGACGATCTCTCCGACCGTTCGGAGATGATCCATCGGGTCGGGCATTTCACGCACCCGCGGGATAGATCCCCGGCAGTGGGCCCGCGAAGTCCGTCAGGCGCCTGACGCCCGTCGCTCGCCCGCCGAGGTCGCCCAGGACGGCGGCGTAACGCAGATTGTCGACGATGCGGCGGGCGGCCCGGAGCGACCTCCGCCGCGCCTCGCCACCCATGGACGCGATGCGCTTCTTCTCCGCCGCGGACAACCGCTCGCTCCGCGCTCGTCCGCCCCTTCTCCCCAGGACTCTGGCCATCTGCGACGCGTTCATCGCCTGCATTCTACTTAGCGCTAAGCATAATTGTCAAAGGACGCGGCGAACGAAGGGGCTCCGGACGGTCCGACGCGCGGGCGAGAGCGGACAGGTCGGTGACGAGCATCACGGGCATCGCCGTCGCCCGCTGGGCCCTGGGGTCGTGGAGATCCCGGCCCTTTCCCGCACCGGTCTGCTGCCCTGGCGCTGCTGCTCGCGAGCGGCTCGGCCGGTTCCTCGACTGAATTCAGGCAACGGTCAACGGCTGCTATGGCACGACCGCCGACCAGGCGTTCGCGTTGCCGGACTCGAAGCCATCGGCGAACAGGGCCGGTACGATTTCGTCGGCGCCGATGTCACGCGCAGCGGGCCGGGCTGCGAGGTCGATGTCGCGATCGGCCAGACCGGCCGCTACGGCGGCGCCGGCGTCGACGGGCGGAAGCGCCTCGTCGACGAGGTGCAGGTCACCCTGCGGTACCGACTGGAACCAACCGGGCTGCGCCCCCTCGAGATTTCCGGCCAGAACCGCTTGCGGGTTCCCGTCGCGCGCGCGCAGATTGTGGCTGACCAGGTTGTCGACGAGTTGGACCAGCGTGTTGCCGAAACGCCATTCGATCGACGAGAACGGCGCGGCGGTCGACACGGCCGAGTTGTGAATCACCCAGGTGTTGCGCGACTGCTCGAGAGCGATGCCGGCATCGAAGCCGAAGTCCGACTGGAAGAGGTCGGAGTCGGCCGCGGCAATGAAGTTGTTGCGGATGACCCCGTCGATGTGCCCGAGGTAGCCCACCCCTGGGTACGGATCGTCGGGATAGGCCCGATCGCCCGAGACCGCGAGCAGCCCGAAGCCGACACCCCGCGCGCAGTCGACGATGACGTTCTCCTCGACCACCGTATCGCGGCTCGCATTCCAGAAGTGGATCGCGTGTTCGGAAAGACCCGAGGGGCACCAGAAGCCGGAGATCCGATTGCGGCGCACCTGCCATCCCCAGGCGGCATGCGCGTCGATGCCGCCGGTGTAGCAGTTGTCGCGGACGAAAGGGCGCCCGGCGTCGGTGAGCTCGATCGAGCTGCACTCGATCGTGCCGTCGTCGGCCCAGCCCTGACCGACCGGATTGATCTTGATTCCCTGCTGCCCGGGGTCGATGACGCGAAGATTGTGCAGCACGGTGCCGGTGATCGGGTCGGGATTGCCCGAGACATGAATGGGGTGGTCGTAGGCCTCCCGAACCGTCAAGTCGGCGATGACCACGTTCGAGGCGGAGATCGCGATCAGCTCACTGGTCAGATAGTTGCCGTCCAGAACGACGGCGTCGCGATCGCCCGACAGCGAGCGCAACGTCACCCCGGGGGTCGAGAAGACCAGGCGCGAGACGGCGTCGCCCGCGTCCATGTCGTAGACGCCGTCGTGAAGCAGGATGGTGGTGCCGGTAGCGGCCCCCGCGACGATCGCCCGCAGGGCATCGGCTTCCGTGGGCGTGACCTCGATCGCAGCGCCTCCGGGGGGCGGCAGCGGCGGGCAAGAGGGCTGCGCGCGAGCGGTGCCTCCCGGCAGCACCGCCACCAGAACGGCCGCCACCGCCCAGAGCGCAGCGGCGAAATCCTTCCTGGCGTCGAGTGTCAGCGGGGCGGGTGGCAGGGAACTCCTCCAGATTCTCGATTCTTCGCGACGACAGGGAATTCCCTTGTGGAGTGCTCCGCTCGCACGAGACTCGAACGTTCTCGCAGCCTCTGCTCTCCACCACCGACCCGACGCTCCTCTCCAGCACGGCGTCGCGCTTTCTGCGGCGAGGAGGAGTCCCGCTGAAAATCGCCTGGCACCTCTCCGGGCACCTCTCCGGGGCGGAGGCTTGACAGGGGCCGCGGCTCGGCTATTCTCGCCACCATCGTCTCGGAATGTTGGAGGTCACCATGGGTAACCTTCGTCGCGTTCTGCTGATTGGCGCGGTCGGGCTCTGGGCGGGCACCGCCTTCCCTGCACCGATCTTCCACGACAACTTCGAGCGCTCCGATCCGTGTGCCTGGAGTTTCGTGTCCGGATTCACGGACCTCAGGACGTTCTATCTCGACTTCGACTCCGACGAGTACGGCGATCCCGCCTCGCCGACCCAGGCGCCCGGTTGCGTTCCGCCCGCCGGATACGTGCTGAACTGGGACGACTGCGACGACTCGGACCCGTTGGTCAACCCCGGCGAGCCCGACCTTTCGTGCAGCGACGGCGATCGCAACTGCGACGGACTGGAATGTCTCATCGAGGACATCTGCGACAACGGCGCCGACGACGACGGCGACGGGCTCGTCGACTGCGACGACCCCGACTGCGCGGCCTTCCCGGGCTGTATTGGGGTGGCCGGAATGGTCATCAACGAGATCAATCCGAACATCGGGGTCAGCCGCGACCTCATCGAGCTTCTCGTGACCAGCGCCGGATCCACGAACGGAGTCGCCATCGTTCAGGACGGTTCTGCGCTGGAGACCCTCGCCACGATGCCCGATGTCACGGTGGCCGCGGGCGACTTCATCGTCGTCCACCTCAACCCCGCGGGAGCGCCGGGAGCGGCGCCAGGTTCGGAGACACTGTCGAAGACCCAGTACCCTTCGGCGGTCTTCTCCGCGAACTACGACAACGCCTGGGACTTCCACGGCGGCACCGCCGGCCTGACCTTCAGCCACCGCGTCCTCCGCGTCGAGGCGCCTGGCGGCAGCCTGGTGCTCGATGCCGTGCCCTTCGTGCTGAGCAACAACCCGACGCCGCCCGCCGCCTTCCCTGGGGACCTCCAGACGCTCCAGGCGGCCGGGCGCTGGCTCCCCGCGAACTGCGGCGGCAGCCCGTGTACCTACACCTCCATACCGACCGCAGTGCAGATCTCGGTCGACTACCTGGGCTGCGGCACGACCCCGACCGGCAACTCCGTCGCCCGCAGGCCCGGTCAGACGACGATGCAGAACGCCGATTGGTACGCCGCGGCTGCCCAGACGATGGGCCTTGTGAACCCCTAGCCTCCTGTCGAAAATCGCTGCCTGTGGCCATTTTCCGCACCAGTGGCCGTAATTATATTCAACGGAATACAATGCTCGCGCACCGGGAGCCGCGGGAACCGCGACTTCTCGCCCGGGAAGGAGCACGCTCGAGATGCGCAGTCGAATCGATCGCTGGCCGGTGTCGCCGACTCCTCTGGCGACGCATCCACGGCGAGCCCGTGAGAGGCTCTGGCGCCGGCGCCTCCTGGCGCTCTCCTGTTGCTGGGGTCTCGGCTCTGCGGGCCAGGCCGAGACGATCACGATCGCCGCGGCGGCCGATCTCAAGTTCGCCATGGACGAGATCGTCGCTGCTTTCGCGGCGGGCTCTCCCGGCGACCGGGTAGAGGTGGTCTATGGCTCGTCGGGGAAGTTCCAGACCCAGATTCAGCAGGGCGCGCCGTACGACCTCTACTTCTCGGCCGACATCGAGTTCCCCCGCCGACTGGCAGAGGCCGGCTTCGCCGCTGGCGAGGTGAAGCCCTATGCCCGCGGCCGCATCGTTCTGTGGAGCGCGAGCCTGGACGCGACCCGGATGACCCTCGAGACGCTCACGGACCCGGCGATCAGCCGCATCGCCATCGCCAATCCGCAGCATGCGCCCTACGGCAAGCGGGCCGAAGAGGCGCTTCGCGCCTCCGGCCTGTGGGAGAAAGTCGAATCGAAGCTGGTCTTCGGCGAGAACATCGCCCAGGCCGCCCAGTTCGTCGAGACCGGCAACGCCCAGGTCGGCATCCTCGCGCTGTCGCTGGTCAAGAGCTCCCAGCTGGCGAAGCGAGGCGGCTACTGGCTGGTGCCCGCTTCACTTCACCCGCCGCTGGAGCAGGGATTCATCGTCACCCAACGAGCCGAAGGCAACGCGCTGGCCCACCGCTTCGCCGATTTCATGGCGGATCCCGCCGCACGCGCGGTGATGACCCGCTACGGCTTCGAGCTCCCCGGCGACCTCGCCGGCGCCGGCCACTAGGCACGCACTCGTGTTCCTTGCCCCAGCCGATCTTGCCGCTCTCGGCCTGACGGTCCGGCTCGCGGGCACCGTCACCCTGATCCTGCTCGTCGTGGGGACTCCCGTCGCGTGGTGGCTCGCGCGCACCCGCTCCTGGTGGAAGGGCCCGATCGGCGCCGTCGTGGCCTTGCCCCTGGTCCTGCCGCCCTCCGTGCTGGGCTTCTACCTGCTCCTCGCGATGGGACCGAACGGCCCGGCAGGTCGACTGACGGAGATGCTCGGCCTCGGACTCCTGCCGTTCACCTTCTGGGGTCTGGTGGTGGCCTCGGTGTTCTACTCCCTGCCCTTCATGGTGCAGCCGCTGCAGACCGCCTTCGAGGCCGTGGGCGAGCGACCGCTCGAAGTCGCCGCCACTTTGCGGGCCTCGCCGCTCGATGCCTTCTTCACCGTCGCCGTCCCTCTGGCGCTGCCCGGGTTCCTGACCGCTTCGATCCTCACTTTCGCGCATACGGTCGGCGAGTTCGGCGTGGTGCTGATGATCGGCGGCAACCTGCCGGGGGTGACCCGCGTCGGCTCGGTCGCGATCTACGACCACGTCGAGGCGCTCGAATACGCTCCCGCGCACCGCCTCGCGGCGGTGATGCTGGTCTTCTCTTTCCTGGTGCTGCTGATCGTCTATTCCTCGCGCTCCCGTTCGCGGCGGAGCCCGCTGTGAGCGGACCTCCCGGTAGTTCCGGCATGGCCGGCATCTCCGGTACCGCCCGCATCCCCCCCATCCCCCCCATCCAATGCCGCTTCCGGCTCGACTGGCCGGGCTTTTCGCTGGACGTCGATCTCGCTCTCGCCGCCCGCGGCGTGACGGCGATCTTCGGCCCCTCGGGCTCCGGCAAGACGACTCTCCTGCGCTGCATCGCCGGCCTGGAACGCGCCCCGGGCGGCCGGCTCTGGATGGGTGACGAAGCGTGGCAGGATGGCACTCGCTGGGTTCCGACCCACCGGCGTGCGCTCGGCTACGTCTTTCAGGAGGCGAGTCTCTTCGCGCATCTTTCCGTCGCCGGCAACCTGCGCTACGGGCTGCGACGCAGCGCCGATCCGCAACCGGCCGGCCTGGAGGCAGCCATCGAGCTGCTGGGTCTCGGTCCCTTGCTCGGCCGCCAACCGGACCGGCTTTCGGGCGGCGAGCGCCAGCGCGTGGCGATCGCGCGCGCCCTCGCCGCCGGCCCTCGATTGCTGCTGATGGACGAGCCCCTGGCGGCGCTCGACCTCAAGCGCAAGCAGGAGATCCTGCCCTATCTCGAGCGCCTGCACGACGAGCTCGAGATCCCGGTTCTCTACGTCAGTCACTCGCCGGACGAGGTGGCACGGCTGGCCGACCACCTCGTGGCGCTCGAAGGCGGGCGTGTCCTCGCCTCCGGCCCACTCCCCGACATGCTCGCCCGGCTCGATCTTCCGATCCGGCTCGGCGAGGACGCAGGGACGATCCTCGAAGGGGCGATCACCGAAGTGGACGCGCAGTGGCATCTCGCGCGGGTCGAGTTTCCGGGTGGAGCCCTGTGGACGCGGGATCATGGACTCGCCGCAGGGCACAGAGTGCGGGTGCGCGTCCTGGCGCGCGACGTGAGCCTGGCACGTCGGGCACCCGAGCGCACCAGCATCCAGAACGTGCTCGAAGGACGCATCGACGCAGTCGTCGACGATGAACATCCGAGCTCGGCCCTCGTCCGCATCCACGTCGGTCGTTCGCTCCTCCTGGCGCGGTTGACGAAGCGGGCGGTTGCCGAGCTCGAGCTCGTCCCCGGGCAGGATGTCTGGGTGCAGGTGAAGTCCGTCGCCCTGCTGGAGTAGAGACCCGGATGCGAGAGGCAGGGACCATGACCAAGATCGACGAGACGAAGTGGACGGCGCAGGCACGCTGGCGGATCCGCCGCGGGGACGAGATCGCGCTCGGCCCGGGGAAGGTCGACCTCCTCGAGGCCATCGGCGAGGCCGGTTCGATCTCGGGTGCGGCGCGCGAGCTGGGAATGTCGTACCGCCGGGCGTGGCAACTGGTGGCAACGATGAACCGCTGCTTCCGCCAGCCGCTCGTCACGACTTCGAGCTTTCGCCGCGGCGGTGCCCTCCTGACCGGCGGGGGACAGAAGGTCGTCACGCTCTACCGCCAGGCCGAGAAGACGGGTCTCGCTGCGACCCGGAGGTCCTGGGCGGCGATCGAGCGACTTCTCTAGCTGTCCCCCGCGAGCCGGCGGTAGAGATCGTGGGCTTCGGCGGGCGAGGCGCCGTCGTGGACGACGGCGCGAACGGCGCGGAGCATCGCCGCCGGCGCCTCCGACTGGAAGATGTTACGCCCCATGTCGACGCCCGAAGCGCCGCGCGCGACGGCGTTCGCGGCCATGGTCAGGGCGTCGAGCTCGGGGAGCTTCCTGCCGCCGGCGATGACGATCGGCACCGGGCAACAGGAGGTGATGGTCTCGAAGCCGTCCTCGACGTAGTAGGTCTTGACGTAGTGCGCGCCGAGCTCGGCGCAGATGCGGGTGGCGAGCCGGAAGTACTTGGCATCGCGGACCATCTCTTTGCCGACCGCGGTGACGGCGAGCACCGGCACCCCATAACGGTTGCCGGCGTCGACCAGGCGGGTGAGGTTGTGGATCGACTTCGTCTCGTGCTCGCCGCCGACGAAGACCTGCACCGCGAGCGCCGCGGCGTTGAGCCGCAGCGCGTCCTCGATGTCGACCGCGATCTCCTCGTTCGACAGCTCCTTGAGAATGCTCGGGCCGCCCGAGGCGCGCAGCACGATCGCCGCCCGCGACGCCGGGGGAATCATCGTGCGCAGCACACCCCGCGTCAGCATCAAGGTGTCGGCGTACGGGATCAGTGGCACGATGGTGAGGTCGATGCGCTCGAGGCCGGTGGTCGGCCCCTGGAAGTAGCCGTGGTCGAACGCCAGCATCACGGTGCGGCCCGACTTCGGGTCGAAGATCCTCGCCAGCCGGTTCTTGAGCCCCCAGTCGTAGTGCGCGGAGCCCTTGAGAAAGAAACCGCCGGTCGCCTGCGGCACGCCGACGTGGAACTCCTTGCTCTCGCGGCTGCCGTCCATGTCGGCCATGTTCTCTTTCCTTTCGCGGCGGCGCTCAGGCCGACGCCGGGAGTTGCTTGATCTCGTACAGGTTGCCGTCTTCGTCGACGACGAAGGTCACTTTGCGCTCGCCACGCTCCACCTCGCGCACCGCGAGGCCCGCCGCCCGGAAGCGCGCCACAAGCCCGGCCGCGTCGCCGACCTCGAGGCAGACGTGCGCGAGCCCGGCCGGCGGCACCTCGCCCGGCGGCACCAGGAAGATCTCGAACTGCGCGCCGTCGCCGGCGTAGTCGATCAACTTGTGCTCGCGGGCGACGCCGAAGAGTGCCCGGCAGAGCTCGGCGTCGACGTGCTTCTCGCGCCGCTTCTCGAGACCGAGGAGGCCGACGTAGAAGCGGTCGCTCGCTTCTTCGCAAGTGCGCGCAAGGGCTACATGGAGGAGCTGCATTGCGATTCCTCTCTCGACGGGCCCCGGACTGCGGCCGACGCGCGGCAGCGTAACATCGCGCCTCGCCGAGTCGTCCCGCCCCGAGAGGCGGCAGTGAGAAGACTCAGTCCGGATACTGCGCGCGGACTTCGGCCGCGATGAGGGCCGCGAGCGCCTTCTCGCCGAACGGCTCGAGCGGCTTGCCGTTGACGAAGAAGCCCGGTGTCTTGCGCACGCCCAAGGCCTGGGCGTCGGCCAGGTCCTGCTCGATGACGGTGGTGATGCGCGGGTCGGCCATGTCCATCTCGAGGCGTTGGAGGTCGAGCCCGGCTTGCGGGAGCAGCTGCCAGATCCTGTCCAGGAACACCTGGTGGTGCTGAGTCCAGACGTTCTGGTTGCGGTAAAGGAGATCGAGTGTCTCCCAGAACTTGCCCTGCATCTTCGCCGCCTCGAGGACGCGCACCGCGCCGGCCGATCCCTCGTGAAACGGGGCATAGCGGACGACGAGCCGGATCCTCTCCGGGTAAGTCGCCATGAAACGCTTGAGGATCGGCGAGAAGACCGCGCAGGTTTCGCACGCGGGGTCGGTGAACTCGACGATGAAGACCTTGGCACCCTCTGCGCCGAGCACGACCGAATGGGGGCGGACGAAGGTCGATGCAACCTCCTGCGCCAGGAAGCCGAGTTGCTCGGCGCGCCGCCCCTTGAACCAGGACGCAGCAAAGAGAAAACCGACCACCACTACGATGCAGGCTCCGACGAAAACCAGACGCTTCATTTGGGACCTCTCCTGTCGAGCACAAGCAGAAGGCCTGCCAGGGTGGTGAAGGCAAGCAGCGAGAGCGCCGGGATCGAAAGCACTCCGAACAGATTCAGGTACTCCTCCGTGCAGGAGACGCCCTTCGCGCAGGGCTGCAGGCTCTCGGGAACGACGCCGGCATAGACCAGGTTGTGGTAGGCCGCGACGACCCAACCGAGGCTCGCCAGCGGCAGTCCGTACTTCACCGCTCCGCGATCGAACGGAAAGAGACCTCTGGCGAGGACGACGACCAGAGGAAAGAGGAAGATCCTCTGGTACCAGCACAGCACGCAGGGAGCGAACTCCATGACGTAGCTGAAGAACAGGCTGCCGGCGGTGGAGAAAAGAGCGACCATCCAGGCCGCAAACATGAGGATCCAGTCGAGATCCGGCTTCTCATCGGGCAGGCGATTGCGAACGGTCATGTGCGGCTCCGGGGCAAAGGCAGAAACCACATCGTATCCAACCAGATCGACCTCGAGCTCGGCCGCGCCTGGCGTCCGCACTCCGAGAAAAGCCACCGGGCGAGGCCTTCCGGTCCCGATTCCCCCGCGGCCGACTGCAAACGGCTGGAGCCTCAGCGGCCGGATTGCCTTCTCGGCTCTCGATCCGCAGCGCACACAGCAACGGCTGGACGCGCTAGCTCAAGCCGCGACCATCCGTTCGCCAATGGCCGCCGGCACTCGAGGCCCAATGCGCGCTCGAGGTTGCCGACGCCACTGGCGTCCATGAATGAAACTGTGCCGAGGTTGCGAATCGCGCGCGGCAGGTGCGCCGCGCGGATTCCGCTCGCGGATCAGAGACGCTTGACGTTCGCCGCGGCCGGGCCCTTGGGGCCCTGGACGATCTCGAACTCGACCGCTTCGCCGTCGTTCAGGCTCTTGTAGCCCTCACCGGCGATCGCCGTGTGGTGGACGAAGCAGTCCTTTTCTCCATCTTCGCGGGTGATGAAACCGAAGCCCTTCTCAGCGTTGAACCACTTCACGGTGCCCTTCATCTGGTTTTTTCCTTGGATCTACGGAACCCGGCCCGCGTGGCGGGCCCGATCTGCCGTGGAAGTTTGGAAGGGCTCCGGCGCGCAACTCGAGCGCGGCCAGGGAACCCTCCTCTACGCCGAACAATGGCACACATGGGCGCCGAGCGATAGTCGCGTCCTGAAAAGCCCTCTCGGGCTCGGTCCCCGGCACCCGGCATGACATCATCGCGCATCGTGACTGCAGGAGATTGGGCCCGGAGCCTGGAGCGCGCCGCCGTGGCGCTGCTCTGGGCGGGCGCGCTCTCGTTCGTCGTCTCGCTTTGGCTCCTGCACGGTGCCGGCTTCAACACCTTCGCGCCTGCCGGGATCGACGGACTGATCGATGGCGGGGCCACGCGGCCCTACAGCGCCCGATTGCTGGTGCCCTGGATCGCCCGCGCCGCCCTTTCGCCCCTCCCGGTCGAGGAGCGGCTGCAACGGATCGACCGCTGGGCTCTACGGCACCCTGCCCTCGAGCACTGGCTCGCCTATTTCAAGGTCTCGCGGCGCCACGCTTTCGACCTGCTCGCCGCGGCTCTCGTCGATGCGCTGGCGCTGGCGGGCTTCATGTGGAGCGTGCGACGCCTTCTCGAGGCGTTCTACGACACTTCGATCTGGGTCGCGCGACTCGGTCCGGTCGTTGCCATCCTGCTCCTGCCGCTCTTTTTCGGCGCCGGCGCGCACTTCGTCTACGACCCGCCGGCGCTCTTTTTCGCCGCCGCGGCACTCCTCGCGATGCGCCTGGGGAGGGTCCACGCCCTCACCGTTCTGCTCGCGCTCGGCACGTTGAACAAAGAGACGATGGCGCTCGTGCTCCTCGCCTATCTGCTGCCGCGCTTCCGGGAGTCCATGGGTGAGCGCTGGCGTTTCCATCTCGCCGTGCAGAGCCTCGTCGTCGTCGCCGCGCGCGGGCTCGCGGTCGCGCTGTCGAGCCCGGCCTCTGCCGAGGCGGCGACCAACAACTACCTGCGCAACTACTTCATCGAAAACCTGGCCGGGTTCGCGCGCGACCCGTTTCTGCTGAGCTATTCGCGGACGGCAGCGCTGATCTTCTTCGTCCTCCTGGTCTTCGCCGGCCTGGGGCGCAAGCCGGCTCTCCTGCGCCAAGCCTTCCCGATCGTCCTCCCCTTCCTCGCCCTTGCCGCGTGGGGCAGCCTTTGGGGCGAGATCCGGGTGTTCTACGAGCTCTATCCGCTCGTCTTCCTGATGGGCTACCAGTCGTGCGTCGAGTGGATCGGCCTGCCGATCGTCAACCGAGACGGGCGCGACGGGCGCGCGGTGGGCGGGGCCGCGACCAGGAATGAAGCTCCCCGCCTCGCACCCAGCCTCGCGAGCGCTCTCGCCGGAGTGTTCCTCGCCGGCTCCGGCGCGACGCTGCCCTTCATCGTCATGCTGGGCTTCGCGGGCTGAGCGCCAGCAGGCAGATCAGGAATCGAACCAGCGCCAAGGGCGCTGGGATCCAGTTCACAGGCGCCACCGGCTCCGGCCGTTAGGCTGCACGTTCCAATCCGCAGGGGAGATCTCGCATGCCGCTCAGCGCACACCACGCCGCCCTCGCCGTCTCGCTGCTGGCGGCGGCGCCACTCGCCGCCACCGTCGCCTTCTCGCCGCTGGTCGACGTCGGCGCCGCCCCGGTCGCCTTCGTCGACCCGCCGGACGGCCTGCCGCATCGCCTGATCGCGACCCAACCGGGGCAAGTCCTGATCTGGGACGGCAGCTCGCCGGCCGTCTCGGGGACGCCGATGCTCGACCTGCGCGACGATCCCGGCGTCCCGGTGGAGCAACGCAAGGTGAACTACGGCGGCGAGCGCGGCCTGCTGACGATGACCGTCCACCCCGACTACGCGGCAAACGGCTTCGTCTACCTCTACTACACCAGCCGCGACTGGGACGGCGCCGGCGGGATCGCCGACGGCGACATCGTCGTCGAGCGCTACACGCGGGAGCCCGGCAATCCCGATCTCCTCGCCTTTGGATCGAGCCAGATTCTCCTCGTCGTCCCCCATCCCGACGGCAACCACAACGGTGGCGACCTCAAGTTCGGCCCCGACGGCTATCTTTACGTGACCCTCGGCGACGGCGGCGGCGGCTGCGACTCGACCGCGGGCAGCGGGCAGGATACGAATCAATATCTCGGCAAGATGCTCCGCCTCGACGTCGACGGCGCGGACGCCTTTCCTTCCGATCCGCTGCGCAACTACGCGATCCCGGCCAGCAACCCGCTGGTGGGCGTCGCGGGGCTCGACGAGATCTGGGCGCTCGGCCTGCGCAATCCGTTCCGCTTCTCGTTCGACCGCAGCAACGGCGACATCTACATCGGCGACGTCGGCCAGGACGATTGGGAGGAGATCAACCTGCTGGCGCTCGGCGAGGTGACGGCAGGCGCACCGGTCAACTTCGGCTGGCCCTGTCGCGAGGGCTTCGACGCCGCCGGCTGCGGCACGCCACCGCAGGGGTGCGCCGCCAGCTTCCGCAATCCGGTGCGGGTCGAGGGCAACTCCGGTGGCACCTGGGGCTCGATCATGGGGGGCCATCGCTATCGCGGCGGGGCGGTCGCGAGCGACCTTGCCGACCGCTACGTCTACGGCGATGCCGGCAACGGCGAGGTCTGGGCGGCGGCGATCGGCGCGCCGGATCCGCCGGCAGCACCCGGCTGGTCGAGCGTCGAGCTCACGACTTCGGGGCTCGGTCCCTTCGGCTTCGGCGAAGATCAGGCCGGCGAGCTCTACCTGCTCTCCGGCTGGTCCGGACGGATCGACTGCATCCATCGCAGCGGTGGCGGCTGCAACGCCTGGGCGGGCCTCGCCGACCTCTTTCTCGACGGCTTCGAAAGCGCCGGCACCGGCAACTGGAGCGCCGCCCCACCCTGAAGCTCGACTACTCCATCGACCAGCTGATATTGCCTTCGGCGTCCTTGACGGTGATGGTCACCGGTGGGATCGGTCCGTCGGCATCCTCGCCCTCGCATTCGAAGGTGTCGCCGGCCTCGCCCACCTGCCAGCGCTCGCCGCAGGTCACCTTGACCTCGGCACCGACCTGGTCGGCGATCCCCTTCGCCACCGCCGCCTCTGCCTCCTGCATATCGAAGAGACCGATGCTCTTCAGCACCTTCCATTCGATGTTGCCCTGGTCGTCCTTCTGCGTGACCTGCACGCGAAGGCTTCCGCCGATCTCGGGCTTGCCCGTGCACTCGAAGGTGTCTCCGGCCTTCGCCGCCCGGCTCTCCTGCGGGCAGGTGACCGACGTCATGGCGAGCCCGAGTTGCTGCACGACACCGTCCTGGATCGACCTCTCGACCCCCGCGATGTCGAGCGTGACGCCGCAGGCGCCGAGTGCAACCAGAGCGAGCAGCGTGGCCGGCAGCTGGAGGTGGTGGGCTGCACGACGGGACCGACGGACGAGGGGCTCGCTTCGCGACATTGCAGTTCTCCTGGTCTTGGGCAGCCGATTGCCCGGTGGCGAAAGAAGTAGTGACAGTTTACTGATTTCCCGGGAGGGCGGCGGGCGGACGGGAAATCAGTAAACTGTCACCCGTTTTCCCGCTGTTCCCGAGCTGCGTTCGCAGGAGAGACGAATGGCAGAAAGAGGCTTGCTGTCACTGCGGGGACGAGGCTGTCGGGCTCTTCTGCTGGCCCTCCTTCCGTTCCCTGTCGCGGCGTGGGCGGGCGAGCCGTTCAGCGTCGTCGAGGCGTCGATCCCCGACCTGCAGGCGGCAATGAGCTCGGGGAGCGTCACGTCGCGCGAGCTGGTGACGCAGCACCTGCTGCGCATCGCCTTTTACGAGGACCGGATCAACGCCACGATCGCCGTCAACCCGCGCGCGCTCGACGAGGCCGACGCCCTCGACCGCGAGCGCCGGGCGGGCAAGGTGCGCGGTCCCCTGCACGGCATTCCGATCGCCCTCAAGGACAACATCCACACCACCGACATGCCGACGACCGGCGGCGCGTTGGCGTTCGCGGGCCTCGTCCCGCCGTACGAGGCGACGCTGGTCACGAACCTGCGCGCGGCGGGAGCGATCGTCCTCGCCAAGACGCAGATGACCGAGCTCGCGAATTGGGTCGCGGGGCCGCCGGGCATGCCGACCAACTACAACTCGGCGAACGGCTACGGTTTCAACCCCTACGACCCGCGGCGTGATCCCAGAGAAGCGACCTTCGACGGCCGGCCGGCGCTCGCCACCGGCGGCTCGAGTTCGGGCACCGGAACGGCGGCGAGCTTCTGGGTCGCGAACGTCGGCACCGAGACCTCCGGGTCGATCCTTAGCCCGGCGAACGCCAACCGGCTGGCGGCGGTCAAGCCGACCGTCGGACGGATCAGCCGCTACGGCATCATCCCGATCACCGCCGACCAGGACACCGCCGGTCCGATGGCGAGAAGCGTCACCGACGCCGCGATCCTGCTCGGTGCGCTCGAAGGAGCGCAACCCGACCCGAACGACCCGGCGACCTCGCGCTGTGCGCGCGAGAGCGACTACGCGAAGTACCTCGACCGCGGCGCGCTCGCCGGCGCGCGGATCGGCATCCCGCGCGCCTACTTCTACGACCCGGCGAAAGCCCCGGGAGAAGAGGAGCTTCAGGGTGGACTCGACGCCCCGCACGCCGCCGCGATGGCGGCGGCGATCGCGGTGCTGCGGCGCGAAGGTGCGATCGTCGTCGATCCCGCCGACATACCCAGCGTCGTCGACCCCGATCCCGACCGGAACTTCCTGCGCTGGAACATCTGCCGCAGCCTCGACGAGACGAAGACGAAGCGCTGCTCGATCGACTTCGCCTACGGCATGGAGCGCGACTTCAATCTCTGGCTCGCCTCGCTCGGTCCGGCCACGCCGGTGAAGTCGCTGACCGCGCTCCGGCAATGGAACCGCGACCACCAGAAGGCCGGGACGCTCAAGTACGGCCAGGCGTTGCTCGACTTCTCGGATGCCATGGATCCGGAGGTCTACCGCGCGCGCTACGAGGCCGATCGCGCCAAGGACCTCGCACTCACCGCGACGCACGGCATCGACGAAGCACTGGCGGCGCACCGCCTCGATGCCTTGCTCTTCCCCGCCGTGCGCGGCGCGAATCTCGCCGCCCGTCCGGGCTACCCGACCGTCATGGTGCCGTTCGGCACGGTGGACGCGATCGCCGATCCGCCCTTCCCGGAGGGCTTCACGCCGCCGCCGCTGCCGCTCGGCGTCAGCTTCACCGGCACCGCCTGCAGCGAGCCGCGCCTCCTCGCGCTCGCCTACGCCTTCGAGCAGGCGACCCGCACGCGCGTCCCGCCGCCCGGGATGCCCTGACGCCGCTCCGCGCCTAGCTGAACGGCACCGGCCGCGGCGTCTCCGGGGTCGAGGGCGGCAGCAGCGGAATCTCGAACCGCGGCTGGTCGCCGGTAAGGGTCTTCAGGAACGCGACGATCGAGGCGGTCTCCTCCGCAGTGAAGGTATTGCCGATCTGCAGCTGGCCCATCGTGTCGACCGCCGCAGCGAGCTTCTTCGCCTCGCCGTCATGGAAGTAGGGATAGGTGAGCTCGACGTTGCGCAGCGTCGGCACCTTGAAACGGAAGCGATCGAACTCGTCGTGCGTGACGCCGACCCGGCCCTCCGCCGGATTCGTCGTCACATGGGCCTGCATGACCCCCATCTTCTGGAACGAAGTGCCACCCGCCGCCGGACCGTTGTGGCATCGGACGCAGCCGACCTCCTTGAAGAGCTCGTAGCCGGCAAGCTCCTGGGTGGTGATCGCGCCGGCATCGCCCTGCAGCCAGCGGTCGAAGCGCGCACTGGGCGTCACCAGCGTCTCCTCGAAGGCGGCGATCACCTCGGTCACCCGGTCGATGTCGATCGGCCTGACCGTTCAGGTGCCAGCCGACCGGGACGGCAAGTCGAGGAAACCACGAGCCTTGCGAACCGGCACGCGCGGGAGCACCGCGAGCGGGCGGGCGAAGCCGGGCTCGGTCTCCCAGTGTCGCACCACCCACGGCCGGTCGACCCGCTCGGACGGGCGGTTCGGGGGAGCGTGCGACGGTCGGTACCTCTCTGCCACTGCCGGTGCTCGATGAGCCGTCCGCGAAGCTCCCGGCGCGTACTGGGCATGAGAATCGGATCCCGACCACTGTCGCAGGCCGCTCGCACTGTCGTCACCCATCCCCTTCTCGCGCTCTCGATCGGCACCCTGCCGTGATCCGGCCAGGAAAAGGAACGCCCCCGGCGTTTCGCGCCGGCGTCCTGCTGTGCGCGCTATGGATGGTCAGAGGCCTCGCCGCCGACAGTCGGGCGGACAACCTCTTCCCGCGCGGCGAGTTCGATGAGGCTGCGGATGCCCTCGGGTGGGGCAATCCGCAAGGGGTCGGGAGCTTCGTATATGCGCCGCTCGTCGACGCCGATGGCTGCGCCTTCTCCGGCGCGGCCACCGAAACGGCGGACGACGTCTTCGGCGGCACCAACTACTCGACTGCGATCTGCGCCGGCAGCATCGCAGGCGGGCAAAGCTACCTTCTCGGATACCGCGCGCGGTTTCCGAGTCAGGCCGGCGCCGGGACCTTCGAAATGAAGGTCGGCTGGTTCCCGGGACCCAACTGCACCAGCCTGTACATTC
This sequence comes from Thermoanaerobaculia bacterium, assembly GCA_031403995.1. GTDB lineage: Bacteria > Acidobacteriota > Thermoanaerobaculia > Multivoradales > JAGPDF01 > JAGPDF01. The sequence goes on from JANNGS010000067.1 coordinate 36,909, forward strand.
TTCTCTCCACGATGCCGTCCGTCGCTTCGACTCCCGCGGATCTCTGGCAGTCGGCGTCCGTTCTCGCCAACCCACCCCCGAACGCCGTCAGTCTCGCGATCGCAGTGTTCCTGCACAAGTCGACCATCGCGCCGCTGCAGGTCGAGATCGATCGCCTTTACATCCGGCCCGCCGGTGAGATCTTCTCGGACGGGTTCGAGATCGGCGAATCCTGCCGCTGGACGCAACAGGATCAGTGAGGAGGACGGCGCCAGCCGCCTCGGACCCGTTCGGCCGGTCGGCGCCTCACCGGTCGGCGAGAGGCCAGGGTTCGGCGAGTGCCGGCGCGACTTCGTCGCCGGGCGCGAAGATCTGCTCGATGGCGAGACCGAAGAGCCGCGCGATAGCGAAAGCGAGCGGCAGGCTCGGGTCGTAGCGGCCGGTCTCGATCGCGTTGACGGTCTGGCGTGAGACGCCGAGCCGCGCAGCGAGGTCGGCCTGCGACCAGTCGCGCTCGGCGCGCAGCACGCGCAGGCGATTCGTCATGCGCCGCCCGAGAATCGGCGGGTGGCGAGCCAGGAGCCGGCGGCCCACGCCAGCAGCATGACCGCCGCGATCGCGCGCCCGCCGAGCTCCGGCGCGCCGAGCAGCTCGAACAACGGATACAGCATCGCGACGACCGCGCCGACGGCGAAACCGAGTCCCAGCGCCTCGAGCTGAATCCGGTGCAGCAGTTCGTCCGCCTCGCGCAGGAAGAGAAGGTACCGGCGAATGGCCGCGACCGCGAGCAGCAGGGCCGCTCCGACGAGCACCCACTGCAGCGCGGGAGAGACCGCGGGAATCGACTCGCGCCAGCGCAGCGCCGCCGTCGCGGCCAGGTAGGCGACCGCCGCGGCGAGCATCCAGAGGTTGAAGCGGCGCGCGTTCTTCGCATCGCGCGCGGTGTGGAAGCCGCCGTGGCCCGACTCTGCAGGGGAGGCAAGGCCGGCCCGGGTCGGACGCTCCGGCGGTGGCAGAGGGTTCGAGGGCACGGTCAGCCGCCGGATTCCGTCGGCAGCCCGGCGGCGACCCAGCCCGTGATCCCCGCCGAAAGCACGAGCACCGCGCTATAACCCATCTTCCGCGCGCGCCGCGCCGCGAGCGGCGCCTTCCTGCACAACGGGTTCGAGCAGTAGAAGACGAGGGCGCGGTCGCGCTCCGCCGGCAGGTCGTCCTCCCGGAGCGTCGCGGGATCGAGGTGGCGGGCTCCCGGAATGTGCGCCGCAAGCCAGCTGCCGCGCGAGTTGACGTCGAAGATCGTGATCCGCTCGTCCTGCATCCGTCGGCGCAGGGTCTGCGGATCGAGGGTGTCGAGCCCCATCAGACGAGCCAGCATTGCAGGCCTTTCTCGCGCCGCAGAGGATAGGAGCGGCGGTGCATTGCGAAGAAAGTGTAAATGATACTTTACTTTATGTCAATTCTACTTGACAGACCCTAGCTCGCTCCGCCGTCGCCGCCGAGCTGACCCTGCTTGAGGATCGCCGAAAGCGCCTTGAACTGGGCGTGGTCCTTGTGGCGCGCCCACTCGAAGGCCACCGACTCGAGGTTGCTCACCACCGCGCCGGCCTGGCGCATGCGCTCGAGCGCTCCCTGCCGGTGCTCGGCGCCGCGACACGAGACCGCCTCCCAGCAGAGATGGACCGCTTGCCCCAGGCGCCGCGCCTCGAGCACGGTCTGCATCACGCAGACGTGCGCCTCGATGCCGGCGACGACGAGTTGGTGGTCGGCGGGGGCGAGACCGGGGCGCACCTCGGCCAGCGCCTCCGCGAAGCCGGGCTCGCCGAAGCAGCCGAAGGCGCCCTTCTCGAACCGCCGCTTCAGCACCGTCAGCGCCTCGAAGCGGGCGAGGATCTCCGGGTGGGTGGGGCCGAGCCCGCGCGGGTACTGTTCGGTCAGCACCACCGGCACCGAGAACAGCTGCGCGAGCTCGAGCAGGCGGTGCGTCGCCGCCAGGACCAGCGAGGACCGGTGAACTTTGTCCACCAGCTTCCCCTGCAGGTCGATCACCACCAGGATGCTGCGGTCGGCGTGGGCGAGTTCCATGCTTGAAGAATACCAACCGGCGCCGGCGGCCGCGCCGCCCCAGCGCCCGGCGCGGCTGTGGCATCTTGTGACGATTCGCTCTCGCCGGCGAATCACTGTTGTAGAAGCGGCGAGAGGATCGCGCCGGGACCGATGACGAGAGAGGAAGGGAACACGTGAAATCGGCGAGCGCCACCGAGCGCGACCAGCAGGAGTTCGAGGCGCGGCTCGAGGCGCACCGCGGCATCGTCTTCAAGTTCGCCAACGCCTATTGTCCGGCCGGTGACGAGCGCGACGACCTGGTGCAGGAGATCTGCCTGCAGCTCTGGCGTTCGTATCCCGGTTACGACCGCGAGCGTCGGTTCTCGACCTGGATGTACCGGGTGGCGCTCAACACGGCGATCTCTTTCGCCCGCGCCGCCCGGACGCGGGGCCTGCGCGCCGTGCCGCTCGAGACGTCGGCTGCGGCGGCCTTGGCCGAGGCACCGCTCGCGGACAGAACGGACGAGCGGCTGGCGGCACTTCAGGAGTTCCTTCAGCGGCTCGGGGACCTCGACCGGGCGCTCGTTCTGCTCCACCTCGAAGACCGCAGCTATCGCGAGATCGCCGAAGTTCTCGGGATCACCGAGTCCAACGTGGGCACCAGGCTGAGCCGCTGCAAGGACAGAATGCGCCAGGAGTTGGCGCCTCAAGAAAGGGAGATCGCTGATGGAACTCGATGAGCTGAAGAGCCTTTGGCAGCAGACGGATCGACGGCTGGAGGCGATGGTGCCCGCCTTGCGCCTGCAGGAGCGCCTGGCCAGGGCCGGAGCGCTCGACCGCGCGCGCGCGAAGAACCGCTTCACCCATGTCGTCCTCTGGTACGAAGTGGCGTTCGGCGCCGTCGCTGCCCTCCTCGGTGGCTCCTATCTGGCGGACAACCTCGGCGAGCTCCGCTTCGCGGCGCCCGTGGCGCTGCTTCACCTGGCAGCGATCCTGACCCTGGGCCTCGCCGCCTGGCAGCTCGTGGAGCTCGGCCGGATCGACTATGGCGGCCCGGTTCTGGGCATCCAGCGCCGACTGGCGAATCTCGCCGTCGTGCGCGCCAGCGGCATCCGCTGGCTGCTGCTCGCTTCACCGTTGCTTTGGGCGGCGCTGGTCGTCGTCGTTCCTCACGGCCTGATCGGGCTCGACGTCTACCGCGCTTTCGGCATCGCCTGGGTCGGCGGGAACTTCCTCGTCGGGCTCGCCGTCCTCGTGGCGGGGCTGTGGGCGGGCCGGAGCGCCCGGTTCGGGAGCTCGCGCCTGTGGCGTGGTCTCGGCGACGACCTGACCGGCCGCCGGCTTGCCGCGGCATCGGGGGCTCTGGACGACCTCGCGGAGTTCGAGCGCGAGGGGTAAGGCGCTACCGCAGCGCCGGCCCTCTCGGTTTCTCTGCGTGCGGCGACGGAGCCTAGACGATTCGCCCGGTCACCGTCTCGGCGCGATAGCCGCGGACGATCCCCGACGCTAAGCTTGCCGCAAGCCAGAGGAGCCCGCCATGCCCATTCCCGTGCCGTCCCACGAACCCCACAAGATCAAGACCGTCCGCCCGATCGCCTTTCCCGCGCTCGACGAACGCAAGCGCAATCTCGCGGCGGCGCGCTTCAACGTCTTCGAGCTGACGCCGTCGCAGATCACCTTCGACATGGTCTCCTACGGCACCGGCGCGATGTCGCAGGAGCAGCTCTCCGGCCAGCTCGTCGGCGACGAGGCCTACGCCGGCGCGCGCAACTTCGAGACCCTGGAGCGCACGATCAACCGCGTGCTCGGTCACACCTACGTCTGCCCGACCCACAACACACTCGGCGCGGTCAAGCTCCTGGTCAAGACGCTCTGTCCCCCGGGCTCGACGCTGGCGAGCAACGCCCGCGGCCGGGTCGACCTGCACGCCCCGCGCGGCATCGAGATCCACGACGTGCGCGACCACGCCGAAAGGGTCTTCACCGGCAACTTCGATCTCGCCCGACTCGAGCAGGTCATCACCACGACGCGACCGGCCTTCGTCGGCGCCCAGTCCTTCGCCGACGGCCAGCACCCGTTCAGCCTCGCCAACCTCAAAGCGGTGCGTGCCCTCGCCGACCGCCACGGCCTGCGCCTCGTGCTCGACCTCTCGCGGGTGATCGAGAACGCCTGGTACATCCAGCGTCACGAGGCGGGAATGGCCGATCGCTCGGTGGCCGAGCTCACCAAGCTGATCGCCAAGACCGCCCACGTCGTCCTGATGGACGGCGCCCAGGACCCGCACTGCAACACCGGCGGCTTTCTCGCCACCGACAACCCGGCCGACCTCGAGCTCTTCCTCAACGAAGTGGTGGTCTACGAGGGGCTGCACACCTACGGCGGCATGGCCGGACGGACGATGGAAGTGCTCGCCCGCGGCCTCGCCGAGATGACCGACGAGACCGAGGTGCAGTGGGCGATGCACCAGACCGAGCGCTTCACCGCCCGGCTGCGTGCGGCCGGCATCCCCTGCGAGCGCGGTTGCGACGGCGCCTATGTGCGCGCCGACGCCTTCCTGCCGGCGGGCGGTGAGCATCCCCAGCATGCTCTAGCCTGCGCCCTCTATCAGACCTCCGGCGTTCGGGCCCTCGCGCAGGGGCTGGTGGGGCGCGACCAGTTGCTGCCGCTCCAGATCCCTCGCCTGGCGATGACCAACGAGCAGCTCGACCAGGTGGCCGACGCCCTGATCCATCTCTTCCGCCAGCGCGACCACGTCTCGCCGCTCGAGCTCGAGGCCGGCGCAGCCTCCGACGCGCAATGGCACGACCAGTTGCGCTTCCGCTCGGTCTTCGCCGACCTCGACGCCTTCGACTTCGATTGCGCGCCCTATCTCATCCACACGCTCGAACCGATCGCCCGCACCGATCGCGGACAGCGCGAGCGGGCGATCCGCGCAGCGGGCTGGAACACCTTCCTGCTGCGCTCGGCCGATGTGGCGATCGATCTGCTCACCGACTCCGGTACGTCGGCGATGAGCACCACGCAGTGGGCAGCCTACGACGCCGCGATTCCCACCCCGGCGACCAGCGAGGCCTATCACCGCTTCGTCGCCGCGGTGAGCGAGACCTACGGCTATCTGTACGCGCTGCCCACCCACCAGGGGCGGGCGGCCGAGCAGATCCTCTCCGAGGTGATGATCCAACCCGGGCAGATCGTCCCCGGCAACATGTACTTCACCACCACCAAGGTGCATCAGGAGCTCGCCGGCGGCCGCTTCGTCGACGTCATCGTCGACCAGGCGCATGACCCGCAGAGCGACTACCCGTGGAAGGGCGACATCGACCTCGCCAAGCTCGAGGCGGTGGTCGCCGAGCACGGCGCCGCCGCGATCGCCTACATCTCCTTCGAGCACTCGGTGAACCTCGCCGGCGGCCAGCCGGTGTCGATGGACAACCTGCGGGCGGTCTACGCCTATTGCAGCAGTCGCGGCATCCCGGTGATGTTCGACGCCACGCGGGCGGTGGAGAACGCCTACCTCATCCAGAAGCACGACGCGCGCTTTCATCACACCCGGGTGCGCGACATCCTGCGCGAGATGATGCTCTACGGCGACGGCTGCACCGTCTCCGGCAAGAAGGACTACCTGATCAACATCGGCGGCCTGCTGGCCTTCAAGGACAACGCCGCCTGGGCGCGGAGCGCCGAAGCGAAGCTGCGGATCTACGAAGGCGGCGTGCGCGACGGCGGGCTCCCGGCGGGCGACCTCGCGGCGATGGCGCGCGGGATCGAGGAGATGGTCGACGACCGCTACATCCGCTCACGCGTCGAGCAGACGGCGCGCCTCGCCGCCTGGCTCAAGGCGGGGGGCGTGCCGGTGGTCGAGCCGACGGGAACCCACGCCGTCTTCCTCGACGTCAAGCGCTTCCTGCCGCACGTCGACCAGGACCTCTACCCGGCGCAGCGCCTGGCGGGCGAGATCTACGTCGAGACCGGCGTGCGGGCGATGGAACGCGGCAACGTCTCCAAGGGCCGCGACCCGGGGACCGGCGCCAACTACCGCCCGGCCCTCGAGCTGGTGCGGCTGACCCTGCCGCGCCGGGTCTACTCCGACGACCACCTGCGCGCGGTGGCCGACGGCATCGTCCGCCTCTACCAGCGCCGCGACTCGATCGGCGGCCTCAAGTTCGTCCACGAACCGCCCACCCTGCGCTTCTTCCAGGGGCGCTTCGAACCGGCCGACGAAAACCTGGTGACCGTTACCTGATTTCCCCTTCACTCGCCGCTGTCGGGAGCCCGTGGCCGAAGTCAGGTAACTGTCACCCGTTTTTCAGAGTTCATCAGAATGTCATCCGTTGCTGTCAGCCTGAAATGGAACCGGTGCTTCTGCCGGGTCGGCGACGTTTTCGTCATCCGTCGTCCTTGACTGGAGCTCCATCCATGACGCGCACGCTTCTCAGACTGACCCTGTTCCTTTGCGCGGCCGTCCCTCTTCCGGCCCTTGCAGCCGAACGCGCCGTCCTGCTCGATCCGGCCACGAGCGCGGTCAGCTTCACCCTCGACACCACCTTCCACGAGGTGCACGGGACGATGGTGCTGACGGCGGGCACGATCCGATTCGACACCGAGACCGGGGAGGCCTCCGGCGAGATCGCCGTGGACGCCACCCGGACCGCAACCGGCAACGAAGGCCGGGACGAAAAGATGCTCGCCGAAGTGCTCGAGACCGGCCGCTATCCCACAATCGTCTTCCGGGCGCGGCGTGTCGAGGGAGTTCTCGCCGACCCGGGCCGCAGTGAGCTGCGGATCGGCGGAGTGATGAGCGTGCATGGCGCAGATCACCCGATGACGCTCACGGCCACCGTCGAAAGCGGCGATGGACTCGTTCACGGAGAGTTGACGTTTCCGATCCCCTATGTCGAATGGGGCATGAGCGACCCGAGCCTCTTCGTCGCCCGCGCGGCCAAGACCGTCGACATCCTGATCCGGGCCGAGGGCCGGTGGGAAAACTGATGACCCCGGGACCCCGGCGGCTCATCGCAGCCCTCTACGGTCTCGCGGCCCACGGCATCTTCGTCGTCGGCGTCGGCGCGATGGTCCTGAATCTCCACCAGGGCATGCGACTTTCCCTGGGTACGGCACAGGGCGCCGCGGCAGGACTGGCGAACGCCCTGCTGATCCTCCAGTTCCCGATCCTGCACTCGTTCTTCCTCGGCCGGCGTGGCGGAGCGCTGTTGGCGCGCCTCGCGCCGGGGGGTCTGGGCGGGGCGCTTTCGACCACGACCTTCGCCGCCTTCGCCGCGATCCAGATCGCGGTGACGTTTCTCTTCTGGTCGCCCTCCGGCGTCGTCTGGTGGCAACCGCACGGCACGGCGGCACTGATCAGCAACGGCCTGTACTCGGCGAGCTGGATCTTCCTGCTGAAAGCTCTCTACGATGCCGGGCTGCCGCTGCAGACTGGTTCGATGGGATGGACGGCGGTGTGGCGGGGCGAAAAGCCGGTCTATGCCTCGTTTCCCACCGGCGGTCTCTACCGCTGGACTCGGCAGCCGGTCTACCTCGGCTTCGCCTTGACCCTCTGGACCGGCCCGGTCTGGACACCGGACAGACTGGCGCTGGCGCTCATGTGGACCACCTACTGCGTCGTCGGTCCACGGCTCAAGGAGCGGCGCTATGTGCGCCGCCACGGCGAGGCCTTCCGGCGCTACCAGGCAGAGGTTCCCTACATGGCACCCAGGCGCCGCAAGGCTGCTTAGACGGCCGCCGCGATTTCCGCCAGACCGGCCAGCAGGCGGTCGAGCTCCTCGGGGGTGTTGTAGAGCAGGAAGCCGGTACGCAGAAGACCCCCGACGCCGGCGAGGCCGAGAACTTCGACCGCTCGCACGGCGTAGAAATCGCCGTCCCAGACCTGAACGGCACGTTCGCCGAGCCGGCGCGCCACGGTCTCCGCCGGCAATCCGCCGAGGGTGATGGAGACCGTCGGCGCGCGTGGTCCATCTCCGACGGCGGGTCCGTGCACGGTGACGCCCGGGATGGCCCGCGCCTCCGACCAGTAGCGCCGCGCGAGCGCCGCTTCCCACTCCCCTATCCCGGTCATGGCGTCGACCAGGCGTTGGCGCAGATCTTCCCCGCGCCCCCACGATGCCAGGAAGTCGATCGCCGCGCCGACGCCGACGAGTGCCGCGTGATTCAGCGTGCCGGTCTCGATCCGGAAAGGCCCCGACGGGTCCTGGGTGCGCAGGCGGTCGGTCTCCAGAGTCTCGAGGAGACCCGGCCGGCAGTAGAGGAGGCCGATGTGGGGACCGTAGAACTTGTAGGCCGAGCAGAGCAGGAAATCGGCATCGAGGGCGGCGACGTCGACCGCGAAATGGGGCGCGTAGTGCACCGCGTCGAGGAGCAGCCAGGCCCCCACCGCGCGCGTCAGCTCGCGGGCCTGGGCCACGTCGTTGACGGTGCCGAGGGCGTTCGAAGCGAGTCCCATGGCCACGAGCCGGGTGCGCGGGCCGATCTGCGCCGCAAGACTCGCGCCGTCCAGGGTGCCGTCGGGCAGCAGCGCGACCTCGCGGATCACCAGGCCGCGTTCGGCGAGCCCCAGCCAGGGACCGCGATTGGCCTCATGGTCGAGCTGGGTGATGACGATCTCGTCGCCCGGCGAACAGGCGCGCGCCACGGCGTGGGCGAGCGCGTAGGTGAGCGTCGTCATGTTGGCGCCGAAGGAGATCGAGCGCCAGCTCCCGGCGCCGAGAAAGCAGGCCGCCTTCTCGCGCACGCCGTGCAACAGCTCGTCGGAGCGTTGCGACGTGGCGAACTGGCCGTGGGTGTTGGCATTCGCCTCGCGGTAGTAGCCGGCGATGGCGTCGATCACCGGCGCCGGCACCTGCGACCCCGCCGGTCCGTCGAGATAGGCGATCGGCAGCTCGCCCTGGCGGCGGGCGAGGGCGGGGAACTGGAGGCGGGCGCGCTGGCAGTCGGTGGCGGTGAAGGGCATGGGGGGCCTCGCGTCGGAAGAACCCCATGCTGCCACAACCGGGGCCGCGCAGGAGTCGAGCGCCGGTGGCGAAGGCCGAAAGACGAGGCTGAGTCAGAGCTTGCGTTTGGCCCGCCCGGCGAGTCCTGTCCCCTTTCCGGCCGATTCGTCGGGAGTATAGCTGTGCTGCTCTCCCGGAGACCGCCCATGCGCCGCTCGCTCTTTTTCGTCCTGCTCCTCGCCGTGACCCCGTTCGCGCCCACATTCGCCGGAGGTATCGATGGCTCCCCCGACACCTCCTTCAGCGGCAACGGCGTTCTGAGCTGGACCGATGGCGGCAGCGTCGTCGTCTGGGATGTGGCGACCAACTCAACTGGCGCCTATGCCGTGGGCCACATCACTCTGGCCGGCGAGGAGGCCGCCCTTCATTTCAAGGGGTTCAACCACGGCGGCGGCACGCTCGACCAGGGCTGCGCGCAGGCGAGCGACACGCTCATCACCTTGGCCACGAGTTCGGTCGGGCACGCCGGGATGATCGACTCGAGCGGCAACTTGGTGGTCGGCGGCTATGCGGCGTTTCTCGGCACCGAGACCACGCCCCGCGTGCTCGTCACGCGCTTCGACCTCTCGGGGCCCGGCTGCAACCTCGACGACAGCTTCTCGGGCAACGGTTGGGCGATCTTCGATGACGAGACCTGGTGCGACACCGAGGAGTGCCGGGTCATCGACCTGGTCGAGATCCGCCCCGAGACCGGCGCCGTGCTCGCGCCGCGGATCGTCGCCCTGGTGTTATCGCGGGTGGGCGTCTCCGCCTATCGTCTCTTCCTGCTCGGACTTACCGCCTCGGGCGCGATCGACGGCGGCTTCGACGGAAACGGCTGGGCGGAGGTCACCGCGGCGGGGATCGGCACTCTCCGTCAGCATGCCTCCCTCGCGGTTGACGGCATCGGGCGACTCTACGTGCTCGGGGATCGCGTCGACCCGGATGCCGCCGGGGATTACGACTCCGTGCTTTTCCGGTACCACCCTGACGGCTCGCCCGACGTGAGCTTCGGCGCCGGTGGCACCGTGATCCTCACCGCGGGGCCGGACAGCCTGGACCTGGAGCCCAGGGACGTGGCGATCTCCGCGGACGGATTTGCTGTCTCCCTGATCCGGCGTTCCATCGACCAACTCCTGGTCCACGCGTATCGCACCGCGACACCTGCCTCGACCGCAATCAGGAGCCAACGGTTTGTCGAGGCGGTCGCGATCCAAGGCAACGGCCGTGTCTTGACCGTCGGCGAACCCGCCGGTGGCTCCGACGGGTTTCAGCTCAGGCGCCTGACGCTCGGCAGTGATGGCGCTCTCCTGGACGACGCGGAGTTCGGCGCGGGCGGCGTGGGGAGCTACGACCTCGACCTCGGCGGCTCGAACACCGAGCAGACGGGGCCCGTCGTGATCTGGAACGGCCGCCCCTTGGTCGCCGGCACCGCCGAGACCGCCACCGGCACCGCCGGCTTCCTGCTGCGCACGAACAACGCCTTCGTCTTTGCCGACGGCTTCGAGCAGGACACCGCGGCGTACTGGTCGGACTCAACCGGAGTGGACTTTCCTCAGTAGCGCGCCGGCGGCGAAGGCTGAAGACGAGTCCGGGTCAGGGCTTGCGCGTGGCCCGGCCAGCGGCGATCGTGCGCTCGACGTCGTTGATCTCGCGCGGCGCGGCGCACGACAGGCAGTCGCCGCCGGTCTCGGTCACCAGAATCTCGTCCTCGATGCGCACGCCGATGTTCCACCAGCGCTTGTCCTCGGTCGAGCCCTCGGGAATGTAGATACCGGGCTCGACAGTGAAGACCATCCCTGGCCGCAGCAGCGTCGTCGCCTTGCGGTAGCGCTCCTCCCAGGAGACGCCGGGCGGGAAGCCGTAGCTCCCGGGATCGTGGACGTTCAGCCCGACCCAGTGGCCCGAGCCGTGGGGATAGAACTTGCGTTGGCCGCCGCTCTCGATGAGCTCGTCGCGGTTGCCGGTGAGGAGGCCGAGCTTGAGCAGTCCGTCGACGACGACCCCGATGGTGATCTCGTTCATCGTGCGGTACGGGATGCCGGGTTTCACGGCGGCGATCGCCGCCTTCTGCGCTGCGAGCACGATCTCGTAGATCGCGCGCTGCTCGGCGTTGAACTTCCCGGAGACTGGGTAGCTCCGCGTCACGTCGGCGGCGTACATCGAGTATTCGCAGGCGGTGTCGTTGACGATCATGCCGCCGTCGTCGAGCCGCTTGTCGGCGGGCTCGTAGTGCAGGATCACCGAGTTGCGGCCGGAGCCGACGATCGTCGGATAGGCCATCCGGCCCGCGCCGCCGTGCAGGCAGGTCGCGACCATCGCCGCTTTGACGTTGTATTCGTGGGCGCCCGGCTTGACTTCACCCATGGCAGCGACGTGCGCCTCGGCGGAGAGCTCGGCGGCGCGGCGCATCAGCGCGAGCTCGGTCGCGTCCTTGATCAGCCGCAGCTCGTGGACGATCGGACCGGCGTCCGCCGCCGGCCGAGGCTCGGTGGCGTTCGAATTCGGTGCGTTCCAGGCTGTAAGCAGGCGCTCGCGGAACGGCGAGTCGCCGCCGTCGAGGTAGAGGAGCGACTTGGCACCGACGATCAACTCCGGGAACTTCTTCGTGAAATCGTCGCTCGGGAACGCCGCCCCGGCGCCGAACTCCTGCTGCGCACCGTCGACGCCGGCGCGATAGCCCGTCCAGGTCTCCTTCGCGGGGTCCCGGGGCTGGACGAAGAGGATGTAGCGCTCGCCCTCGGCGGCCCACGGGCGCAGGACGGCAACCGCATCAGGCTCGGCGAAGCCGGTCAGGTACCAGAAGTCGGAGTTCTGACGATAGGGATCCGGCGAGGTCTCGACCGACGTCTCGGGCGCCGTCCGCACGACGGCCATGGCCCCCTCCGGCAGCCCGGCGACGAAGGCCTGGCGATGGCTGGCGAAGAAGGCTGGAGTGAGCTTCGGCGCCGACGAGGCGGCGAGAGCGACACCCGTCGCAGCCAGGGTCGAGAGCGTGAACGCAAGGAGCCTTCTCACTACTGCTGGAGTTTGCATGGAAGGCGGAATCTATCAACTCGGGCGCCGACGGGCGTCCGGCGGCATTGGGAGCTCCCTCCCGGAAGTCACGAGGATGAATGCTGCAATCTGCATCTGACCTTGAGCCCGGATCCCACTTCCCCCTTGCCGTCCGCAGAGAGCTCGAGGCCGGGAGTCGATGCGCCAGGCGGAAAGTCCAGAAGGCTGTGGGCGCCGCGCGACCTAGGGAACGAAATAGGCGTCGTTGAGAGTGAAACCATTCTGGAGGATGGCGTCCATCTCCCGATGCGCCAGGTCGTTGGCGATCATCGCCTTGACCGCCGCGAAGGGCATCGGCTGGCGCTCTTCGACGCGCAGGATGTGGAATCCGTTCTCCGTCTGGACCAACTCGCTGAGCTCGCCCACCGGCAGCGCGTAGGCGGCAGCCTCGAAGGCGGCGGCAGTCGATCCGCGCGCAACGAATCCCAGGTCGCCCCCCTTGTCGCGCGAAGCGAGGTCGTCCGATTCCACCTTCGCGAGCGCGGCAAAATCGGCCCCAGCGGCGAGCCTCGCCCTCAGCGCCGCGGCTTTGGCGCGCGCTTCCTCTACCGCCGGCCGGGGCGCTGCCCCACTCGGCACCACCGTCGAACCCGGCGTCTGAACGAGAATCTGTCGGACGCGCGGCTGGGAAAACGCCAGCTTGTTTTCGTCATAGTGGCGGCTGAGCGCCGCTTCGTCCTTCAGGAAGTCGCTGCGCAGCGTCTGCAGCAGTTCGTGCGCCAGCAGTTGCTGCGTGTAGTTGCGGATCCGCAGCTGCACGGCGGCCGACCGGTCGAGCTTCAGGCGCCGCGCCTCGGCTTCGAGAGCGAACGCCTTGCCGAACTCGACTCCCAGAGCACGCCTCGCCGAAGGCGTCCCGGCGACATTCTCGAATCGAGGATCTCCGGAGAGAAGCTGCTCGAACTCCGCCCGCGTCATCGACAGGCCGCTGGCCGTGATCACGTTCGCAGAGTCGGGTACCTGGGCGAAGATCGGCGAGCAGGTGAGCGCCAGTAGAACGAACGTGCGAGGAGTCATGCGGGTTTCGTAGCGGGACTCTCCGCAGCCGTCAGCTGCAGTTCGGGAACTTGAACGCGGCGATGCGGGTGCGCCAGTTGAAAGTGCCGTTGGCGCCGATGAACTGGGTGGTGTACCAGAACGTGCACTCGTCCGCCGGATCGATCTGCATCGTCGAGTAGTCGCCCCATCGGTTCAGGCCCGTCGTCTGGCTGCCCGTGCCGGCCTGCACGACGACTTCTGGCCGGAGCAGGTTCTTCGGGTCGGTTTTGCGCCGCCCGGCGACACGGATTCCCGGATGGATCGCGGACGACGACGCCGAGTAGCCGACGCCGATGTTGCCGAGCTTGTCGAACGCCGCCGAGCTCATCCAGCGTGCATCGGCGTCGGGCGCGAAGGTGCTGTTCTGGTGCACCACCGGCGGATTGGCATTCGGATTCCGGATCTCCCACCAGCGCAGCTGAGCGGTGGTCGCCGCCACATTGTCGACCGCCTGGGTCACCAGCAGAGCGTCGTGGTCGCCGAAGTTCCGGTAAACCAGGCGATACATGTGCCGGTCGCCGAGAGTGTCCAACAAGTTCGCCGTGCCGAGTTGGGGGACACATTCTGTGCTGGCAGCGAGATCGTTGCAGGGCGCGAGCGTGTTGGAGGCCAGGTTGAAGCCGACAAAGCTGAACGGGCCACCGCCGAAACCGTCATTGAAGGTGGAGTTCGCGGGCGTCACGAAATCGGGCACGAACTTGGTCAGCTGCATCGTGTAGGGTGGCAAGGTCTGATACCAGTTCCAGGAGATGTGGAAGTTCGGGGTCCCGGGCGGCGGCAAAGTCGTGCCGTCGAGATCGGCCGGCAGAAAGCTGAAGTGGCTGGCGCTGTTGAAGCAGACCTGGACGGGCGATGCGAGACCCGCCAGCATCGCCGCCCGGTCGTAGGCGCAGGCCTGCCCGCCGGCGAACGAATTGCCGTTGACATTGAACATGTTGTAGGTGAGGTAGTAGGCGTCCGGCCAGACGCCCAACTTGCCATAGTCCGGGAGCAAGTTTCCAAAGTTGTACTGGTACAGAGAGTAGGTGCCGAGGGCGTTGCTGGTCGTCGAGACGGCAATGCACTGGGCATTCGCCGTGAAGCTGCCATTGAAGGCGAACTGGGAGAGGATCCAGCGTCCTGCGAGCCGGTCGTACTGCACCAGCGGATCGCCCTGGTTGAAGTCTCTGCACAGAGTGCCGGGAGGAAACGCCGACCAGATCTGATTGCCGGCGATGAACCCCGGCGGGGCGAGCAACGGCGTCCCACTCTTGTCGTAGACCGCCAAATGCGTGTTGACCCATTGCACGATCTGCGTCGGACTGACTCCCAGAGTCGTATCCGGCGGCGCGCCGGTGATGGTGTAGCCCACCGTTCCCACTCCGAGAGCCTCAAAGTTCGTCGACACCGGCGTGCTCCCGGGCTGGTAGGTCGACGTCTGCGTGTACGGCGAGCTGGCGTCGACCGTCACTTCCGGCGCGAGCGCCTCCGGATCGAAGCGATCCGGATCCACGACCTTCGTCCTGGTGTGACTGCGCTGCACGCGGAACTCCGGCACGGTGAAGGCATCGACCTCACCGGCCTCGGCAATGGAAGCGAGCGAATCGGATTCGGCGAACGCTGAAGGCAGGGTCACCCACGGTCCCGAGACCTGAGCCATGGCCGCCGTCGAGACTAGAAACGACAACAGAATCATTCTGCGCATGTTCCGCTCCCGATAGGTCCGCCTGATTGGGTAAACCGCGCGAGCCTAGCACCGAATCCGGCCCTCCTGAAGGCTGCGCCTTCAGGCTCCGGTTCGGCGCGAAAAACCGCCCCTTCGAGGAAGGTCCAGGCCGACCCCGATCTCTCCGCGCTTGTGGGATATCCTCCCTCGCAATTCTTGCCGTGCGATTGTCGACGGGCGACGGACCGCTCGAGCCGAGCAGCATCCGATTCCCTGGAGGTTTCATGAGCATCTCGAAAATTGTCCGCGGTCTGGCGACTCTCGCACTGGCCTTTTCGTCCTCGAGCCAAGGCGAATTGAGCCACGACAACGGCGCGCCCGATCAGGTCTCGGGCACCAACATGAGCGAGCAGCTCGTCGCCGACAACTTCACGCTCGGCGCTGATGCGAACGTGATCCTCATCCGCTTCTGGGCCATTCAGAGCGCGGCCCCCGACTATCGCGGCAACGTCTACTGGGCGATCCACAGCGATTCCGCGAATCAGCCCGGCACTGTCGTGGCCGGCGGCGTCGCGCCCGTGGTCAGCGCCGTGGTCACCGGCAACTCGACGCTCTTCGGCTACACCGAGTACTCCTTCGATATTCCGGTCGACATCCAGCTCGCCCCCGGCAACTACTGGCTGGCGCTGCACAACGGAGCGCTGTCGAACAACGGCGAGAGCGAGATGCTCTGGTCGACGACCGCTGTTCCCCTGGGATCCAACGCGCTCTACCTCGATGCCGTCAGCGGCTGGGTCTCCTCGGGCAACGAGCTCGCTTTCCGGATCGAGGACACGACGATCTTCGTCGACGGATTCGAGAGCCAGAACACGACGGCTTGGAGCCTGACCGTCCCCTGATGCGGGCGTGCTCAGACAACCGACTCACCGCAGTCTTTTCGCGTCTCGACGGTCAGTAGGTCCTCGGGGCCGAGCGCATTCTCGCGGATGGCGAGCGCGCGGGCGCAGAGCGGCCGGCTCTCTTCGCGCCGACCCAGAGCGACGAGACAGTCGGCGAGCGACTTGAGCGCAATGGCGAGCCGCGGGTGCTCAGGCCCGAGCGTGCGCTCGAAGAAAGCCACCGTCTCGCGCAGGATCGGTTCGGCCCGCGCCGGTTCGCCGCGATGCCGGTAGAGGTCGGCAAGCATGAAGTGCGCGGTCCCGATGCGCGGGTGATCGGGCCGCAGGTTCTTCTCCCAGATCGCGGTCGCCCGCAGGATAGCGACCTCTGCTTCGGCGAAGCGGCCGAGCTCGACGTAGACGCTGGAGAGGTTGATCACCGACTGCGCGACCGAAGAGCTCTCGGGCCCGAGCACCTTTTCGCGGATGGCGAGGGCGCGCTGGTGAAGGCCGATGCTCTCGTCGTAGCGCTTCATCTGAAAGAGCGCGATCGCCAGCCCGTTGGCCGTCGTCGCCACTTCGAGAGAATCCGTGCCGGAAATCGACTCGCGGATGGCGAGCGCCCGGCGAAAGAACGGTTCGGCGCCTTCATTGTCACCCCGATCGAGGTGGGAGACGCCGAGGTCGTCCAGGCTGGCTGCCACCGGCAGCGCGTTCGGTCCGAGCGCGCGCTCGCGGATCGCAAGTGCGCGCTCGTGGGTCCGCTCGGCTTCGGCGTAGCGGGCCTGAATCTCCAGGACCGACCCCAGATTGTCGAGCACGTCGGCGACCGCGAGATCTTCGGGTCCGGGCGCCTGCTCTCGGATGGCGAGGGCGCGACGCAGGGTGACTTCGGCGGCGGGGTATTCACCTCGCACCCACTGCAAATCGCCGAGATGGTCGAGACTCGCGGCGACCTCCGGATGCTCGAGCCCTAGGTTTTCTTCGCGGATCGAGAGCGCTTCGCGCACCAGCTTCTCGGCGACCTCGTGCAGCTCGAGCTGCTGGTAGACCCGGCCCATGGTGTCGAGCAGCCGGGCGCGCGACAGCGGCTGGTCGCCCAACTTGGCGCGGATATCCTCGGCGCCGCGGTCGAGGAGCTCACGAGCCGTGATCGTGTTGCCGCGCGACGATCCCGGATCGTTCACTTCGAACAGGTCGACCATGAACTCGACGACCTCCGCGGTCTCGGTCTGCGCCTGACGCGCCGCCGCAGCCTCGCGATTCGCGCGCCGCGCCTCCAGGGTGCGCGCCGCGATGCCGCCGGCGAGCGCCAGGATCACAATGGCGGTCGCGAGCACTGCGGTGCGGTAACGGCGCGCAAACTTGGCGAGGACGTAGAGCCTGCCGGGAGGACCGGCATGGACCGGCTCGAACCGGCGATGGCGCTCGATGTCGTTCGCGAGCTCGGCTGCCGAGTCATAGCGCATCTCGCGCTGGCGTGCGGTCGCCTTCGCCGTGACCCAATCCAGGTCCCCGTACAACGAACGTCCGACCGCCGCGGCGCTCGACGCGCGGAGCGTGGCGCGTTCCGTGCTCGCGGACTCGGAAAGTCCGCGCCATCGCACGCTCGGCACCGGAACATCGCTCTCGGTAACCTGTCGCAGGATCTGCAGGAGACTCTCGCCTGATTGCCCGAACGGCCGCTCGCCGACGAGAAGCTCGAACAGAAGAATGCCCAGCGCGTAGACGTCGGAGCGCGTGTCCGGATCGGCGCTCTCGGTGCCGGTGAAGGCTGCGAGCGACTCCGGGCTGAGATAGGAAGGCGTACCGACCACAACTCCGAACACCGTCTCCGGCGACTCGGCCGATTTGGCGTCGAGCACCTTCGCGACGCCGAAGTCGATGATCTTGGGAACCGGATGTCCCTGCTCCGTCGCGACCAGGATGTTCGGTGGCTTGATGTCGCGGTGCAGGATCCCCTTCTGGTGAGCGTGGTGGATCCCGCGACAGACTTCGACGAAGAGGTCGAGGCGCTGGTCGATCGACAGGCGCTCACGATCGCAGTAGTCGGTGATCGGCACGCCCGGGACGTGCTCCATGGCGAAGAACGGCTGGCCGCTCTCCGTGTCGCCGGCCTCGTAGACCTGGGCGATGCACGGATGGCTCATCCGGGCGAGCGCCTGGCGCTCGGCCTCGAAACGGTGGGTGAACTGGGCGTCGCGGCGCGCGGCGCGGATCACCTTGATCGCGACCTGGCGTTGGATCGGCTCGGTCTGCTCGGCGAGATAGACCGTTCCCATGCCGCCCTGGCCGAGAACCTCGAGGATCCGGTAGCGCCCGATGTGCTGCGGGTGAGCGATCTCCGCGCCGGGGACCGCCTCGGCGGTCGATCCAGGAGCGGAGTCCACGCCGGGCGCCGGGCTCGCGCGCCGGAACTCGCCGATGTCGGTCGGTTCGTGGCCGGAGCCGGGCCGGTCGGGGGGCGTCGTCAACTTGTTCCTCTGCCGGTGCGGTGCATGGCGCCGCCTATCTTAGCGAGAGGAAGGTCGGCCAGGCTGCCGGCGGCCCGCGCTGGTGCGGAAGCTACTTCTGCTTGCGCGCAGCGAGGTAGGCGGCAGCGCTGGTCGGGCCGAGGACGAAGGTGTCCGTGTGCTCGGCGATGTACTTGCGGAAGCTCAGGAAAAAATCGGCGCCCGAGGGGAGGCCGAGCTTCTTCCAGGCCTCACCCAGAGCCGCTGACTTCTCGGGCGGAGTCTCCGCCGGCTGGATGAGCATGAAATCCCAGCTCGCACCATCGCTGTGGACGTAGAGCTGGCGCGGTGGCAACCCCGCCATCCGGTTGGCTTCGTCGTAGCTTGCGATCGCCTCGAGGAATGCCTGATGTTCCCCGGGGGCGATGCGATAGATCTCGACCAGCATCCGCGACGGCTCCGGCGCCGGCTCGGCGGCGATGGCGACGACCGCGATCAGGAGGGCCCCTGCCAGGCAGGTCAGCAGTGCGACGTTGCGGTTGCGCATCGAACGATCTCCTTGGATTTCGAAGGTATACCCGGCGACGCGATTCAGCGGCCGGCACTTCCCAACACGAGCTCCCCGCGCTGACGGCCCGCGCGATCGTGAAAAGCCTCGACCGAAATCCGCGCGTGGGCGGGCGAGGCGACGATCCAGTCGACCACAGCGCGGTCGGGTGTGCCCGGCGAATAGCCCCACCAGGTCGCGGTCGAGCGCTGGGTGATGCGGCCCTGGAGCTCGCCCGCCGCGCGGCGGAGGTCGCCTTCGACCAGACGCGCACCCGGCGGCAACGCAAGCTCGGCGAAGACTCCCCGGCTCACCTGCTGGTCGAGCGCCTTCTGGGCGCCGTTCGTGGGCAGGAACCCCTGATTTTCGACCACGAGCCGCAGACGCCAGAGATCGGGACCGAGCGGCTCGGCCGAGAACGAACGGATCGCGAGTCGCGGCGTGGTGAGCCCCAGGTAGACGAGCCAATCGCTGTGCGGCGCGACCTCCCGCTCGAGGCGGTCGAACGGGATGTTGTACCAGTAGCGCACCAGGTCGAAGCCGCCGATCTCCACCGCTCCGAGCTGAGGATGCTCGAAACGGCGCCAGGGCACGAAGCCGTCGCCGCCCAACTCCCTGTCGCTCCAGCGCAACAGAGCGACTTCGTCCTCCACCGGGTGGTAGCCCCACAGCCAGGCGGAGGCCGTCGTTCCGGCGAGCGAGATCCCGGCCGCGCGGAAAGGGTCCCAGAACTCGGTGATGAACGAGAGGATCCCGCGCTGGTCGTACAGCCAGCCAAAAGCGCTGGGGATGAAGCTCTCCCGGTCCTCGGCTCTGAGATCGAGGTAGGACATGGCGCGGTAGCCGGTGAGCTCGGCTGCGCGGCCGGCGAGCGTCTCGTAGGCCTTGCGGTCGGCGCCCGGCAACCTCTCGGCCAGGTTGACCGGCGGCGTCAGCACGAGCCCGCCGAAGGTGTGGCAGGTGACGTGCGCGACGATGTTGGGCCGGGCCGCGAGCGCGGCGACGTAGGCCGCGATCTCGGGCTCCGACAGCGGGTACGCCCCGGCGGTACGACCGCGCGCGTTCTCGCGCAGATCGCCGGGGAAGTTCGCCCCCAGGTCGATCGGCTCGAACGCCGGTGGATCGGCGATGGTCGCGCCGTCGTAGCCCTCGATCCGGCCCTCCGGCAGCACACGCCAGAACTCGCCGCTGGTCTCGTCGGGGGAACGCGGGACCATCAGCCGCCGGTCGCCCGGGTACTCCTTCCAGGGTCCGTTCAGGTCGCGAAAGCGCATGAAGACCGCGCGCCCGTCGCCGTCCAGGTCGCGCGCGTGGATGCCGGGCTCGGGCTCGGCGAAGGGGTACGGCCGGGCGACCGAGCGAATGAAACGCCCCTGGACGAGGGTCGCCTCGACGCCGTCGGGCGTCAGCCGCGGCAGAACGTAGACGGCGCGGCTCTCGAGCAGGTTCGTGACGCGCTCGTCGCTGCCGAACCGCTCGAGCAGGTGGTGCACGAAATGGAGCGCGGCGACGCCTCCCCCCCACTCGGTGGCGTGCTCGTTGCCATCCACGGCGATTGCCGGCTTGGCGCTCGCCGGGCCGGTGGCGCGTGCGGTCAAGGTCAGGAACCAGAGCTCCCGCCCCTCCGGAGTCTTGCCCAGACTCTCGAGCTCGACCAGATCCGGCCGCGCTGCGGCCCACGCACGGAGCAGGTCCGTGAGCTCCGCGTAGCGCAGAATGTGATCGAACGGAAGCGGCGCGATCGCGCCGCCTCCGTTCTGTCGTGCAGACCCGCCGCTCTCGGCAGAGAAGATTCGGGCCGGCAGGACCAGCGAGAGACCCAGGAGCGTTCCCGCAGCGATCGACATCGCGCCCTTGTTCATCGTTTCCTCTGCTTTCCTTTCGCTTTCGCGCCACTGCGCGGCAGCTCTTCCGCCGCGGCCCGGAGAATCGGCAACATGCGCTGAAACGACGACCGCAGGAGGGCTGGCGGAAACGCGGTGAAACCGAAGACCAGTCCGGGTGCGGTCTTCCCCACCGCATAGTGCGAGAGCGCCGGCACGTCGAAACCGGCTTCGTCCAGCCGGCTCGACCAGGCCGCGTCGTTGGCACCATTCGGGAGGAAGGCCACGACGTTCATCCCGCCGTCGGCGTTGCCGAGAGCTAGCGGCAATCCAGCCTTCGCGAAGAGCTCGAGGAAGAGGGTCTGGCGCGCAGCGTACTCGCGCCGGCAGCGGCGCACGTGGGAGTAGAAGGCGCCGCTCTCGAGAAAGAGCGCCAGCGTCGCCTGATCGAGCAGCGGCAGGTGGTCGTCGTTGAGATGCTTGAGCGCGATGAAGCCTTCGAGGAGCGGTTCGGGCATCACGACGTAGCCGAGCCGCAACGAGGGGAAGAGGAGCTTGCTGAACGTGCCGGCGTAGATGACACGCCCGCTGTTGTCCAGGCTCTGCAGGCTGGGCAGCGGGCGAGCGCCATAGCGCAGCTCCGAGTCGTAGTCGTCCTCGACGATCCAGGCCTTCGTGCGGCCGGCGAAGTCGATGAGCGCCAACCGGCGCGCGAGCGACAGGGAGACGCCGGTCGGGAACTGGCGCGACGGTGTGGTGTAGATCATCGCGATCCTGCCGTCGGCCGGGCTCGGTGGGCGCAATCCCTGGTCGTCGATCACGCCGGGCACGATCCGCGCGCCGGCATTGCGGCAGGCGAGCCGCGCTTCGACGTAGCCCGGATCCTCCATGTAGACCTGATCGCGCGTCCCCAGCAGCAGCAGCGAGAGCAGGAAGAGCGCCTGCTGCGAGCCGGAAGTGATGACCACCTGCTGCCAGTCGCAGCGAACTCCGCGGTGGTC
Source organism: Thermoanaerobaculia bacterium (assembly GCA_031403995.1). GTDB lineage: Bacteria > Acidobacteriota > Thermoanaerobaculia > Multivoradales > JAGPDF01 > JAGPDF01. The sequence goes on from JANNGS010000067.1 coordinate 58,356, forward strand.
CCGCAGGTAGGTGGCGACGTTGTCGCGCAATGCCGGCAGTCCCGCGACGCAATCGGCCTGATAGTGGAGGATGTTCCTTCCCTCCCGGCGCAGAACCCGGCTCCGCAGCCGATTCCAGGTCAGCAACGGAAAGAGGCCGATGTCGGGCTGACAGGGCCTGAAAGGCCGCGGTGGGCGCAGGGGGGCACGCCCGATCGCCACTGCTGGGGGCGCGACTGGATCGCGCCAGACGACCGGATCGCGCGGCAGGACGGACCGCCGGGCGTGGCGCGCCATGGCGAGCGTCGAGCTCACCGAGACACCCGAACGCGGGGCGGAATCGAGATAGCCCTCGCTGACCAGGCGATCGTAGGCGTAGATCGCCGTGTTGCGGGAGACCTCGAGCTCGGCGGCGAGATCGCGCGTCGACGGGAGAGGGTCACCGGGCGCTAGCGCGCCGCTCTGAATGAGATCGCGAATCTGGCGGGCGAGCTGATCCTGCAGAGTGAAGCGCGACGAGCGATCGATCGACAGGTCAGCGAGGGTGCGCATCCGTAGGTCCGGCGCGATGATAAGCGATCCCCCGACCTAGGCCTGCGACCTTCGGCGCTCGAAGAACTGGAACGCGGAGTGGAGCGGCACGCCGGCGAGGATCAGGGTGACGCCCAGCAGTGCCGGCCAGAGGCTCGCCATGAAGGTGCTGAGGATGATCCCCGCAGTGGCGAGGAGGAAGAAGATCGGGGTGACGGGGTACCACGGACAGAGATAGGGACGCGGCAGCTCGCGCTCACGACGCCGCAGCACCATCACCGCGGCGACGGCGAGGCCGTAGAAGATCCACGAGGTAAAAACGAAAGAGGTGAAGAGCTGCTGGAAGGTTCCGACCAGGGTGAAGAGCGCCGCGAAGAGGCCCTGGGCAACGGTGGCCACCACGGGCGCGTGGGTGCGCGGATGGACACGGGCGAACGAGCGGAAGAAGAGTCCGTCCGCCGCCATGGCGTAACTCACCCGCGCCGCTCCGAACGTGATGCCGTTCATCGTCCCCAGGATCGAGACGACGATCAAAAGCGAGATCGAGACCGCGGCGCCTGGCCCGAGCGCCTCCTGCACCGCGAGCGCTGCGACGCGGTCGCTGCCGCGAATCTGCGCCGGCGACAGCACTGCGTAGTAGGCCGCGTTGACGACCAGGTAGACGACGAACACCAGGAGGGTGCCGAACAGAAGGCTGCGGGGAATCGTGCGCTCCGGCCGTTTGACCTCACCCGCGGCAAAGGAGAGGAAGTGCCAGCCGTCATAGGCCCAGAGCACCGCGACGAGCGCCACGCCGAAGCCGAGCCAGGGCATGCCGTCTCCCGCGCCTACTGCCCCTCCGGAGCCAGCGGCGCCAGCGGAGCCAATGGAGCCACCTGCCTGTGGCACCCAGTGGCTCCACAAGCGCTCCATGCTGCCGCGCGAATAGAGGAAGAACGTCATCATGGCGATGCCCGCGACCTTCAGCACCGTCAGGCTGTTCTGCACCCACTTGCCGACCGAGACGCCAGCGGAGTTGACCGCGACGAACAGGGCGATGCATCCGAGCTGAAGCAGCTTCTGCTGGCCAGCCGAGAGACCGAAAACCGGCCCGGCGTAGAGACCGATCGCCGCCGCGAGAGCGGCGAGCGAACCGGAGTGGATGAGCGCCATCGCGCTCCAGCCGTAGACGAAGCCCATCCGCGGACCATAGGCGCGCGCCAGATAGACGTAGAGGCCTCCGGCCGCAGGCAGCGCGGCGCCGAGCTCGGCGAGAGCGACCGCCCCGCAAACGCTCAGCAGCCCGCCGAAAGCCCAGACCGCGGCGACCGCGGCCAGCGAGTCGAGCTGCAGGGCGATGCTCCCCGCCATCAGGAAGATGCCGGAGCCGACCATGATGCCGGTGATCAGCGAGACGGAGTCCCAGAACCCGAGAGCGCGTACAAGTTGCGTCCCGGCCGCGGTCTTCATGCTCCTTCACCCGCGGTTCGACCGGCGTTCTCGTGCCGGATCATCGCCGCGAGCGCGAGCAGCGCCGGGTCGACGGAGGCCGCCAGACGGTCGGCCACCGCCAGGGCGTCGCGCAGCGGCTCGTCCTGTCCGAGCTTGAACTTGGCCTCGAAGCGGTCGATCTCGAGCTCGAAACCGACGATGGCGGGCAGTCGGCGGGTTATCTCGGAGTGAGGGATCTCGTCCATGCGCCAGCCGTCGGGAATCGGCCCTTCCATCCTGTCGTTGAGGATCTCCAGCGTGCGCTCGAGATCGCCTTCGCTCTGTTCCCTGATGCGACCGTAGCAGTGAACCGCGGTGTAGTAAAACGTGCTCGGCATTTGCCGTTCGGGGTACCAGGAGGCGGTGACGTAGCTCGCGGGACCGTGAAAGATGGCGAGCGTCGGAGCCGGCGAAGCGAACAGGGCGCGGGCGTGATCGTTGCCACGCGCGAGGTGGCCGAGCAGCACGCCGTGCCCTCCTCGCGAGCGGTCGAGCAGGAGAGGCAGGTTGGTGGCGAACGGCCCGTCCTCGGAGCTGTTGACGAGCAGCGCCCAGGGATGCTCGTCGACGAGGCTGTAGGCAGACTCGACCGACTGCGGCTTCCAGCAGGAGCGGATGAACATGGGGCGGGATTGTGGATCCGGCATTGGTCCGCGTAAAGGCCCAGAAATGGACCTGTACGTGGATCCAGCAGGGTCTTTGGAGGCGACTCGCGACAGGCGCGATCTGGTTCCAGACAGGCGGCAGAATCTGGTACTTGCGGGATACCACGATGCGGTGCCAGCATGCGCCGCAACAGACCGTACCGAAGCCCACCCAGCCCAGAAGGAGCCCGAGATGAGACTTTTCGCTGCTCTCACCCTCATCGTTGCAACCGTCGCGACCGTCGCGATAGCGAGCGCGCAGGGCTCGCCGGCCCCGGAGGCGTGCGTCCACGACGCCGCCGCGCCGCGTGCCGAGGTCACCGGCAAGATCGTCGATCCGTCCGGAGCGCCGCTCGTCGGCGCGAGCCTGACCTTGCGCTGCGGCACCTTCCGTCAGGACGCGCGCACCATTGGCGACGGCAGTTTTCGGATTGCGGCACCGGCCGGTTCGTACCTTCTCGAGACCGAAGCCCCGGGCTTCGACGCCACCGCGCAGGAGGTGCGGCTCGACTCCGCGGTCCCCGCGCAGGTCGATTTCACTCTCGAGATCGGGTCCTTCGGCAGCATCATCACCGTTTCGGAGACGGGCGGTTTCGTCGCCTCGTCCTCGACTTCGGCGACCAAGTCCGACGCACCATTGATCGAGATCCCACAGTCGGTCTCGGTCATCACGGCCGACCAGATGACGGCGCGCAACGTGCAAACCGTCAGCGCGGCGATCAGCTATACGGCGAGCGTCGACGTCAACACCTTCGGCAACGAGACGCGTTTCGACTGGATCAACATCCGCGGCTTCGACCAGTCCACCTACGGTCTGTACCGCGATAACTCCCGCTGGCAGAGCGGGTCAGTCTCCGGTCAGATCGACCCGTACATGATCCAGGAAGTGGATATCGTCAAAGGTCCCAGCTCCGTGCTGTACGGACAGAACCAGCCCGGCGGCCTGGTCAACCTCGTCACGAAGCGGCCCCCTTCGCGACCGCTGCGAGAAGTCGTTCTCAGTTATGGATCCTTCGATCGCAAGCAGGCCGCGGCCGATTTCGGGGGACCGCTGGACCCCGACGGCAAGTGGCGCTACCGGCTCACCGCGCTCGTGCGCGAGAGCGACACCCAGGTGAACAATGTCCCCGACAACCGCTGGTTCGTGGCGCCCGGTCTGACCTGGGCGCCGTCGCCGGCGACGACCTGGACGGTGCTTGCCGATTACCAGAAGGACGACACAGGCTGGAGCATGTTCCTGCCTTCTCAAGGCACGTTCCGGCCCAACCCGAACGGAAACATTCCCCGCGACACATTCGTCGGCGAGCCCGGATACGACTATTTCGAGCGTGACCAGTGGTCGGCCGGCAGTCTCTTCGAGCATCAGCTGAGCGAGACCTGGACGCTGCGCAACACGCTCCGCTACTCGAGCATCAAGTACGACGGCAAGGATGCCTTCGGCGGCGGGCTTCAGGAAGACATGCGCACGCTCAACCGCTTCGGGTTCGGCAACACGCTCGATCTCGGCCTGTTCACGATGGACAGCAACGCGGCCCTGAGAGCGAGGACGGGAAATGTCGCTCACTCCGTCCTCTTCGGAGTCGATTACTCGGACTCGGAGTCGACGATCGTCAGCGGATTCTCGTTTGCGCCGCCCATCGATGTCTATGAGCCCGTCTATGGCGGTGTGGTCCCCGACCTCTTCATCTATAACAACACGCGACAGCCGGTGTCGCTGCTGGGTATCTACGTGCAGGATCACATGAAGATCGGCAACCGATGGGTGGCCACTCTGGCTGCACGTCACGACTCGACGGACATCACCACCGAGAACCGGCTTTCGAACACGAAAACCAAGCAGAGCCCCAGCGAGGTCACCGGCCGCGTCGGTCTCACGTATCTCAGCGAAATCGGGCTTGCTCCGTACGCCAGCTATTCGACGTCGTTCCTGCCGGTGAGTGGCGTGACTGCGGGCGGCGACCCGTTCGAGCCGACCACGGGAAAGCAGATCGAGGGTGGTCTCAAGTACCAGCCGAGGCGGTCGAACAGCTTTCTCACGGCTTCGGTGTTCGAGATCAAGCAGACCAACGTCGGCGTACCCGACCCCACGAACCCGTTCAGTACCGTCCAGCAGGGAGAGATTCGCTCGCGGGGATTCGAGCTCGAGGCCATCGGCAATCTCACCGCCACGCTCAACTTCATTGCCTCGTACTCGCAACTCGATCAGGAGATCACCCGTACCACCGACGCGGCGGCCCGCGGAAAGCGACCACCGCTCGCTCCGGACCAGCTGGCCGCGCTAGCGGGGGAGTACACGCTGGGCTTCGGCGCGCTGGCCGGCCTCGGTTTTGGCGCCGGAGTCCGTCACGTCGGCTCGCGCGCGGGTGACACGGCCAATACCATCGAGGTGCCGTCCTACACTCTGGTCGATGCCTCGCTGCGCTATCTCTGGCGCGATATGGAGTTCCAGCTCAGCGGTACCAACCTCTCGAACAAAACGTACGTCGCGGTATGCACCTCACCTTCGTACTGCAACTATGGGAGCGCGCGAAAAATCCTCAGCACCGTCCGATTCCACTTCTGAGGCGCTCGATCCGGATATCCAGCGCTTCGTGGGTGAGATGGGGGCGGCGTGGTCGCGACACGGCGACCTGGCCGCCATGTCGTTCGCCGCGGCGCGTCGCGTCGCGGAGAAGGTGCGCGCACCGTGGACGCGCGGCGGGCCGGCCATGGCGTCGGTTACGGAGCGGATGCTGCCGGCTGAGAACGGGCCGGTGCGTGTGCGCTGCTACGACCCCGGTCCGGAAGGGGCCAAGCCGGGCCTCATCTATCTGCACGGAGGTGGCTGGACCTATTTCAGTCTCGACACGCACGACCGCGTGATGCGCGAGTACGCCGGGCGTGCCGGCGTCACGGTCATCGGCGTCGACTATGCGCTGTCGCCGGAGTCGAAGTATCCGGTTGCACTCGGGCAGGTCGTTTCAGTTGCGCGCTTCCTCGGAGAACGGGGAGCGGAGTTCGGAATCGACCCGAGTCGGATCGCGATCGGCGGCGATTCGGCAGGAGCCAACCTGGCGCTGGCGGCCTCTATCCGGCTTCGCGACGAGGGGCATCCGCAACTCATTCGCTCCGTGATCCTCAATTACGGCGTCTTCGCGCGACGCTCTTCAGTGGAAGCGCAGCGTCGCTTCGGCGGCGCAGGGAACATGCTCACCGGCGATGAGATGGATGGGTTCTGGCGCAATTACCTGCGCGACGATGGCGACGCTCTTAACCCGATGGTCTGCCCGATCCTCGCTGACCTGGAGGGATTGCCCGGCGTGTTGCTGGTAATACCGGAGAACGATCTGCTGGCCGAGCAGAGCCTGCAGTTGGCGGATCGGCTGCGGGTCGCCGGCGTTCCGGCGCAACTCGCGATCTACCGCGGTGCTGCGCACTCGTTTCTCGAGGCCGTGTCGATCGCACCGATCGCGGATCGAGCCTTCGCCGAGAGCGCGATCTGGCTCCACGACAGTCTCTCGTCCAAATGAGATTTCGAGTCATCATTCTGACCACTCACCGCTGGGTGAGCCTTGCTGCGGTGGCCTTCTGGCTGCTGCAGGCCGCGACGGGCGTGTTCGCCGTGTTCCATTGGGAGATTGACGACGCAACGCTCGCTGGTGCGCATCGAGCCACCGACCTGGATGCGATCGAACGGCGTTTCTCGTCCTTCGAAGTCAGCTCCATCTGGACTACGGCCGGCGCTCCCGACCGCTATGACGTGAAGGTGGCCGCCTCGTCGCCGGACGGAGATCGCGTGCTTCGAATCGACGGCGTCGGGAACATCCTGCGCTCTCGGAGAGACGGAGAGAGGTTCGCCGGGGGCGGGTTCACCGACACGCTGATCGAACTGCACCACGAACTGCTGGCCGGCGACACCGGCAAGGCCATCGTGGGCACGAGCGGGCTGCTGCTCTTCTCCAACCTGTTGCTCGGCATCAGCGCTGCGTGGCCGCGCGCAGGCCAGTGGAGGCGCGCGCTGCTGCCTTCACGCACGGGAACACGCATGGCCTGGCTCTATTCGTGGCATCGCGCTCTCGGATTATGGGCGGCCATCCCGGCGCTCCTCCTCGTCTCAGCAGGGGTGATGATGGCCTTCGAGGAGACCACCGAGAAGCTGCTGAGGGTTGCGCCAATCGAAGCGCCGGCTCATCCGCCTTCGGGGCCGGCGCGAGTGGGAATGACGGAGGCCGTGCGGATCGCGCAGGCTCGCTATCCCGGAGCTGTTCTCTCCGGCATCGGGTTTCCGTCATCTGAGAAGGCGGCCTGGAAGATCACGCT
>JANNGS010000068.1:0-12441 GCA_031403995.1 Thermoanaerobaculia bacterium
TGCACCTCGTGCCACAGCAACGGCTACGCCGGGACGCCCTCCGACTGCTTCTCCTGTCACCAGAGCGACTTCACCGGCGCCAGCAATCCGAGCCACACCGGTTTCCCGCACAGCTGCCAGGACTGCCACAGCGTGACCGCCTGGCAGCCGGCGAGCTTCGACCACAACAGCACCGGTTTCCCGTTGAACGGCGCGCATCGCTCGGCCGCCTGCACCGCCTGCCACACCAATGGCTACGCCGGCACGCCCTCTGACTGCTTCTCCTGTCACCAGAGCGACTACACCGGCGCCAACGATCCGAGCCATGCCGGCTTCCCGCACTCCTGCCAGGACTGTCACGGCGTCTCTGCCTGGCAGCCGGCGAGCTTCAACCACACCAGCACCGGCTTCCCGCTCCGCGGCGCGCACCTCGCCACGGCCTGCCTGAACTGCCACAGCGGCGGCTACGCCGGAACTCCGACGGCCTGCTTCTCCTGTCATCAGAGCGACTACAACGGCGCCAACAATCCGAGCCACACCGGTTTTCCGCACAGCTGTGAGGACTGCCACGGGGACGGCGCCTGGCAACCGGCGAGCTTCAATCACACCACGACGGGTTTCCCCCTCACCGGCGCCCACGCCGGCGCGGCCTGCCTCGACTGCCACTCCGGCGGCTACTCCGGCACGCCCACCCAGTGCTTCGGCTGTCACCAGAGCGACTACAACGCCACCAACGATCCCGACCACCAGAGTGCCGGCTTCCCGACGACCTGCGAAAACTGCCACAGCACGACCGCATGGGAGCCTTCGAGCTTCAACCATTCGGCCTACTTCCCGATCGCTTCGGGGCGGCACCAGTTCCCCTGCGCCTCGTGCCATGTCAGCCCGGGGAATTTCTCCCACTTCGAGTGCATCCTCTGCCACGAGCACAACCGGAACGAAACCGACGGCCATCACAACGACGTGGGCGGCTACCTCTACGAGAGCCACGCCTGCTACCAGTGCCACCCCCAGGGCCGCTCCTGAGCGGCGTGAACAACCAGAGAGAACCCTGAACGAGATGACTGATTCCCTGTCTGTTTCGGCCGCCCCCCTGGGAGCGGCACGGCGCCGGACTCGATTCCCGATCCTGACAACTCTCCTTCTCGCGCTCCTCGCCACCCTGGTGCCGCTTGCGATCCCCGCTCCGGCAGGGGCCCAGGAGAGCTCGCCGCCGATGACGGTGGCACGCATCGTCGCTGGACGGGTCGACATCGCCATACCGGGTCAGCGGCGGCCCGCAGTCGGCGATCGCCTCGTCGTGGTGCGCGACGGCGTCACGCTGGCCGAGCTGGAGGTCACCCTGCTCGACGTCCATCGCGCTTCGTGCCGCAGCGTTCACATGTCAGCGCCGATCGCCGGCGGCGACCTGGTGCGACCGGCCGCGGCCAGCCCGGGGATCCCGGCTCCGCAGGCCGGTGCGGCAGGGGAACATCCGAGCAACCAGGCGATGATCGTGCAGCGCGTGCTGCGCGGCGCGGTCGACATCTCCCTGGTTTCGTCGCAGCCGGTGGCGGTCGGCGACCGCCTGGTCGTGGAGCGGGGCAGTCAGGTGATCGGCGAGCTCGAGGTCGTTCTGGTGGGCGACCATTCGGCGAGTTGCCGGATCGATCGCGAGGTACGACCGATCACCCAGGGAGATCGCGTTCGGCGGCTCGAGGTCCCCTCACCACCGCCGGCTCCAACCGGGGCGGTGATACCGGAACCAACGGCTCTGGAAACGCTGGCTCCGGAACCGACGGCGCCAGCACCCCTTCCGGGCGAGCCTGCAGGACCGGCGCCAATCCGGGTCCGGCAAGTGCTCGGCGAGGAGGTCTTTCTCGATGCCGGTCGCGCCGCAGGATTGGCCATCGGCCAGCGCGTCCAGGTCGTTCGATCCGACGCCGCCACCGGCGCCACGGCCGAAATCGCCGAGCTCGAGATCGCCTTCATCGCCAGCCGCTCGGCGTCGTGCAAGATCGTCGAGGCGAAGGCGGCGATTGAAGTCGGCGATCTCGTGATCCCGGGGCCCGCGCCGGTCTCGGCCGCGACCCCCGGCGCGCCCGGCACCACGGGAGGAGTACCCGGCACCCCGGGAGCGAAAGCGCAGGGCGGCAAGCCGCCCGGCTGGGACCCTGCGGAGCACACCGACTACTCCGGCTCGCTCGCCTTGCGCTTTCAGGGCTTTCGCGACGGCGGTCCGGCCGAGCGCGACTTCAACCAGGAGTCGGCCCTGGTCAACATCTACATGGGCCACCTCGGCGGCAGCAAGTTCGACTTCCGGCTCCGCGGCACCGCCAGCCGCGAACAGATCCAGACCCCTTCCCGCCCTTCGGGGTCGCGCGACAACGACCGCCTCTATGAAGCGACGCTCTCTTACGAACCGCCGGACGCGCGCTTCACCTACCAGCTCGGCCGTCTGATCTCCGGGCCGCTGGTCGGCTTCGACTATCTCGACGGCGGAGTCGGCGAGTTCCATGCCAGCCGGCGGTTCAGCCTCGGCGCTTTCTACGGCTCGCGCTCGAACGGCGACCAGCTGGAGTTCGCCGGCCCGGGGCGTGCCTACGGCGGCTTCGTGCACTGGCTGGACCAGACGGTCGGGAAGCCGTTCTATGCCGAGTACCTGCTCGAAGCGATCGGCGACTACCTCCATGGCGAGGCCAACCGGGAGTACCTGTCGTTCTACGGCCGGCAGGGCTCGGGCAGCCGGTGGTCGCTTTACGAGCGGGCCGAGTTCGATCTGGGCCACAAGTGGCAGGACCGTCCGGAAGCCAACAGCAGCCAGCTCAGCAACGTCCTCTTCTCCGGCAGCTACAGCTTCTCGAAGGCGGTGCGCCTCGGCGTGAGCTACGACCAGTCACGGCAGATTCTCACCCTCGACGACCGCTTCACGCCGGAGGAGCTGTTCGACAACTCACTGCGCGAGGGCTATCGGTTCACCGCCTATCTCGGCTCCGCGAAAACGGTGCGCGGCAACTTCTCGGTCGGCCAACGCTGGAAACAGGGCAACCCCGACCGCAGCCTCACCTACAATGCCAACGTCTACCACAGCAATGTCTTCAACTGGAACATGCTCATCGGCGCCGACTACTCGGGCTTCGACGGCGACACCTCGACCGGCTTTCGCGCCGGGATGCGGGTGCAGAAGTACTTCCGCAGCGGTCACGACCTAGAGCTCACGGTCGGGATGTCCAGCACGGAGCTCACAGCCACGCGCGAAGTGCGCGAGAACCAATGGCTGCGTCTTTCCGGAACGCTTCAACTCGGCCGGCGCTTCTACCTGCTGGGCGAGCTCGAAGCGGCTACCGGCGACGACCTCGAAGGCGAGCGGCTCTTTCTCCAGCTGGGATACCGGCTCTAGGCCCTTGCTCCCATGCGCGACCCTCTGCTTGCGCGAGCCATCGAGGTAATCGGGCCCCCCGCGAGCTGCGGTATCGTATTCAGCCTCATGCGGTCGAGACCCCCCCTGCCGCCACGTCGCGCCTCGAATCCGGAATCGAAGCGGGTTTGAAGGTAGCCGCCGATCCTTCCGGGACGCCGTCACCGGCGTTCAGTGCCCGCGATCTGTCCCGCAGATACGGGCAGAAGTGGGCGCTCGCCCACCTCGACCTCACCGCCCCCCAGGGCGAGGTGCTGCTCGTCGCCGGACCGAACGGCTCGGGAAAGACCACCCTTCTGCGCCTCCTCGCCGGTCTGCTGCGGCCGAGCGTGGGCGAGCTCGAGCTGTTTGGCAGGACTCTCGCATCGGACCCCTTCACCTGGCGCCGAAATGTCACGCTGCTCTCGCATGCGTCCTATCTCTACGAACCTCTCACCGCCCTCGAAACCGTGCGTCTTTGGGCGCGGCTCCTCGGCCGCTCGACGGCTGAAGCGGACCTGCGCGCCAGGCTCGCCGAGGTCGGCCTCGAGCACGAAGCCGACAACTTCGTGAGCGGGTTTTCCGCCGGCATGCAGAAGCGCTTGAGCTTCGCCAGGGTTCGTCTCGAGGACGCGCGACTGGTATTGCTCGACGAGCCGTTCGCCGCTCTCGATACCGCCGGTCAGGAGCTGGTGACCGAGTGGATCGCCGTCGACCGCAGAGCGGGCAAGACCGTGGTCATCGCCTCGCACAACCTCGAGCGGGCGGCACGGATCGCCGACCGCGCGGTGTTGCTCTCGCGCGGCCAGATGACCTGGCAGGGCGCCGCCCGCGACCTGCCGGGTGTCCTGGCAGGGCTGGCGAGGGTCGTATGAGCGAGCTGCGCAGCCAGACGTTGACGTTGCTCGCCAAGGACCTGCGGCTCGAGTGGCGGGCGAAGGCGCGTCTCGTCGCGGTCGGCGTCTTCGGACTGCTCTCGCTGGTGGTCTTCTCGATCGCCGTCGGCCCGGACTCAAAAGCCCTCACCGCCGGGGCGGCTGGTTTCCTGGTCATCGCCCTGCTGCTCTCCTCGACGCTGGCGCTCGCCGAGAGCTTCCGGATCGAGCACGAACGCCGGGCGCTCGAGGGCATTCTCCTGCTGCCGGTCCGCCCGGGCGCCGTTTTTTACAGCAAAGCGATCGCCAATACACTCTCGCTGGCGATGCTGGCGCCCGGCCTGTCGCTGTTCGGCGTGGTGCTCTACGGCGTCGAGCTCCAGCCGGCCAACGTCGTGAGCTTCTTCACCATCTGGGGCCTGGCCGCGGCCGGGCTCTCGGCGCCCGGGACGCTCTACGCCGCCATGACCGCCCAGCTCCGCAGCCGCGACGTTCTGCTGCCGCTGCTGCTGTTTCCCCTCGTGGTGCCGGTGCTGATGGCCTCCTGCAAGGCGCTGGCGCTCGTCCTCACCGGCGATCCGATGGGGCAGATGCACTCCTGGGCCCTGCTGCTGCTCTGTTTCGACCTGATCTACTGGTCCCTGGGCGGGATCCTCTTTCCGTTCGTCATCGAGGAGGGCTGAATCGTGAATCGTGGCATTGCACCGCAACGCTGGCCGCGCGAGCACTGGGTGGGGCTCGCCGCCGTCGGGCTGGTCCTGACCGGTTCCTACATCGGACTCTTCGTGGCCCCTGCCGAGCGCCACATGGGAGAGGTCCAACGCATCATGTACGTGCACGTGCCGACCGCGTGGAACGCGCTGCTCTGCTTCACCTGCGCTTTCGTCGCGGCGATCGGCTCCCTGTGGACCGGGCGGGAGCGCTGGGACGCGACCCTCGTCGCCTCCGCCGAGGCCGGCGTGGTGCTGAACGGCCTGCTCCTCATCCAGGGCTCGCTCTGGGGCCGCGCGACCTGGGGCGTCTGGTGGGACTGGGACGTGCGTCTCACCACCTCCCTGGTTCTCCTCCTGCTATTCATCGGCGTGCTCTCGCTGCGCTCGTTCGCCACCGGCTCGGAACGCCGCGCGAGCCTGACGGCGGTGGCGGCAATCGTCGCCTATGTCGACGTGCCGCTGGTCTACTTCTGCGTGCGCTGGTGGCGCAGCCTCCACCAGATCCAGTCCTCTCCGGCCACCGTAGATCCGGCTATGGTGCTGCCGCTGCGACTGAACGCTTTCGGACTGATGTGCGCCGCCACCTGGTTCATCGTTCGCCGCGCCCGGCTCGAGCTCGCCCGGCGGCGCAGCAGCGAAACCGCCATTCCCGACCGAATCGAGCGAATCGAGGTGCGCCATGTCTGAAGGAGTCATCGTCGGCGGCTGGAACTTCGTGATTGCCGCCTATTGCATCACCGCCGCGGGCCTGGTCTTTTATTCCTGGAGCCTGATCCGGCGCACGCGCCAGCAGAATCGGAAGGAAGGAAAGTCATGACTCTCGAAACTTCGAAGAAGGCGCGCGCCGAAGTCCGGCGGCACCGCCTGTTGGCCATCGTCGCCATCCTCATCGCCGCCGGGACCTTCGGATTCCTCGCTCTGGGTGGCCTCGGCAAGAGCCTCGTCTACTATTGGAGCCCGACCGAGCTGCGCGCCCACGGCGGACAAGCCTTCGGTGCGACGATTCGCCTTGGCGGCCTCGTCGCTCCGGGGTCGATCGAGACCGGAGAGGGCGGCCTCGGGCTGAAGTTCAAGATGACCGACGGCACGGAGACGGTCGTCGTCTCGACGCAGGCCGTACCGCCGGCGATGTTCCGCGAGGGGATCGGCGTGGTCGTTGAAGGCGCCCTCCAGCCCGACGGAACGTTCCTCACCGATCGCCTGATGATCAAGCACGACAACGAGTACCAGGCCCCCGGCAAGGGAGATTCCCGGACCGTGAAGGAGCTCGCCGAGACCCTCGAGCCCTCCGCACCCGGAGATGCCCGATGATCTCGATCCTCGGCCGCTCGGTCGTCCTGGCGGCACTGCTTCTCGCTACCCTTGGCGCCGTGATGAGCTTCGCCGCCGCGCAACGGGGGGCGATCGCGGGCGTCGCCCGCGCGCGACGCCTGGCCTATCTCTACGCCGTCATGATGGCGCTCGCCACCGGCCTGATGATCTACGCCCTGGTGAGCCATGACTTCTCGGTCTCCTACGTCGCGCAGGTCGGGTCGCTCGCGACGCCGCTGCACATCACCATCGTCTCGCTCTGGTCGTCGCTCGACGGTTCCATCCTCTTCTGGGGACTCGTCCTCGGGACGTTCACCGCCGGTGCGGCCTTTCACCTGCGCCGGAGCGCCCCCGACCATGTGGGCTACATGCTCGGGACACTCTTCGTCGTCGGGATCTTCTTCACCTTCCTGATCGCCGGCCCGGCCGATCCGTTCGCGCCGACGCCGCCGCCGATACCGACCGACGGACCGGGTCCGAATCCGCTGCTGCAGAACCATCCGCTGATGATCATCCATCCGCCGATGCTCTATCTCGGCTACGTCGGCATGAGCGTACCGTTCGCGATCGCGCTCGCCGCGCTGTTTGCCGGCCGGCTCGACCGCGACTGGATTCGTTCGCTGCGCACCTGGCTGCTGGTTCCTACCGGTTTCCTGACCATGGGCGTGATGCTCGGCGGCTGGTGGTCGTACGAGGTGCTCGGCTGGGGAGGCTACTGGGCCTGGGATCCGGTGGAGAACGCCTCGTTTCTCCCCTGGCTCACCGCCATCGCCGCCGTCCATTCGGCACTGGTGCTGCAGCGCAAGGGGACGCTCCGGGCATGGACGGTCGTCCTCGTCGTCGTGACCTTCCTGTTGACGATTCTCGGCACCTTCCTCACCCGCTCCGGGGTGGTCAACTCGGTCCACTCCTTCACCCAGACGCCGATCGGACCGGCCTTCCTCGCCTTTCTCGGCTTCTGCCTGGTGGCCTCCGTCATCGTGCTCGCCATGCGCATGGACACCCTCGCCTCGGACCCCGACCGCGAAACGTTGTGGACCCGCGAAGGCGCCTTCATGATCAACAACCTGCTGCTCCTCGTGTTCATGTTCACGGTGCTGGTCGGGACGCTCTTCCCGATCGCCGCCGAGCTCGTGCGCGGGGTCAAGGTCAGCGTCGGCGAGCCGTACTTCAATCGCATGGCAATTCCGGTCAGCCTCGGCCTGTTGCTGCTGATCGGCATCGGGCCGGCGCTCCCCTGGGGACGCGCCGACAACCGGAACGTCCGGCGCGCCCTGCTCTTCCCCATTCCGGCGGCGATCGCCGGACTCCTGGTGACGTTCGCCGCCGGCGGCCGCACCTGGGGAGTCCTCGCGACCGGCGCTCTGGCCGCCTACGCTGTCTGGGTGAACCTCGACCAGGGACTGCGGCTGAGCCGCAAAAGGCGCGAGGATGAGCCGTGGACCGAGGCGGTCGGCGAAGCGGTCCGGCGGGGCGCTCGCCGCTACGGCGCCTACCTCGCCCACCTGGGGGTCATCGTGACCTTCGTCGCCATCGCCGTCTCCTCCTCCTATCAAACCGCCCAGGAGGGGACGCTGCGCCCAGGGGAGTCGATGACGGTGGCCGGATACAAGCTCACTTTCGAGAGAGTGGACGCGCGTCCGGAGCCGCATCGGATCTCCGATCGCGCCCTCATGCGGATCGAACACAACGGTAAGGATGCCGGCACGCTCGAGCCGGCGCTCAACCGCTACGACACCCGCATGGAGCCCATCGGGACACCGGCCGTCCGCACCGCCATCAGCCACGATCTCTACCTCTCGCTGATGAACGTCGGCACAGACGGCAGCATCGGGATGCGCGCCATCGTGACTCCGGCCGTGGTCTGGATCTGGATCGGTGTCTTCATCATCGTCGCCGGGACGGCCATCTGTCTGCTGCCGGCCGGCCTGCGCTTCTCACGCCGGGAGGACGCTCCCGAGCCGGCCGCGAAGCCCGTCGCAGAGACCACGGCGTGAACCGCAAGGTCCTCTTCGTCGGCCTGATTCTGGTCGCCCCATTGCTGGTCATGCTCGCCTCGGGACTGCGTCACGATCCGCGCGAGGTGATTTCGCCGCTCATCGGCCGTCCGGCGCCGGAGTTCGCCCTCCTCGATCTGGAGGGCCGAAGGCTCAGCCTCGCCGACCTGCGCGGACAGCCGGTCGTCGTCAACTTCTGGGCGACCTGGTGTCAGCCGTGCGCGGCGGAGAATCCGATCTTCGCCGCCCTCGCGCGCCGCTACGCCGGACGCGTGCGCTTCATCAGCGTGATCTATCAGGACACGCCGCAGGCCATCCGCGCCTACGAGCGCCAGCGCGGCAGTTGGGGACCGGCGCTGGTCGATCCCGACTCGCGCACCGCCATCCAGTTCGGCGTCTATGGGGTGCCGGAGACCTTCCTGATCGACGCCCAGGGCCTCGTCCACGAGAAGGTCACCGGCATGGTGAGCTTCGACGGTCTCACCCGCTCGCTGGAGGCGATGCTATGAACGCTGCCTCGAAACGACCCCGCGGCGCCTCGATCTTGCAGGCGATCTGCGCGCCGATGGCGCTCGTTGCCTTCGTGGCCCTCTTCGCCCCCGGTGCCATCGTCGCGCAGGCGCCCGGCGCACCTGCACAAGACCCGGCCCCGCTCGGACCGCCGCTCTCCGGCGCGGCGCTCGATCGCGCCACCGAAGAGGTCGCCTCCCTGATGCGCTGCCCGGTCTGCCAGGGCCTCTCGGTGGCCGACTCGCCCTCCTCCTCGGCCGTCGATCTCAAGGCCGAGGTCCGCCGGCAGCTCGCTGCAGGCTTTACCGGCGACCAGGTGATCGCCTCGTTCGAGCGCGCCTACGGCGAGTTCATCCGCCTCGAGCCCAAGGCCGAGGGCTTCAACTGGATGGTCTGGCTGATGCCGATGTTGGCGTTCGCCGTCGGCGCAATCTTGATCTACTTCCGCTTGCGGCCGCAGCGCCCGGTGGCCCGAACCCTTCCGTCGCAGGAGGATGCGAAACCGTCATGAACGTCTGGATTCCAGGATTGATCGTCGTCGCGGTGGGTCTCGCCGCAGGTCTCTGGTTCGCTCTGCGCGGCAAACAGGAGGGGACCGCAGGCAGCACGGCGGGAGCCGGTGCCGGTTCGCTGTCCGCAGCCCCGGGCGCGCCGCGCCAGGAGACCTCGGGAGCCGCGGACCTGCCGGCCTCCGCAGGCAGGCGGTCGGGCCTGGTCGGGTTTCTCTTCGGAGTCGGTACCTGCATCGTCGTCGGCGGCCTGGTCTACTGGGCGACCCAGGGCTCGCGGCCGAGGGACGAGATGAGCTCGGAAGGCGCTCCCATGTCTCCGCTGGCTCAGATGCCTCCGACATCGCCGACGGCTCAGATGTCGCCGCAAGGTGCAAGCTCGCCCGAGGCCGCCGCCGCCGCGCACGACGAGAGCGCCGACCTCACCCCCGAGGTTCTGGCGCAGCTCCAGCAGTTTCGTGCGCAGGTCCAAGCGGCGCCGCAAGACCTCCAGGCGCGGCGCCAGTTGACCGTCGCCCTGCTCAATGCCAACCAGTTGATGGAGGCCTTCGAGCAGGCGAAAGAGCTGCAGAAGCAGGCGCCGAACGATCCGGACGGCCTCTTCGTCGAAGGCGTGGTCCGTCTGGCGATGGGCCAGTGGCCGCTCACCGTACAGCTCATGGACGGCGTGTTGGCGCAGCATCCTGACCATGTCCTCGCCGCTTTGGCGAAGGGGCAGGCGGAGGCCGCTCTCGGACAGACCCCGCAGGCGATCGCCACATGGAAGAAGGGCCTGGCGGCGGCTGGCGGAAAGTTCCCGCCGATCGAGGAGCTTCTCGCCCAGGCCGAGGCGGGCGGCGGCACGGCCGCCGCAGCCGCTGCGCAGCCCGCCGCGACAACCCCGGCAGCGGGCGCAGGCGGCGGCTCCTTTCGAATTCACATCGAGCTTGCGCCGGGAACGGTCGGCACGCGCGCCGCGAATGGCAGCGGGGCGACCCTCTTCGTCGCCCTGCGCGGCGACACACCGGGACCGCCGGCGGCGGCCAAGAGGATCTCGAATCCGACCTTTCCGCTCGAGCTGACGCTCTCCGCCGACGACAGCATGATGGGCCAACCTCTGCCCGAAAAAGGCAGCCTCTCGATCCATCTCGACGGCGACGGCAACGCCTCGACCAAGGAGCCCGGGGATCTGACCGCTGCGGTGCAGGTCTTTTCCGGCACCCCGATCACCGTCCTCCTGGAGAGCGCAGCGCAGTGAGTCGAGGACAAGGTGAGAGTCGCGTGACATGAAGCTTGCACCCCACCGATTGGTGCTCGGCGGCTTGTACGCGCTCTGCTTCGGCGGCCTCGCCTACCTCACACTCCACGGTCTTCCGTACTACCTGACGCCGCTGGTCGAACGCCCGCGCCATCCCCTTTATTGGCAGCTCAAGCCGGGAGGCTCGTGGGGCCTGGCGTTTGGCGTCATCGGTTCGGTGATGATGGTCGTGATGCTGCTCTACTCGGTTCGCAAGCGCTTTGCGGCGTTTCGCCGTTCGGGGGCGGTCAGCGTCTGGCTCGACTTCCACATCCTGTTTGGCATCTGCGGCCCCCTTTTCATCGTCCTCCACAGCTCGTTCAAGGTTCAGGGTCTCGTCGCTCTCTCCTTCTGGTCGATGGTCGCGGTGGCCTCGAGTGGCATCGCCGGGCGATACCTCTATCGCCAGATCCCGCACTCGAGCGCCGGTGACGAGCTCTCGATGGCCGAAGTCGAGAAGCTCGACCTCGAGCTCGCGCGCCAGCTGAACGAGGAGGTCGGCCTCGACGCCGAGGCGATCCGCCAGCTCGATGGCGTCGCCGCCGTCGGCACAGGCTCCAACCAGTCGCTGGTCGGAATGGCTTTGCGTTTCCCTTTCGATGCTCTGGTGTTGAGCTTTCGCCTGCGCCGCTTTCGGCGCGATTTCCCGACCGTCGATCGCCGCCTGCGCCGCCGCTTCGAGCACCTCGCCGGCCTCAAGGCGCGGCTCCACCGGCGGATCCTTCTCTGGCAGAGGGTCCGCGAGCTCTTTCACTACTGGCACGTTTTTCACAAGCCGTTCGCGGTCGTCATGTATCTCTTCATGGTGGTGCACATCGGCGTCGCCTGGATGACCGGCTACGCGGGGATCGGACACTGAACTATGGTCGGTCATCGGGGCGCATCCTGGGCGCCGCCGGGATCCTCTGGGCGGTGCTCGCACCGCCGACGGCGCGCAGCCAGATCTCGCCCGGCGAGTTGAGCCACGCCCATGCCAAGTTCGACGGTAGCGACGGTTGCCTCAACTGCCACAGCGCCAATCGCGGCGTCGACCGGGGACTCTGCCTCACCTGCCACACGCCGATTCAGCAGCGCATCGAAGCGAAGAGAGGCCTGCACTCCCAGCCGGATCATGACGAGTGCGAGCACTGTCACATCGAGCATCAGGGCCGCACCTTCGAGCTGGTCTACTGGGGCAAGACCGGCCAGAAGGCCTTCGACCATGCTCTCACCGGTTCCACGCTGCAGGGCGCGCACACGCCGCTCGAGTGCCGCGCCTGCCATCGCAAGGAGTCGATCCCCGACCCGGCGCCGCTCCTCGCCAAGGGGGTCGAGCTCGATCGAACCTTCCTCGGACTCGAGACGCGTTGCGCCTCCTGCCACAAGGACGTCCATCGCCGCCAGTTCGGCGACGCCGACTGTGCGAGCTGTCACGGGCTGAAGAAATTCCGGCCCGCCGAGCTCTTCGACCATGACAAGTCGAGGTTCCCACTCACCCTCGCACACGGCAAGGTCGCCTGCGCGCGTTGCCACCCGACCGTAGCGCCCGCCGGGTCTGCCGTCGACCTGCCGACCGGCGGCGAACCGCCAGACATTCGCTATCGCGGCCTTCCCACGACCTGCGCCGGCTGCCACAAGGAACCGCACCAAGGCCGCTTCGGGACGAAATGCGAGACCTGCCACTCGAGCGACGACTGGAAGAAGATCCAGCGCGCGAATTTCGATCACGGTCGCACCCGTTATCCGCTCACCGGCAAGCACCAAGCCACCGACTGCGTCGCCTGCCACTCACCCGGGAAGCCGAGGCAGATTCGCGGCTTCGAGCTCTGCGCCTCCTGCCACGCCGACGCGCATGCCGGCCAGCTCGCCCTTCGCAAGGGCGCCGGAGAGTGCGCCGAGTGCCACACGACCTCCGG
>JANNGS010000069.1:0-91105 GCA_031403995.1 Thermoanaerobaculia bacterium
TCTCGGCGACACGCTCGATCCATTCGAGCTCCGGCCCGCGACGCTCGTGCGAGGCGGCGATATCGAGGAAGACGAGCTCGTCGGCGCCAGCGGCGCCTTCCGCGGTGTAGCGCTTCGCCGCTTCGACTGGCAAGCCGAAGCTCTCGAGATCTTCGAAGCGCACCCCCTTCACCACCCGGCCGTCGGCAACATCGAGGCACGGGATCACCCGGCAGGTGAGCGCCGTCGCCCTGGTGGCCCCGGCGCGCGGCAGCGTCGCGACCCTCACGCCGGCACCCCCGGGCGCAGCGCGCGCACCGTGTCGCAGGCAGCGCGCAGGTCGATTCGACCTTCGTAATAGGCGCGCCCCACTATGAGCCCCGAGAGCTCCGGGCGAGCCGCGGCGGCGACCACGTCGTCGGGCCCGGCGACGCCCCCCGAGACGATCGCCTGTATCCCGAGAGCGCGCGCCACGCTCGCCGCCAGCTCGAGGTTCGGTCCGCTCAACATTCCGTCGCGGGCGATGTCGGTGACCAGCGCCTCAGAAAAAAGACCAGTAAAGGGAAGAAGCTCCCGGAGCACCTCCTCTAGGCGAAGCGCCGTGCCCTCGCTCCAGCCGGAGGCCCGCAGCTCGCCGTCCGCGAGCTCGAGCGCTGGGATCAGCCGCCCAGGCAGCGCCGCGGCGGCACGAGTGAACGCTGCGGGTTCCCGCACTACCATCGACCCGACAACGACGCGATCAAACCCGCTCTCGAGAGCAGCGCGCAGCAAGTCGACGGTCCGCAAGCCACCCCCTAGCTGAAGCTTTTCGCGCTTCGCCGCCAGCAGCAGCTTCGTCAGCACCCTCACTTGTCGCGGCTCTCCGAACGCAGCGTCGAGGTCGACGATATGGACGCGCTCAGCGCCGGCGTCCTGAAACTGGCGCAAGACTTCGACCGGATCGTCGGCGTATATCGTGGCGCGCTCATCGCGCCCCTGCGCCAGGCGCACCACCTTGCCGCGCCGCAGGTCGATCGAGGGGATCAGTTGCACGACGCCTCCTCGGCAGCGCTGGTGAGGAAGTTGCGCAGCAGCCGGAGCCCCACCTCGCCACTCTTCTCGGGATGAAACTGAGTGCCGCAGACCCGTCCGTGGACCGATACTGCGGCAAAGCGGCGTCCGTGGAGGGCAGTCGCCGCGGTCTCCTGTGTCGCCGCACCTTCCGGCGCGAAGCTGTGTACGAAGTAGACATAGGCTTCATGGTCGATGCCGTCGAGCAGGGCGTGCGGCGTACGGATTTCGAGCCGATTCCAGCCGATGTGCGGCCGAGCGACCTCCCGCGGCAGCTCAGTCACTCTGCCGCGCAGGAGCCCGAGGCCGGCGGTGGCGCCGAACTCCTCGCTGCCTTCGAAGAGCAGCTGGTAGCCGACGCAGATGCCGAGCAGCTGAGCGCCGTCGGCGAGCGCGCCGCGCAGGGCGCTCTCGAGCTCGCCGCGCAGCCGCTCGCGCGGCGGCCGGAAAGCGCCGACGCCGGGCAGCACGATCCGGCGCGCGGCGCGCACGGCTGACGGATCGGCCGTGACCGTCGCCTGTCCGCCGGCAGCCGCAAGGGCGCGCACCACGTTGCCGAGGTTGCCGACCCCGAGATCGACGACCGTCGTCGCGACGCTCATCCGATCAGCGTACCTTTGGTGCTCGGCACCTCGTTCGCACCGGCGGCGCCGGCGCGCAATGCCACAGCCTGCCGGAGCGCCACCGCCACCGCCTTGAAGCTGGCCTCGGCGACATGGTGGGGATTGCGCCCGGCGACGACGGTCAGGTGGAGCGTCAGGCGCGCGCGGTCGGCGAACGCCTGGAAAAAATCGGCGACCAGGGTGAGCGGAAACTCGCGCGTCACCCAGGCCTGTTCGAGCTCCTGCGGCAAGCTCCAGACGAAGAAGCCGCGCCCGGAAAGGTCGACGACGGCGCGCGCCAGCGCCTCGTCGAGCGGTGCATAGGCGTGCGCGAAACGCATCACGCCCCGGCGGTCGCCGAGCGCAGTACCAACTGCCTCGCCGAGAACCAGTCCGATGTCTTCGACCGTGTGGTGCAGGTCGACAGCGGTGTCCCCCTGCGCCGTGAGGCGCAATCCTAGCCCGGCATGCGTCGCGAACGCCTCCAGCATGTGGGCGAAGAACCCGTTCGGTACGGCGATCGAGAGCTCGACGGATCTCCGGTCAAGGTCGAGGTCGACGTCAATCTTCGTTTCCTTCGTCTGACGCTGGAGGGTCGCTCGTCTCATCGTGGCTCCCGAAGCGAGAAGCTTTCAGTAATGGAAAAGACCTCCCCAAGCGCTCGCTGGACCTCCCGAAGCGCTTGGCCGGACCCGACGGAGAATCGCAGACAGCCCTCGAGACCCTGTCCGCCAGAGACGTCCCGCACTCGAATTCCGCGCTCCGCCAACAGCTCCTTTACCAGCAAGCTTTTCTTCTTTTCGTTTCGAACCAGAAGGAAGTTGGCCTCGGAATCGAAGACTTCCGTCTGGCTCGTCGCCAGCAGCGCGCGCCACTGCGCGCGCCGCGCGATGAGCAGGCGGACGCGGCGCTCGACGAGCGCGGCGTTGTCGAGCGCCAGCTCGCCGGCGATGGCGCCGGCCTGGCCGAGGTTGTAGGGCAGCTTCACCTTGACGATCTCGCTCACCAGCTCCGGAGCGGCGAGCAGATAGCCGAGGCGAAGACCGGCGAGCGACCAGGCCTTCGAGAAGGTGCGGAAGATCACCAGGTTCGGATGCCGGGCGAGGAGCGGCCGGTAGTCGTGACGGCAGAACTCGCCGTAGGCGTTGTCGAGCAGCAGGGGCGCGTCGGCGGCAGCGAGCTTCGCCGCCCAACGCTCGATCGTCGCCGGCGGGATCGCCTCACCGGTCGGATTGTTCGGCGAAGCGACGAGCACCGGCCGGCGAGGGTCGAGGTCGATCTCGCGCTCGAGCTCGTCCGCCGGCAGCGCGAGGTCGGCGCGGGGTCCGATCGCCCGGTAGCGCGCCCCCGCCTGGAGCGCGAAGACCGGATAGAGCCCGAAGCTCGGCGCCAGGCCCAGAACCTCCCGCCCAGGTCCGCCGACTGTCGCCAGGGTCGCCGCGAGCAGCTCGTTCGAGCCATTGCCGACCAGCACACCGTCGGGCATCCAGCCGTGGGCTTCGGCCAGCCGCTGGCGGAGGCGCGCGGCATGAAAGTCCGGATAGCGCGCCCACTCGCGATCGACCAGCCGGCGGGCGACCTCCTCCTTGA
Source organism: Thermoanaerobaculia bacterium (assembly GCA_031403995.1). Classification (GTDB taxonomy): domain Bacteria; phylum Acidobacteriota; class Thermoanaerobaculia; order Multivoradales; family JAGPDF01; genus JAGPDF01. The sequence continues at coordinate 3,222 of JANNGS010000069.1, forward strand.
TGCGCCGCGGCAGCTCCCACGGCACCTCGTTCTGGTCGAGCTTGAAGCGACAGGGAGAGAGGTCGAGCGTGTAGGCGCGAAGCGCCAACACCTCGGCGCGCACGAAGCGGCTCAATTTCCACCTCTCCGGCGAGCCGCGGCCGCGTGCGCCGGCAACCCCTCGGCACCGGCCAGAGCCGCGGATGCGGCAGCGAAACGGCGGACCGCACTCGCGTCCTGCACCGAGATTCGGTGCGTCCGCCGCCGGAAGGTCTCGACCGAGAGGCCGGAGGCGAAGCGGGCCGTGCCGCAAGTCGGCAGGACGTGGCTCGGGCCCGCGACATAGTCGCCGAAAACCTCAGGCGTCCGTGCACCGACGAATATCGCTCCGGCGGTGCGGAAGCGCATCGCCGCCGCCTCGATCTCCTCGCCGACCAGTTGCAGGTGCTCGGGGGCGATCTCCTCGGCGAGAGCCACCGCGGCCGTGAGGTCGTCGACGAGCAGCGCCCCGCCGTAGCCGCGCAGCGAAGCGCGCGCAGTCTCCGCGGTCGCGAGCGCAGGAAGCTGGTGGTCGACCGCCGCCGCGACCGTTCTCGCCAGCCGCCGCGAGGTCGTCACGAGCAGCGCCGCGGCGCGGGGATCGTGCTCGGCCTGCGCCAGCAGGTCGGCGGCGAGCCACTCCGGATCGGCATCCTCTCCGGCAACGATCACGACCTCACTCGGACCCATCAGGCCGTCGATCGCGACGACGCCGGCGACCTGGCGCTTCGCAGAAGTGACCCAGGCGTTACCCGGGCCGGCGATGGCATCGACCCTGCGCACCGACTCGGTGCCGTAGGCGAAGGCAGCGACCGCCTGCGCTCCACCGATACCCCAGATTTCCTCGACACCGAGCCGCGCCAGGGTGTAGCGCAGCACCGGCTGCTCGAGGTAGGTCCGCGCCGGCGTCGCGACCGCGATCTCGGCGACTCCGGCGACGCGCGCCGGCACAACCGTCATCAGGGCCGTGGAGGGATAGCTCGCCCGGCCCCCGGGAACGTAGATCCCCACTCGGCGGAGCGGCCGCACGATCTCCGCCAGCGTGGCGCCCTCGTGCTCGACGACGAAGCCCTCTCCCGCGGCCGCCAGCTGCGCGCGATGGAAATGCTCGACGTTGGCGATCGCGAGCTCGACCGCGGCCTGCAGATCCGCCGTGACGTTGCGCCAGCCCAGATCCTCGGGCAGCGGACCCAGCCGGAGGTCGGCGATCGTACCGGCCCAGGGGAAGCCGTCGTAGGTGCGCGCTGCCTCGAGCAACGCCGCGTCACCGCCCTTGCGAAGGCTCGCGACGATCCGGCGCGCCGTCTTCTCCACTTTGGGATCGAGCACAGTCGCGAGGCGCCCCGCGATGCGCCGTCTCAGCTGCCGACCAGCGACCCCGTCGGCGGGCACGAGCCGGAGCGCTCTCACGCCGCGACTCCGGCGCGCTCCAGGCGGCCGAGGAGGCCGGTGAGCTCGGAGCGCCGCATCTGCCAGGCGGCGCGATGAACCACGAAGCAGGGGGCGATCTCGCGCACGCGCTCGATTTCTTCCAGACCGTGCGCCCGAAGGGTCGAACCGGTCTGCACGATATCGAGAATGAAGTCGGCGAGACCGACGAGCGGTGCGAGCTCGATCGAGCCCGAGAGCTCGAGGATCTCGGCGCTCCACGGCTGGCGCTCGAGGAAGCGCTCGGCGGTGCGCGGATACTTCGTGGCGAGCCGCACCTGTGCGCCGGGGCCCGGGAGGGCCCGGCCCGCGCGGCCGATGAGCGACAAGCGACTGCGCCCGCCGGCGAGCTCGAGCGGCACGAGCAGGTCGCCGTCGACCTCGTCGAGCACATCGCGACCGACGACACCGCAGTCGGCGATTCCGCGCCCGACATAGAGCGGCAAGTCGCGGTCCTTGAGCAGCAGGACCTCGAAGCCTTCCTTCGGGAAGGAGTGCCAGAGGCGGCGCGAGTCACGAGCCGCGTCGCTCGCGAGCGCGGTGAGGTCGAGTCCACCGGCGGCGAACGCAGCCAGGGCGGTTTCGAGGTTTCGCCCCTTGGGCAGTGCGAGGCGGATCATCCGTTCTCCTCGGCCGGGAGCTCGGCCAGGGCCTCCAGTCGAAGCGAGAAACCGACCGCCGCGACCTCGGCGCCGAGCTTGCGAAAGAGGGCGTCGTAGCGCCCGCCGCTCGCCACCGGAAGCGCCCGGCCGGGAAGGTAGGCGCGCAGCACCAGGCCGTCGTAGTAGGGCCGAAAATCGCGCGCCGCAGAGTCGCCGGACCCGGAGGCGAGCGAGAGACTCGCGAAGTCGGCGAACTCGGCCAGGTCGATCGTCACCTGCACCGCCGGTTCGAGAAGCGCCAGCTCCTGCCGCAGGCTCTCCAGCCCGGTGAGTGCGCGCGCACCGCGCGCACCCAGGGCAGCGGCGGTGCTCGGCGCACCGAGATCGATGATCTCGGCGATGGCCTCGCCGGCGGCGGCGATCGCCGCTCCGGCTCGGCCGAGGCGCGCCGCACCGCGCTCGCGGCGCGCGATCGCCCGCGCGAGCTCGGGGGCGCGTTCGCGTCCGACAGCGGCTACCAGCAGCTCGTCGAGCGCTCCCGCCAGCCCGAGCACGAGGTGGGCGCGCCCGCCGCTGGCGACCGCCAGAAGGCGCGCGCAGGCGAGCGCCGCTTCGCGCTCGAGGCCCGGACCGTCCGCCTCGTTGCCAAGGAGCTCGCCACCGATCTGGTGCTGCTCGACCTCGCTGCGCGCATCGCGCGCGGGGCAGCGGACGACGTCGCCGCGGTAGAACAGCCGCAGCGGCAGCTCGAGGGCCGCGAGATGCGGTGCCAGAAGCCGCGCGAGGAGCGGCGTGAAGTCCGAACGCAGGGCCAGCAGCTCGCCGTCGCGATCGGCGAAACGGTAGAGCTCGCTGCGCGCTCCAGCCTGCAGGAGTGGCTCGTAGGGCGCGAAGTAGTCGACCATCGGCAAGACGGCCTCACGAAACCCCCGCGCTTCGAGCTCGTCCGCGAGCCGTGCCTCGAGTCTGCGCAGGCGCGCCGCCGATTCGAAAAAGAGCGCCGAGACCCCCGCCGGCAAGCTGGTCGAGAGCCTCACGCGCGCGCCGATTCGAGCCCCAGCACCCGGCGCCCGAGCTCCACCGGCAGGTCGCTGCCGGTCATCGCGCGAAACTGCGGGATCGCCTGGTACAGCAGGACTTCGCGCCCGTCGATCGCCTGCAGGCCGCGCCGCCGGGCTTCGACGACCAGGGGCGTAGGCGCATCACCGTAGACCAGATCGACGACGACAGCATTCGGCGCCAGGCGCGCCACCGGCAGCGGCAGCTCGTCCGCGCTGCGCCGACCGACCGGCGTCGCGTGGACGTAGATCTCGAAGCCATCTCCTCCCGGCGCACCCTCAGTCCTCGCCTCCCCCAGCTCGGCGAGCGGCACGAAGGGCAGACCGAGCGAGCGGGCCGCCGCCATGCCGCGCTCCGGACCGCGGTTCGCCAGCACGACCTCGGCTCCGGCGACGGCCAGGCCGAGCGCCGCCGCCCGGCCGGCACCACCGCAACCGATGACGGCGACGCGACGGCCGCGCGGCTCGACGCCGCGGGAGCGCAGCGCCTCGACCACACCTTCGGCGTCGGTCGACTCCCCTTCCCAGACGCCCCGGCGCGGGGTCAGGGTGTTGACCGCCTGCAGGCGCTCGGAAAGCGGGCTCGTCGCGCCGGCAACCGCGAAGGCCACCTCTTTGTGCGGCGTGGTGATCGACAGACCTCGCAGCGTGAGACCCAGATCGGCGATCGCCTCGCTCTCGACGATTTCGAGCCAGAAGTCGCCGAACTGCTCGACGTCGAAGGGGACGTAGAGCGCCGGGAGTCCAAGGGCGCGGTAGGCCGCGTTGTGCAGACGCGGCGAGAGCGAGTGCAGGGCCGGTCGGCCTACCAGGCCGAAGAGGTGGCGAATCTGCGGCAGCTCAGGGAAACCGTAGTCCCGGCGCAGCTCGGCCACCGAGGGCTGGCCGGGTGCCGCGGCGCGCGCGCTGGCCGATCCGAAAACCACCGGGGCGCCGAGATACGGCGCCAGGATCCGCGTCCAGAAACCGCCGTCGCCGCTCGCGAAGGCGACGACATCGCGGCGCGGGGAGCCGGCAAGGAGCTGCAGCGGAACGAGCTCTTCGCCGGCATTCGCGGCTGCCGGCACGAGCTTGTAGAGCGCTGCCGGAACGGACGTGAGGTGCGCGAGGCGGGACTTCAACGCCTGCAGGTCGATCGGGGCGCCGTGCCACGAGACGATGCGGTGGGCGGCGGGAATGCGTGCCAGCAGTTCAGGGACGAGATCGCGCTCGCCTTCGAGGTCGACCTGGTCGAAGCGCGGTCCGGCCTCGCCGATGCGGCGCAAGCGCGCCTCGCGCGTGCCTTCGAAGGCACCGCCTTCGAAGCCGCTGCGCAGGGTATACAGGAGCTTGCCGGGGAAGTGCGTCCGCAGCCAGTCCGGGTCGAGATCGCCGACCAGGTCGGCGCGCACTTCGAGCCAGTCGGCGGTCCTGCCGAGGGCTTCGAGATCGCGGCCGTCCGCCGCCGGGGGCTCGGTCAACGACGCGACGAGAAGCGCCCGCTCAGCTCTTGCCAGTGTCTTCGATCTCTCCATCAAGCAAAAACCTCCTCCCGGGTTCCCGGAAGGAGGTCAGCGGAGGAGATGCAGGTTCTCGGCTGGTCGTCCCGGGCCCGATGGGCCGGGACAAGAAGCCCCGGCCTACCTAATGCGCGTGATGATGAGCAGAGCTGCGCCAGCAGCTGGAAGCTGCGACAGAGGCGCTGGCAGAGCTCGGACGAGTCATCAGGCAGCGATTCCAACACCACCGGCGTCGACTGTCAAGTCGGACTCAGATCTCGCCGCGCAGCCAGGCGGCGCGTTCGATGCGGCCGGCGATCCGTTCGACGCGGCGCAGGTAAGCCTTGCTGGTCGAGCCCGGATGCCAGCTCGAGGGCTGCGGCAGACCGCCAGCGAGCGCGGCCGCTTCGGAGCGCGCGAGCGCTGCCGCCGGCTTGCCGAAGTAGCGCTGCGCAGCGGCCTCCGCGCCGTAGACGCCGGGCGCGAACTCGACCACGTTCAGGTAGAGGTCGAGGATCCTGGAATTGGTGCTGGAATTGGTGCTGCTGGAATTGGTGCCAGCCGATTCGCAAGTCTGCTGGAATTGGTGCCAGCCGATTCGCAAGTCCACGTTCCACAGCCATTTGCGAGACGGCGCTGCCTGCGCCTCATGGCGATTCCCACGCTCTTGACCTCGGTGGCGTGAATACGTATCGTATACGTATGCAGAAGAAGCTCACCATCACGGTCGACGAAAAGGTCTACGCGGGGCTGCATGCGGTGGTGGGCCGGCACAAGATCAGCCGTTTCATCGAGGCCCTCGTCCGGCCGCACGTCCTCCCCCAGGATCTTCTCGCCGCCTATCGCGAAATGGCCGCCGACGAGGTCCGGGAGGCCGAGGCTCACGAGTGGACAGAGGCTACCGTCGGGGATGTCGCAGATGACGCGCGGTGAGGTCTGGTGGGTCGACTTCGAGCCCTCGGTCAGCGGCGAGGTGCGCAAGCGGCGGCCGGCGATCATCGTCAGCAACGACGCTTCGAATCGGTTTTTGAACCGCGTTCAGGTCGTGCCGCTCACCTCGAATGTCGAACGGCTGTATCCCAGCGAGGCCTACGTCTCGGTGAAGGGCGAGCCCAGGAAGGCCATGGCCGATCAACTCGCGACCGTCAGCAAAAAGCGTCTCTCGAAGAGGCTCGGCCAATTGGGGCATGCCGACCTCGAGAAAGTCGAACACGCCATCCTGGTTCAACTCGGTCTCGTCAGCCCATAGCAAGCCCCGCTGGAAAGGTGCTGGAAAGGTGCAGGTGCTGGAAAGGTGCCAGCCGCGTCACGCAGCCGGTTGACTTTTCTGGACAACGCATTAATATACGGATACAAATAAGGCTTTTTGTATCCTATTATTGATATGACCAAGAAATCCATCGGACGCACTAGCCTCTCGGTTCCGGCCCGCAGCGCGCTCACGCAGCTCGGGGCGGACTTGGCTCTGGCGCGCGCTCGTCGCTCTTTGAGCCTGCGCGATGCTGCCGCACGCCTGTTCGTGAGCGTCAATACACTTCGACACCTGGAAGCCGGCCAGCCTGGGGTGGGCCTTGGGGTGCTGACCAACGCGCTGATGCTCTACGGGATGCTCGATCGTCTCCGTACACTCGCCGACCCCGCTGAGGACTCGGTGGGTTTGAGCCTCGAGCGCCGTCGCCTCCTGCTGCGCGGTCGCCCACGCGAGGCCACCTTCGATGTCTGACCGGGCCTACGTCTTCGGCTACCTGCCCGGAACGGCCACGCCCGAACTGGTCGGGCAGGTCATCGTCTTCGAAACCGGCAACGCGGGGTTCTGCCGCTTCAAGTACGCGCCGTCCTGGCTGGCGCAACCGAAAGCCTTCGCAGTCGACCCCGACCTCCTGCCCATCGAAGAGCGCGAGTTCGAGTCGCAGCCCGGCTGGGAGGTGTTCAGTGCATTGCGCGACGCCGGTCCCGACTACTGGGGGCGCAAGGTCCTCGAGCGCCAGTTGGGACGCATCGGCCTCACCGAGCTCGAGTTCCTGCTCGCGACCGGCGACCAGCGCGTAGGCGCGCTCGCCTTCTCCAGCGAGCGCGCATTCCTAGGCGGCTCGACGGCCCCGACCTCGCACCGCCTTGCGGAGCTCATGGACGCCGCGCTTCGCCTCGAGCGCGACGAGCCCATCCCGCCTCGGCTGCTCACGCTGCTAGGCGAAGGGTCCGGGAGCCTCGGCGGCATGCGGCCCAAGGCGACGGTCGAGCGCGACGGCGACCTCTGGGTGGCGAAGTTCCCCGCCAAGGACGACCGCCACGCGATCACACGCTGGGAACACGCCACCCTGACCCTCGCGGCTCGATGCGGCATTCGCGTACCTCACCACGAGCTTCTCGAGGTCGGCGGGCGGGCGGTGTTGATGACGCGGCGCTTCGACCGCCGCAGGCAAGGTGATGGGTTCGCCCGCGCGCACCTCTTGAGCGGATTGACCCTGCTCGGACTGCACGAGCGCGACTACGGCGCCGGGAGTTACGCCGACCTCGCGGCGTGGATCCGCCGCCACGGCGCGACGCCTCGCGAAGATGCACGCGAGCTGTTCCTGCGGATGGTCTTCAACATCGTGGTCGGGAACACCGATGACCACCTGCGCAACCACGCGGTGGTGGACTTCGGCGACGGATTTCGCCTCTCGCCGGCGTTCGACCTGGTGCCCCAGCTCGCGACTGGCTCCCTGCGCCGCCAGGCGGTCGGCGTCGGCGATCTTGGCCGCGAGGCGACGCTCGACAACGCGGTCACCCTCGCAGGGCAGTTCGGGCTCGACGGCGAGGAGGCGCAGGGGGTCGTCCGCAACCTGCGCCTCGCCATCGCGCAGGGCTGGAACGAGGATTTCGTCGCTGCGGGCGTCGCCGGGCCGGAGCTCGTCGCGATCGGAGCGCTGTTCCGTCCCTACTTGAGGTAGGCGGCTTGGCCTCCGAGGTCGGAGCTTTGCAGCATCGCGCCGATCGTGCCGATCGCCGCAGCGTACCCGCGCCGGCTCAGATCTCTCCGCGCAGCCAGGCGGCGCGTTCGATGCGGCCGGCGATCCGTTCGACGCGGCGCAGGTAGACCTTGCTGGTCGAGCCCGGATGCCAGCTCGAGGGCTGCGGCAGACCGCCAGCGAGCGCGGCCGCTTCGGAGCGCGAGAGCGCTGCCGCCGGCTTGCCGAAGTAGCGCTGCGCAGCGGCCTCCGCGCCGTAGACGCCGGGCGCGAACTCGACCACGTTCAGGTAGAGCTCGAGGATCCGCCGCTTCTCGAGGTGCTTCTCGAGCGCGCGGGTGAGCAGCGCCTCCTTTCCCTTGCGCAGCGGGTTGCGCGACGGCGAGAGCCAGAGGTTCTTCGCCAGCTGCTGGGTGAGGGTCGAGGCGCCGCGCGGCATTTCACCCTCCTCCCAGGCCTCCTGCACCGCCTTCTTCAGCTCCGCGACCGCAAAGCCATGGTGGGAAAAGAAGTCGATGTCCTCGGCCACCAGCACCGCCAGCTTGAGCTCGGCGGAGATGCGCCCGTAGGGCACCGGCCGCCAGGCCACGCGATCGTCCTTCTCGGCTTCTTTCTGGCGTTCGCGGTAGCGCTCGATGAACGCTGTGCTCTTCGGCATCTCGCGTGCGAGGCGCGCCACGTCGGGCCAGGTCGCAACCTCTAAGAAAAAAAAGACCAGTAAAGGGAATGCTACCGCAGCGGCGATGGCGAGTGCGGTCCGCCGGCGGCTGGCGAAGCGGAAGATTCGCCAGCTCATGTCGCCGCTGCGGCGAGCTCGCCGGCGACGATGGTCACTGCGCGCCCGGCGAGAATCACGCGTTCGCCCGCCAGCCGCACCCGAACCGTCCCGCCACGCGGAGATGCCTGGAACCCCACCATTTCCCCTTTACCGAGCTTTTCACCCCAATACGGAGCGAGACAGCAGTGCGCCGACCCGGTGACCGGGTCCTCGGGAACCCCGACACCGGGCGCGAAGAAGCGTGAAACGAAATCGTGGCCGGAGCCGGCGTCTGCCGTCGCGGTGACGATGACGCCGCGCACCGGAAGCTTCGCGAGCGCGGCAAAGTCAGGCGCGAGGTCGCGCACCTCCTGCGCCGTGGCTACTTCGACGAAGTAGTCGTAGGCGTTCTTGCCGAAATAGACCGGCTCGACGCCCAGCGCTGCGAAGAGCTCCGGGAGCGCCTCGTGCGGGCTCTCGCGACGCTCGGGGAAGTCGAGCTCGATCCACTCCTGCGCACGCCGCGCCGTGAGCCGGCCGGACAGGGTATGGAAGAGTGCGGGAGCGTCCGCTGCCAGGCGCCCGCTCTCCCAGAGCACGTGCGCCGAGGCGAGCGTGGCGTGGCCGCACAGCGCCACCTCGGCCTTGGGCGTGAACCAGCGTAGGCTCCAGCCGTCGCCGATCTGGAGGAGAAAGGCGGTCTCCGAGAGATTCATCTCCGCCGCCAGGGTCTGCATCCAGGAGGCGTCACGCTCGCGCTCGAGCACACAGACGGCGGCGGGATTGCCGGCGAACGGCCGCTCGGTGAAGGCATCGACGGTGTAGATCGGCAGCGGCATCGGTCGGGCTCCTCAGGCTTGGACGATCACCTTCCCGGCGATGAAGGCTCCGATCGCCAGGGAGGCGGTGGCAGCGGGCGAGGGAGCGTTGACGACGTGGAGCTGGCGCGCACTCTCGGCAAAAGCGAAGTCGTCGAGGAGCTTGCCCGAGCGGTCCATCGCCTGGGCCCGCACCCCGCAACCGGCCGGGCGGACGTCACCCTCGCAGATCGCGGGCACCAGTCTCTGCAGCGAGCGCACGAAGAGGCCCCGGCTCCAGGCCCGCCGGTACTCCGCGAAACCGATACCGGCATAGTGCGGCGCCATGCGCCAGAAGCCGGGGAAGGCGAGCATCGACGCCGTGTCGCGCAGCGAGAAGCTCGAGCGCGAGTAGCCTTCGCGCTTCCAGGCGAGGACGGCGTTGGGACCGGCCTCGATCGCACCGTCGACGCGGCGCGTGAAATGGACGCCGAGAAAGGGCAGATCGGGATCCGGCACCGGATAGATGAGGTGGCGAACGAGCTTGCGGGCCTCGGGCACGAGCTCGTAATAGTCACCCCTGAACGGCACGATGCGCGCCTGTGGCTCGAGCCCGGCGAGACGGGCCACGCGATCGCTCGCGAGGCCTGCGCAGGCGACGAGAAACGCCGACGCGATGCGTTCGCCCCGCGCTTCGACCTCGATCGTCCCGCCAACCTGGCGGATCGCGGTCACCGCCGCGCCCGTTCGCACCTCGCCGCCCGCGGCGCGAATCTCCGCCGCCAGGGACTCGGCCACCGCGACGTAGTCGACGATGCCGGTCTCGGGCACGAACAGTCCGGCGATACCGCCGGCGTGCGGCTCGTGCTCCCGCAGCTGCCGGGCGTCGAGCCGCTCGACCCCCGCGAGACCGTTCTCGCGTCCGCGGCGTTCGAGCTCGTCGAGGCGTGGCAGCTCGCGCTCCTCGGTCGCCACCACGACCTTGCCGCAGCGCTCGTGCGCGATCCCCTTCTCCTGCGCGTAGCGGAAGAGTGCCTCCCGTCCTGCGGCGCACAGCTTGGCCTTGCTCGAGCCCGGTTTGTAGTAGAGGCCGGAGTGGACGACGCCGCTGTTGTGGCCGGTCTGGTGAAAGGCGAGGCGGTCCTCGGCCTCGAGCACCAGGCAGCGCAGTCGACCGTCGAGCGCGAGCGCCCGCGCCGTCGCCAGACCGACGATTCCTCCGCCCACCACGGTGACATCGAACGCGCACATGCCGACGGATCCTCGCATATCCCCCGGAATGCACTTTTTCATTGCCCCGCCGGGCGCAATCCTCTGCAATGATCGTTTCCGCCCGGCGGTTTGCGCCGGGACACCGCAAGAAAAAGGAGCTATCGCCATGTGGAAGCGCGACAACGAACCTGCCCCCCCGCCGACCCCTGCCGCAGCACCCTCGTCCGCCCCGCGCAGCGATCGTGCCGAGCGCAGCGATCGCATCGAGCCCGAGCCGCAGGTTGCACGCGCGGCCGAGAGCACCTCGCGCGCCGTGATCGGTGCCTCGCTCGAGCTCCAGGGCGACCTCTCCGGCAACGAGGACCTGCTCGTCGAGGGACGCGTCCAGGGACGCATCCAGCTCTCGCAGCATGCCGTGACCATCGGTGCCAAGGGCCGCGTCTCGGCCCAGGTCCATGCCCGCATGGTCTCGATCGAGGGCGAAGTGGACGGAAACCTGGTGGCCGAGGAGCTCATCGTGCTCAAGAAGAGCGCGCGGGTGCGCGGTGACCTCGTTGCGCCGCGCGTCGTGATCGAGGACGGCGCCCGCTTCAAGGGGACGATCGACATGGAGCCCGCGAAGCCGTCGCAGGCTGCCGGTCCCCGCCCGCTCGCGACCGCGACCGACGCCACCCCGAAAGCCGGCGCGCAGGCCGTGATGCCGGCGCCGACGGGCAGCGCTGGCGGCAGCAAAGTGGGTTGAGAGCCGAGCATCCATCTCCGGGGTTGAAGTCGGCGATCGAGCACCTGCCGCGCCCGGGTGCCTCGGTGCTCGATATGGGGTGCGCGCTGGCCGCGAACGTCGCCTTCTTCCACCCGCTCGGCGTCCGTCTGCGGATCGCCGACTTCGACCGCACGGTCGACGAGGAGGGGGCGCGCGACGCGATTCCCTCACTGTGGGAACGCCGCCTCCCCCACCTGCTCCCGTTTCACCACGGTGAACGATTCGATCTCGTTCTCGCCTGGGATCTGCCGAACTACTTCAGTCGCGAACGCTGGCTCGCGGTCGCCCGGCGGATCACCGAGCGCCTCACCCCCGGTGGCGCGCTCCACATGCTGGTCCGGGTCGGCGCGGAGATGCCCCGACAGCCCTGCAACTACCGGATCGTCGAGCCGGGAACACTGTCGGAAGAGATCCTCTCCGCGACGACGGTGCCGGCTCCCCGCCTGCCGCACGCCGACGTCGAGAAGCTCCACCCGGGCCTCGTCGCGCCACGTAGCCACCTCGGCAAGCACGGCGTGCAGGAGTACGTCCTCGAGCACGCCGCCGAGCACAACCTTCCTCCCCGCCCGACCGCCCAACTGCGCAAACGCACCCGCTGAGGCCGGGGCGAGGCTCCGGGCACGGCCGGCAGCCCGCGGACCCTCATCGTCCGATGCAGCGCCCTTGACTTACGTCTCTTTTACGCTTCATGATCGCTCCCCGGCGCCCTCACGTCGGCAACGATCCCGATGGCCGAAGCGTTCGCAACCCCTGCGCTCCCCCTCCCCGCCGTTCTCCAACGACTGGCAGGGCCCCTGGCGGCCCGCCTGCGCAGCGGCCGCGAGCTCGCCGCGCTCCAGGGGGTGGCGATCCACGACACGCCCCGGCCGGCCCCCTGGAGCACCGCCCTGCCGGGTCTCGCACGCCTCCTCCCCGGCGGGCTGCCACGCGGTGAGTTGGTCGAGCTCACCGCCGGCCGTTCGAGCGGCCGCTTCGCCTGCGCGCTCATGTTGCTCGCGGCGGCCACATCGGCGGGCGAGAACGCCGCCCTGATCGACCTCGGGGACGCCCTCGATCCCCAGTCCGCCGCTCCCGCCGGCATCGATTGGACGCGGCTGCTCTGGGCCCGGCCACGCGCCGTCCGCGAGGCCCTCGCCGCGACCGAGGCAGCGCTCACCGGCGGGCTGCCCCTCGTCCTCCTCGATCTCGGGTTGCCACCGTTGCCGGGCGGACGCGGCGCCGAGGCGATGTGGCTCCGCCTGGCACGCAGCGCCCGCCAGCACGATGCCCTGCTCGTCGTCACCTCGCCCTACCGGGTCGCCGGGCCGGCCGCCTCGACGGTGCTCGAGCTCACCCGCGGCCACGCCCGGTGGAGCGGCGCCGGCGCCGCGCCGCGCCTGCTCGCGGGAGCCGACGGGCGGCTCACCCTGACCAAGGCCCATCGCCTTCTCGCCCCGCAGGCGCAAGCGCTCCGTCTGGCGCTCCCGGCATGAGCCGCCTGGCCTGCCTGCTGGTACCGCTCTTCCCGCTCGCCGCGCGCCTGCGCGCCGAGCCGGAGCTCGCCGGGGAGGCGCTCGCCGTGACCGCCGGCAACGGCGCCGCAGCCCTGATCGTCGCCGCCACCCGTAGCGCCCGCCGCCTCGGCGTCACGACCGGCATGACGCTCACCCAGGCGCGGGCTCTGGTGCCGAAGCTCGCGGCGAGGAACCGCGACGGCGCCTGCGAGCGCGCCGCCCAGGAAGCGCTCGCCGAGATCGCCGAGCGCTTCTCGCCGCGGATCGAGACCGCGGGGCCCGGGCTCGTCTTCCTCGATGCCGACGGCCTGGCCGGACGTTTCCACCCCGGTTCTCCTCCGACGCAAAACTCGACACCCGAGCACGAGCTCGGCCGTGCGCTCCTCGCCGCGGCCCGGCACGCCGGCTTGCCGGCCCGGGTGGGCATCGCCGGCAGCAAGCTCGCCGCACAGGTGGCCGCCCAGACCGCCACTGGCTCCGATGCCGGCGACGATGCAGCACCGCGCGTCGTCGCCGCCGGCGACGAAGCCCGGTTCCTGGCGCCATTGCCGCTCGCGCGCCTCGCGCCGGAGCTCCGGCTGGGCGAGACCCTCACCCGCTGGGGAATCAGATCGATCGGCGATTTCGCCCGCCTTCCCGCCGCCGAAGTGGTGAGCCGGCTGGGACCCGCAGGCGCGGAGCTCCACACCGTCGCGCGCGGCGTCGATCCACGGCCGCTTCTCCCCCGCGAACCGCCGCTCGATCTCACCGAGGGCAGCGAGCTCGAGTGGCCTCTGGTGACGCTCGAGCCGTTCCTCTTCCTCGCCCATGCGGCCCTCGACCGCATCTCACGGCGGCTCGAGATACGCGGCCTGGGATGCGCCCACCTCGCCCTCGAGCTCACCCTCGAGCCCGCCGGGCACGACGCGCGCGCCTGGGAGCTGCCCGCGCCGACGCGCGATACGAAGACCCTCCTCACCCTCGTCCGGCTCGCGCTCGAAGCCCGTCCGCCGGGCGCCGCGAGCGCCGAAGGCGCGGTGGCGATCGCCGCCTTCCTTTTCACTGCGACCCCCGATCGCACGCGACCGGAGCAGGGCACGCTCTTCGGCCCGCCGGCGCTCTCGCCGGAGCGGCTGGCGACGACGCTCGCCCGGCTCTTCGCCCTGCTCGGACCCGACCGCGTCGGGTCGCCGCGGCCGGTCGACGGCCACCGGCCAGAGCGCCTCGCGCTGGTGCCGTTCGCGCCGCCGGCGGCCCCCATGATTCTCAAACGAGTGCCGCGCGCCGCAACACCGCCACCGTCCGCCTCCGGCAAAGGTCTGCTCGCAGTGCGCACCTTGCGACCGCCGATCGAGCTCGAAGTGCTGGTCGAGCCGCGCCCTGCCGATCGCGAGCCCGCACCGACCCACATCCAGAGTCTCGCGAACGAGAGCAACGACAAGCGCCCCACCATCGCCGGCGCGGTGCGCATCGCCGCCGGTCCCTGGCAACTCGAAGAGGGCTGGTGGAGCGATCGGCCGGTGGCGCGCGAATACTGGGACGTCGAGCTCGACGCCGCCGGCCTCTTCCGCATCTACCGCGACGTCGCAACCGGCCGCTGGTCCGCCGACGGGGTCTACGACTGAGGCTGACTCTGTGCCGCAGTTCCTGCGGAGGACGCGAGCCCCTGTGATACCTTTCCGCCCCGATCGTGAGCGAGCTGGCCAACCTCCCCGAGCGAGTCCTCGAAGCGCTGGACGATGCCGTCATCGTCATCGACGCGGAGGGGACGATTCTATGGACGAGCTCCCGCGCCGAGGCGCTCTGGGGTTACACTCCGGCCGAGGTCCTGCGCAAGAAACTGCAGCTCCTCATCTCCTTCGAAACCAGCGATCTGCTGCCGGACAACGGCGGCGACGGCTCTCGCCTGCGCCCGCTCGAGGCCTACCGCAAGAACGGCACCACCTTTCCGGTCGGCGTCGTTCAGGTCACCGCGCTCACCGGCCCCGGCAAGCGCATCCTGGTGCTGATCCGCGACCTCTCGGAGATCCGCCAGGCTCGCGAGCGCCTGCGCCAGCTCGAGAAGGCGCTCGAGACCGCCCAGGTCGGCGTCGCGATCACCGACCGCAACCTCGCCGTGCTGTGGGCCAACCCGGCGCTCGCCGACATGCACGGCGCCGGCCGCGAGAAAGTCGTCGGGCGCAAGCTCGCCGAGTTCCTGCCGGCCGATCTCCACGATCTCGACTTCCGCAACCTCGCGGGGTTGAAGAGCCTGCGCCGCGAGGGCGAGAACCATCGTCTCGACGGCTCCACCTTCCCGGTCGAGCTGCTCTTCGATCTCGTCCTCGACGAGCAGAACGAGCCCTCGGGGGTCGTCGCCGTCTGCCAGGACATCAGCGAGCGCCGGCGGGCGGAAGAAGCTCTGCACGACAGTGAGGAGCGCTACGCCCTGGCGGTCCGTGGCGCCAACGACGGCATCTGGGACTGGGACCTCGCGAGCGACGAGATCTACTATTCGAATCGCTGGAAGTCGATGCTCGGACTCGATGAGGAAGAGATCCCGCCGACTCCCGACGCCTGGTTCTCGCGCGTCCATCCGGAAGACCTCCCGCGACTGCGCGCCCACCTCGAGCGCCACCTTGCCGGTACCGCGGAGATGTTCGAAGTCGAGCACCGCATCGAACACCGCGATGGCAACTACCGCTGGATGCTGGCGCGCGGCCTCGCCCTCCACGGCAGCGACGGCAAACCCTGCCGCATCGCCGGTTCACAGACCGACATCACCGATCGCAAAGTCCACGACCCGCTCACCGGACTGCCGAACCGCGCGCTGTTCCTCGACCGGCTCGAGCGCGCCAAGGCGCGCGCCAAACGCGGCAGTCGAAGTCTCTTCGGGGTTCTCTTCCTCGACCTCGACCGGTTCAAGGTGGTCAACGACAGTCTCGGGCATCCGGTCGGCGACCATCTCCTCGTGGCGGTCGCCGGACGGATCGAATCGTGCATCCGCCCCGGTGACACCGTGGCGCGGCTGGGCGGCGACGAGTTCGCGGTCCTCCTCGAAGAGATCTCGGAGTTCGACGAAGCCACCGAGATTGCAAGCCGCGTGCACGCGGCCTTCACGCATTCCTTCGCTATCGGCGAGCGCGAGCTTTTCGTCACCGTGTCGATCGGCATCTCCCTCGGCAGCTCCGAGAGCGGAGATCTGGCCGAGCTCCTGCGCGACGCCGATACGGCGATGTATCGCGCCAAGATCGCCGGCCGCGGCCGCTCGCAGGTCTTCACCGGCGAGATGCGCAGCGAGGTCCTGGCGCAGCTGCAGCTCGAGAACGACCTCCGCCGCGCGGTCGAGCGGCAGGAGTTCGAGGTCTACTATCAACCCATCCTCACTCTGAAGAGCGCGGCCATCGACGGCTTCGAGGCCCTGGTGCGCTGGCACCACCCCGAACGCGGTCTGGTCGAGCCCGCCAGCTTCATCAGCGCCGCCGAGGAGACCGGCATCATCGTGCCGCTCGGCATGTGGGTGCTCGAGCAGGCCTGTCGTCAGCTCTGTCTGTGGAGAGAGGCCGATCCGGCATGGGCGGGCCTCACCATGAGCGTCAATCTCTCGCCCAAGCTCTTCGCCCAGCCCAACCTGGTGCGCGAGATCGCCGCCACCCTCGAGCGCGTCGGTTTGCCGCCGCGGTTGCTCAAGCTCGAGCTCACCGAAGGCATCCTGGTCCACAATCCGCACGCCGCCAACGCCATGCTCAAGGAGCTGCGTGCGATGGGCATCGCGGTCTGCATCGACGACTTCGGCACCGGCTACTCTTCCCTCTCCTACCTCACCAATCTGAACGTCGACGTGCTCAAGATCGACCGTTCGTTCATCAACAACCTCTCGAGCGGCACCGACGGCGCCGAAATGGTGCGCAACATCGTCCGCCTCGCCACCGGCCTCGGTCTCGCGGTGGTCGCGGAAGGGGTCGAAACCCTCGACCAGCGCGACCAGCTCGCGGCGATGGACTGCGAGTTCGTCCAGGGATTCCACTTCAGCCGGCCAGTCGACGCCGGCACGGTCTGGGCGAAGCTACTCCACCACGGCTGAGCCGCCACCGCCCTCGGGGCGGGCGCCGTCCAGAGGCTGCGACCCATCGCCGTGCGCCGGATCGGAGCGTGGGCTTCGGGGCGCGAGGCAGGTGCGCGCGATCCAGTCTCCGGGCAGAAACAGCAGCGCCGCAGCGAGCGGAACGGCCACGAAGGCGAAAACGAGCGGCTCGAGGAGCGTCTGCGGCAGGCCGAACGGCGCGAACATCCAGTTCAGATTCTGCTCGCGCGTGCCGGCGAGGACCCCGAGCGGAAAGAGCACTCCGGCGATCGCGGTCTGGAGCTTCCAGCCGCGCCGGTCGTAGCCCACCCGGCGCACCAGCCAGATGAGCAGCGGAATCGTCCACAGGTGAAAAAGCGAGAGCGACCGCAACCAGAGCGGCTTCGCCGGGTCGAACATGTACTCCGTGCCGCCGACCGGATGGAAGCGAAAAAGCAGGGCGGAGGTGAAATCCACCGCCCAGACCACCTGGATCAGGAACACACCGGAAAGCTGCGATGACGCGAGCAGCGGGCTTTCGATCCAGATCGCCCCCAGCAGGACCCAATTCGCGAAATCGCACAGCCACAGAAAATTCGCCGGCCCGTTCTGCTGCCAGTAGACCGGCACCCAGACCACCATCCAGGCGGTATAGAGGAGCTTCACGGCGAGCGGGATCCGGTTCATTGGCAGACAGAGGGTTTCGCGACGAAAAACGAACGGGCTGGAACCCGCGAGGATTCCAGCCCGGGATTCTCGTTCGAAGCCGCGTCAGGTCAGAAGCGGAAACCGACCTGGCCGATGATCTTGCGCGAGATGATGTCGCCGTAATAGTGCTGCTGGATATCCTCGTCGAAGACGTTCGAGCCGATCACCTGCAGGGTCATGCGCTCGTCGAGGAGGCGGAAACCGACGCCGAGGTTGACCTGGGTGAAGGCGTCGGTGAATCCGACGGCGAGCGGCACGTCGGCCCAGAAGGCCTCGTCCTGGTAGTTGACGTTGGTGTTGACGAAGAAGCCCCCGTTGTCGAACGAGAGCCCGAAGTTGGCGCGATACTCCGGCGGACGGTTCTGCGAGGTCTCCGCGTCATCGATACCCTTGAAGGTCGGCTCGTCCTGCCAGGAGCCGTTGGCGAACCAGGACCAATTGGTGCCGATGCGCTGCTGGAAGGTGAGCTCGACGCCCTGGTCCGTGGTCTCACCGATGTTGCGGTAGCTGAAGTTGGAAGGGATCAGGCCGGCGAGGCCGCGGTTCGGGCAGGAGGCCGGACCGGTGCCGGGCGCGAACAGGAAGCAGAAGGCAAGTGTCGGCGGCAACGGCGGCGGGATCAGGCCGAGGGGGAGATTTCCCGGTCCATAGACTCGCGAGGTGTAGAAGTCGATCGAGTCCTCGGTGACGTTGTGGTACGCCGCGATCGTCACCGTCAGGCCGTTTTTGAACGATCCGACATACCCGACCTCGTACGCCGTCAAATGCTCCTCGACCAGACTGACGTTGCCATCGGCGGTCGCCGGCAGCAGCAGCGGCGCCGAGCCGACGAGGATCGTGGCGTCGAGGTACTGGTTGATGACCGAGGGCGTGCGGAACGCCTCGTTGTACGAGAGCCGGAAGGTATGGTTCGGATTCGGCGCGATGAGCAGGCTTGTCCGCGGCGTGAAGACGGGGTCGATCGGATCGATGTCGTCGTAGCGTCCGCCGATCAGCCACCGCACCTTGTCGCCGAGCAGGATCTCGTCCTGGAGGAAGACTCCCCACTCCTGCTTCTTCGTTCCTTCGGGAGCAATCTCGAGGTCGAACTTGCTGTCGCGGTAGCTCGCGCCGTAGGTGAAGATGTTGTGCGCCCCGGCGACCGTGGTGTTCGAGGCGTCGAGGTTGTAGGTGTCGGTCGAGAACTTGAAGCCGAGCGGCTGGCCGTCTCTGCCGATGCTCACCAGGTTCGACGAGTCGGCCTCGAGGAAATTGGCGAAGAAGCCGACGCGGAAGGCCGACTTGTTCCAGTCGAGCTTGCCGAAAGAGAGATCCGAGCCCTTCTTGATGTCGAACGGACCGATGCCGGTGTGAATGATGCCGTCGGTGCCGGCATATCCGGCGCCCACCGAGAAGACACTGGCGTCGTCGAGGTCCCAATCGAAGCGTACCTCGCCTTTTGGCTGCGCCGTGCCCTCGTTCTCGAAGTTCTGCACCCCGGGGATCACCGGGCGCTCGTAGGCGTCCTGCTCGTAGTAGCCGCCGGAGATCTTGTAGCCGAAGCTCTCCGAAACGCCGGCGTGGGCGATGCTGCCGAAGGCAGTGCTGAGCTCGCCGCCGCCGAAAAGCAGACTGGTGCCGACCATCTCCTTCGGACGCTTGGTGATCAGGTTGATCACGCCGGTCATGGCGTTGGCGCCCCAGACCGCGCTGCCCGGTCCACGGACCGCTTCGATCTGCTTGATCTCGGTGGGGTTCACCGGCAGGAAGTCCCACATCACGAAGCCGAAGAAGTCGAGATAGAGCGACCGGCCATCGACGAGCACCAACTGCGAGGTCGACAGGGTGTTCGTCGAGCCGCGCGCCGTCATGTTGAAGTCACGGGCGCTGGTCTGCGACACGTTGAGGCCCGGAACGTTGCGCAGCAGTGCGCCGTAGCTGTCGGCCGGAATCGATTCGATGTCCTTGGCCGTCAGCACCGAGATCGCCGCCGGAGCCTCGTTCAAGGGCTGCTCGGTGCGCGATGCGGTGACGACGATGACCTCCTCGATCTTTTCCTCGGGTTCTTCTGCGACCGGAGCCTCTTCCTGCGCCATCGCCGGAGCGACGGCCAGCGCCAGCGCTGCGAGTACGGCTGACCACAAGCGCTTCTGATCCATGACTGCCTCCGTAGTGCATTGTAGGGACCGCTTCAGACGGCCCCGATAGCTCGCGATTTCGCTGGCGCGGATCGTAACCCAGTACGACCCATTCTGCTACCATGACTTCGGAGGTCGCCCAGTGCACTCTTTTCGCCACATCGTGATCGGATTCGACGGCCAGGAGGATGGCCACCGGGCGACGCGCTGGGCACGTGGAGTCGCGCTGCAGTCACCGGGGTCGATCTTGCACCTGACGCATGCGCTGGCGCTTCCAGCGGTACCCATGCACTCGCTGCAGCTCTCGGCCGAGGAGCTCCTCGCGGCCGCGGAACGCGACATCCGGTCGCAGCTCGAATCGGTCCGGGACGAGCTCGCCGCGGACGGATGCGCGGTCGAGGTTCACGTCCGGCGATGGCTTCCGGCCGACACGCTGATCGAACTGGCGGAAGCTCTCGACGGGGCGTTCATCGTAGTCGGCCAGCACGGCGGACGGGCGCGCCGGATGCTGATCGGTTCGACGAGCGGACGGGTTTCGCGCGAAGCCCGGGTTCCGGTTGTCGTGGCGCGCGGCGCGGTTCGTCCGGGTCCGCCGCGGCGCATTCTCGTGGGAACGGACGGCTCGCCCGGAAGCCGCGCCGCGTTGAGCGCTGCCCGCGCCCTCTTCCCCGAAGCCCGGCTCCTCCTGGCGGGATTCCGGGATCGCAACGGCGGACTCGACGGGCAGGCACTTGCCGACTTCGTGCAGTCGGCCGGAATCGCTCCGGCGCAGGTCGAGCTCCACGCCGCCCAGGGCGATGCCGCCTCCGCCCTGCTGGCTCTCGCCGCGAGCGCCGACATCGACCTGCTCTGCGCCGGGCGGCGTGGCAGCGGCCCGCTTCTCGACCTGCTGCTGGGGAGCGTCTCCGAGAAGCTCCTTCAACTCGCTCCGTGCCCGCTCCTGCTCGCCCATTGAGCCGGGCACCGCTCTTGCTCTGGAGTCCATCCATGCGCCGCTCTCGACTGACCTCGGTCCCCTGCCGATCCCTGGCTCTCGCGCTGGTTCTCCTGGCGCTGCCGCCCCTCGCCGCGCAGGTCCCGACCTCTCCGCCACCGTTCGTGGAGACGATCGAGGTGCGGGAGGTCGAGGTGCTGGTCGACATATCGGCCCTGCCGACCTTCGAGTCGATCGGACGCAAGGCGCGCGCGGACTTCATCGTCGTCGAGGAAGGCGTCGCCCACCCGCTCACCGACCTCGGTACAGGCGATGCATCGCAGTGGATCTTCGTGCTCTATTTCGATTCGGTCCTCGCCGGCCCCGAGGCTCGGCAGCGCGCGGCGATCGAGCTCGCGGGTCAATCCGAGCGCCTCACTGCCGGCGGTCTGGCCGAGATCGTGATCGCCGATCCGTTGCCGCACACCCTGCTGGCGACCGCTTCGGCGGACGCGCTGCGGCGGCAGCTCGACGAGCTCGCGCTGGCGGCAGGCAAGGAGGTGGCGCGAGCCGAGCCCTCCCTCGAGGCGGCAACGGCGGCGCGGCTGGCCCAGCTCGACCGTCTGACGGTCGAGATCGCGGCGCGCGGCGGCGGCGGCGCGCGCGCCCTGCTCCTGCCCGTGGGGGCATGGCCGCTCGACCCCGAAGGCCTCGCCCGCCTGACGAATGCGAAGACGGACGCGAGCCTCGAGGCGTCGGAGTTCCAGCCGATCCGGGAGACGTCCCGCGCCCTCGCTGCCTACGGCTGGGTCACCGTGCCGCTCGCGCTGCGCCCCTTGCGTGACACACCGGAACCGTCCGCCGCCGAGCGCCGCACGCAGGTCTCGATGGGCGGCGGCGGCGATCAGCGCACGACCGTGCCGATCGTCTCGATCTCGGGCCAGGGCAAGCCGACCGACCCGGCGACCGCCGCCCAGGTCGACACGCTCACCGACTTCTCGTTGATGCCGTTCGCGGAGCTCGCCCGCGCCAGCTCCGGCGCCTTGATCGGCGATAGCGGACGCCTTCAGGGCACGCTCGGCGACCTGCTGCGCCGCCGGCAGTTCACCTACCGCTCGCCCTTCCCGCAACCGGGCCGCCTGCTGGCGCTCGAAGTGCGCTGGAAAGGCGGCGACGGCCGCACTCTCGCCGCCCCGCGCTGGCTGCGCTCCTCCACCCCGCCGGAGGTCACCGCCGCCCGCCTCCGCCGCCTGCTCGCCGGCGATGCGGCTCCGCAGACCCCGCAAGCGGCGGCGACGGCGAATGCGGGCGGCATCCGCTGGAACGCGGAGGCCGGCCGGGTCTGCTTCCCGGGTGACGGCGACAAGCGCTGGATCCGCCTCTCGACGGCAACCGAGAAGGACGGCCAGATCCAGATCGCGACCGGACAGCCGGTGCAGCTCGCGCGCACCGCGGCAGGTCTCTGCACCGACGCGCCAGCGGCGGCGGCGGCGCCCGGAGGCCCCCGCACCGCCCGCCTGGCCGAAGACCTCGAGAACGAGACCTGGACCGGAGCGGTGAACGCAGCTAACTGAAGCGCAGGGCCCGGCAAGACGTCGAATTCCGAGCGACCACCTCCGCCCGACCGACCTTCCGGCGCTGGGGAACCTCATCCATCTACTGAGCTTTTTGCGCATGAACTCCGGGACAGCCGGGTTTGCGGTACGACGCAGTCTGCATGAAATATTACGCCTTGTTTACGCTATTCTCTGTCCATGTCCGGGAAGGGAAAGGACGACATCGCGCGCAACCTCTACATGGGCGGTGGGAAGCCCTACCTGTCGCCGGGAGCGCGCAAGGAGAAGCTCCTCGAGCGCTCCTACGCCCGCACCGCCGGGCGGGCGCCGCTGCCCTACGCCGAGCTCCGCGCCGCCTCGGCCTTCTCCTTTCTCGACGGCGCCTCGCTGCCCGAGGATCTCGTGGCGCGCGCCGCCGAGCTCGGCCTGCCGGCGATCGCGCTGGTCGACCGCAACGGCGTGTCGGGAGCACCCCGGTTCTACAAGGCGGCGTGCGCCGCCGGCCTGCGCGCCCTGGTGGGAGCCGAGGTGCTCCTCGCCGCGCAACCGCAGAGCCGCCTCTCCCTGCTCGTCGAATCGCCCGCCGGCTACAAGAACCTCTGCAAGCTGCTCACGGCGGCGGCGCGGGGCAAGCCGAAAGGCGCCGCGGCGGCGAGCTGGGAGGAGATCGAGGAGTGGAGCGCCGGATTGCACCTCCTCACCGGTGGCGACGAAGGACCGCTCGCGCAGGCGTTGGACAGCAACGGTAGCGGCGCGGACCCGGCCCGGACGGTGCTCGAGCGGCTGGCACATCTCTTCCCCGGGCGCTTGCATGTCGAATTGCAGCGCCACGGCCGGCGCGAGGAGGAGCACCGCAACCAGGCGCTGGTCGATCTCGCCGCGCGGCTCCGCCTGCCGCTCGTCGCGACCAACGGGGTGCGCTACGCCCGGAAGGAAGACAAGTCGCTGCACGACGTCCTGACTTCCATTCGACATCACGTGACGCTCGACGCGGCGGGCGCGCGCCTCGCGGCGCACCGCGAGCGCCATCTCCTGCCGGCGGCCGAGATGGCCCGCCGCTTCGTCGATCTGCCGGCGGCGGTGACCCACGCCCATGAGCTCGCGCAGCAGCTCGACTTCACCCTCGCCGATCTCGGCTATCGCTTCCCCGATTTCCCGCTCCCCGCGGACGAGACGCCGTCGTCCTACCTCCGCCAGATCACCTGGAATCATGCCCGGGCCCGATTCCGTCCGCTCTCGGCGCGCGCCCAGGCACAGCTCGGCAAGGAGCTCGCGATGATCGAGAAGCTCGGCCTCGCCGGCTACTTCCTCATCGTCTGGGACATCGTCGAGTTCTGCCGTCGCGAAAAAATCCTCTGCCAGGGGCGCGGCTCGGCGGCGAACAGCGCGGTCTGCTACGCCTTGGGCATCACCGCCATCGACCCGGTGAAGATGGAGCTGCTGTTCGAGCGCTTCCTCTCCGAGGAGCGCGGCGAGTGGCCCGACATCGATCTCGACCTGCCGTCGGGAGAACCGCGGGAGAAGGTCATCCAGTACGTCTTCCGTCGGTATGGCAGCGAATCCGGTGGTGGCGGCGCAGCGATGACCGCCAACGTCATCACCTATCGCGACCGTTCGGCGGCGCGCGAAGTGGCAGGTGCGCTCGGCTACTCGCGCGAGCAGGAGGACCGGCTCGCCAGGCAGCTCGGCCACTTCCGCTACGACCTCGAGCGCGGCGACCCCAAGCTCCTCGAGCGCGAGCTCGCGGCCGCCGGTTTCGACCCCGAGGAGCCGCGCAACCGTCTGTTCGCGGTCTACTGGCGGAAGATCCAGAACCTGCCACGCCACCTCGGGCAGCACTCGGGCGGCATGGTGATCGCGGCCGGCCGGCTCGACGAGATCGTGCCGCTCGAGCCGGCGGCGATGCCGGGGCGCACCATCGTGCAGTGGGACAAGGACGATTGCGCCGACCTGGGGATCATCAAGGTCGACCTCCTGGGGCTCGGAATGCTCAACGCGCTCGAGGAGGCGATCCCGATCATCCGCGACCACGAGCGCACGAGCGTCGACCTCGCGCATCTGCCGGCCGACGATCCGCAGGTCTACGCCATGCTGCGCGCCGCCGACACGGTCGGCGTCTTCCAGGTCGAAAGCCGCGCCCAGATGGCCTCGCTGCCGAGGAACGCGCCGACCCGCTTCTACGATCTCGTCATCCAGGTCGCCATCATCCGGCCGGGGCCGATCACCGGCGGCATGGTGCACCCGTTCTTCGAGCGCCGGCGAGGGCGCGAGCCGGTGACCTACTTCGACCCCTGCCTCGAACCGATCCTCAAGCGCACCCTCGGCATTCCGCTCTTCCAGGAGCAGCTCCTGCGCATCGCGATGACGGCGGCCGGCTTCTCCGGCGGCGAAGCCGAGGAGCTGCGGCGCGCGATGGGCTTCAAGCGCTCGGTCGAGCGCATGGAGGCGATCGAAGCGCGGCTGCGCAGTGGAATGGCGGCGCGTGGCATCACCGGCGCCAATCAGGACCAGATCGTGCAGTCGATCACCTCGTTCGCGCTCTACGGTTTCCCCGAGTCGCACGCCGCCTCCTTCGCGCTCATCGCCTACGCCTCGGCCTATCTCAAGTGCTACCACCCGACCGCTTTTCTCATCTCCCTGCTGAACGCCTGGCCGATGGGCTTCTACCACCCGGCCTCGCTGGTCAAGGACGCCCAGCGCCACGGCGTGCGCGTGCTGCCGGTGGACGTCAACTTCTCGGACTGGCCGTGTCGCTGGGAGGAGCCCGGCACCGAACCCATGCGCGATCCCGCGCCCCTTCCCGCGAAGCCCACGGGGGCGATCACAGCCGCAGGTGCTTGCCGGATCGGGCTGCGCTACATCTCGGGGTTGCGGCGCGGCACCGGCGAACGGATCGCCGCGGAGCGCCGGGCGGCGCCTTTCCGGAATGTCGAAGAGCTCCGTCAGCGCGCCGCGTTGCGCGCTGACGAGATGGCCCGGCTCTCGGAGGCCGGGGCGCTCGCCTCCCTCGGGCTCACCCGCCGCGAGGCGCTCTGGCAGGCGGCGCTCGCGGTCCGGCCGCAAGGCGAGCTCTTCGAGGCGCGCGGAAAGGAAGCCGCCCCCGAGCCGGCCGTGAGCCCCCTGCCGGAGATGTCCGCCTACGAGGAGACCGTGGCCGACTTCACCGGCACCGGCCTCACGGTCGGCGCCCATCCGCTCGCCTATGCGCGCCCGGCGCTCGCCCGCCAGGGGGTGGTGACGGCGGCCGAGGTGCCCCATCTTCCGGCAGGACAGCGGACACGGATCGCCGGCGCGGTGATCGTCCGTCAACGCCCGGGCACGGCGAACGGGACCCTCTTCGTCACCCTCGAAGACGAGACCGGGATGGTGCAGGCGATCGTCAAGCGGGCGCTCCTCCTCGCCCACCGCGCGACGATCGTCGGCAATCCCGGCCTGGTGATCGAAGGGGTCGTCCAGCAGCGCGACGGCAGCGTCTCGCTTCAGGCCGAGAAGTTCTGGCCGCTCTCCGACCTGGTCGAAACCCCGAGCCACGATTTCCGCTAACGCCATAGACTCGACCCGGTGACGAAGTGAACGACAGCGAACGCGGCTTCACGCTGATCGAGGTCCTGGTCGCGCTGGCGATCGCCGGCGTGCTCATGCTCTCGGCCGCCGGCCTCTACTGGCAGCAGAAAGAGATCGGCCAACGCCTGGTCGCCCAGCGCGCCGCCGACGAGGCGCTAGAGAACGCCTACGAGAGCCTGCGCGCAGGCATAACGCCGCTCACCATCACCGGCGGCGGCATCATGATCACCTTCACCATCGACGACGGTCCGGTTCCGGCGACGAAGGCGCTCGACATCGTCGCCACCTACCGCGTGCACGACAAGCCTTTCCGGCGCTCGCTGCGGGCCCTCGTCCACGTTCCGGTGCTCCCATGAGTGAGCCGACGCGAGACCGGCGAGGGCATCGCGAGACCGGCTTCACGCTGATCGAGCTCCTGGTTTCGATGCTCGTCATGCTGCTCGTGATGATGGTCACCAACGGACTGCTCGTCGAGTCGCTGCGCATCTTTTCGAACAGCGGCCGCGAGCTGCGCGAGCCCGGCACCGAGCTCGCCCTGCGGCTGCTGCGCGAGGATCTCCACGCCGCCGCGCCGCTTCCAGCCGGCATCAGCTGGACGCACACCGGACTCACCTGCCACCGCTCCGGCCGCATCGAGGTCTGGGAGGTGGACGACGGTCGCCTCGTCCGGCGCACCTTCGATCCCGACTTGAACCTCCTCGGAACCCGCCCGATACTCGACCACATCATCACCTTCCGGTGGCAGACGATCGCGAATGGGGTCGTCATGGTCGAACTCGTGCGCACCAAACCGTCCGGCGCCAGTGCGCTGCGCGTCGCGACCGCCGCATGGAAGAGTGTCAGCGAGACGCTCGAAGCGGCACAGGTCATCGCCGGCAGCCGCATCGAGGGAATCGGCCCGTGAGCTCTGCCCGCGAATCCGAGCGCGGCACAGCCCTCTTGTTCGTGCTTTTCCTGCTGGTCCTCGCGACAACCTCCGGGTTACTTCTCTCCGTGGCGCTCTCGGTCGACCTGCGCGAACAGAAAGAAGATGCCCGCCGGATGCGTCTTGGCGCGCTCGTCGACTCGGCGCTCGAGGAGGCGCTGGCGGCGCTCTCGACCAACCCTGACGCCGGCGGCTACGCGGTGCACGAGTTCGGCGGCGGCACGCTCGAGAGCCGGATCGTCACCCTTCCCGACGGCCGCAAGGAGGCCACGGCGCGGGCGATCTACGCTGGCCTCGAGCGCAGTGTGGTCGCCGAGATCGTCTTCCAGGGCGGCATGCCCAAGGTCATCACCTGGGTGCCGGGCAGAACCCGGATCGCCGACGGCACGTAACTCCTCTCATGGCAACCACCGCAAAGAGTGTCCCGTGGAGAATCCGACGAGCTGTGCCGGCGGCCATTCTGGCGCTCGCGCTGGTGTCCACCGGAGCGTTCGCGACCGCCGCGCCGCCGGCGTTTCCGCCCTACCTCGGGACGCTGCCGCCCGGTTCGCTGACCTCGGCGATTTCGACGCTCTCCGATCCGTCCCAGAGCTGGGAGCTCTACTTGCCGCAGAGCTTCAACCCGGCGCGCAAGTGGCCGGTTCTGATCCTGTTCGACCCCCGCTCGCGCGGGAAAGTCGCGGCGGAGCTTTTTCGCTTGGCCGCCGACGAGTTCGGCTGGATCCTCGCGAGCTCCGACAACACCATGAGCGACGGGCCGGCCGGGCCCAACGCCCGCGCCATCAACGCGATGATCCCGGACGTCATGAAGCGCCTGCCGGTCGACGACGGACGGATCTACGCCGGGGGCTTCTCCGGCGGCGCGGTCCTCGCCTGGACGGTCGGGCTCAAGGGCAACTACCTCGCCGGTGTGATCTCGATCGGCGGCCGCCCGGCGCCCGAACACCTGGCGCTCGTCCCGAAGTTCGCGCTCTTCGCGGCGGCGGGCGAGGGCGACTTCAACTATCAGGCGACGCGCGAGCTCGACCAGATAGCCGCCCGGGCCGGAGTTGCGCATCGCCTCGAGTTCTTCCCCGGTCCACATGCCTGGTGCCCGCCGGAGACTGCTCGTCAGGCCGTGCGCTGGATGGAGATCCTGGCGATGCGTGACGGCACGGCGCCGCGCGACGCCGCGCGGATCGAGCACACTCTCGCAGAGGAGATGGCCGCCGCCGAGGCCCTGGCCGGCGCGGGCGACGCCCTCGCCGCCGGCCGCAAATTCACCGAAATCGGCGAGACGTTTGCGGGTATCGGCGCCCAGGAGGCTCTCAGTCGGGCGGCGCTGCGCGCCGACGAGCTGCTCTCGTCCGCCGCGGCAAGAAGCTCACTCAAGGAAGAAAAGGTCGCCGAAAAGTTCGAGAGTCGAAATCTCCGTCGCATCGGCGAGGCTGGCGGCAATCTCCGAGCGGCGGAAAGGCAGGTCACCGTCGGTGAGCTCCGTCACCGCCTCGGCGTCGACGAGGCTCTGCGGCGGCGCGCTGCGGGAGGACCGGGTGGCGCCGCCGCGGTCCGGGCTCTGGCGGCGATCCAGGTCCAGCTCGGCTTCTATCTGGCGCAAGAGCTCTTCGCGGCGAACGACTATCGCAGAGCGGTGCCGGGCCTACTGCTGGCAACCGAGATCTTCCCCGAGGACAGTTTCATGCTCTACAACCTCGCCTGCGCCCAGGCGCGCTCGGGGCAGCCGGATGCCGCCCTTGCCAGCCTCCGCAAGGCGCTCGAGCACGGCCTCCGGCAGCCGCTGCAGATGGCGACCGACGCCGATCTCGCCTCGCTGCGCGACCGGCCGGAGTTCGCCCGGCTCCTCGAGCGGGCGCGGGAGCTCGACGCCGGAAAAGCTCCCGCTCCTGCGCCGGAATGACCCCAGGCGAAGGAGCCCAAAACTGCGTTCGTCGCGCGAAAGAATGACCGCCGTCATGCCGGAGCCGCGGCCGTTCGGCTAAACTTGTCGCGATGAGTCGAATGAACCGAGGCGTCATCGGCGCGGGCCTTTTGTGCGGACTCGCGGCAGGCGTGGGCCTCTACACCTTCGCCTACGCCCGCGGCGCCTCCTATATGACCGACGACCCGCGCGCCTGCGCCAACTGCCACGTCATGGAAGAGCAGTACTCCGGCTGGAGCCGTTCGAGCCACCGCTCGGTCGCGGTCTGCAACGACTGCCACACTCCGCCGGGCTTCCTTCCCAAGTATGCGACCAAAGCCCTGAACGGATTCAACCACTCCCTCGCCTTCACTACGGGTCGTTTTCCCGACCCGATACACATCACGCAGCGCAACCGCCGGGTCACCCAGAGCTCGTGCAGCAAGTGCCATGCGGCCATCGTCGAAGCCATCGACGCCAGTTCCGCCCACACCGGCGGGGAGCGCCTCGACTGCCTCGCCTGCCATCGCGACGTCGGACATCTTCACTAGCCGCCGTCCGGTCACGAAGAGCACCCTGTACACCTTGAGAGACCTGAGCACCTTGAACACGAGGAGATCGCCATGAACGACCGGCAGAGAAACGAATCCACGGTCACCGTCCGCCGCGGAAGATTCCTTCTGCTGACCGCCGTCGCCGCCGTCGCCGGCGCGGTCGTCACCGGCCTGCTGGTGAACATCTTCGAGCACAAGCAGGAGGCGAAGGACCCCTTCTTCCGCGTCGTCGAGATCACCGACGAGACCCAAGACCCGGCGGTCTGGGGCAAGAATTTCCCCGTGCAGTTCGACAGCTACCTGCGGACAGTCGACCAGGTGCGCACCCGCTTCGGCGGCAGCGAGGCGGTCCCGCGCACGCCGACCGCCGCAGATCCCCGCTCCGTCGTCGCCCAGTCGCGAATCGAAGAGGATCCGCGCCTCAAAACGATATGGAACGGCTACGCCTTCGCGGTCGACTTCCGCGAAGAGCGCGGTCACGCCTACATGCTCGACGACCAGACGTTCACCGAGCGCCAGCAGGTCGTCAAGCAGCCCGGTACCTGCATGCACTGCCACGGCTCGGTCTACCTGCCGTACAAGAAACTCGGCGGCGGCGACCTCATCAAGGGCTTCGAGCTCATGAATCAGATGCCCTACACCGAGGCGCGCAAGCTCATCTCGCATCCGGTCGCCTGCATCGACTGCCATGATCCGGCGACGATGCAGCTGCGCATCACGCGCCCCGGCTTCCTCGAAGGTATCCGCGCCCTGAAGGCCTCAGAGGGAGTGCCCGACTACGACCCCAACCAGAGCGCGACGCGCCAGGAGATGCGCAGCTACGTCTGCGGCCAGTGCCACGTCGAGTACTACTTCAAGGGGCCCGAGAAGCGCCTGGTCTACCCCTGGGCAAACGGCATCAAGGTCGAGCAGATCCAGGCCTACTACGACGAGCTGGGCTACAAGGACTGGACGCACAAGACCTCAGGCGCGCCGGCGCTCAAGGCGCAGCACCCCGAATTCGAAATGTGGAGCCAGGGAATTCACGCGCGCTCCGGCGTCGCCTGCGCCGATTGCCACATGCCCTACGAGCGCGTCGGCGCCCAGAAAGTCTCGGATCATCACGTGCGCAGTCCCCTGCTGAACATCAACAAAGCCTGCCAGACCTGCCATCGCTGGCCGGAGGAGGAGCTGCGGGCGCGCGTCGAGACGATTCAGGAGCGCACACAGCTGCTGCGCAACCAGGCGATGGACGCCCTCGTCGCGCTGATTTCGGATCTCGAGAAAGCGGTGGCCTCCGGCCGCGGCGACGAAGAGCTGGCGCTCGCCAGAAAACTCCAACGGCAAGCGCAGTTCCGGCTCGATTTCGTCGAAGCCGAGAACTCGACCGGCTTCCACGCACCCGGCGAAGCGGCACGGATCCTGGCCGAGTCGATCAATCTGTCGCGAGAGGGGCAGCTCGCCGTTCGGGATTCAGGCTATGCACCCGACTTCGTCAACGTGATGGCGCGGTAGCCTGGCCGCGAAGAGCTCACAAGAAGTAGGGCGGCAGATCCAGACCTCTCCGCACGAGGCGCACCAGCTCGGAAGCGGCGATGACGCCGAGAAGGAGGATCGCCAGCACGGCAATTTCGCGCCGCGGACGGACGAGGCGAAACGGCATCGTCGCCGGCTGCAGTCGCCCCCGGACGCGCGGAAAAAACGCCCGCGACCGGAGGCAGTAATTCTGCCAGGCGTCGCCGAACTGGGACGCCAGCAGCCGCTCCTCGGCGCGAATGACGGGCAGATAGAGAATCAGGAATGCAGCGATGGCGCAGGCGGTGGCGCTCCAGGATCCGGACATGAGGCAGAACCCGAGCAGGATCAAGAGGGACCCGAGGTAGAGCGGATGGCGCACGCTGTTGTAGGCGCCCCAGCACACCAGCATTCTCTTCTTGTTGGCGCCGATGCATCCGAGTGCCCACAGGCGCAGCCCCACACCGGCTGCGAGCAGGAGGGCTCCCGGGATTCGCGTCGCGTACTGCAGTCCCTCGGAGGAAGCCGAGAAGAGGACCAGGAAGAGCAGCACCGGAATCATCAAGAACGATCCCGCGAGACGCAGCCGGTTGAGCCGCTTGATCTCGAGACCGAGGTCCGGACTTCGGCTGACCATCGTGGAAAGCGACTTCATCGCTGAAGCGACACTCTAGACCACAGGAACGACTCCGGCCAACTAGAAGACCTCTGTCGGCTCCCAGTCGAGGCCGAGGTTGACGATGCGCTGCAGGAGCTGGCCGTAGTCGATGCCGCCTTCGCGGGCGGCGTTGGCAAAGTCTTCGTCGCGCGCGATCTGCGGATTCGGATTCGCCTCGATGACGTACACCTCTCCCGATTCGGTCAGGCGCAGATCGATCCGCGCGTATCCCGAGAGGCAGAGTACGGTGTAAACGCGCTTGCAGAGAGTCTGGATCCGGGCGCCCAGACCATCGGGCAGCTCGCGCACCGGGCCACTCGCGATGCCGTGCCTCTGCTGGTACGTGAGGCTCCACTTCAGGCGCTCGGTGGCGATCTTCCGTGCCGCTTCCGGCATGTTGTCGAACGATAGCTCCCATATCGGCAACGCCTTCAATCGGTGATTGCCGAGAATGCCCACATACAGCTCGCGGCCTTCGATGTAGCTCTCCACGAGAGCATCGGTGCCGATGCTCTCGTGGATGAAACGTACCCGCTCCTCGAGCTTCTCCTCGCTCTCGACCACCGAGGCCTGCGAGATCCCGATCGAAGCGTCGAAGGAAAGCGACTTGACGATCAGCGGGAAGCCGAGATTTCTCGGCCGGCGGAATACGCGGCCGCGCGGCGCGGTAGCGAACCCGGCCACCCGAATACGGTGATACGAGAGTAGCTTCTTCGCCAGCGCCTTGTCGCGCCCAAGCAGGAGGCCGCGAGCGTTGCATCCGCTGTACTTCATCTTCTGCAGCTCGAGGTAGGCGACCACGTTCTGG
Organism: Thermoanaerobaculia bacterium; assembly: GCA_031403995.1. Classification (GTDB taxonomy): domain Bacteria; phylum Acidobacteriota; class Thermoanaerobaculia; order Multivoradales; family JAGPDF01; genus JAGPDF01. Next base: position 34,994 of record JANNGS010000069.1, read on the forward strand.
TCCCATTGCGGCACGTCGTCGAAGCCCTCCAGGAGATTGAACGAGAGGTGCGGCCGGACCTCCCGCACGGCGCGCCGGATCGGGTTCAGCTCGCTTCCCACCCCCAGCGCATGCACCTCGTGGCCGAGCGCCTTCAGGCAGGTGACGACGTCGTGCTCCGTTCGCCATGGGGCACCCGCGACCTCCTCCGGTTTCGCCTCCGCCGGTGGCACGAGGCTCTCCTGAACGAGAGCCAGAATGCGCAGCGGCTTCAAAGAGCCACCCGGTGGCGCCCGCTGTGCAGGTAGTTCATCGTCTGCACGGTGAGAAGCACCGCGAACTCGCGTTTCGCCTGCTCGGGAGGCGTGGCGAGCCTCAAGCCTAGCTCGCGGCACCGCGCAATCATGTCGGCGAGAACCTGATCGATCGTGTACTGGTATTCGTTGGTCCAGCGCGCCACGAGCCGGCGAATCTCGCGCCGGTAGCGAGCAATGAAGGCTGCCGCGGTCGGCTGATGCGCGTACGCCGGAGCATCGGAAAAAAGCCGGCGCAAGTCCCGGTCGTAGAATTCCGGACGATTCACGCCATAGTGCGCGCGTTTCTCCATGTAGTGCTGGCGCAGAGTCTTGCCGATCGTCGCCAGGGAATCGATCTCGGCGCTCGCAACGACGAGCGGGGCGCGGCCCGCGAGGCTACCCATGAGCTCGTCCATGTACTCGAGCTTGCGCAGCGCCGGCCACCCCTGGTAGCGCTCACGCCACCTGGACTCCGGATGCAGCCAGACTGCGAAGGTCTCGGCGAAATCCTCGTCGGGATGGCTTTGCGCGTACCAGGCGTCGAGGTGGATGACGAAGCTCTTGCTGTAGGGCCGCGGGGAATAGAACTCGGGGTAGGGCTCACGCGTGCTGCCGAAGAGCTCATGACGACGACGACGGCTGCGCAGCTTGAAGGCGTTCTCGATCGCGTGCCCGGCCTCGTGCCGCAGGATCTTCATGCACCATTCGTGGGTCCCGCCCTCGATCTCGAGCATCTGGTGGAGCTCGAGGCGTGCGAGACGCGGGTGCGCGAGATAGAACGGAACCGCGATTCCCGGAATGCCGTCGGGCGTGAACCATTCGTTCGAGAGCCAGAAGTGGGGCTGGAAGAGCAGACCTCGCTGGGCGAGCTCGGCCTTCAGCTCCGCCAGCCGTGGTTCGAGCTCGCTCCCGGCAATCGGCAGATCGAGCTCCGAGAACTTGAGGCTGAGCAGCTGATCGTCCTCCCACGACGACCATTCGGAGGCCGGCCGGCTGCGCGGTCGGCGAGACCTCTGCGCGCGGATGAGTTTCCCATCCGGTGCCGCGGGCACGGCTCGCGCGGGCAGAGCGGGTTCGGGCGCCGGGTCTGACGGAGATTCCGCCCGATCTCCGTTCGCACCGGGGCTAAAGGGCGAGCTCACGGCGGCATTCTGCCACTCGATCCGTTCATTCTGGTCATTCCGCGCCGGGCGGCCGATCGAGCCACGCGGAGATCGCCGTCATGGCATCGGCGAAGCGGGCGGGCTCCCCCTTCTCCACCCAATCGATCCAGTCGGCGGCAACGCGTTCCACCTCGCGGTACACGCGCTCCGAGAATCGATTGGAGCGCTGGATCTCGTAGTAGAGCTGCGGGTTCTCGCGCACGACGCTCTCGGTGGTCGCGAACTGGGAGTGAAAGGTCGTTGATCCGACCGCCGTGAGCTCGGCGAAAGAGAGGCCGCTGGTGGCGAGCACCCGAGCGAAGAGGAGATTCAGGAAGTGCGACAATCCGAGGACGTAGGATGCGATTTCGTCGTGGCGCTCGAGCGAAAGCGGCACGAGGGTCACCGCGGTCTCGCGGAAGAGCGTGGCGACGCGCTCCGTCGCCGCCGGATCGCCGCAGTCGCAGAGACAGATGACCTTGTCGGAGAGCGTTCGCGCTCCGGCTCCGAACATAGGATGAATGCTGGTGACCGCGACGCCGCGCTCGCGCGCCGCCTCGAGCGCCGGCCGGAGATGCTCTTTGACGCTCGCGACGTCACAGAGCACGCCGGAAAAGCCCAGCGCGACGATCTCGTCCACGGCAGCGGCCACGCGGTCGAGCGGCACCGCGACGAAAACCATCGACGCCGCGGCAAGCCCGGCGGCGAGGTTGGGCACCGTCTCGATGCCAGGCTCCCGCGCAGCCGGGTCGCACACCAGGACTCGATGGCCCTGGGTCTCGAAAAAGCGCACCAGCCAATGGCCCATCTTCCCCGCGCCGCCGACGACGAGGATCGTTTCGGCCTCTCCGGAGTAGGTTGAGTAGTGGTCGACCTCCTGCACCCTGCAGGCCTCTTCGACGAGCTGCCGCATGACAACGCGCGCCAGCTCCGGGGCGAGACCCAGCGCCTCGGCGCTCGTGGCGGCCCGCGCCATCACACGCTTTTCGACCTCGAAGTCGCGCAGCGGAATGCCAGCGGCGCGCTTCTCCTGCCCAATCTCGCGCGCCAGCTCCATCCGCTCCGCCATCAGCCCCAGCATCGCGGCGTCGAGGTTGCGAATCCGGCGCCGCAGCCGGTCCAGCCGATCTTCGCTCATCGCTCCTCCTCGGGCAGAGCGTAGCAAGGCGCAGAAGAGATCCTCTTTTCGATCTCCCCAACGATCTCACCGAATGTGGCGGAAAGCTCAGCAAAAGTTACCTCACGCCACTTCCCCGCTTCGAGGTCTCCGAGGCCGAGCCCTCCGAAGGCGACCCGTTTCAGGCTCGTCACTTCGTGGCCCGCGGCTTTCATCAGGCGCCGGACCTCGCGGTTCTTGCCCTCTGCCAGGGTCACGACGAGGTGTGATTCTCGGCCCGAAACCTTGCGTGCAACAACCTCTGCGGCGCTCAACCGATCCCCTCCCGCATCAACACCTTCCTTTACCAGCAAGCTTTTTCTTTCCTCCCAGCGACCACTGACCTTGACCACATAGACCCGGGGGACGGCATTCACGGGGTCGGTAAGAGCGTCGGCGAGGCGAGTCTCATTGGTCAGGAGAAGCAGGCCGGAAGTCGCGAGATCGAGCCGCCCGACCGCCAAGAGATGGGCACCGGCATCGGCGACGAGCTCGAAGACCGTCGGTCTGCCCTGCGGATCCGAGCGTGTGGTGACGCAGCCGCGTGGCTTGTGGAGCATCAGGCAGCGGAAACCGGCGCGAACGGCGGCCCGGCCGTCGATCGCGATGCCGGCGCGCTCCGGGACGACCGCCTGCTCCGAATCGAGGCAGACCGTGCCCCCGACCGTGACTCGCCCGGCCTCGATCCAGCGGCGCGCCTCCGTTCGCGAGGCCAGCCCCAACTTCGACAGGGCGCGCTCCAGGGAAACTTCCCCGGGGCGCCGCCGCCTACTTTCGCCCATGATTGGGGATCCTAGCCAAAGCCGGTAGGATCGGGATCATTCCAGCCTCCCGGAGCTCCCGATGTCCGACACTCTCGAAACCACCGCTGCATTCTCCTCCCAGGAACTGATCGCGCTCGAGGAGCGCCACGGCGCCCACAACTACCATCCGCTCGAGATCGTCATCACCCGCGGCGAAGGCGTCTGGGTCTGGGACGTCGAAGGAAAGCGCTACCTGGATTTCCTCGCCGCCTACTCGGCGGTCAACCAGGGACACTGCCACCCCCGCCTGGTAGCCAGGCTCACCGAACAGGCGCAGCGGTTGACACTCTGCTCGCGCGCCTTCCGCAACGACCAGCTCGGCCAGCTCTGCCTCGAGATCAGCACACTCACCGGCTACGACCGCTTCCTGCCGATGAACAGCGGCGCAGAAGCTGTCGAGACCGCCATCAAGCTCGCGCGCAAGTGGGGGCAGACGGTCAAAGGCGTGCCGGCGGCGCGGGGCGAGATCCTGGTGTTCGACAACAACTTTCACGGCCGCACCACGACAATCGTCGGTTTCTCGTCGAGCGAACAGTACCGCGAGGGCTTCGGGCCGTTCGCTGGCGGCTACCGGCTGCTGCCCTTTGGAGACGCCGATGCCGTCGCGGCGGCGATGAACGAGCGCACGGTCGCCGTCCTCGTCGAGCCGATCCAGGGCGAGGCCGGCATCGTGATCCCTCCGCAGGGTTTCCTGCGCCGGCTCCGCGACATCACCCAGGAGCACAACGCACTGCTCGTCGCGGACGAGATTCAGTCCGGACTCGGACGCACCGGCGCCCTCTTCGCTTTCCAGCATGACCGCATCCGCCCCGACATGGTGATCGTCGGGAAGGCGCTCTCGGGAGGCTGCTACCCGGTGTCGGGCATACTCGCCGACAGCGCGCTGATGGATGTCTTCAAGCCAGGCGATCACGGTTCGACCTTCGGGGGCAATCCGCTAGGGGCCGCCGTCGCGCGCGAAGCGCTCAAAGTCCTGGTCGAAGAGAAGATGATCGAGAACTCGGCGAATCAGGGTGCCTATGCCCTCGAACGCCTTCGGGGGATTCGGTCACCGCACATCCAGGAAGTGCGCGGGCGCGGACTGTGGATAGGAATCGAGCTCAAACCGCAAGCCGGCGGCGCACGCCGCTTCTGCGAACAACTGGCCACCGAGGGCATCCTCTGCAAGGAGACGCATACGCACGTCATCCGCGTCTCTCCGCCTCTCGTCATCTCGCGGCAGGAGCTCGACTGGGCGCTTGACCGGTTCGAAAAGGTACTGACGCGTCCATGAGACTCTCGAAGGCCTGAGCCTCCAGCGGACGGCTGAACAGGAAGCCCTGCATCTTGTCGCAATAGAGCATCTCGAGGATGACCATCTGCTCTTCCTCCTCGACGCCCTCGGCGACCACCTCCATTCCGAGCCCATGCGCGAGTTGGATCACGGCGCCGACGATCTTCGAATCTTCGCGCCGCCGGCCGAGCTCCCGGATGAACGACGAATCGAGCTTCACCGTGTCGATCGGAAGCTCGCGAAGGTAGGAGAGCGATGAGTAGCCGATACCGAAATCGTCGACCGCGACCCGAGTTCCGCGCCGCCGCAGGTCTGCAAGAGTCGAAACCGGCCCACCCGCATGCAGCAAGGCCATCGTCTCGGTGATCTCGAGCTCGAGCGCCGCGGCTGGTAGGCCGGTCTCGCGGAGGATCTCGTCGATCTTGGATGACAACTCGGGATTCTCGAACGCTCGCGCGGTCAGATTCACCGACACCTGAAGGTCCTGCTGGTAGCGCTCCCGCCAGAGCTTGACCTGCGCGCAGGCCTTGCGCAGGACCCAGTGACTGAGGGCCTCGGAGACCGCGGTGCTCTCGATCAACGGCAGGAACTTGCCCGGCAGTATCAGGCCGCGCTCAGGATGCAGCCAGCGCACCAGCGCCTCGACGCCGACGATCTCGCCCGTGCCCGCCCGAACGATCGGCTGGTAATAGAGCACGAGGTGTTCCTCCTCGAGCCCGGCGCGCAGCGCGGCCTCGAGGACGAATCGCTCGCGGCTCACATCCGACATCTCGCTGTCGTAAACGGCGACGCCCCCGCGACCCGCCTCTTTGGCGCGGTACATCGCGGTATCGGCCTTGCGCAGCAGCGTCGTTGGATCTTCTCCGTGATCGGGAAAGAGCGTGATACCGATGGAAGCCCCGGCAAACAACGAAAGGTCCCCGACTTCGAGCGGTTGCGACAGCCTCTCGAGGAGCTTGGTCGCGATCGCTACGGCATCCTCGGCGGTGCGGATGCCCGGGAGGAGCAGGGTGAACTCGTCACCACCCTGGCGTCCGACTGTGTCGCCCTCGCGTACGCTGTAACGCAGCCGCTCGGCGACCGCGCCGAGCAGCGAATCCCCGGTTTCATGCCCGTAGGTGTCGTTGATGCGCTTGAAGTTGTCGAGATCGAGGAAGAAGAGCGCGGCGTGATAATCGGTCTTGCCGCGCCGGGCGATCCACTGCTTGAGGCGGTCGAGGAAGAGCTTGCGGTTCGGCAGACCGGTCAAGCCGTCGTAGTAGGCCAGCTTCTCGATCTGCAGGGAGGCCTCGACGAGCCTGAAGTGCTCGTCCTCGAGAAGCCAAACGATGGTCGCGATTCCCAGCACCGCGACCATCAGAAGATCGAACGCGAAAATGCCCCTGCGCAGACCCACCCCAGTGGTACCGGCGGTCGCCCAGAACAGGGCCAGTTGCTCGCATCCATACAGGAAGAAGGCGACGCAGACCAGGCACGGACCAGTGGCAGAGCTCTTTCTGTAGGCCCTTATCAGGAGGCCCGCGGCAATCAGGAAGGCCACGGCGACCACCAGCGCGCGCACGCTGACCCGCAGGAAGCTGCGACTTGAAACGGCCTCCGGGGTGAAGGCGTGAGCCAGAGTGGTTACCAGCGCAAGCCCCGCGAGCGCGGAGAAGATGGCGTATGTGCCTCGCCGCGAGAGCGACCGTCCACTGGCGAGCTCGGTGGCACCCTGGATGAGCCACCCGGCCTGATAGAAGGCGCCTAGTTGCGCGATGAAGGTCGCGACCAATCGTGTCGGGTCCGACGCCGGCAGCGACGTCGAGTAGTGGAAAGCCACCATCGCCCCGAGTTGCCCGGCGCAGAGGGCCCACCACGAGAGCGCCCAGTGCCGGAGAAAAGCGTGCTTCCGGCTGCTGTGGAAACGGAGCAGCAGAACGGCGAGAAGCGCCGCCAACAGCGCCTGGGCGAGGAACGTTGAGACCGTGACCACACCGATGTCGTTCATCAAGGAGGGGACTCGAGATGGATTCTAGCTCACCGACCTCGGGGTCTGTGAGGATCGGATGCGTCCGTCGCCCGCCGTGCTGCTTCGCGAGCTCATCACGAGCGTCGACGATCGTCTTCGGCATCTGAGCGACCTGCGCCCGGTATGACAAAATCTCCGGCATGACGAGTCCGGACTCGACGTCATCCACCGCCTCCCGCAGCCCAAAGATCTTCGTCCTCGACACCTCGGTCATCCTGTACGACGCGAACGCGATCTTCAACTTCAAGGAACACGACGTCGCGATCCCGATCACGGTTCTGGAGGAGCTCGACCACTTCAAGAAGGGTGACACGGTCATCAATCTGCAGGCGCGGGAATTCATCCGGCAGCTCGACAAGCTCACCAGCCACGACATGCTGAACAACTGGGTGCCGCTCGACGGCCCCGATCTCGGAAGGATCCGTGTTGTCGCGGCGGAGGATTCGTCGACCGACGCACGCCTCATCTTCGGCGCGGTGAAGAACGACCATCGGATCCTGAACACCGCGCTCGCGCTCAAGGAGCGCGAAGCCGGGCGCGACGTCATCCTGGTGTCGAAGGACATCAACCTGCGAGTCAAGGCGCGGGCGCTTCGCCTGCGCGCCGAGGAGTACGAGACCGTCCGCATCAAGGACGTCGACCATCTCTACAAGGGCAAGAGCGAGATCGAGGTCGACGACGCGGCGCCGATCCAGAAGTTCTACGAGTCCGGAGGCGTCTCGCCGCAGGACGTCGGCATCGAAGTGCCGCTGCCTAACCACTACTTCATTCTGCGGAGTCCCTCGCACTCGGCGCTCGCCTGGTTCAACCCGGTCTCGGGTCTCCTCGAGCGGGTGCAGAAGATGCCCGCCTATGGCATCACGCCGAGGAACGCCGAGCAGACCTTCGCCCTGCACGCGATCATGAACCCGGCCGTGCCGCTGGTGTCGATAACCGGCAAGGCGGGTACCGGCAAGACTCTGCTTGCCCTCGCCGGCGCCCTCGAGCAGCGCAAGGCCTTTCGCCAGGTCTACCTGGCCCGCCCGCTGGTGCCGCTCTCGAACAAGGACATCGGCTACCTTCCCGGCGACATCAAGTCGAAGATCAATCCGTACATGCAGCCGCTTTGGGACAACCTCAACATCATCAAACACCAGTTCGACGAGCGCGACCGCGAGTTCAAACGCATCGACGAGATGGTCGAGCAGGAGAAGCTGCACATCACCCCGCTCGCCTACATCCGCGGCCGCAGCTTCTCGAACATCATCTTCATCGTCGACGAAGCGCAGAATCTGACGCCGCACGAGGCACGCACGATCATCACTCGCGCTGGCGAGGGCACCAAGATCATCTTCACCGGCGATATCTTCCAGATCGACACTCCCTACCTGGATGCCCAGTCGAACGGACTCTCTTACCTGATCGATCGGATCAAGGGGCACAAGCTGTACGCCCATGTGTCCCTCGAAAAAGGCGAGCGCAGCGAGCTCGCGAACCTCGCGAGCATGATGCTGTAGGGCAGACAAGGGCGGGAGATACGAATCGAGCCCGGCGGACGCGCGAGTCGCGCGGCCCACCAGGCCCGAGTGTGTCTCGTTGCAGCGGACGCAGAGCGCGCCCGATTCGTTCGACTACTTGACGATCAACTTGCCTTTCATGCCGCCAATGTAGTGGCCCGGGAAGGTGCAGATGTAAATGTACTCGCCCGGCTCCTTCGGCGCGTTGAAGATGACCTCTACGGTCTCGCCGCCGCCGGCGAGCTTCGTCTGGGCGAGAATGGCGGCCGCCTTCGCCTTCGGAATGTAGTTGTTGTCTCGCGCCATCGCCGCTTCCATGGCGAACGAGTCCGCGTTCGTGCCCTTGGCCAGCAGGACGAAGTTGTGCGCCATCTCGGCCTTCGCCATCGAGCTCACCGCAGTGAGCGTCACCTTCAAGGCCTCGCCTGGAGCCGCCTGGATGACCTTGACGTCGTACTGCATGGCGTCGGAGCCCTTGAGCTTGACGACTCTCGGCTCCGCTGCCGAGGCTGCGGTGGAGACGGCTGCCATGCCGACCGCAAGCAACGCGACCATCACACCACCTGCGACTGCACTACGTCCATTCGACTTCTTCATATTCAGCTCCTGAGATTGGGTTGAAGGTCAGTGCCCGTCTTTGCCGCCCGGACCGGCCGGGCCCGCCTTGATCCTGCCGAGCGCACCCTTCTGCGCGTCGGCGAACTCGTGGTCAACGATAACGTAGTCTCCCGCTTCCGGCACGACGAACTCCATGACGGCTCCGTTCGAGGCCCCCAGAAGCACCGTCTGCATGCCGTGCCACTCGTTCTTGAGGTTGCCCTCGTACCAGACGCGGTCGAAGATCACCCCGACGATATGGAAGCTCGAGGTGTCGGTCGGCCCGGCGTTCAGCACGTAGAGCCGCATCCGCTCTCCCGGCAGCGTGGCGAGCGGGGCGTCGATCAACGACCGCTGATGGCCGTTGAAAACGACCTGCGTCGGCTGCTTGCGCATCGCGGCGTCGAAGTCGAGCTCGTACAGGACCTGGGCCACCTCTTTGAACTGGGTCTGGTCGCCATCGTGGGCCTGCGCCTCGGACTCCTTGAGGTAGAACTCCGACTGCACGATCACATATTCCCGGTCGACCTCGGCGTCGGTCGGATAGCCCGCCTTCGGCGAGACGACGACGACCCCGTACTGGCCCTGGGCCATGTGCTGAAGAATCGGTGGGGTTCCGCAGTGATAGAGGTAGACGCCGGGATAGTTGGCCACCCACTCGAACCGGATCGCCTGGCCCGGCTCGATGCCGCGCCACTTGTCCGACGCGGCGACCGTGCCGGCGTGGAAGTCCATCGAGTGCCGCATCGGCTGCGCCAGCGGAACGGCCTTTTGCGGGTTGAGCGCCGCGAGACGCTCGAGGTAGGGCGAACCGGCGACTTCGGGCGCGGTGATCGCGACGACCTCGGCGGAGCGGTTCTTCATCGTGAATTCGACCCGATCGCCCTCGCGAACGTGGAGGACCGGCCCCGGAACCGAGCCGCCGAAGGTCCAGGCGCGATAGCGGATGTCGGGGGCCACCTCGATCTCCCGCGCGATGACGTCGAAGCGCACTTTGTGGGTGCGATTTCCGGGCGGCAGCGGGGCGATGTTGGGCAACAGGGTGACGAACTCCCCGACCACCGGCGGACCGATGTAGGGATCGTCGAAGATCTGCGCCTCGGGCATGCCGTAGGTCCGGCCGTCCACCTGGAACTGGGGCACGGTGGCGGCGACGGCGAGAGTCGCCGCAAAGCAAAGCAGGGTGGCGCCTCGGAATGCGATGCGAGCTGCGAAAGTGAGTCGATCGGTCATGGTCTCTCCTGGTCGCTTCGGCGCCCCCTGGCGGAGCACCTTCGGATCCATCAGATCTCATATCTCGCTGAAGCGATATGACGCGGGTCAGGTCCAGCGCTGGAAGTGGAGGCTTCCCCGGGGCCTGGGAACCGGCTAGCATGCGCCTTTCCGCCGCAGGCCCGCAGTCGAGGAACGAGCCCATGCCCCGCAAGCTGATCGGCGGTCTGATCCAGTGCAGCAACCCGCTCAACGACGAGTCCCAGTCGGTCGAGAAGATCCAGCGGGCGATGTTCGACAAGCACGTGCCGCTCATCGAGGAGGCCGGGCGGAAGGGCGTCCAGGTGCTCTGCCTGCAGGAGATCTTCAACGGCCCGTACTTCTGCCCCGGGCAGGACAAACGCTGGTACGACGCCGCCGAACCCGTCCCGGGGCCGACCACCGAAGCCGTGGCGAAGCTCGCCTCGAAGTACCGGATGGCGGTCGTGGTCCCGGTGTACGAGAAGGAGATGGCGGGGGTGCTCTACAACACCGCCGCCGTCTACGACGCCGACGGCTCGTACCTGGGCAAGTACCGCAAGAACCACATTCCGCATACCAGCGGCTTCTGGGAGAAGTACTTCTTCAAGCCCGGCAACCTCGGCTACCCGGTCTTCGAAACGCGCTACGCGAAAGTCGGCGTCTACATCTGCTACGACCGCCACTTTCCGGAGGGGGCGCGGGCGCTGGGTTTGAACGGTGCCGAGATCGTCTTCAACCCGAGCGCCACGGTCGCCGGGCTCTCGCAGTACCTGTGGAAGCTCGAGCAGCCGGCGCACGCGGTCGCCAACGGCTATTTCGTCGGTGCGATCAACCGTGTCGGTACCGAGACGCCATGGAACATCGGCAAGTTCTACGGCTCGTCCTACTTCGTCGACCCGCGCGGCAGCTTCCTCGCCCAGGCGAGCGAGGAGGACGACGCGCTGGTCGTGGCGGAGATGGACCTCGACCTGATCGACGAGGTCCGCAAGACGTGGCAGTTCTTCCGCGACCGCCGGCCCGAAACGTACGGCGACCTGACGAAATTGTGACGACGCAAGCACCGGAAGCTGGCGCCGGCGAAGCGCAAGGCACGAGACGCGGCCCGTCGCAGCCGCTCAAGGAAGCAGTCCGGAGGAGTCATGGGCATCGTCCTACGCAACGGCGAGGTCGTCACCGCGTCTGAACGCTTCGTGGCCGACCTGCGCCTCGACGACGGCACGATCACGGCGATGGGCACGAAGCTCGAGCCAAAAGCCGGCGACGAGACGATCGATGCCGCGGGACAGTTCGTCCTGCCGGGCTTCATCGATCCGCACGTCCATATGGAGCTCGGCTTCATGGGAACGGTCAGCGCCGACGACTTCCAGGTCGGCACCGCTTCGGGCGCCGCGGGCGGCACGACGTGCATCATCGACTTCTGCATCCCCGCCCCCGGCGAGTCGATGCTCGCGGCGCTCGACTCGTGGCGCCGGAAGTCGGCGAAGGCGGTCTGCGACTACTCGTTCCACATGGCGATCACGTCCTGGGGCGAGCACAGCGCGGACGAGATGCGCGCGGTCGTCCAGGAGCATGGCATCACGAGCTTCAAGGTGTTCATGGCCTACAAGGGCGCCATCATGGTGGACGACGCAGCGCTCTACTCGGTCATGCGCGAGGCCGCGAAGCTGGGCGCGGTCGTCACCGTGCACGCCGAGAACGGCGACGCAGTCTGGCACCTGCAGCGGGAGCTGATCGCGAAGGGCTGCGTCGGACCTGAGTTCCACCCCGTCTCGCGCCCCAGCCCGGTCGAGGGCGAAGCGACCGAACGCGCTCTGATGATGGCCGGATTGCACGGCGCGACCGCCTACATCGTGCACATGACCTGCAAGGAGTCCGTGCACGCGCTCGAGCGCGCCAAGCTCGCTGGACAACGCTGCTACGGCGAGACCTGTCCGCAGTACCTGCTGCTCGACGACACGGTGTTCGACAAGCCCGATTTCGGCGGGTCGGCGTACGTCATGAGTCCGCCGATCCGGCCCGGAAACGCCGGCCACCACGATGCGCTGTGGAACAGCCTCGCGAACCGGATGCTCGACTCCGTCGGGACCGACCACTGTCCCTTCATGCACGAGCAGAAACTGATGGGCAAGGACGACTTCACCAGAATCCCGAACGGCGCTGCGGGCATCGAAGACCGCCTCTTGCTCCTCTACACTCACGGCGTGCTCGGCGGCCGTTTCGACCTGTCGCGCATGGTCGAGCTCGGCAGCACCGCGCCGGCCCGGATCTTCGGGCTCGCGAAGAAGGGCTCGATCGCGGTCGGCATGGACGCCGATCTGGTCCTTCTGGATCCGGACGGTGGACGCAAGCTGAGCGCGAAAGCTCACCACTCGAAGGCCGACCGCAGCATCTTCGAGGGCTTCGACGTCCGCGGCCGCATCGCCCGGACGATCGCCGGCGGCCGCACTCTCTGGGACGGCGAGAAGCTCTCGACGACCCGCGGAGCCGGCCGGTTCGTCGCCCGCCAGCCCGGACACTTTCCGCAGCGCGCCGACGTGAAGCCGTGACCCTTCCCGATGATCGCCTCGAGCACAGGCTCCCGGACGCCAAGCCGCTCTACTCGCCGGCCGAGGCGATGGTGGAAGCCAGCCGGTGCCTGTATTGCGAGGACGCTCCGTGCATCGCGGCGTGCCCCACGGGCATCGACGTGCCTGCGTTCATCCGCAAGATCGGCACGGAGAACATCCGGGGAGCCGCCCGGACGATCCTCTCCGCGAACGTGCTCGGCTATTCGTGCGCGCGGGTCTGTCCCGTCGAGGTGCTTTGCGCGGGGGCCTGCGTCTACAACGCCTGGCACCGCGACCCGCCGATCGCCATCGGCCGCCTGCAGCGCTACGCGACCGAGACACTGTTGCGCGAGGGCCGAGCGGCCTCACTGCTGTCGCGCGCACCGGTCAACGGCAAGCGCGTAGCCTGCGTGGGCGCCGGACCGGCGTCGCTCTCCTGCGCGTCGTACCTCGCGCTCGAAGGTTTCGCCGTCACGATCTTCGAGAAGCGCCGGCTCGCGGGCGGGCTCAACACCTCGGGCGTCGCGCCCTACAAGATGCCGGCCGACGACGCCCTCGCCGAGGTGGGGTTCGTCCGCTCGCTCGGCGTCGAGATCCGCACCGGGGTCGAGATTGCGCCCGGCCCGACCGCCGAGGCGCTCGTGCGCGATTTCGACGCCCTGTTTCTCGGCCCCGGCCTCGGTTCCGATGTCACGCTCGGAATTCCCGGCGAGAGCGGCCCCGGCGTCATCGGCGCGGTCGAGTGGATCGAACGGATGAAGCTCGGTGCCGTTGCGATGGGTGCGCTCGTCGCCGGCCTGCGCCGCGCGGTCGTCATCGGCGGCGGCAACACCGCGATCGACGCGGCCCGCGAGCTGGCCGGTCTCGGCGTGCCGTCGGTGAGCATGCTCTACCGGAGGACGACGCTGGAGATGAGCGGCTACGCGCACGAGTTGGAGCTCGCCCGGCTCGCCGGCGTCGTGCTGATCGAGCGCGCGGTACCGCTACGCTTCGTGCGCGACCCGCAAGGGGCGGTGACCGCGGTCGAGTTGGGCTCGGGCGAGTCCCACAACTGCGACCTCGCGGTCGTCGCGATCGGGCAGGCGCGGCTGCGGGCGCTGGCGGAGTGCTTCCCCGGCCTCGCTCTGGACGATCGCGGCTCGCTGGTGGCGGACCCGCGCACCGGCGCCACGGGCCACCCCAAGGTCTTCTCCGGCGGCGACGCCATGCACGGCGGCGAACTCGTCGTGACTGCCGTACAGGACGGCAAGCGTGCCGCGCGCGGCATCTGCGCCGCGCTCGGAATCGAAACCCGCCCCGACTCGCCCATGCGGGCGGGGCACGAGTAGGAGCGCGCGAGCGACCATGGCCGACCTCTCCATCGACTTCGCCGGCATCCGTTCACCCAACCCGTTCTGGCTCGCGAGCGCGCCGCCCACCAACACCGGCGACCAGGTCATGCGGGCTTTCGACGCCGGCTGGGGCGGCGCGGTGTGGAAGACGCTCGGCGATCCCATCGTCGACACCTCGAGCCGCTTCGGCGCGATCTCCCTGGGCGGCGAGCGCATGGTCGGATTCAACAACATCGAGCTGATCACCGACCGGCCGCTGGCGGTGAACCTGCGCGAGATCGCCGAGTGCAAGCGGCGGTACCCGCAGCACGCGCTGATCGTCTCGCTGATGGTCGAGTCGAAGGGCGACTGGCGAGAGATCATCCGCCGCGTCGAAGACACTGGCGCCGACGGCCTCGAGCTCAACTTCGGCTGCCCGCACGGCATGTGCGAGCGCGGCATGGGGTCGGCGGTCGGGCAGGAGCCCGACGTGCTCAAGGTCGTCGCCGGCTGGGCGGTCGAGTTCGCGCATCTGCCGGTGCTGATCAAGCTGACACCCAACATCGGCGACATCACCGTTCCCGGTGTCGCTGCCGTCGAGGCCGGCGCGCACGGCTTAAGCCTCATCAACACCATCAAGAGCATCGTCGGCGTCGACCTCGACCGGATGGTTCCCTACCCCGTCGTCGGCGGCCGTTCGACGAACGGCGGCTACTGCGGCCCGGCCGTCAAACCGATCGCGCTGCACATGGTCGCGGCCCTGGCGCGCGACCCGCGTGTGACGGTGCCCATCTCAGGCATCGGCGGCATCGCCACCTGGCGCGACGCGGCGGAGTTCATCGCCCTTGGCGCCACCAGTGTGCAGGTGTGCACGGCAGTCATGCACTACGGCTTCCGCATCGTCGAGGACCTCGTCGACGGCCTGTCGAACTTCCTCGACGACAAGGGGATGAAGTCGGTGAACGATCTGCGCGGCCGCGCCATCGGCGCCTACAGCGAGTGGGGCGACCTCGACCTCAACTACAAGGTCGCAGCGCATATCGACCCGCAGCAATGCATCGGCTGCGACCTGTGCCTGGTCGCCTGCCGCGACAGCTCGGTCGACTGCATTCACACCGGTGCGCACCCGCTGCCCGCGGGCCACCGCGCCCCGAGCCGCGACGCCGCCATCGCGCGCACCGCGGGCTCCGGCGTGAAGGTCACCTGGGCGGACTGGGACGAATGCACGGGTTGCAACCTCTGCTCGCTCGTTTGCCCCGTGCCCGGCTGCATCACCATGGTCGACGACACTCGCGGCAAGCCGTTCGAGAGCTGGAACGATCGCATCGCGAAGGGTACCGCCAAGGTGCCAGGTGGGCTGCACGACTGAGCTCGCGTCCTCAACCGCCTGAGCCGGAGGTCCGAATGGAGCCCAATCAGCGTCAGCTCGCCGATGGCCGCGTCGAACTGATCGACGAAGGGGTCATCGCCGGCAGCCCCCTGTACAACCACGACCTCGCGCCCGTACCCATCGCCCAGCGCACGTGGAGCACCTACAACTACGCGGCGCTGTGGATTTCGATGGCCCACTGCATCCCCACCTACATGCTGGCGTCGGGCCTCATGACGCAGGGCATGAACTGGTGGCAGGCGCTCTTCACCATCCTGCTCGGCAACATCATCGTGCTCGTGCCCATTCTGCTCAACTCCCACCCGGGCACGAAATACGGCATTCCGTTCCCGGTCTTCGCCCGCGCCGCCTACGGCACGGCCGGCTCGAACCTGCCGGCGCTCATGCGCGCGCTCGTCGCCTGCGGCTGGTTCGGCATCCAGACGTGGATCGGCGGCGAGGCGCTGCAGACGTTCTTCGTCGTGCTCGTGCCCGGATGGGCGAACCTGCTGGGCCCGGGCGCCGGCGGGCACACGACCACCGAGTGGCTGTCGTTCCTGCTCTTCTGGGGCATCAACATCGGCATCATCTACCGCGGCATGAACCTGCTGCGGGTGGTCGAGAACTGGTCCGCGCCGTATGTGCTCATCGTGACCGCGATCCTGCTCGTGTGGGCGGTGAAGGCGGCGAACGGCTTCGGCCCGCTGCTGTCGCAGCCCGGAAAGTTCGGCACTCTGTCCGAGTTCCTGCCGGTGTTCGTGCCCTCGCTCACCGCCATGATCGGGTTCTGGGCGACGCTGTCGCTCAACATGCCGGACTTCACCCGCTTCGGCCGCAGCCAGCGCGAGCAGGCGATCGGACAGGCGGTGGCGCTGCCCACGACCATGTTCGCCTTCGCCGCCATGGGCGTGCTCATCACCAGCGCGAGCGCGCTGATCTTCGGCGAGCCCATCTGGGACCCGATCAAGCTGGTCGGACACTTCACGAATGCGTGGATCGTCGGCTTCGCCATGTTCTCGGTCGTCGTCGCGACCCTAGCGGTCAACATCGCCGCCAACGTGGTCTCGCCCGCCAACGACTTCGCGAACGCCCTGCCGCGCTGGATCTCGTTCCGGACCGGCGGGCTCATCACCGGCGTCCTCGGCATCGCCATGCAGCCGTGGCGCCTGCTCGCCGATCCCAAGGGCTACATCTTCACCTGGCTCGTCGGCTACTCGGGCGGTCTGGGCTCCATCGCCGGCGTGCTGATCGCCGACTACTGGATCGTGCGGCGACGGAACCTGAACCTCGCCGACCTCTATCTGCCCAAGGGCGAGTACGCGGGCTGGAGCCTGCCGGCGGTCGTCGCGACGCTCACGGGCTGCGCGCTCGCCTGGGGCGGGATCGTCTTCGCCCCGATGCGTCCGCTCTACGACTACGGGTGGTTCGTGGGCTTCTTCGCAGCCGGACTGATCTACCTGGGGCTGAAGGGCGCGGCGTCGAGACCGGCTCAGAGCTTGTAGCTGAATTCGAGACTGGCCCAGGTGCCGTCGGACTCGACCGCCAGAACCTCACCCGCCGCGTCGCCTCCCCAGAACATCCCGCCCTCGAACTTGAGCTGCATCTTCTGCGGCAGGCTCCAGGTCGCCGTGAAGTCGAGTTCCCTGCCGATCTCGCTCGACCGGAATCGACCGCTCGCCGGACGGCGGAAGGCGTAGCCGAGCTCACGGTCGCTGAAGGCGCCCGAGCCGCCGACCCAGGGACCGTCGCGATCGACCAGACGGAAGTCGTGCAGCGCCGCCGACAGGGTGAGCGGCTTCACCGGCGACCAGCGGCCCTCGAGGTAGAGGTCGCTCAAATTGGAGAACGCTGTGTAGTCGAGCGCGCCGTAGAACTTGTGGTTGGTCGGCAGGAGGTTGAAGAAGTTCTCGTTTTCGCCCGCAGTCCCGCCTCCGGAAGCGCGTTCCCAGACCAGGTGCAGCGACGGCTCACCGCCGGCGCCCAGCCACCGGTAGCCGGCGTCGGCGATCACCGCCGAGGCCGATTGTCCGCGGCGCCCGTAGTCGCCGCTCTGCAGGGAGCCCCAGAAGAGGAGGTTCCACGACTTGTCGCCGACGAGAATCGACCCACCGTAGGTCTGAAGTTCGATTCTCCCGCCGGCTGCGGTCACAGCGATATCGCGGCTGTCGTCGTAGCTCTGCGCGAAGAAACGGAACGTCGCGCGCGGCAGCCAGCCGCCGTGCGGGCTCGCCCAGGAGGCGCCGTAGATATCGATGTCGAGCTGCTCGAAGGCCTGCTCGTAGTTGAACGCGCCAGCCAGCGGGCGCAGGGCGAAGAGCTCGAAGCTGCCGGCGCCGCCGAAGGCCGCGTTGGCGGTGAGACCGTCGAATCGCCGTCCGACGTTGGCGAAGTCCAGGTTGCCCACCAGGCGCTCTGCGAGGCGGCGAGTGCGCACGAAGTCGAGCTGAGCGACACCGATCGCGGGGCCCGCGCCCTCCACGAAGCCCTGCCGGCCGGCGGTGAGGTTGAGACTCTTCGACTTGTAGGCGAACACCAACTCGGAGATGTCGATCTGGTACGGAGTGCGATCGCCGCCGTTGGTATTGAAGTAGGTCTGGCCGCCGCCGAAGGCCGCGTTGTCCGGAAGAGAGGAGGTCGTCGCACCCTGCAGCAGGCCGTGCAGGGTGAACTTCTCATGCCAGGTGAAATCCCCGCCGGCGCGCACGCGGACGAGGCCGAAGCTGTAGCTTGGATCCTTCGTCGCGGCGGCCGAAGGGGCGTCGAAGATCTCGCCACGCAGGCGGACCTCGAAAAGCGGCTTGAACTTGGGTCCGGCCTCCGGCTTGCCGGCCGACTCGGTTGCGGGGGGAGGCGTGTCCGAGAAGGCGGAGGCAGCCGGGGCAAGGGCCATCAGGCAATAGATCCAGACAAAAGACCGCGACTTCATGAAGATCTCCTCTTGATACACGGAATCATGGCAGGCCGGCCGACGCCAAGAGTATGACGGCGGTCAGATGTTTACACCATGGTTGACAAATTCCACCTTTATACCTATCCTTGCGCCATTCAGCGGAAGGAGAACGGCATGGCGTTGAACATCAAGAACGCATCCGTCGAGAATCTGGCGCTCGAGCTGTCGCAATTGACCGGCGAATCCAAGACCGAGGCGATCCGCCGGGCGCTCGAGGAGCGCAAGCAGCGCCTGGCCTTTCAGGTCGTGCGGGAGAATCGCGGCGACGAGCTGCGCTCGTTTCTCGAACGCGAGGTCTGGTCGGTGATCCGGGCGCGCTCGGCCAGCCGCCGCCTCGAGAAGCACTGACCCCCCTGCTCCCCGAGGTTCTTCAAGCGTGATCGTGGATGCTTCCGCTGTCACGTCGATCTTCCTTCGCAAGACGGGCTGCGAGCGACTGATCGACGCTCTCGCCAGCGCGCCTTTCGCCGGCATCGGCGCTCCGACGCTCGCCGAGGCGAGCCTGCTTCTGGCGCCCGAAATCGGACGGGAAGTTCATGGCATGCTGGCGCGATTCCTCCAGGAGTTCGATCTGCAGATCGTGCCGTTCTCGGACGCCCACTTCCGGGCCGCTCTCGACGCGCACCAACGTTTCGGCGAGGGACAGCACCAGGCCGCCCTCGATTTCGGCGACTGCCTCTCCTACGCCACGGCGCACCTGGCGCGGCAACCGCTGCTCTGCGACGACCGGCGCTTCTCTTCGACCGACCTCGACATCCGGTAGAACGGGCCAGCTCCGCTACCAGTCGACCGGCACCTTGATGCGTCCGCTGCGCTCGGCGATCACGACGTATCCCTCGCGGCGCCCGAAAAGGTAGAGGTCGCGCAACAGCTCGACGTCACGCCGGCAGTAGTCCTCGATGAGATCGAAGCGACCCTCCTTCACCCACTGCAGACTCTGGAGCCCGTCGGTGCTCTTGCCGGCGCCCAGGGTCTCCTTCGTCAGGTGGTCGAGGCTCACCCGACGGCCGAGGCGCTCGACCATGCTGTCCAGCAGATCGAGCGTCGGCAGCGTCCGGGCGTAGTCCTCCCCGGTGTAGCCCGAAAGCACGGAATAGTCGAAGCGCCGGCTGTTGAAACCGATCACCAGCGCCGCCGACTTGAGCGTCGAAGCCAGCTCACCGGCGCGCGGCTCGAGGAAGGTCTCGAAGCGCCCCTCCTCCAGGTGACAGACCACCGCCAAGGCGATGCCCATCTTGTGCGCCTTGCCCCACCCCCCGACCTCCGCCGCCGATCGCAGCGTCTCGATGTCGAAGAGGACTGTCTTGCCCGAACCTGCTCCAGCTTCCGTGCCGTGCTCCGCGCGAGCGGAGTCCCCGACACCCGCGGCGCTCTTTCGGTAAAGGGGGGACGGCGGCAAGTCGCCGCCGGTGCCCTGCCGCGACAACGCCCCATCCACCCCTTCCTTTACTGGAGCTTTGCGCGACATTCGCCTGGATGTCGCCCGGGCCCTGTCCTGCGCCGCAGGCACATTGACACTCGGCTGGGCGAGTACGATCGAAGCTCGCTTGTGCGAGCTCAGGGGTCGCGTTGGATCGAGCATCATGGCGAGGAGGTCGACGGCCCCGCGCTTGTCGAGCGGGCGGTTGCCGTTGCCGCACTTCGGGCTCTGGATGCAGCTCGGGCAGCCGCCTTCGCAGGGACAGTGCGCGACATGGTCGCGCACCTTGGCGAGCAGGACCTCGAGCTCGCGGAAGCCCTTCTTCGCAATCCCCATGCCGCCCGGATGGCTCTCGTAGACGAAGACCCCCGCGCCTTCGAGCTGCGGATGAAAGGAGAGCGAAATGCCCCCGAGGTCGTTGCGATCGCACAGCGCGAGCAGCGGCATGAGCCCGATCGTCGCGTGCTCGGTGGCATGGAGGGAACCCAGAAGGTGCCGGCCTTTCGCGGCCAGCTCTTCGACGATCTCCGCCGGCGTCCGGAACCAGAGCCCGACACATTCCATCTCGGTCGGCGGCAGGTCGAGCGGCTGCTGATCGAGGACCTCCTGTCCCTGGGTGCGCTTGCGCTCGAAACCGGTGACCTGCTCGGTGATCTTCAGGCGGCCCAGCGCCGCGGAGAGACCTCCCACTTCGCGCTCCTCCAGCAGCTCGAGTATCTCGGTCTCCTTGCGCGACAGGGGCGAGGTGAAGTAGTCGACCTCGGCTGGCTGCACGACGACGCTCCGGCGGTCGAGATCGAGCGCGACCACCTCGTACTGCCGGCCATGGTGCAGGTAGACCGCTCCCGGATGTCCTTCGCTGAACACCCGCGCACCGTCGAGGGTACCGATCGTCTTTCCGCGCGTCCGATCCACCAGGGCGAAGGTGGCGCCCGTACCGCGCAGGTTCACATCGCGCTGCGGCCGCCGCCGGCGCGCCGTCAGCCCGCCACCGTCGCGCGATTCGGCGAGCGTGCCGTCGCGCAGCAGGTCGCCCACCACCGCCGCGTGCCGTTCGAGGTAGCGCGCATCGTCGACCCGCGAGAGCGGGTTCTCGGCGGCGGCGCATTCGAGATGGATCCGCGCCACCGGCTCGTTCTCGGGATCGAAGAGCAGCGGCTCGCAAGGTCGGGCGAGGAGCTCGTCCGGATGCTCGAGCAGATACTGATCCAGCGCGTCCGGAAGCGCGACGAGCGCGGTGAGCGACTCCCTGCCGCGCCGCCCGACCCGTCCCGAGCGCTGCCACGTAGCCATCATGCTGCCGGGAAAGCCAACCAGCAGACAGGCGTCGAGACCGCCGATATCGATGCCGAGCTCGAGCGCCGAGGTCGAGATCACCGCGTCGAGCTCGCCGGAGAGGAGTCGCGCTTCAATCTCGCGCCGCTCCTCCGGCAGAAAACCGGCGCGATAGCAGGCCACCCGCCGCGCCAGGTCGCGGTCCTTGCGCTGCAGCCAGCCGTAGAGGAGCTCGGTGATCCGCCGCGCCTTGGTGAAGACGATCGTCTTCTGCCCGGAGCCGACAAGCGCGATGAGAAGATCGAGCGTCAGTGTGTACGGGCTCGCCTCGGGACGGACCAGGAATATCCGCCGCGCCTCGCGCGGCGCTCCAGAACCGGTGATCTCGACGAACGGCTCGGCAGCGAGGAGCTCGGCAAATTCGCGCGCGTTCTGGGCGGTCGCCGAAGAGGCGATGAGCGCCGGCTTCGCGCCGTGCGCCCGCGCCAACCGCAGCAGGCGCTGCAGCACGTGGTGGAAGTGGGCGCCGAAGAGACCGCGATAGACATGCAGCTCATCGAGCACGATCCACTTCAGATTCGCCAGCAGCTCCCCCCAGTTGCCAGGATGGGCCAGGATCCCGAGATGGAGCATGTCGGGATTGGTCACCAGCACCTGCGGCGGGCGGCGGCGAATGGCGGTTCGCTTCGCCGCCGGCGTGTCGCCGTCGTAAATCTCGCAGGAGAATTCCTCGGCGTCGAGGCCTGCCGACTGGGCGAGCGTGAGGAGCTTGCCGCGCTGGTCCTGGCCGAGCGCCTTCAGCGGAAAGAGGAAGATGCCGCGCCCATCGCCACCGGCGAGCGCCTCTTCCAGCACCGGCAGCTGGAAGACGAGCGATTTTCCCGATGCGGTGGCGGTGGTGACGAGGACATTCTCTCCGGCCCGCACGGCGGCGATCGCCTCCACCTGATGCGACCACAGCCGTCCGATCCCCTGCCCGGCGAGGGCTTGGGCGAGCGCGCGGGGCGGCGGAGGTGACAGATCGGCCTCACGGGCGAGCTCCGGGGCGAGCCGGCGCTCGGCGACGAGACGCTCCCCCAAACGGTCCCGGAGGGTGGCCAGCGCGCCTTCGAACGACTCCGTCTGGGATGGCGACACGGCTGGGGCTGTCAGGGGTGCGACGCAGGCGCCGGATCACCGCCGCCCGGCTCGGCTGCGTGCTCGCCGAGGATACGCCGACGTCGCGGCACCAGACGCACAAGGGCGACTTCGCGGGCGTGCTTCTCGACGATCGCCAGGGCCTCTTCCGGCGAATCGGTCAGCTGCAGGCGATCGACGTCGGCGGCCTCGATCGTTCCTTCCTTCACCATCATGCCCCGCAGGAGCTCGAAGAGGTCCTTCCAGTAGTCGCTGCCCATGAGCACCAACGGGAAACCGGGGATCTTGCCGGTCTGGATGAGTGTCGCGGTCTCGAAGATCTCGTCGAGCGTTCCGAATCCGCCCGGCAGAACAATGAAGCCGTAGGAATACTTGACCAGCATGACCTTGCGGACGAAGAAGTAGCGGAACTCCAGGAAGTTGTCGACGTAGGGATTGGGCTTCTGCTCGTGCGGCAACACGATGTTGCAGCCGACCGAGCGCCCTCCCGCTTCGTGCGCACCCCGGTTTGCCCCCTCCATAACACCCGGGCCGCCGCCGGTCATGACGGTGAAGCCCGCCTCCGCCGAAAGCCGGCCGACCTCCCTCGCCATTTCGTAGTAGCGATGGCCGTCGGGAAAACGTGCAGAACCGAAGACCGTGACGCACGGCCCGACGAAGTGCAGCGACCGGAACCCGCGCAGAAACTCGAAGAAGATGCGGGTGATCCGGCGCAGCTCGGTGAGCCGCCAGGTCGGTCCGGCCAGGAAGTTGCGTTCTTCGACGTTGCGGGTGAACTTGCCCCAGCGGGAGGGTCGCTTCACCGCTGGAGTTTAGCAGTCGGTCCACCGTCGCCGGAGGGCCCTGCCACGACGGTTCCCGGCGCGGAGAGCTCGCGACCTCCGTCAGGCTCCGGGAGACGGAACGGCGAGCGGAGCGAAGCTCTCTTTTCAGGTCGCGGCGCCGCCTGACTTCCAGGCGCTGACGAAGGGACGGAAAATCTGGACGATGCGGCGGCGGCCGCGCGGGTCGCCTTCGAAGGCGGGCTGCCCACCCTGCCAGACGACCTGCGGGCGGTCTTCCGGGCGCAGGTCGAGCTCCTCGCTGCCCGCGAGCAGCACGCAGAGAGTGTCGCCGTCGAGGAACGCCTTCAACACCCCAGGAAAAAGCGCCGAAGCGACGAACTTCGGCGCCGCGATGCGCGAGGCGCCAAGCGCCGCGTCGATCAGCGGGCTCTCCTCCACCTTGCGCGCGAACTCGGCGTCGAAGAGCCGCACGACGGTTCGCGTCTTCGGCGACATCTCTTTCGCGGTCAGACAGATCGAGAGATTCACCGCATCGTCGCCGGTGACCGCGAGGATGCTGCGGGCGCCCCGGACGTGAGCCTGCTCGAGCACCGAGACGAGCCGGGCATCTCCGACCAGCAGCGGAACCTGCTGCTCCATGCCGCCGACGAACGGGCTCTCCCGATCGCGCTCCAGCACGACGACCGGTACGCCGGCCTGGAGCAGCTCCTCGACGACCCGGAAACCGACGTTACCGAGCCCGGCGACGATGACGTGGCCATCGTCAGGCACCGGCTGGCGCCCGAGGAGCTCCCGGACGCGGGCGGTGACTATCCAATCGGTGATCAGCGAATAGACCGTGGCGATCGTCGCCGAGCCGAGCAGCATCATCAGCGAGCAATAGATCTTCAGCCAGTTGGCGTGGTCCCGCACCGTGATGTCGCCGTAACCGGTGGTGGTCAGCGTCGTCACCATGAAGTAGACCGCATCGATGAGCGACAAACCCATGCCGTAGCGAAAGACGAGGACACTGGTGCACATGAGGGCGACGAGCACACCAAAAACCGCCTTCAGGCCGGCCGAAGCGCCGGTCCACGCGGTGACGAACTTCTTCAGCACCTCGCGCAGGCGGTCCCCGGCCCGCGGCGTGCGCGCGCGGCGCGCTACCGCATCGTCGTCCGAAGCCTCCCAGCTTCTCTGGCTCGTGAGCACGAGCAGCGTCTCCTCCTCGCGGATCGGCTCGCCGTCGTCGCGCCGGCGATGGAGGCGCGTGCCGCGCGTCAACAAACGACGATGCACGGAAGAGAGAGCTTCGGGCCTCTTGCCGACCAGCTCTGGGTGTTTCGCCGCCTCCATCATGGCGACCACCAGGTTCTCACCATCGAACTGGAAGCGGCCGAGCACTTCGCTGCCGGTAGCCGCGGCGGCGATGCGCGGCGCGGCAACCGTCGCCATGCCGAGTGCCCGGCGGATCCGGAACGCGCCTTCGAGCTGACGGGCGAGGTGCTGGTCGAACAGGCGCAGGACGATCGGCAGATCGTCGCGCAGCCGCTGTGCATCGAGCGCGATCTCGACGTTGACAACGTCTTTCGAGGTCGTCACGACGAGGGCCCGCGCACCCATGACTCCGAGCCGAAGAAGGACGTTCGGATCGCGCGCGTCGGCGATCTCCACCTCCACGCCGGCGGCGCGCGCCGCCTGGATCCGTTCGTCATGGCCGGAGAGAGTCACCACGACCACACGCTCGCCGAGCCGATGCAGCAGCTCGACCGCCCTGAAGCCCACGATCCCCAGGCCGCAGACGATGTAGTGTCCTCGCAACGCGCTCCCGCTTTCCATTCGAGTGCAGGGAGTCTAGCCCACGCGGGCTCTGCGCCGATCCCGCGAAGCGCGGACCCCAGCGGCGACAGTTGATAGGCTTCCCGCATGCTCGCCACCGCCGGAATTCGCCGCTTCGCCCACGTCTTCGCCGTCACGGCCGCCATCGGCACCGCCAGTTGCAGCAAGCCGGCGGAGGCGCCCGCCGTGACCGTGGAGAGCTACGCGATGCGCGGCGAGATCGTCCGGCTCCCGGCGGCCGGAACCCGCGAGATGGTGATCCGCCACGAGGCCGTTCCTGACTTCCGCGACGAGGCCGGGAAGGTCGTCGGCATGGAAGCGATGACGATGCCGTTCACCCTGGCGCGGGGGGTCGAGATCGAAGGCCTCGCGCCGGGAGACAAGGTCGCCTTCACCCTCGAGATGCGCTGGCGGGATCCGCGTGAGATCGCACGCATCTCGCGGATCGAGAGACTCCCCGCGGGTGCGGTGCTGTTCTGGGAGAAGCCACCGGCCGGCGCCGAAACTCCCGACACGCCCGCCGCAGGCAGCACACCGCAGTAGCCTTGCACGTGAGATCTCTCCCGCTTCACGAGCTCGCGGCGCTGCCGCGCGCGGAGGCCGTCCAACGCTGGCGCGACGAGCGCAACGCCTCGGTCGCGAAACCGCTCTTCTGGGGATTCGCGCCGATAGCCCTGGTGATGACGATCGTCGAGCTTTCCCGCGGCGATCTCCTGCGGGCCGGCGGCGCGGCGCTCGCCCTGGCCCTCCTCGTCGGCGGCATCCTCGGACTGCGCAGAGACAGTTGGCGGCAGGGGTTTCACCCGACGCTGCTGACACTCCTCGCCGCCGGCTTCGCTCTCTGGATGGCGATCACCACCCTCTTCCCGATGGTGATGTTCGCTGCGGTCTTCCTCTGCCCGCTCCTCCTGTTCCTCCTGCGGCTGCGGGGCAGCGATACGCCGCTCCTCGCAGTCGGCGCCTCGGGGATCGCCGGCATTCGCATCCTCGCCGGCGGACTGGAAGAGGCTCCGGACTCGTTCTGGGGGCCGTTCGTCGGCATCGTCCTCTTCAACGCGGTCGCGGCTTGGGCCGGCTGGGCGCTGACGCGCCGGCAGGTGGGGCGATTCCTGGCTGAATGGAGTGTCGCTTCGTCGCGCGAACGCGAGAGCTCGCGGATGCGCGAGGAGCTCGAGGACGCCCGCGCCATCCAACTCGCGATGCTGCCTTCCTCGGCCCCTGAGCTGGGCTGGCTCGACCTGCAGGGGATGTCGCTCCCGGCGACGGAGGTCGGGGGCGACTACTACGACTTTCTCACCGTCGACCCCAACCGGGTCGCCGTAGTGGTCGGCGACGTCGCCGGACACGGAGTCGCGAGCGGCCTGCTGCTCTCCGGCGTGCGCGCGGGGCTCCACCTCTTGCGCGCCGATCTCGCCGTACCCCTCGCCGTCGTCGAGCGGCTGAACCTGCTGGTCCGCGACAGCGGTGTCTCCCGCCTCTTCATGAGCCTGGTGGTGGCACTCTTCGACCACGAGGCCGGCACCGTGCTGGTGGTGACCGCCGGGCACCCTCCGGCCCTGCGTTTCCGGGCGGCGTCCGGCCAGGTTACGGTCCTCATGGCCAGCTCACCGCCGCTCGGCACGCGTCTGCCGCCGAACTTCCCGCAGCAGCAAGAGAGCCTCGAG
Organism: Thermoanaerobaculia bacterium; assembly: GCA_031403995.1. GTDB lineage: Bacteria > Acidobacteriota > Thermoanaerobaculia > Multivoradales > JAGPDF01 > JAGPDF01. The sequence goes on from JANNGS010000069.1 coordinate 61,251, forward strand.
CCGGGCGACCTCTGGCTGTTCGTCACCGACGGCCTGCTCGAAGCGACCGACCCGCGCGGGCGACCGTTCGGCGAGCAACGCCTCATCGATCAGTTCACCGCCGCCGCCCGCCGCGACCCCCGCCCGCGCGAAGTCGAGCAGGCCCTCCTCGCCGACCTCGCCATCTACCGCGGCGAAGCCGAGCTCCAGGACGACCTCACCGTCGTCGTGGTTCGCATCGCCGGGTGAAGAGCGGCATCTAGAGGACAACGGCGGACAAAAGCGGGCAAAAAAACGCCCCGGCCGCTAGCGGCAGGGGCGATTGATTGGAAGCTAGATGAGTGGGGCTGCGTCAGATACGGACGACGTTCCGCGCCTGCAGGCCCTTCTGGCCCTCCACCACTTCGAAGGAGACGCGGTCTCCTTCGTTGAGGGAGCGATATCCCTCGGCGAGGATCGCGGTGTGGTGGACGAATACGTCCGGGCCACTCTCACGCGAAATGAAGCCAAACCCCTTCTCGTTGTTGAACCACTTGACTGCGCCCTGCTCGGTCATGCCCTGCTCCTTACACCTACTGGGTTAATGAGACTCGGCCTCGCTTCGAGGCCGACCTTGCCGCGGGTCCGTCTTGGAACCGCGAATTCGAAATCTGCACGGTTCGCCGAGGGCTTCCGGCTCACCAGGATGAACGTCATGAGATCAATGTGCTCTTGGCGGAACGTCGGTTCAGATGCGGACGACGTTGCGGGCCTGCAGACCCTTCTGACCCTCGACGACCTCGAAAGAAACCCGGTCGCCTTCGTTCAGGGAGCGGTAACCCTCGGCCGTGATCGCGGTGTGATGGACGAAAACGTCCGGACCGCTCTCGCGCGAGATGAAACCAAAACCCTTTTCGTTGTTAAACCACTTCACTGTGCCCTGTTCGGTCATGCGTGACTCCTTGCTGCAACTGCATGTGAATAAGTCGCGCTCCGCGAATGCGCAGCGCTGATGCGAGGTCCGCGATGGACCTCAAAAATAGAGAGATATTGGGTGTGCTGGGTCAAATGGAGGGGATGGAAATAATTCTGTCCGGCTTGTATTGCCGCGTAGTCTCTCACGGCTCTGCAGGAAATGCAAGGGGTATGCGACAAGCGGCGAGAGTGGCCGCAAAATCGGCCGGCAGGGGCGCTTCGAAAAACTCGGGCTCGAGACCGGGAATCGTCAGCCGGTAGGCGTGCAGGAGCGAGCGTCCCGGGGCCAGGGCGGCGCGCAGCCCAGGCGACCGAACGCCATGCTCCCGCGGCCCGCCGTAGAGATCGTCCCCGACGATCGGATGCCCGGCCGCCGCGAGATGGACCCGAAGCTGGTGGGTTCTTCCGGTGCGCGGCGTGAGCTCGAGCAAGGCGACGTGCGCTGCCTTGGCCAGCGTCCGGAACTCGGTCAGGGCCGGCCGGCCCTCTGGGTCGATTTTCATCCGCCGCCGGTCCTTCTTGTCCGGTCCCAGCCGCGCGTCCCAGCTGCCGGTCGCCGGGCGCGGATGGCCCCACACCAGGGCGAGGTAGCGCTTCTCCGCCTGCCGTTCGGCAAACCGGGTGACGAGCTCGCGATGGATGTCGACGTCGAGGGCGACGAGCACGACCCCGCTCGTCGACTCGTCGAGCCGGTGGACGAGCTGCGGTTCGCGCCCGGCAAAGAGCTCCCGGTCCCGGAAGCGGAGCGCTTCGATCAACCCGCGCGCCGCGCCGTGGGGATCGGCGCGCGACGTCCGCAACGACAGGCCGGCCGGCTTGTCGATCGCGGCGAAGCGATCGCCGAGGAAGAGCAGGGCGGCCGGCATCTGGCGGCTCCCCTTCTGGGCTGGACGGGTCAATCTGCGAACTTCCTCATCGTGGCGGTATCCCCCTTGCTGCCGAAGAAGAGCGCGAAATAGCGCCGTTGCTCGTCCCGGTCGGCACTCACGAACCGACCCGCCGCCCAACCGGCGAGAGCGCTCTCCGGCGCGTGCTCCGCGAGCCAGCCAGCGGCGTTCCCTCCGACCGGATTCGTCACCAGCTTCGCCACCGGATGCCCCGAGGACTCCTGCTCGAATCCCGGGGGCCAGGGATGGTAGGCCCCGAGAGCGGCGAAGAGCATCGAAAACGCCAGGAGCACCGCGAAGAGCACCCGGCGCCGGGAAAGCCCCAGGACCCAGGGCGCGCAAAAGAGCAGCAGCGGCTGGATCGGCAGCAGGTAGCGGTAGCCGTAGGACCAGCCGCCGAAGGAGCCCGCGAGCGCGGCGTGTCCTGCGACTTGAAGGGCGATGCCCCCGGCGAGGAGGCGCCAGGTCATGACATCTCCCGCCGGCCCCAAGCGCGATCCAGAAGAAGAGCGGCGGCAGGCGACAACCAGCCCCCAGGCACCGAAGATCAGCACCGGCGAGACCGTGAAAAGCCCGTGGCTGCCGAACAGGATCTCGAGCGGATAGAACAGGTTCTGCGGCAGCACGACCCCCGCTGCTGCCGGACCCGCCTGCGCCGAGAGGTCGACCGCGCCAGCGACCAGCTTGGCCGGCAGCGGCGAACCGTGCGTTCCCAGATTGGCGGCGCCTGCCACCACGAGACAACAGCCCAAGCCGGCCGCAAACCGACCGGGCGCGCCGCGCGCGCTGCCGCGCACGAGAAGCCAGCCGAAGACCGGCGCCAGACCGAGGCCGGGCAGGAGGTCGACGGCCGCAGCGAGGCCGACGGCGAGGCCGCTCGTGAACCCTTTGCCGTCGAGCGCAGCAATGAATGCCACGAAGAGCAGGGCGGCCGCGACCGTATGGTTGTTGAGCGTCGTCGAGAAGGTGAAGAGCAGGGTCCCGGCCCCCAGAGCTCCGGCCAGCAGCCATCGCCAGCCTCCGTCGAGCTCGGGAAAACGCCTGAGCTCGGTAAAGAACCGCGCCACCAGCCAGGCGCTCGGCACACCGACGAGGAGGAGGGTCACCCAGTAGAGCACCTGGGCCGCTCCGGCGCCGGCGAGCGACCAGCCGAAAGTCGCCTGCAGGACGGCGTAGATCGCCGCGCCGGCGAGCGAAAGCAACGGCGGCTTGTTCGAGTACTCGCGTTCGCCGATGCGGATCCGGTCGATGCTGGCCGCGAACCGGGAGCTCTCGATGCTCGCCTTGCCGTAATCGACCAGCGACTCGATCGCCGCCCAGCGCGACGCGTCGTTGCCGGCGATGAAGACCCGGCGGTGGGTCGTGGCGGCATAGAGGCCAAGGGTCAGCAGAAAGACGACCGCAGTCGCCGGAAGACGCTTCATGGGAGAGACCTAGCATAGCCGGGAACCCGGCCGGAGCCTCTTCCTTTACTGGTCCTTTGCTTCTATCTCTACTTGCAGATCTCCGCGCCGGTGCCGGCAATCTGGTAGACATGGAACGGGCCGTCGCCCTGAAGGCTCGCTTCGTCGAACTTCCCGCCCTGCTCCTCGGCGGCATGCTTCATGTAGTTGACGTACTTGGCGCGGCTCATTTCGAGGTCCTCGACTTTGCCCTGCGCAACCGCCTGCTTGCCACGAGCCGCGACCGGGAAGACGATATCGCCGTCCTTGACCTTGACCTTGAGGCTTCGGGCGTCGGCGCCCGCCTGAATCTCCATCCAGCAGCCGGCCATTTCGCAGACCTCCTTGACCGCGCCCTCCACCCGAACCTCTTTGCCGGCGAACACCGTCGGCTGATCGAGGATCGCCGCGACAGAAGTGGATTCGGCGAGCGTCACGCCGGCGCCGTAGGAGACCTTTTCGCAGGTTTCGGCGAAGGCAGGAGAGACGGCCAGCACTAGCAGGGAAGAGACCAGGCGGAGGCGCATCGGGAAGCTCCTATCGGGCAGGCAAGAAAAGTGGATCCGTTTCGGCAGGCCGGAGGGACAGCCTTGCGGCACGGGGAATTCTACGAAATCGGCCGCCCCCGCGCGGCGAGCGGCCCACCCCGGATCTCGGGTAGACTCTCGGACTGGCTTTCGACTTGCATTCCAGCCGCCCAACGCCATTCCGGCGGTCCGTGCCCCACCGGAGTAAACCCCAGAGGAGAACCACCGCAATGAGTCAGTCCCCGAATTCGATGAAGCAGCCCCGCGCGTTCGCCGCCATGGCGTCGCTCGCCATACTCGGCCTGGTCGGCTCGGTCCTGCCGGCCTGTGCGGGCGAGAAGAGCGCCGCCACCAAGCCGGCCGCAGTCGCGGTCGCAGCCGACAAGAACGCTCCGGTCGCCGAAGTCAACGGCAAGATCGTGACCATGGCCGATCTCGAGACGATGCTCGCCCCGCAGCTCGCGAAGCTCGAGCAGCAGCGCCAGCAGCTCCTCGAGCAGGGTCTCGACCGCCTCGTCGAGCAGAAGCTCATGGAGACCGAAGCGGCCGCCCGCGGCATCGATGTCCTGGCCCTGCAGCAGGCCGAGATCCAGGGCAAGATCGGCGAAGTGGCCGACGCCGAAGTCGCCACCTGGTACCAGGAGAATCAGGCGCGCGTCCAGGGCCGTCCGATGGAGCAGATTGCGCCGCAGATCAAGCAGTTCCTCACCCAGCAGCGCGGCCAGACGGTGCAGGAAGAGTTCATCAAGTCGCTGCGCGGAAAGTACAAGACCCGCATCCTCATGGACGTGGCCCGCGTCGCGGTGGCCGAAGCGGGTTCACCGGCGAAGGGTGGGCCGGTCGGCTCGCCGGTCACCATCATCGAGTTCTCCGACTTCCAGTGCCCCTTCTGCAGCCGCGTCAATCCGTCGATCGACCAGGCGAAGGCGGCCTTCGGCGACAAGGTCCGGTTCGTCTTCCGGCAGTTTCCGCTGAACATTCATCCCCAGGCACCCAAGGCGGCCGAGGCCTCCCTCTGCGCCAACGAGCAGGGCAAGTTCTGGGAGATGCACGACGCTCTGTTCGCCGACCAGCAGAAGCTCTCGCTGCCGGACCTCAAGGCCACCGCGTTGAAGGTCGGCGTCGACGCCGCCAAGTTCGACGCCTGCCTCGACAGCGGCAAGATGGCAGAGATCGTCGCCCGTGACATGGCGGACGGCCAGACGGCAGGGGTTTCGGGAACTCCGGCCCTGTTCGTGAACGGCCGCTTCATCAATGGCGCCGTGCCGTACGAAGAGCTCGCAAAGGTGATCAACGACGAGCTCTCCCGCAAGGGCATCGAGGTTCCGGCGGCGAAGTGACGCCGGATGCACCCGACTCCGACGCCTCGGCGCCCCTGCCGGAGCTTTTCGGCCCGGCCTGGGCGGAACGCCTCGAGCGTGAGCTCGCGGTGAACGAGCCCTACCGCGCCGCCGCGGCTTCGTGGAAGGGCTCGTTGGCGTTCTCCCTCCTGCCCGACGGCACGTCTGGATTCCCGGCGGGCCGCGGGCTTTTTCTCGATCTCGCGCACGGCAACTGCCGGGCCGCGCGACCGTCGCTCCCCGGTGATCTCGAGAGCGCGACCTTCTGTCTCACGGCTCCGGCCGCCGTCTGGATCCGGCTGCTGACCGGCGAGGTCGAACCCGGCGCCGCCCTCATGGGCGGAGGACTGAAGCTCACCCGCGGCTCGTTCTTCTCCCTGCTGCCGCACCTCAAGGCAGCCCATGCGCTCCTCGAGTGCGCCCGGCTCGTCCCGACCCACCTGCCCGTTTCCGCCCTCTGATCCGGTGCGCGAGCTCCAGACGACCAGCCTGCGCGGCCTCGACCGGCAATCCCTGCCGTTCCGTCTGTTCGAGAAGGCCAAGCGCTGCGGCATCTGGAATCCTTCCGACATCGACTTCGCGCAGGATCGCGCCGACTGGGCGAATCTCGCTGCGGACGAGCGCGACCTCCTGCTGCGCCTGACCTCGATGTTCCAGGCTGGCGAGGAGTCGGTCACGCTCGACCTCCTGCCGCTCATCCAGGTGATCGCCGGACAGGGCCGGATCGAGGAGGAGATGTTCCTCACCTCGTTCCTTTGGGAAGAGGCCAAGCACGTCGATCTCTTCCGCCGCTTCCTCGACGAAGTGACCGGCCCTCGCCGCGACCTTGCGGAGTACCACTCGCCCTCCTATCGCGCGATCGTCTACGAAGCGCTTCCGGAAGCGATGGGGCGGCTCCGCCACGACGACTCCCCGGCGGCCATCGCCCGGGCCTCGGTGACCTACAACATGATCGTCGAAGGCGTCCTCGCCGAGACGGGCTACCAGGGCTATCTCACGATTCTCGAACAGCGCGGCATCCTGCCTGGAATCAGCCGGGGCGTGCGCCTCCTGCGGCAGGACGAGTCGCGCCACATCGCCTATGGCGTCCACCTGCTCTCGCGGCTCGTCGCCGAGGACGGGCCGGAGGTCTGGCAGGCGGTCCAGGAGCGCATGGAGGCGCTCCTCCCGCCGGCGCTCGGCGTGGTGCACGAGATGTTCTCGCCTTACACTCCGATCCCGTTCGGAGTCGATCCCGAGCAGTTTCTCGGCTTCGCCATGACCCAGTTTCAGTACCGCTGGTCGCGCATCGAGAAGGCCGGCAAGGACGGGGTCGTGGAGAGCGACCTCGACGCAGAAGAAGGAACCATCCCCTCATGACCACCTATCTCGTCACCGGCGCCTGCGGCTTCATCGGCTCGAATTTCGTGCACGACGTCCTGGCACGCGAGCCCGGAGCCACCGTCGTGGCGCTCGACAACATGTCGTTCGCCGCCAATGAACCGAATCTCGACGGAGTCCGCGACCGCATTCACTTCGTCGTCGACGACATCTGCAACTTCACCGGCATGCTCGAGGTCTACGGCAAATTCCAGCCCGATTTCGTCGTCAACTTCGCCGCCGAGAGTCACAACGATCGGGCCGTTCTCGACCCGTCGGCGTTCGCGCGCACCAACGCTCTCGGGGCCCAGATCCTGCTCGAAGCCTCACGCCGCCATCCCGTGAAGCGTCACCTGCACGTTTCGACCATCGAGGTCTACGGCGAGCTCGCCGAAGATGCCGCCTTCTTCACCGAGGGCAGCCCGCTGAACGCCAAGACGCCCTATAGCGCGGCCAAGGCGGCCGGCGACCAGTTCGTGCGCGCCTATATGCAGACCTATCGCGACATGGACATCGCGATGACTCACTGCGCGAACAACTATGGCCGCTTCCAGTTTCCGGAAAAGCTGGTGCCGTTGATGATCACCAACGTGCTGCGCGGCAAGAAAGTGCCGGTCTACGGCGACGGCCTGCAGATGCGCGACTGGCTGCACGTCTCGGATCATTGCGCGGCGATCTGGACGATCCTCCACGCGCCGCGTGTGGCGGTGGGATACGAGGCCGCGACCCGGCCCGCGCTGCTGCCGATCTACGACATCTCGGCGCGCAACGAGCGCACCAACATGGAGATCGTCGAGCGCGTTCTCTCCCTGCTCGGCAAGCGTCCAGAAGACTGGATCGAGCATGTCCCGGACCGTCCCAATCACGACCGGCGTTACCTGATCGACCCGGCCAAGCTCGAGCGCGAGCTCGACTGGACGCCGCTCGTCGCCTTCGATCAGGGAATCGACGAGACCGTGAAGTGGTACGTAGATCACCGCTCGTGGTGGGAGGCGATCCTTGCCCGCACCGGCGACCTCGCGTTCGATTGGGCCGCCGGCACCTCCGTCCGTACCTAGCCTGGACGATCGCCGAGGCTCCTAGGGGGCGACCACCGACCAGGTGGAGGTATCGCCGCTCTCGAAACCGTCAACGAAAAGGGTGAGGTACCGCAGGCCGGCATCGACGTTCACCACCTGGCTCCCGGTGGTGAAGGCGATCGGCGCCGTCCGCCCGCTCCCTGGATCGACGTCGCTGTCGACCGCATCGTCACCGCCGGCGTCCTGCGGCGAGAAGACGAACGGTCCAGCCGGCGCGACTTCGATGATATAGCTCGCGGTGAGCAGGCCGCCGAACGAATAGCTGCCGCCGCCGGTCGTCGGTTGACTGGAAAGCAGCGTCGCCCCGCTAACGTCCAGGAGATTCACCACCACCCCAGCGAGGCCGGACTCCCCGGCTTCGCGCACACCGTCGCGGTCGAGGTCGTCCCAGACCTGGCCCGCGAGCGTCGACACTCCGAGGGCCAGTCCGGCATCGATCGAAGTATCGAGCACGTCAATCGCGACCGCGAACGGATCGGTCTCTCCGGTCGTCGGGTCGGCGTCCGAGTCGACGGTATCGTCGCCTCCGACATCCTGCGTGGTGAAGGTAAAGCTCGCCGAAGGCAGGAGGAACTTGAGGTGCCAGCTCCCCTCCTTCGGCTTCAGGAAGTAGTTGCCGTCGACATCCGTCGCCGTCGTCCGCCGCAGGCTGAGCGTGTCGTCGTAGAGCTCGACCGCGACGCCCGCGAGTCCGGGCTCCGGACCGTCCTGGATGCCGTCGACATCCTGGTCGATCCAGACCGTCCCTTGAAGATCTCCCGTGACCCGAAACCTCTGCCCCTGAATGCTGCCGAGGGAGTTGTCGCCGGCGCTCGAACCGGTGCTCTTCCAAACCACCACGAAGTCGCCATTGGCATCGACCGCCATCGCCGAAGCGGTCTGATCCGAAGTGGTGTAACTGTTGACCTGAAACGGACCGCCGAGCGCCGCACCGGCGGCGGAATAGCGCCGTCCGTGGAGGCTGTAACCCGCGGTGTCGCCGGAGCTCGCCCCGAAGCTCTGCCAGGCGACGACGAAATCCCCCTCGGTATCCACCGCGACCGCCGGGAGCCATTGGTAATTCGTCGTGTACTCGTTGACCTGAAACTCGCTGCCCTGCGAAACACCGGCCGCCGAGAAACGCTGGGCGTGGACGCTGGTCTCCGAGATGTCTCCTGAGCTCGACCCCATGCTGTCCCAGGCCACCACGAAGCTGCCGTCGGCGCCCGCAGCGATGGCGGCGGTGCTTTGAAAAGAGCTCGTGTAGGTGTTCACCTGGAACTCGCCACCCAAAGCCGTTCCCGCCGAAGAGTAGCGCTGCGCCTGGACGCTGTAGGCGCTGCTGTCGTTGCCGGCCGAGGCGTAGCTCTGCCAGGCGACGACAAAATCCCCCTCCGGATCTGACGCTATCGCCGGCAGGCGCTGGAAGCTCGAGGTGACGGTGTTCACTTGAAAGGTCGGGCCGGCCGGCGTCCCGCCGGCCGCGAAACGCTGGGCTCGAACGCTCCACAAGGGATCGCTGCCGCTCGCGCTCTGGCGCGCCCAGGCGACCACGAAGTCGCCGTCAGCGGCGGCGGCGACGGCGGGCCACTCCTGGTACAGGGGATCGAAGCTGCTCACGACGAACTCGCTCCCGGCGGGCGAGCCGCTCGACGCGAAGCGCTGGCCCGCGATCGCCCAGCCGGCGGGAGATCCGCTGCTCCAGACGACCGTGAAGTTGCCCGCCGCATCCAAGGCAATCGCAGGCTGAAGCTGACTCTCCATCGTGGTGCTGTTGACCTGGAACTGGCCACCCAGCGGCGCTCCGCTTGGCGAGAACCGCTGCCCCTGGATGCTGAAGCCCGAGCTGTCGCCGCCGCTCGAGCCGTTGCTCATCCACACCACAATGAAGCTCCCGTCCGCCGCCGCCGCGACCGCCGGCGTCTCCTGACGGCTCGTCCAATAGCTATTGACCTGGAACTGGCCGCCCACCGGCACCGGCGCCGGGACGCTCCAGGCGGGCAGGGGCACGAGCATGGCGATCAGCAGGCCGCCGCCAAGCGACGACAGGGCCCAGGTCCGGCGGTCGTGCGAGGTCTTCTCCATGCGAACTGGCCTCCGCGGCAATCCAGGATCGATGAGCGCCGAGAAACCGGGCGCGAATCCACCCTCCTTCTAACATCGATCCAGCCGCGGCGCATCGAGATACGTCGCAGTCCGTGAGCTCCGGCGCCCGGCGGCTCAGCATAGAATGCCGCGATCATGAGCGACGTCCTCCCTCAGCCTGTGCGCGCCCGACCGGCCAGGCTCACGCGCGAGCAGATCCTCGCCGACTACCGGCTCGGATGGGAGAGCCGCCAGGCGAGCCTGATCGGCCGGCGGGAAGTGCTCACCGGCAAGGGCAAGTTCGGCATCTTCGGCGACGGTAAGGAGATCGCTCAACTCGCCATGGCACACGCCGCAGAGCCGGGCGATTTCCGCTCCGGCTACTACCGCGACCAGACTTTCATGATGGCGGTGGGCGAGCTCACCCTCGACCAGTTCTTCGCCCAGCTCTATGCTGACGCCGACCCGGTGCGCGAACCGGCCTCCGCCGGGCGCCAGATGAACGCCCACTTCGCGACCCGCCTGCGCGCCGCGGACGGGTCGCCGCTGGATATCACGGCACGCGTCCAGAGCGCTGCCGACATGTCTCCCACTGCCGGACAGATGCCGCGCCTTGTCGGGTTGGGGCACGCCTCGCGGCTCTATCGCGAACTTCCCGGCCTCGAAGGCTTCGGGAACTTCTCGCGCGGCGGCAACGAGATCGCCTTCGGCACGATCGGCAACGCCTCGACCGCCGAGGGGCACTTCTGGGAAGCGGTCAACGCCATCGGCGTCCTGCGTGCCGCGGTGCTGCTGTCGATCTGGGACGACGGCTACGGCATCTCGGTCGCCAACGAGCATCAGATCTGCAAGGCCGACCTCTCCGAGATGCTCTCGGGGTTCGCACGCAAGCCGGATGGGGGCGAGGGGTTCGAGCTCTACCGCGTCCACGGCTGGGACTATCCGGCGCTCGTCGAAACCTACGTCACCGCCGCCGCGCGGGTCCGGCGCGATCACGTGCCGGCCATCGTGCACGTCGCCGAGCTCACCCAGCCGCAGGGGCATTCGACCTCGGGCAGCCACGAAAGGTACAAGTCTCCGGACCGCCTGGCGTTCGAGGTGGAGTTCGACGGCCTGCGCCGAATGCGCGGCTGGATGGTCGCCGAAGGAATCGCCGGTGAAACCGAGCTGGACGCGATCGAAAAAGAGTGCGCGCAGGCGGCACGGGAGGCGCAGCGGCGGGCCTGGGACGCCTACCAGGAGGCGATCCGGAAGGAGAAGGAGAGCTTCACCGCGCTCGCCGACCGCGTCGCCCTCCGCGCGCACGATCGTGCAGCCATCGAGTCGCTGGTCCAGAATCTCGATCGCCTGCACCCGCTCCTCCACCGCAACCTCCAGACCTCGGCGCACGAGATCCTGATCGCCACCCTCGGCGATCCGTCTCCAGAGCGTGCCGCGCTCGCGCGCTGGACCGAGTCGCACCGGCTCGAGAACGAAGAGCGTTACGGCTCTCACCTCCACGCCTCCGGTACGCGTTCTCCGCTCGCGGTCGAGCCGCTGCCACCGTCCTACCGCGACGATTCGCCGGTGGTGAACGGCTTCGAGGTCTTGAACGCATGTTTCGACGACGCGCTCGGGAGGATGCCCAACCTGCTCGCTTTCGGCGAAGATGTCGGCCAGCTCGGCGACGTCAATCAGGGTTTTCTCCACCTGCAGAAGAAGTACGGTGCGCTGCGCGTCGCCGACACCGGCATCCGCGAGCAGTCGATCATGGGGCAGGCGATCGGCCTGGCGTTGCGCGGCTTCCGCCCGATCGCCGAAATCCAGTATCTCGACTACGTGCTCTATGGCCTGCAGACGCTCTCCGACGATCTCGCGTCGCTCTCGTGGCGAACCGCCGGCGCGCAGGCGGCGCCGGTCATCGTGCGCACCCGCGGCCATCGTCTCGAAGGTATCTGGCACTCGGGCTCGCAGATGGGCGGCCTCCTCCATCTGACCCGTGGAATCTGGCTCTGCGTGCCGCGCAACATGACGCAGGCCGCCGGGATGTACAACACGCTGCTCGCCGCGGACGACCCGGCGATCGTGGTCGAGGTCTTGAACGGCTACCGCCACAAGGAGCGTCTGCCGTCGAACGTCGGATCGTTCCGCGTTCCGCTCGGGATTCCCGAGACCCTGCGCGAGGGGCGAGACGCCACGGTCGTCACCTACGGCGCCTGCTGTCCGATCGTGCAGGAGGCGGCGGAGCTCCTCGCCAGGACCGGCATCGAGATCGAGATCGTCGACGTGCAGACTCTGTCGCCTTTCGATCGCGAAAACCGGATCCTCGAGAGCCTGCGCAAGACATCCCGCCTGGTGATCGTCGACGAGGACGTGCCCGGCGGCGCGTCGGCCTGGTTGATGCAGCAGATCGTCGAGCGCATGGGCGGCTTCTGGTGGCTCGACGCTCCGCCGGTCACGGTCACCGGCCGCGAGCACCGCCCGGCCTACGGCTCCGACGGCGACTACTTCTCCAAGCCGTCGCGCGACGAGATCTTTCGCGCCATCTACGACCTGATGCGCGCCGCCGCACCGCAGCGATTCCCGCCCTTGTTCAGTTGACGGTGGCGGCTTCGGTCTCCGCCTCGAACCGCCGGCGCGCCCAGCTGAAGTAAGGCCACGCGGCGATCGCCGCGACGGCGGCGAGAGCAAAAGCCGGCGTATAGCCGGCGTGCGCGATGACCGGGCCGAAGAGCATCGAACCGCTGCCGATGCCGGTGTCGAAGGCGGCGATGTTGGCGCCGAACGCCGCTCCCCGGCGCTCCGGCGCGACCCGCCCGATCACGTAGGTGGTGAAGGCGGGTCCGATGCTCGCGAAACCCAGGCCGTAGAGCACGGCGCAACCGGCGATCGCCGCCCGGCTGCCGGCGAACGGCATGAACGTGAGCGCCACGGCGACCGCCACGATCGACGGGCGCAGGGCCGCGAACGCGCCGACCCGGTCGATCCAGCGACCGACGAACGGGCGCAGCCCGAAGATCGTGCCGGCGAAAGCCACGAAGAAGAGACCGCGCGGCGCGACGCCGCGGCTCTCGGTATAGAGCGCGATGAAGCTCGTCAAGCCGCCGTAGCCCAGCGAGACCAGAAAGAGCCCGAAGGCGAAGCGCAGCACAGGCCGCGCGAGACGCTCCGCGGGCGGTGCGAGTCCGGCGCGGAGCGAGATCTCCGCGTCCCCGGAGGCGAAGCGCAGCGCGAGCAGGGCGATCGCCGCGTTGACGACGGCGAGCGTGCCCGTCAGCCAGCGCCAGCCAAGGCCGAAGAGGACGAAACCGAAGCTCGGGGCGAGCGAGATGGCGAGAATTGTCGCCATGCCGTGAACCGCGAAACCCTCGCCGCGTCGCGACTCCGGGATGAGGCGGACGGCGTAGGCGCCCGACGAAGTCAGGAGCGCCGACCAGAAGATCCCCTGCGCGAAGGCCAGCGCGACGAACAGCGGCCAGGCGGAGACGAAGGCGTAGACCGCGAAAAGCACCGCGATCGCCGCCGCGGCCACCGCCAGGACCCTGCCCTGCCCCAGGCGGTCCCCCAGAGCACCGGTGAACGGGGCCGAAAGCGCCGAAGCGAAAGTCAGACTGCCGAGGAAGAGGCCTGCTGCCGCTGTCGGTCCCCCGAGATCGTGAATGCGATACGGCGCCACCGGCAGCAGCGCGAACACTGCCGCGGAGGCGACGAAATTGAACATGCAGAGCTCGAGGAAGGCGGGTGAAAGAAGCGGCTCCCGACGGCGGACCATGGAGCGGCGAACTCTAGCTCAGAAAAAAAGGGCAACGCCGGGGTCACTGGTGACCCCGGCGTTGCGGGGGATCTGAAGGAGGGTGGACGGATGATGGCGCCCGCCGGGCGCACGGCCTGTAAGGCCCTGCACAGTCGATCAGTGGTCTTTCACCGTGCCGGCGGGAGCGGTTCGCCTCCGGCGAGCTGCTCGGCCCGCGAGGCGAGAGCACCGCAGCCCGCGCTGCGCGCCTCGACCGCGTAGCGCTCGAGTGCGCTGCGGGAGGTCGCGAGGCCTTCCGCATGGTCGACCGCGAGCGCGCCGAGACGCGCTTCGAGCGCCGCGATCCGGTGGCCCGCCCGCTCGGCGACTGCGAGATCCTCTGCCAGGGTCTCGCGGGCGCGGTCGAACCGCCCGAAGGCGCCATCGAGCTCCGCCGAGACCAGCCGCCCGAGATGACGCAACCAGGCGGCGGGATTTCTCCCCGCCGCCCCCAGAGCCTCGGCGACCAGCTGCGCCGCGGCGGCGGACTTGCCGCGCTGCGCGAGCAGGCAGCGCGCCGCCTCGAGGTCGGCCTGGACCTTCTCGTCGGCTTCGCCACGGGCGCCGAACTCCTGCGACAGGACGATGAGTTTCGCGAACGCGCGCGACGGCTGGCCACTGTCGCGCTCGATCCGCGCCTGGGCGAGCCGGACCGCTGCCGCTTTGGGCTTCTCGCCGCCCGAGTCGAAGAGTGCCAGCGCCGCCGCCAAGTCGCGCTGCGCCGCGACCCCATCGCCCTGCATCGCCCGGTTCTCACCGAGGCCGAGCAGCGCGTCGCCTTCGCCGGCCTTGTCGCCGGTGGCGCGGGCCAGCTCGAGCGCCTGCCGCCAGAGCCGGTCCGAGCCGGCGAAATCACCGCGCTCGCGCCGGATCTGTCCCAGATTGGCGAGCGCGACCAGCTCCCGGGAGCGGTCTTCGAGTTGGCGAAAGGTCGCCAGGGCCTCCAGGTGCTGCGCCTCGGCGCCGGAGAGATCCCATTGCAGGTAGTGCATGGTTCCGAGGTTGGCCGCGGCAGCTGCCGCACCGCGCCGGTCTCCGAGCTCCGCGAGCGTCTTCCCGGCGCTCTCGTAGAGCTGCTCGGCCCACTGAAGCTCGCCCCGCTCCGAGGCGACGAGCCCGAGTGAAACCTGTACCCGCGCCGCTCGTCGCCGATTGCCGATCGCCTCGAAAGTCGCCCGGGCCTCCTCGAACAGCCGCTCGGCGCTCGCGAAATCGCCCCGCGACTGCTCGAGATTCGCCAGCGACTGTGCCACGCTCGCCACGAAGGCGCGGTCGCCGAGCTCGCTGGCAAGTCGGCGAGCCTCTTCGAATCGCCCGGCAGCGCCGGTCGAATCGCCCAGCTTGCGCTGCGCGGCACCCTGCTCGAATCGCGCGCGGGCCAGGATCGAACGCGAACCGGCCACTTCCGCGCGGGTCGCCGCACGTTCCGCGACCGCGAGTTGGCGATGGAAATCGGACAGCGCCGCGGCGGCGCGCGCTTCCACGAGATCGATCCGCGGATCCTCCCCGGTGGGCGGAGGCAGGCGGCGGAGCTCAGCGACCGTGACGAGCGCCGCCGTCGACTCGCCGGCCTCGAGCTCGACCTGGGCCAGACGCAGGCCCTGTTCGAGATCATCGGGGTAGAAACGCCAGAGGGTGCGCGCGACCTCGATCGCGCGGGGCCAATCCCGCGAGAGCCGCCGTTCGAGCCCCTCGATCATCAGCTGATCGCTGCGCGAGAGTCTCCCGGACCGCTTGCGGGCCTCGCTGGCGGCGACCAGCGCCTGCTCGTCGTAGCCGAGATCGAACCAGGCGGCGGCGAGCGCCGCCCTCGCCAACGGGAACTCCGGATCGGTCGCGATAGAGCGCTCCAGCAGCTCGCGGGCCCGTCCGGGCTCGAACGAGCGCAACGCCTCGAGGCCGCCGGAATAGAGCCGCACGGCCTCCGGGCTCGCCGGGTGAGCGAATTCGGCGGCGGGCGACGTCGCGCCGGCGAGGTCGCCGATGCCGAGCTCGCGGCGCAGGCTGAGGCCGCCCTGGCGAACGAGAGCGAAGATCTTCGGTTCGCTGCCTTCGATCGAGAACGGCTTGGTGTAGCTGCCGTCGGTCGCCTGCAGGCGCAGGTCGACCCGCAGGGGCGCCTCGGCGCCGCCCTGGGCGGTGAAGCTCCCGAGCAGCACCAGGTCCGCTCCGAGGATCCGGCGGAGACGCTGAAGCGTCTCCGCCCCCAAGGAGCTCGAGAGCTCGAGCTGCAGATCCTGGCGGGCCTGCGCCACCACCTCGCCGGGGACCGCGCGCACCGAGTCGCTCGCCGCGAGCTCCGAGGTCAACATCTCGGAGAGCGCCGAAGACAGCCACTGCGCCTCCGGACGGCCGGTCGCGTTGGCGAATCCGAGGACCGCTATGGCCCGCCGCGGAGCGGCGGTCGGGGCGAGCGGGGCCTGCAAGGACGCGAGAGAATCCTTCGCGGCCTGGCCGGCTTGCGGGGTGCGCGCACGCCAACCGGGCAGAAACCACCAGAGGAGAGCGGCGATACCGAGCGCCAGGAAGACCGCGATCCCGGTGACGATGATCCGCGGCGGCCGCTCGCCGCGCAAACGGTCGGCGTCGAGGAGAGCGGTCGGCGGATCGAGAAATCGGATCACCTCTTCTGCCCTCGTGAAGCGCTTGTCCGGCTCGCGCTCCATGCAGCGCTCGATAGTCTCGCGGAATCGCGCCGAGAGTCCGTCGCGATAGGTCTCGATCGGCGTCGGCGGCTCGCGCAGCCGCTTGACCGCCACTTCGAGCGGCGACTCGCCGTAGAAGGGCAGCTCGCCGGTGAGCATCTCGTAGAGCACCACGCCGAGCGCGTAGAGGTCGCTCCCCGCGCTCGCTGCCAAGCCCGCAACCTGCTCCGGCGCCATGTAGGCGGGCGTGCCGAGGAGGCCTCCCGCCTCGGTGAGCGTCACCCCATCCGAGCTCTGGTGCGAGCTCCGGGCGAGTCCGAAGTCGGTGATCACCGCCCGTTCGCCGTCCGGAAAAGGGACGAGCAGGATGTTCGAGCTCTTGAAGTCGCGATGCACCACGCCGGCGTCGTGCGCCGCGGCGAGCCCGCTGCAGAGCTGGCGCACAACGGCAATGGCCGGCCCCTCGTCGAAGGTTCCCGCCTCCTCGATCCGGCGCGCCAGCGTCTCGCCTTCGAGCCATTCCATGGTCAGGTAGAGGAGCGCCTGATAGGCGCCGGTCTCGGAGCTGCGAACCTCGTGCACGCCGAGATCGAAAATCCGGCAGACGTTCGGATGACTCACCCGGCGCGCCAGCAGGATCTCGCGCTTGAAGCGCTCGATCGACTGCGGATCCCGGCTCGCCGCCGGCCGGAGCACCTTGAGCGCCACGCGGCTGCGCAGATGAAGATCCTCGGCGCCGTAGACCTCGCCCGCGGCGCCCTGACCGAGGTAGCGCGAGATCCGGTAGCGCGCCGAAACGATCTCGCCGAGCGCGAAGATCGGCGCCTGCGCCGGTCCGCCCATGCTCATCTGTGGAACCTCACGTTGCCGCGATTGTACCGGCTGATCGTGCAGCTTTCAGGCGCAGTCCGGATCTTTCGCCGCACGATCGGCCCGCCGCTGGAGAGCGACCCATTCTGCCGGGGTGTTCACGCCGCGAAGCGCGCCGCGAAGGGCGGGCGGAACCGGGGCGATGCAGACATCGGCGAGCCCGGCGAGCGGCTGCAGACTGCCGCCCCGTCCAGGCGCTGTGCTCGAGGCGCCGGGTCCGGTCGCCGCGGTCGCCGCGCTCGCTGCGCTTTCCGCCAGCGCCGCCAGCGCGGCGCGGCATCCGGGCTCGTAGATTCCGGGAAAGGGCTCGATGCGCCAGGGCACGAGGCGCGGCAGAACGGCGATGCGATCGACCCGCCGCTCTCCGATCAACCACTCGAGCGTCGCCGCGGAGAGCAACGGCTGATCGCAGGTCACGATCAGCCACGCGGTGTCGGGCCGCGCCGCGAACGCTGCAAGGAGGCCCGCCAGTGGGCCTTGCGCGCCCGGGAGATCGCCGATCACCCGCAGTCCCGCGAGCCTCGGCGGCAGGTCCGGGGCTCCTCCCAGGAGTGCGACCTCCGGCACGACTGTGGTGAGCGCCGCCATGATGCGCTCGACGAAGGTCTCGCCATGCCATTCGAGCAGCGCCTTGGCGGATCCCATCCGCCGGCTGGCGCCGCCGACCAGGATGCCGCCGACGAGCGGCGGCAGGGCTTCGCTGTCACGTGCACCGGACATCAGGCTGGTATCCTTCCACGACCGGCGCGTTCCGCGGCCGCCACTCTCCCAGGAGTCCCTCGACCCGATGCGCTTCGCTCCCATAGCTCCCGACACCGACTCGATCCGCAGCCGCCGCCGGCGGGCGCGGTTGCGCCTGTTCCTCGTGATGCTCTTCCTCCTGGGCGCCGCCGTCCTCTTGCTGGGCGGGCTGCGCCGCGGCCCGGCGCCCCAGATCGCAGTGCGGCCGGAGCGCACCGCCATCGGCAGGTTGGCGCCGCTCGAGATCGAGGTGTCCGAGCCGGCGCGCGGCTTCTCGAAGGTCGAGGCCGAGCTCGTCCAGGGCACCAACCGGATTGCGCTGCTCTCGGAGTCGTTCGCGACGCCGCCGGGCTGGAAGCTCTGGAGCCGCGGGCTCGCCGCGAAAGTCTGGAAGCTCGACATCGGCAAGACCTCGCAGCCTTCACTGGTCGCCGGACCGGCGACGCTCCGCGTCACCGCCGCCCCTGCCCCGGCCTGGTTCCGCGCCGGCGAGGCTGTCGTCGCGGAGGTCGTCCTGCCGGTGCGTCTCGTTCCGCCGGCCCTTGGACTCCTTTCCTCCCAGCACTATGTCGCGCAGGGCGGATCGGAGGTCGTCGTCTACCAGACCGGTTCCACCAGCATCCGGGACGGCGTCGAGGTCGGCGATCGCTTCTTCCCCGGCTTTCCGCTGCCGGGCGGCCCCGAGGGAAGCCGCTTCGCCCTTTTCGCCCTGCCCTGGGACACCGGCGACGCCACCGGGGTCCGTCTCATCGCCGCCGACGAGGTCGATAACCGGAGCTCGCTGCCGTTCGTCGACCAGGTCTTCCCCCATCCCCCGCAGCTCGACGACATCCAGCTCGACGACAAGTTCCTCGGCAAGGTCGTCCCCGAGATCCTGGCCCAGACGCCGGACGCGCCGGACGCCGGGAGCCTGCTGCAGAACTACCTCTGGATCAATCGCGAGCTGCGGCAGCGCAACGCTCGCGAGCTCGCCGCTTTGGCGGCGGGGAGCGCCAGGGAGTTCCGCTGGAGGGCGCCCTTCCTCGCCCTTCCGGGCGGCCAGGTGATGTCGTCGTTTGCCGACCGCCGTTCCTACATCTACGGCGGCCGCGAGGTCGACACGCAGACCCACCTCGGATTCGATCTCGCCTCGGTCGCCCGGGCCGACGTCCCGGCCGCCAACGACGGCGTCGTCGTGATGGCGAAGTATCTGGGCATCTATGGCAACACCGTGGTCGTCGACCACGGTTACGGCCTGATGAGCCTCTATGCCCACCTCTCCTCGATCTCTACGGAGGTCGGCGCCAGCGTGCGCCGCGGCCAGCCGCTCGGCAAGAGCGGCGCCACCGGACTCGCCGGCGGCGATCATCTCCACTTCTCGTTCCTGCTCCAGGGCCTGCCGGTCCGGCCGGCGGAATGGTGGGACGCCCATTGGATCGAAGACCGGTTGAAGCGCAAGCTCGGCGCGGCGCTGCCTTTCGGCACTCCGGCCTCCTGAAGTCTCACGCCGAACGCCGCCCGGACGGAGAGTGATCCCAATGCGTGAGGCGACCTTCCCCGATCTGCGGGCCTTTCTCGACCAGTTGCGGCGCGATCGCGACCTGGTCGAGATCACGGCGCCGGTCGACCCCCGACTCGAGATCGCCGAGATCCATCGCCGGGTCATCGCCGCCGGGGGTCCGGCGCTGCTCTTCACCAACGTCCTGGGCGCCGACTTCCCCCTGGTGACCAATCTCTACGGCACGCCGCGCCGGGCCGCACTCGCCTTCGGCCGGCGGCCGCAGCAGCTCATCGCCCGGCTCGCCCGGCTCGCCCAGGAGATCCTGCCGCCGACGCCGGCGAAACTCTGGGGGGCCCGCGACCTGGCCGCCGAAGCGCTCCGCGTCGGCTTGAAGCAGCGCCGCCGGGGGCCGGTCACCGAAGTCGTGACGCGCGAGGTAGGGCTCGATCGGTTGCCCGCCCTGACCTGCTGGCCCGAGGACGGCGGTCCGTTCATCACGCTGCCCCTGGTCTACACCGAGCACCCGGATGGCCACGGCCACAACCTCGGGATGTATCGCCTGCAGATCCACGATGCGAAATCGACCGGCATCCATTGGCAGATCGGCAAGGGGGGCGGCTACCATTACGCGGTCGCGGAGGCACGCGGAGAGGCCCTCCCGGCAACGGTTTTTGTCGGCGGCCCGCCGGGCCTGACGCTCGCGGCCATCGCTCCCCTGCCCGAGAACCTCCCGGAGCTCATGCTCGCCTCGCTCGTCGCCGGCGAGCGCCTCGCGATGGTACGGGGGGCCGCGAGCCCCGACGGTAGGCCGCTGGTCGCTGCCGCCGAGTTCGCTCTGGTCGGCAAAGTCCCGCCTCGTATCCGGCGACCTGAAGGACCGTTCGGCGACCACTACGGCTCCTACTCCCTGCGTCACGACTATCCGGTGTTCGAAGTCGAATGGCTGGCGCGCCGGCGAGACGCGATCTTCCCGGCGACCGTCGTCGGCAAGCCGCGCCAGGAGGACTTCTTCCTCGGCGACCTGCTGCAGGAGCTGCTGTCGCCGCTCTTCCCGCTGGTGATGCCGGCGGTCGACTCGCTGTGGTCCTACGGCGAGACCGGCTACCACTCGCTCGCCGCGGCGGTGGTGCGCGAGCGCTACGGGCGCGAAGCGATGACCTCGGCGTTCCGGATTCTCGGCGAGGGACAGCTCGCGCTCACCAAGTTCCTCTTCGTGACCGACGGCAGGATCGACCTGCGCGACTTCCCCGCCCTGCTGACCCACGTCCTCGAGCGGACCCATCCCGAGACCGATCTCTTCGTCTTCGCGAATCTGGCGATGGACACCCTCGACTACACCGGGCCGGAGGTCAATCGCGGTTCGAAGGGGGTGTGGCTGGGGCTCGGGGACGCGGTGCGCGAGCTGCCTCGTGAGTTCCGGCCGGCGATCCCGCCGCCCTCCGAAGTGACGGACGTGCGTGTCTTCTCTCCGGGCTGTCTCGTGATCGGCGGTCCCGCCTACGCTGGCGAGCCGGCGGCCGCCACCCGGCTGGCCGCGCACCCGGCTTTCACCGGCTGGCCGCTGTTGGTGCTCACCGACGAGCCACGGCGAGCGGCAGCGAGCACGATGAATTTCCTTTGGACGACCTTCACCCGCTTCGAGCCCGCGGCCGACCTCCACGCCTGTGGACAGCGCGTGACCCGCAATCACCTCGTGCGCACGCCACCGATCCTGATCGACGCCCGGCGCAAGCCCTGGTATCCGGAGGAGCTTTTCGCCGATCCGGCGACCGCCGCGACGGTCACCCGGCGCTGGCGCGAGTACTTCCCCGGCGGCGGCGTGGAGATGGGCGACTCGGATCTCGCCCACCTCGACCCGCCGGACTGAGCCCGGGGCCCGAAGGAGGGCGCAGCCCGGGCTGGTATCTGAGCCAGCTGAGCCAGCTGAGTCGGCCGCTGGTACGATTCCGGCCCGCATGCATCGTCCGCCCTCGTTTCGCCCGCCCCGCCCGATGCGCCGGCTGCGGCTCGGACTTCTGGCCCAGATCGGTCTCGCCCTCGCGCTCGTCGGAACCGTGCCGCTGGCGATCGCCGCCGCGCAACTCGCGACGGTCAATCGCGAGGCGCTCGTCGAGCAGCTCCTGCGCACCCACACGGTCTCGGCGCGCACCGCCGCCGACGCCATCGACTCTTTTCTCGCCGCACGACGTTCGCTCGCGTCGACGCTACTGCTCTCGCCGGAGCTCGCTGCCGATCCGACTTCCGCGGTCGGCCAGCTCCGGCTGAGCGACTCCCTCGCCAGCTGGAGCGCCACCGGCATCGTCGCCGCCGCGTTCTACGATGCCAGCGACCAGTTGATCGTCAAGGTGCAGCAGAAGGGCTACGGCGAGCTCGCGGACGGCCTGCTGGGCGGCGCAGCAGCGGACGCGGGTGCCGGTGGTGAGGGAGAGCCCACGTCAGCGGCGGCAACGTCGGCGACCTCGCCAACCTCTTCGACATTGCGCACGATCGACCTTCACCCCTGGATCCGGCTCGAGCTGCCGCTCGCCGGCGGCTCCGGCGCCACCGGCTCGCTGCGCCTCGCGGTGGACGCCGAGCCGCTGCTGCGGGCCCTCGCCCCAGAGGAGCTCGGGGAGCAGGCGCGCCTGCTCCTCCTCGATCGTGAAGGCAGGCCCCTGCTCGGCTCCGCAAGCGAGATCGCCGACCTGCCAGCGCCGCTCCTCGAGTCGGCGCTCTCGGCGCGGCTCTCCGGTTCGGGGCGCTTCCGCGATCGCGCAGCGCGCGAGATTGTCGGCGCCTGGTCAGCCGCCGACTCCGGACGATGGATCGTCGTCTCGACGCAGCCGGCGGCCATCGCCGAGGCGGCGGCGCGGCGGATGCGACTGCGATCCGCCCTCGCCGTCGTGCTGGCGCTCGCCCTCGCGGCGATCATCTCGACCTTCGCCTACCGCGCGCTGGTGCGGCCGTTGCGCGCGCTGCTCGCCGCGCAGCGGCGGATGGCCGGCCTCTCGGGCGCGCCGGCGCAAGGTTCGGAAGTGGCGGAGCTGAAGTCGACCATGCAGGCTCTCGAACGCAATGCCCAGGACCGTTCGGCTCTCGACGAAGTCTTCCTCGGGCGCTATCAGGTGGTCGAGATCCTCGGTTCGGGCGGCATGGGTACGGTCTTTCGCGGCTGGGACCCGCGATTGCAGCGCGCGGTGGCCCTGAAAACCATCCACCTCGCGCGGCGCGAGTCCGATGAGGAGGAGAAGAAGGCCGCCTCGCGCCTCGTCGCCGAGGCGATCGCCGCCGCGCAGATCGTCCATCCGAACGTGGTCGCGATCTACGACACCGAGGAAGTCGGCGCGATCGCCTATGTCGCCATGGAGTACGTCCACGGGACGGGGCTCGACCGCTACCTCGAGGAGCGCGGCAAGCTCTCCTGGCGGGAGGTTCTGCCCCTCGGCCAGGCGATCTGCGAAGGCCTCGCAGCAGCGCACGCGCACGATCTCGTGCATCGCGACATCAAGCCGGGCAACATCCTCCTCGGACAGGACGGCTCGATCAAGATCGCCGACTTCGGGCTGGCGCTCTTTCTCTCGCAGCGCGGAGAACCGGGCGAGACGGTCGTCGGTACGCCCGGGTTCCTCGCCCCGGAGGCTCTGCGCGGACGGCCGGTGACGGCGTGGAGCGATCTCTTCGCGGTCGGCGTCCTGCTCTGTCGCAGCCTCACCGGGCACTACCCGTTCGCCGGCAAGAACCTGCGCGCCATCGTGGCTTCGACCCTGAACGACCCGACGCCTTCGGTCGACTCGTTCGACGAGCGGATCCCCCGGCCGCTCGTCGACATCGTGCGCTCGTTGCTGGAGAAGAGCCCCGAACGGCGGATCGGTCCCGCCAGCGACCTCGCCACCCGTTTCGCGGAGCTCTGCCGGCTGCACGGACTCAACTGGCGCCTCGACTTCACGCGCTCCACCCGCCCGGTCGAAGCGGACGAGATCTTTCGCTCGGTCTCGCTGCCCGTGGTCCGGGAATGACTTCTCCGAAGGTCGCCGGGATGTCGAGTCCGCACAGCCCTGCTTGGGCTTTCGCGGCCCGGAAGCTATGATTCCCGGTGGCCGGGGGCCCCGTTCCGGGCCCGTACGGCCTCCACCTCCAACGCGCCATCGATACCGCGGACGACCGTCCGACTGAAGGCAGGAAGCATGGACATCCATAGCGACATCCTCGGCACTCTCGGCAACACCCCTTTGGTCGCTCTGCGGCGCTACCACCCGGAGGGCGCGCTCCTCGCCGCCAAGCTCGAGTACTTCAACCCCGGCGCCAGCGTCAAAGACCGCATCGGCATCGAGATGATCGAAGCCGCCGAGCGCGAGGGCAAGTTGAAACCCGGCATGACGGTGGTCGAACCGACCTCCGGCAATACCGGGCTCGGGCTCGCGCTGGCGTGTATCCTGCGCGGCTACAAGCTGGTCTGCACGGCGACGACGAAGATCTCGCAGGAGAAGATCGGCCTGCTCGAGGCGCACGGCGCGCGGGTGGTCATCTGCCCGGTCGACGTCGCCGCCGACGACCCGCGCTCCTACTACAAGGTCGCCGAGCGGATCCGCGACGAAGAGGGCGCCTACCTCCCGAACCAGTACCACAACGCCGCCAACCCGGAGACGCACTACAAGACCACCGGCCCGGAGATCTGGCGCCAGACCGACGGCAAGGTCACCCACTGGGTCGCCGGCGTCGGCACCGGCGGCACGGTCTCCGGCGTTTCGCGCTACCTGAAAGAGCAGAACCCGGCGATCCGGACGATCGGCGTCGATCCGGTAGGCAGCGTCTACGCCTACTGGAATGAGCACGGCCACCTGCCGCCGCCGGAAGAGCTCGATTTCTATCTCATCGACGGCATCGGCCAGAGCTACATGCCCGACTCCTGCTGGCCGGAGACCATCGACGAGGTGATCACGGTCAGCGACCAGATTGCCTACGACGAGGTCTTCGCGCTGGCGAAGAGCGAGGCGATCTTCACCGGATCGTCCGGGGGCGCTGCGGCCTGGGCAGCGCGCGAGGTCGCTCGGAAGCTCCCCGCCGAGGCCCTCGTCGTCACCCTCCTCCCCGACTCCGGCGAGCGCTACCTCTCCAAGCTCAACCCCGACTGGATGAAGGAAAAAGGCCTCCTCGGCGCCGACGAGGGGCTGTCCTAGCCGAGAGCGACGCGAAGATACCTGCCCCCATGAGGGGACAGTGCCCCGATGGGGGACATGATGCCGGCGCAGCCGGCTTCGTGTCCCCCAGAAGCTCCCCCCGAAGCCGCACTTCCAAATTCAGCCCTGTCAATTCTCGAAACGCAGCCCATCGACGCACCCGAACTCCGCACCGTCCGTACTCGCCGGCCTCGCGGCGCTCACCACTCTCGCCCGGAACCAGCGACCGACCTCATCGTTCGCGCTATCCAATTGCAGTGGCGTCGTCCTCCGCACTGTGCAACTTGCAACTCTTGTGGAGTAAGTACTCTTCTATACTCGGAGACAACCAAGGAGAACTCATGTCCCTATTTCGGTATTCGGCCTGCTCGTTCGCGCTGGAAAGTCGGCCACGAGCTTTCGTCGTCGCGCTTGGAGTCCTGGCGTCCGGCCTGCTGACCTCTGACCCAACCCAGGCGGTCGGAGTCCATTCGACCTTACTCTCCTACTCGCAATCGACGGGAAATGGACACTCCACCTACAGTGTAGCCAACCAGGACGGCTCGATCGTGGCGTTCAGAAGCAGCGCGTCGAACTTGGCCGACGGCGACACCAACGGCGTAGCTGACGTGCTTGTCCTGAGCCGGACCAATCATACGTTCGAAATCGCGAGTCGAGCCTCCGGCGTGAACGGCGCAATCGGAAACGGCGAGAGCAGCCAACCGGATCTGAATCTCAGTGGGCAGCTTGTCGTCTTCTACTCCAGGGCGACGAATCTCGTTCCCGAGGACTCAGGAGCCGGCTTGAACATCTTCCTTCGCGATCGTGAAGCGGCAAGAACCGAACTGATCGACATCGCGGATCCAGGGGCACCCGTTCCTCACGCAAAGGCAGACTCTGATGCTTCCGCCTGGGCTCCACGGATCTCCGCCAACGGCTGCCGCGTCGTATTCGCCTCGCTCGCCAAGAATCTTGTAGCGAACATGGCTCTCTATGAGCAATATCCCGCAGTTCACCACGTGAACATCTATCTCAGGGACCGCTGCGCAGATCGCACCATTCTCGTCAGTCGTCCGATATTTGGTCTATACATCAACGCCAACAGCGGCAACCCTGTCATTTCCAGGGATGGGAGAATTGTCGCCTTTGCCTCTCGGAACTCCAGTCTGCCCCTCGCGAACGAAGACGGTGACTTCAACGACACCGACGTCTTCGTCTACGATGTGGAAGCTGACGCCATCGTCAAGAGACTCGACTTCGACTCCATGCCCAGTGGGTTCAGTGAGGGGGGCCTGGATATCGATTCTGCCGGCGAGTTCGTAGTCGGACTGACGTATCTTCCAAAGAGCCCCGCAGATACGAATACCACGGCCGACGTCTACGTCGCGGACACTCGCACGGGCTCGTTCGAGCTCCAAAGCGCCAACTCGGACGGTTCTGTAGACTGGCGTAGCGTCGCGTTTGTGTCGATCAGCGGCGATGGCAAGCGAGTCGCCTTCAACTCGGACCGAAACCTCACCGGCGAACTGCGGGAGGATGACGGGATCCAAGCGTGGATCAGGGATCGCACGACCCAGACCACTCGACTCGTCTCGCGTCGGTGGCAACCGACAAACGGAACGATTGGCGCGGCTTACGGTGTCAGCCGGACGCGAATCTACCCATCGGGAGAAGGCGTCACCTTCGGAACTCTGGACAACCTCGACCCCAGAGACAACACCATCAACTTTCTCGAGGTCTACGCTAGCTCCACAGGCTACTCGTTCCAGGTGCTGGATCCGAATCCGGACCTGATCGATGGGGGCGAAGTCACCGTCGACCCGGAGCGCCTGAAGGTCTACGGTCGGCCGGTGAACGGAGTGGCGGCCGATGGTGTGACTCGCCTACTGCTGCGCTTTCAAGCCTCTCAAAGCGGCACGGTGCGCTTCTCCATCGCAGACGAGAACCATGCCGCTTCCGAGTTCGTCGGTTCGTTGTCATCGGTCGGCGGCAACCAGAACGAGCTCTACGAATTGGACGTCCCCGTCGTTACGGTCTCGTCAGGCGAGAAGTTCGCTTATGCGCTCTTGCAGGCCCCGGAAGGGTTCGACCGAACAGGAAACTCGAGCGACTCGACTTCGCGCTTGCGACCTTTCTTCGTCAGCGCAACCGACCTGGGTACCGGAGCCTCTATCGAAGTGATGCAAGCCATTGTCCGACCTCCGGTAGCGCTTGTTCACGGCGTTTGGTCGAGTTTCGAAACCTGGGAGTATGCGCTCCTCCAAAGCCCTGTATTCGATACATTCCTTCACGACTACAAGCCTACTAACGCGGCGAGCTTCTCCAAGAATTCCTATGAGGCAGTAGTTGCTTCCTGGGATGCGCTGGAGGGTGTTCGCTCTCTCGGCTATGCAGCGACTCAGGCCGACTACATAGGACACAGCATGGGCGGCCTCCTCGCCCGGCAGTGGGTGGCCGGCGATTACTGTGAAGGCGAATGCAACTTGCGAGCCGACAATTTCTTTACGGGCGACCTGAACAGGTTGATCACCCTGGGAACTCCGCACGCAGGAAGCGAGCTCGCCAACGCGCTCTGGGCTATGTGGGAGCAGGGCCCACCGCGCTACGCTTGGCCACTTCGTCTCGTCAAGTCCGAGATGTGCGTCGACTGTGGCGCAATTCAAGACATGAGGGCCCCCATCCTGGATCAGGGTGCGGCCATCGTTCCTGCTCACGCTGTTGTGGGAACGGGTGGCCAGGAGGATTCCTCCGCGAAGGGCTTCCTGATCGAAGCTCTGCTCGGGGCATACCTCCAAACAACGAGAGAACTGGTTTTCGGTTTGGGAGTGCAGCACGACGGCATTGTCAAACGCTCCAGCCAGGAAGGCGGGCTCCTGCCGCCGAACGTGACTGTGATCGAACCCACTGAGACGACGCACGCTATTCACACTTCGGAGCCCAAAGAGGCTGCATTCGGATCTCGAATGGAAGAGCTCCTGAGACTTTCCGTAAGTGCCGAGGAGTTCGCGCCGGAAGGTTTCCCTGCTCTGGACTCCGACCCTGGGATCTTGGCACCACTGAGGGCTCCGATCGGGCGAGGCTTTTCTCGAGGCACTGACTGCCAGGATACCTGTCTCGACCTGCAGATTGTCGCCGGTGGACCGGTCTTTCATCCGGGCGATGAGGTCACACTGGAGGCCACTGGACTCGAGAAATTCGAGCCCCAGCGCGTCTTGTTCCTCTTCGGCGATCAGGAGCTTCTCGTTGACGAGTCACCCTTCGTCGCGACATTCGCAATTCCAATGAATGCTCTCGGCGAGATCGTGGTGGGCGCGGTTGCCAAGGGGCAGGAGACGTTACCGCCTGAGGCTCTCTATCAGTTCGATTTCGTGGACGGCGGTATCGACGTCGAACAGGAGGCGACGCTCCAAGGCCTGCGGCTCGAACCTGCGGTCATCAAGAACTCTCCGGCCTTTCCGGGACGAACGCTGCGCGTCTACGGCGTCTTCTCCGATAACGTCGATCGCGAGCTGACGGGCTATCCGATCTCGTTCACGAGCTCAGACACAGCTGTTGCGGCAGTCACCGATTCTGGCGAAGTCCATTTCCTCCGGCCCGGCATCGCAACGGTTGTAGTTTCCTACGATGGCCTAGAAGCGAACGTCCCAGTAGAGATCTCGAGCCCCCCAATTGCGCTTCAGGTAGTGGGCTCTACGTCCACGAGCGTCACCGTAGTGGTGGACAAGCTGCGCCCCCTTCAGAGCTTCCGCATCTTCGGCACAACGGACCTGGGCGCCGGGCACACTACCGTCGCCAAGTGTTTGCGCCTGGACCTCGGATTGAGGAGCGCGGAACCGGTCACCTTACCCACAGTGAATGGCGAAGACACGACTCACATGCAGGTGACGATTCCGCTTTTCTTTCATGCAACAAGAATTGCCTTGCAGGTAGTTACGGACGAGTGCGCAATTAGCCCCGTCGTCATTGCCGACACGACAGGTGTCCCTTGGTAGCAGGAGGGCTGGGCGTCCTCGACACCGGGGAGGCGCAGACCAAGTAACTTCGGGGGACACGATGCCGGCGCAGCCGGCTTCGTGTCCCTCAGCAGCGCTCCGCCGAAGCCGCTCGCGATCTCAGCCGCGCACGTCCTCAAGACGCAGGCCCTCGTTCCGCTCGACCACCTGCGGCTCTTCCGGATACGGGAAGTCCACAGCGCTGCCGGCGAGGCGAACGAACCGCTCGCTCCACGCGGGATGGAATTCAGCGTTTGTAGGCGGAGTCATGGTCCGGGTGAAGTGAAACAAGGCCTCGGTGGACAGTTGAAAACCGGCCATTTGTCGACGTGTCAAAACCGGCCATTTCCGGCCGGGGACCGAGACGGGTGAGTTTTACTCCTTAGTCGCCTCCGTGCGCAAGTCTGTGTGGATCTTGGTGCGCCAGCTACGCGGTCCAGATTTGAGGACGTGGGCGTGGTGGAGCAATCGATCGAGGAGCGCAGTGACCGCCGCCGTGTCGCCGAGGAGCTTGCCCCAGTCATCGACGGGGCGGTTCGAGGTCAGCAGCGTCGAGGCGCGTTCGTAGCGCCGCATGATCACCTCGAGCAGGTCTTCGGCGGCGGTGTGCGGGAGCTTTCGCATGCCGAGGTCGTCGATGATGAGCAGCGGGTAGGCCGCGAGGTCGGTGAGGTAGGCCTTGCGCGTGCCGTCGAGCGTGGCGTCGGTGATCTCCTCGAGCAGTGTGTGAGCCTCGCGATAAGCGACCCGATGCCCTTGGTGGATGGCGGCTCGCCCGAGCGCTTGCGCCAGGTGGCTCTTGCCGGTTCCCGGAGGCCCCAGCAGCAGGACGTCTTCGCGCTGCAGGATGAAACGGCCCGTGGCGAGCTCGTGGATCAGCGCTCGCGGCATCTTCTTGTTGAAATCGAAATCGAAGGTGTCGAGCGAGCGGTCGGGATCGCGGAATCGGGCCTGCTGCAGGCGCCGGCTGATGAGGCGGTCCTCCCGGCGGAGCAGTTCATCGCCGACCAACGCCGAGACCAGGTCGAGCGGTACCTGGCGATCGACCTGGGCCTGCCGGAGCCGCGCTTCGAGGCCGTCGGCCATGCCGGAGAGGCGGAGTTTGCGCAGCGCGTGATCGAGCTCGACGAGATTCATGCGGGATCTCCTGTCGTGCGATCGATGAGATCGCGGTAGAGAGTCAGTTGGCGGATGAGCGGGTCGACCTGGCGGAGCGTGAGCGGCGCCGGCGGCATCCGCTCCAGATAGCGCCGCAGGAAGCGATAGGTGGGGGCCTCGAGGTCGAGGGCCACCTTGGCGGCTTCGTCCACGGCGGCCGGGCCAAAACGCTTGGCGAGACTGAGGACACCGAGGATGCGCCGGACGCCGGCGGCGCCTTCGCGGGCCTGGCTGGTGGTACACACGGCGTGCAGATGCGGGCCGGCGTGGCTGGCGCGGGCGAGCAGGGCCAGCGTCGTCGCCGGAGTGCGGGGCGAGCGGTCGCTGTCGTCGATGCGGTGCCAGCCCCGCTTCGTCCGCACGTGCTCGCGCAGGAGCTGGCCGGTTGTGGGCACCAGGACACGGACGTGGAGGTCGGTCCATTGCACCTG
>JANNGS010000070.1:0-4634 GCA_031403995.1 Thermoanaerobaculia bacterium
GATCGGCCGGGTGCGGACGCAGAAGCTCCCGGACAGCCGGATCGTGCAGTTCGACTACGACGAGAACGGCAACCTCACGTCGCTCACGCCACCGGGCCGGCCGCAGCACGGCTTCGTCTACGACAACGCCGACCAGGGGACCGAGTACAACCCGCCGGAAGCCGGCCTGCCCGAGGACCGGACAATTTTCGCCTACAACCTCGATCACCAGCTCGAGCTGGTGACACGGCCGGACGGCCAGACGATCGATTCGGTCTACGACCTCGTGACGGGCCGCCTGACGTCGATGGTGACGCCGCGCGGCAGCTACGTCTACAGCTACCAGCCCGGCGACGGGAACCTCTCCTCGGTCGCCGATCCTGACGGCGGCAGCCTCGCCTTCACCTACGACGGCTCGCTGCCGAAGTCGGTCACCTGGACAGGGCCGGTCGCCGGCTCGATGCAGCTCGGCTACAACAGCTCGTTCGAGCTCACCTCGCGGAAGATCAACAACGCCAACGAGGTCACCTTCGGCTACGACCTGGACGGCCTGTTGACGCAGGCCGGAGCCCTGACGCTCGCGCGCAGCACGACGACCGGCTTCCTCTCCGGGACGACGCTCGCGGGGGCGACGGATCTCTTCACCTACACCGGATTCGGCGAGCTCGACACCTACACGGCCCGTCATGGGGCGACGGACCTCTATTCGTTCGACACGGCGCGCGACAACGGCGGCCGGATCGCCACGAAGTCGGAGACGGTCGAAGGGGTGACGCACGCCTGGGAGTACCTCTACGACACCGCCGGCCGCCTCGACCAAGTAAAGCGCAACAGCGTCGTCGTCAGCGACTACGACTACGACGCGAACTCGAACCGCACCGCCTGGACGGACGGGTGGGGTAGCGGCACGGCGGTCTACGACGACCAGGACCGCCTCTTGAGCTACGGCTCGAAGACCTACACCTACACCGCGAACGGCGAGCTGGCGACAAAGACCGACGGCACCGACGTCACGACCTACGCCTACGACGTCCTGGGCAATCTCCGCACGGTCGAGCTTCCGACCGGCATCACGATCGACTACATCATCGACGCCGCGAACCGCCGGATCGGCAAGAAGGTGAACGGCACCCTGGTCCAGGGCTTCCTCTACCAAAGCCAACTCGCCCCCGCCGCCGAGCTCGACGGCAGCGGCAACATCGTCAGTCAGTTCGTCTACGCCACCAAAGGCAACGTCCCCGATTCCATGGTGAAGGGCGGCGTCACCTACCGAATCTTCACCGACCACCTCGGCAGCGTCCGCCTGGTCGTCAACGCCACCACCGGCACCGTCGCCCAACGAATCGACTACGACGCCTTCGGCCGTATCCAACTCGACACCAACCCCGGCTTCCAACCCTTCGGCTTCGCGGGTGGGATCTACGACAGTCAAACTAGCCTGACTCGATTCGGCGCACGTGACTACGACGCCGAAACCGGCCGGTGGGCGGCAAAGGACCCGATCGGATTCCAGGGTGGCGGTTTCAATCTCTACGGCTACTCGATCAATGACCCAGTCAACATCAATGACCCAAGTGGACGGATCATTCCTCTAGTCGTTGCCGTTGGTGCTGCAGTCTGGAGCATTGTCGAACTTGGTCTGTCGGTCTACGACGTGGTCGACACCGTGATGACTCTGGCCGATCCTTGTGCTGGAGGAACTGCGAAGGCGTTATCGCTTGGGGGTGCGTTGCTGGGTGTGATTGCTCCCGGCGGTGGCTATGGAGCTGGCGCAAAGGAGTTGGTTCAGTATTCCGACGAAGCGCTCGCTGCTTCGAATTCCCTTAGCAAGCGGGTTCAGAGAGGAATTACGGTCATCGGCAACAAGGATGACACTGACGCCGCGATTGGCTGGGCGGGGCACAATGTATTGCGAGTCGACGATCTCGAGTGGAGCGCCAAGATGAACATTCGCTGGCTAGATAGCGCAATCCGGCGTGGGGATGAGATCTATCTCGCAACGGAACCAGCCTATTGGCGAGCGATAAATCCCAGCTCGTTCTACTTCGTCGAGCTGCGATACCTGGAGTCGAAGGGCTTCACTCGTGTCGGTGACCGGATGGTACGTGGGAACTGAGAGGCGTATGCGAAGCGCACCCAGTTCCGAGCTGAACGCGGCGTTTATCGAAGCGGTCTTGCCAGTTTTCGAGTTTCTCACTAGCGAGCTGGATTGCAAGGCCTTGGAGAGAAGCGACCACGATGTCTTGTTCGAAAGGTCAGATTTTTCTTTTCGCCTGCTCCTTGACGGAAACCAGCTTGTAGGTTCGGTAAAACGAAATCCAACGACTGGAGGTCGCGGGATGGAAGTTGGATTTCAGGAAGTTCTCCGCTGTCTCGGGTTTGATTCTGACCTCGAGACAAAGCGAGTCAGGTCGAAGGCAGAACTGGTGGAAGAGGCCCGTCGTCTTGCACTCCAGGTTCGACCAGCATTGGAGCAAATTGTGAGCGGAGATACGAGCGTGTGGGAACATGTTGAGAGTTGCGCGAAGAGGGAAGTGGAGCGCTGGCAACAAGAGTCAGCCGCAAGGACTGAAGCGGCTCGGGTGCAGGCGCTTCGCGCCCAGGTTGCTGAAGCGAGAGCTCGAAAGCACTACGACATCGAGGCGCAGCTTCTGGAAAGGCTCGAGGATCGCTTGACTGCGGCTGAGCGCAAGCGGCTAGAGCTGGTGCGCAGCAAGCTCTCCAACTAGGAAGCGGGCTGGTTCGAAGTTTTCTGCTTACCTGGCGTACACGCGCAAGCATTGTTGAACTGGAGAATGTTCTGGTGGTGAGATTGAGTAGAGCATCTCGAAGGGGAGAGAGATGAAGACCGTGGCGAAGTGGCTGATGGCGATTGCAATCTTCTCTGATGCTTCCGATGCAGCTGCGGCAAGCCTCGGCTCCGAACCGAGCGTAGTTTTCCGCAACGAGGTCACGAACCGATTCGAAGCGCCGCCAGCGGCGCTGTTGAATGAGATGGCCACGCCGGTGAGCTCTGCGGATACCTTCGCGGCGCCGACTATCGATGAGTTCGCTGCTCTCGGCCTGCGGGAGGAATCAGTTCTTGTGCGTGCCGGCGGAGTTCGGTTGCGGCTGCGAGGCGGGCTGCGGAGCGCGCTCCTGGCGGAGGAGCGCGATGGGAAGGTCGTGCTCTCTTGCGAGGGGGCGCCGGCCGTAGTGGAGATTCCGAACGTCACGTCGGCAAGTACCGCTGCGGTGCAGCCGTGAGGGCGTGCGGAGCGCGGTGGACATGCTGCCTGGTGGCCGTTCTCGCGGGTTGCCTCTTTTCGGGCCGAGCCGAGGCGGGCTTCACGGTGGAAGTCGTCAACCTCGACGGTCCCGGCGAGGGGCTCAATTCCACGGCGCCGTGGACGCCGCGGTCGGGGAATTCGGCGACGACGCTCGGGCAGGCGCGGCTCAATGCGGTCGAGTTCGCGCTGCAGGTTTGGTCGCAGCAGTTGGACAGCGATGTGCCGGTCAAGGTGGGGGTGAGCTTCGATCCGATTGCCGGCTCCTCACCGGTCACTCTCGGCAAAGGTGGCCCCGACGGGTTCTTCCGCGACTTCGCTGGCGCGCCGCGGGCGGGAACCTGGTACGCCTCGGCTCTCGCCGACAAGCTTGCCGGCATGGACCTCGACCCGGGCGAGCTCGATCTCCACATTCAGTTCAACTCCGACGTCGATACCCCGAACGTCTACGGCAACGACGGCTTCGACTACGGCCTCGGCGACCTCGGCTTGGCGAGCGACATCTGGTTCCTGCCGGTGGCCTTGCACGAGATCGCGCACGGCTTGGGCTTCGTCACCGGCGTGAGCCGGGTGAGCGGCGCCAAGCTCCTGGGGTATGACGACGCGCTCATGGCGCAGCTCGTTCGCTTCGGGGCGACGCCAGCCGCATTCCCGGAAATGTCCAACACCCAGCGCCTCGCGGCGATGACCTCCGGGCCCGAGCTGCAGTGGAGCGGCACCGGAATCGCGACGGCAGTCGGCACCCTCACCGCCGGCTGGACCCCGGCCGGCAACGTCGAGATGTACGCCCCGACGACCGGCATCAGCGGCAGCGCCATGAGCCACTTCAGCACCACCCTCGCACCGCCGCAGATCATGGGGCCCTACTACCTCGAGGGCGACCTCGAGTTTCGCGTCACGAGAGCGGCGCTCTGGGATCTCGGGTGGGGGCAACCGGCGGCCTGTAACTGAGAGCGTAAGACAGTCCTTCCTGAAGCGCGTTGAAAGGTCGATCCGAGCCTTGACTACTTTCCATCGCTGGGCTCTCGGCGCTCTCTTCTTGCTGGTTCTTCCTTGTTCCTCGGAAGTCGCGGAAGCGACACTCAGCAGTTCGATCTCCGACTCGGTGACGGTGAACGGCCGCACGGCGACGTCGCTCTACTCGCGCGCGGCGCGGACGCTCACGACGACTTCGCCGCTCGGCCGGCAGGGGACGACGACGTTCGATCTCTTCGGGCGGGTGAGCGAGGCGCTCTCGCCGGGAGTGGCACCGGTCGCCTCGGCCTACGACGCGCAGGGCCGCCTCTCGACGGTCACCCAGGGCGCGCGGCAGACGCTCTACACCTACAACCCGCAGGGCCTGCTGTGGAAGATCCGCGATCCGCTCTCGCGCGAGGTGGAGTTCACCTA
>JANNGS010000071.1:0-35259 GCA_031403995.1 Thermoanaerobaculia bacterium
GCTACTGCGAGGAGACCGACTTTCATCTCCGCGCCCGCGCCGCCGGGTGGCGGTGCGTTGTCGCCGACGATGTCTTCGTCTACCATCGCCAAGGGGCGAGCTTCTCCGACACCAGCGCGCGGTTCGAGAAGAATCTCGGCCTGCTGATGGCCCGCTGGCGCCACCTCTATGAGGCGGAGCTGCTCGAGTTCAACCGCAAGAACGAGCTCGGCGCGGTCCGCGATGCCGCGACTTTCGAATGGACCGGCGGGCCGGCAACCGAGCCGTTCGACGTCCTTTTCGTGCTGCCGATGATGGGCGTCTTCGGCGGCGTGGCGGACGTCCTCGAGCTCACCAACGCGCTCGTCCTCGAAGGACTCCACGCTGGCGTCGTGCTGCTCGAGGAGGCCGCGAGCGAGATCGACCTCGAGCTCTTCTTCACGCCCTTGCGCCTGCCGGCCCAACGTTTTGCCGAGGAGCTCCCCGAGACCCGGGTGCTCGTGGCCACCGCCTATCAGACGGCACCGCCGGTCGCGCTCGCGGCCGCGCGCCGGCCGGGGATGAAGACCGCGTACTTCCTGCAGGACTACGAGGGCTGGTTCGGTGGCGACCCGGTCGAGGTCGTGGCGCAGACCTACGAGCTGGTGCCTCAGATGACCGCCATCTCGACCTGGCTCTCGGACGAGATCGCGCGCCGGCACGGGCATCGCGCCGCGGTGGTACCGATGAGCGGCGACCCAGAGGTCTTCTACCCGCGGGGCGACCGGACCGAGGCCGGACCGATCCGCGTGGTCGCCATGCTGCGCTACGAGGAGCGCCGTGGCTTTCGCTATCTCCTGCCGGCACTGCGCACCGTGAGCGCACACCCCGGGGTGGAGATCGTGCTCTTCGGCGCCCACCGCTTCGAGGAAGAGAACTTCCCCCACGCCCACGTCGGCGTGCTGTCGCGCGACGGCGTCGCGCGCCTCCTTTCGACGGCGCACGTCGTGGTCGACCCTTCGCTCTTCCAGGGTTTCGGACTGGTCGGGCTCGAGGCGATGGCGAGCGGTGCGGCCTGCGTGCTGACCGCGAGCGGCGGGGTGATGGAGTACGCGCGCCACGACGACAACGCCCTGGTCGTGCCGCCCGGCGACGAGCAGGCGCTCGCCGCGGCGATCCTCCGGCTGGTCGAAGACCGCCCGCTGCGCGAGCGCCTGGCGCAGTCCGGCCTCGCGACCGCCCGCACCTTCACCTGGCGGCGAAGCGCCGAGGCGTTCAAAGCTTTCCTGCGCGCGCTCCCCGCGCCGGTGCCGGTGTCGGCCCCGGAGCGCGCCGCGCTCGAGCTCCTCTGGCAGACGCGCAACCGTGATCGGGCGGAGATCGCGGCGCTCGCCGCCGAGCTCGCCGCCACCCGCGAGACCCTGGCCGCGATCCGCAAGTCGACTTTCTGGAAGGCGGCCGAACCCTACTGGCGATGGAAGGCCCGCCTCACGGGGCGCGGCGAGCGACGACGCTGACGTAGAGGTGGAGGCGATCGTCGTTGCGGATCGCGCCGAGCATCGTCGAGTGCGGCTCGATGCCGAACTCCTGGAAGCGGAACTCTCCCCAGATCTCGGCGGTGAGGGTGCCCTCTTTTTCGCTCCAGGTCGCCGGCAGGGAGCGCTCGACGGTCTTTCCGTGAATCACCAGGTGGACCTTTGCGACCCATTCTGAGCCCGGGCTCGAGGCGCTTCGCGTCAGCGCGACGACCTCCGCCCGGATCTCCGGGAACTTCGCGCCGTCGAGCTGGGTCGCGCCCAGCATCGCGGCGCGCACCTTCGCGCGGTCGGAATCGGAGACCGGTGGCAGCTCGCCCGAGTGGATCCCGAGCTCCCGGAAGCGCCCCTTCCACGCCGCGCGCGGCCCGGGGGCGTCGACTTCGAGCGCGTCGACCGCGGCGGCGAAGGTGAAGCGCGTCGCCTCCGGGGTCGCGGAATCGAAGTCGAGCCTGGTCTTTGCCGGCACGGCGACCACCAGGTGATCGTGGGCCAGCCCCGAGGCGATGCCCGCCTTGTGGGTCAAAACGGCGAACAGCGAGCGCGCCGCATCGATGGTGTACTCCGGCGGTGCCGCGGCCGGCGCGGCCGGCGCGGCCGGCGCGGTCAGCAGCGGCACGGCCAGGAGCGCCAGCAGAATTGGTGTTAGGCGTCGTCGCGTGCCCATGCCGTCTCCCCCGAACTGCGGCGGAGACCGTGCATGGTCTCCGCCTGGAAGAATAGACAGCCGAGCCGGCGCGCGGAACTGACCAAAGTGAGGCTAGTCTTCCTCCTCGAGCTCGAGGACGATCGTCTTGCTCCCTGGCTCACCGGCGAGGAACGCGCCCGTCCTGGGCGCCGACTCGCGGAGCGCTTCGAGGACCTTGGTGCGCGTCGCCTCGTCCAGCTCCTGGAACTTGGGCGAAGCCTCGAGACGCTGAATCGTCACATCGAGCGGCAGCGCCATGGCTGGGAGCTCGCCGCCCGCGGTCGCAAAGGCGAAGCCATGACCGTCGGAGCCGGTCCGGCGCAGGATGACGACGTCGGCGGCATCGGCATCGGCGGTGGCGGCGGCGCCGGCGATCACCGCGTCGCCCTCGCCTGCGGCCACCCGGTTGCGCACGATCCTGACGTTCGCCCCACCGGCCCCGTCCTCGCCGCCCTCGTGCACCACGATCTTCCTGTGAAACTGGCGGCTCTCGCCGTCTTCGCCCGTCCAGGAGCCTGCCGGCATCTCCGCCGCGAAATGGTCCGTGAGGCGGATCTTCCTGCCGTCGAGATCGATCTCGAAGCCCTGCTCGTCGCGGGTGACCACGACCGGCGTGCCGCTCGCGGTGGAGAGGCTGCGGCTCTCGCCGATCGCCATGTCGTGGAGGTTCTCGAGCTCGAGATGCTCGGCGCCGCCGTCGCGGTCGAGGACGAGCTTCATCTGCGAGTGACGCGCCTGCAGGATGCTGCTCGCGTCGGCGTCGTTCTCGGTGGCCCTCACGCCCGCAGCGGACTCTTCGCTTCCTGCCGCATAGCCGAGGCCCGCGGCAGCCGCCAGGAAAAGACCAGTAAGGGAAAAGGCCATCCAGCGATTTCGGTTGGACATCGGGTGCGCTCCTTCGAAGGTTGTGCGGCACTGTGCCGCGTCCACCGGTGCTAAAGGCAAGGACGGTGCCAAGTGAATTCGCCGTCTATCGCCCGCTTCGCCTCCTCAAATGGGGAAGGTGTGGCCGGGTTGGGGACTCGTCTCAGCTGCGCGGCGGCTCGGGTTCGGCGAGCCCGTGCTTCTCGAGCCCGTGCTTCTCGAGCCGATAGAGGAACGCTTTGTACGGCAGGTCGAGCAGGCGAGCGGCGCGGGCACGATTGCCGCCGGAAAGATCGAGCGCCTGGCGCAACGCTTCGCGCTCGTGCGCCTCCCACGACAGGCCTTGCGCCGGCAACCGGAAGCCTCCTTCGCCCTGCGGCCGGCCCGAGAGCTCGGGGGGCAGATCCTCGAGCTGCACCTCGCCGGCGTCGGCGAGGAGTGTCAGCCGCTCGACGACGTTGGCGAGCTCGCGGACGTTCCCCGGCCAGGCATACTCGATCAGCGCCTTGCGCACGGCGGCGGGGAAGCGCGCCTGGGCGAGACCGTGACGCCGCGCCGCGCGCGCCGCGAAGTGCTCGGCGAGGAGAGCGATGTCCTCGCGTCGTTCGCGCAGCGGCGGCAGGGCGAGCGGCACGACGTTCAGGCGATAGTAGAGATCCTGCCGGAAGCGCCCGGCGGCGATCTCGCTCAGGAGGTCGCGATTCGTCGCCGCGACCAGCCGCACGTCGACGGCAATCTCCGCGCTGGCGCCGACCCGGGTGACCTTGCCCTCCTGCAGCGCGCGCAGGAGCTTCGGCTGCAGGGCGAGCGGCAGCTCGCCGATCTCGTCGAGAAAGAGCGTCCCGGAGTCCGCGGCCTCGAATCTCCCGGCACGCGTGCGGTCGGCGCCAGTGAAGGCGCCGCGCTCGACGCCGAAGAACTCGGACTCGAGCAACCCCTCGGGAATCGCCGCGCAGTTGACCGCGACGAACGGCTGCGTGCTCCGCGCCGAGAGCTGGTGCAGCGCCCGCGCCGCGAGCTCCTTGCCGGTGCCGCTCTCGCCGGTGAGAAGAATTGTCGCCTGGGTGCCGGCGAGGCGCTCGACGCGGGCGAAGAGAGTGTGCATCGCCGCCGAGCGGCCGATGAGGTCGACCAGTTGGTCGCGCTCGCCGATCTCCGCGGCGAGCCGGCGATTCTCGCGCTCGAGCCGCCGGCGCGCCAGAGTCCGGTCGATCGCCAGCTTCAGCGCCTGCGCTTCGAACGGTTTGGCGAGGTAGTCGTCGGCGCCGGCGCGGATCGCCTCCACCGCGCGGGCGATGGTGCCGTAGGCGGTCACCATGACGAAGCCGAGATCCGGGTAGAGCCCGCGCACGCGGGCGAGGAGCGCGCCGCCATCGCCGTCCGGAAGCCGCCAGTCGGAGATCACGAGATCGATCAGCGCGCGGCCGAGCTCACGCACCGCCTCGGCGACCGAGCCGGCTTCGGCGACGCTATAGCCCTCGGCGGCGAGGAGCCCGGCGAGGAGCTTGCGCTGGTCGGCCTCATCCTCGACGACGAGCAGTCTTTCGTCGTTCATCGCACGCGATCGCCGATGTCGAGGGTCACCGTCGTGCCTGCGGCGGTGGCGCTGAGCGGCGCGAGCCGGAGGTCGCCGGCGTAACGCCCGCTCACCAAGCGGTGGACGAGGAAGAGACCCATGCCGGAGCCGTGCGGTTTGGTGGTGACGTGCGGCTCGAAGAGGCGCGCACGCACCTCCTCGGGGAGACCCGCGCCCTCGTCGTCGATCGTGATGCGCACGCGCCCGTTCTGGTTGTTCTCATGATTCCGGTCATTCCGCTCGTTCCACTCGCCGTCCACAGCCTCGAGACGCAAGGTGACCTGCCCGCCGGTGGGGCTCGCTTCGACGGCGTTGACGAGCAGCGCCTGCAGCACCGCCTTCAACTCCGCCGGGACGCCCGCGACGGTCGGGGAGGAAGAGCCCCCGCCGGTCTCGACCTCGATCCGCACCCGCCCGGCGCCGTCCTGGAGAGCTTCGAGCGCCACTTCACGCGCCAGCTGCGCGAGGTCGACCGGTTCGGCCTGCGCCGAGCCCGCCGAGGCGAGGGCGAGGAACGAGCGCAGGGCGCCGTCCATGCGCCGGATCTGCCGCCGCGAGCCCTCGACGACCTCCGGCGGTGCGCTGGCCTGCTCGATCGCGAGACCGAGGGCGTTCAGCGGATTGCGCAGCGAGTGCGCGAGCCCGCGCGCCACTTCGCCCAACTCCGAGAGTTGCTCGGCGGAGGCCAGCCGGCGATTCTCGCGGTCGAGCTCGGCGAGGCGCTGGGACATGCGGTTGAACGCCACGATCGCCCGCCCGATCTCGTCGGCGCGCTCGGCCCCTCGGAGATCGACCGCGGCGCCGAGCTCGCCACTTCCCAAACGCTCCGCCGCCGCGGTGAGGTCGGCGAGCGGCCGGGTCAGCCGGTGCGCCATGACCGCCGCGGCGAGGAGCCCGGCGGCGAGAAGCGCGAGGTTCCCCAGCAGGAGCCGGGTAGCGAAGCGATCGAGGGTCGAGGCGACCGCGGCGTTGGGGATCGGAATCCGGCGCTGCATCGCCGGGCCGCGCACGAAAAGCACGTCGCGCGCCGCATCGGTCTCGAGCACGATCTGGCGCAGGTGCGGGCCGGAAGTCTCGGCCTCCGCGCCGGCGACGACCGCAGTTCCCGCCGCCGCCGGTCCAGGACTCTGGAAGTGGATCTCGCGGCGCACCATCACGCGCTGCGGATCGTCGCCCGGCACCGGCTCCGCAAGCGCGGTCCAGGCGGCGGCGCCTGCCTCGGCCCCCGAGGTCACCACGACGACATGCGTTTCGCTTCCGGGCTCGCTGCCGTCGCGAGAGTCGTCGGGCGTCTTGGAGCGCGGGTGGCTCTCGGTGCGGTAGGAGAAGCCGGAGAGGATCTCTTCGCCGACCCGGAAGGCGACGGTGCGCACGTCGTCGGTGACCGCTCGCGTCAGCGAGCGGAAGAGCAGCCACTGCCCGACCAGCAGCAGGCAGATCAGGCCACCCAGGAGGAGAAAGAGCCGTCGGCGCAGAGACATACCGCCGGCAATCTAGCAAGGGTCGTGCCTCTTTAGGCGGTAGACTTCCCTTATGGCCCTGCGCTTCGGAGTGAACGGCCTCGGACGGATCGGCCGGGCGCTCATTCGGATCGCCGCGACCCGCCCCGAGCTCGGGTTGGAGCTCGCCGCCGCCAACGATGCGGCCGATCCGCAGCAGCTCGCCCGGATCCTCCGCCACGACACCGTGCACGGGGCCTTTCCGGTCACGGTGGCGTCGGGAGAGGGCTCGTTGGTCCTCGACGGCCGCGCCGTGCGGCTCTCGCGCGCTCTCACGCCGCAGGAGATCGACTGGTCCGGCGCCGGGGTCGAGGTGGTGCTCGAGGCGACGGGGAGATTCCGCAGACGCGAGCTCGCCGCCGGGCACCTCGCGAGCCCGAACGACTCGGTGCGCCAGGTCGTCGTCTCGGCGACGGTGCCCGATCCCGACCTCACCGTCTGCCTCGGCATCAACGACCGCGACCTCGATCCGGCGCTGCACCGGGTGATCTCGAACGCCTCGTGCACGACGAACTGCCTGGCGCCGCTGCTCCTCGTCCTTGACCGCGCCTTCGGCGTCGATCACGCGCTGATGAACACGGTGCACTGCGTCACCAACAGCCAGAATCTGGTCGACATGGCGCACGCCGATCCGCGCCGGGCGCGCTCGGCGCTCGCCAATATCATCCCGACGACCTCGGACGCGATCCCGTCGATCGTGCAGGTCATGCCGGAGATGCAGGGCAAGGTGGAGGGGCTCGCGATGCGCGTCCCGGTCGTCGCCGGCTCGCTGGTCGACCTCACCGTGAGCCTCACCCGCGTCGCCGAGCGCGAAGCGGTCGCCGAGGCCTTTCGCGCCGCCGAGCGGGGACCGCTCGCCGGAATTCTTGGCACCACCGACGAAGAGCTGGTCTCGTCAGACTGGATCGGCGACCCGCGCTCCGCCATCGTCGACCTGCCTCTCCTCTCCCTCGCCGGCGACCGCCTGCTGCGCGTCGTCGCCTGGTACGACAACGAATGGGGCTACTCCAACCGCCTCGCCGAGCTCCTCTCCCGGCTGGCGATCGATACGTCCGAGAAGAGCAAGCTCAAACGATGAAGCGCCACGGTCGCGACCGGCTTTTCGCGCCGCCCGTCTAGAATCGGTTCCGCAGCAGGCGCCAAGGAGGAATGACTTCAATGACTCAATTGCTGACTCTCGAAGATCTCGATCTCGCGCGGCTCGCTGGCGCGGTCGTGCTGGTGCGGGTCGATTTCAACGTGCCGATGAAGGACGGAAAGGTCACCGACGACACGCGGATCGAGGAGGCGCTGCCGACGATCCGCGAGCTCACCGCGGCGGGCGCGCGGCTCCTCCTGTGCTCACACTGCGGGCGGCCGAAAGGGGAGCGCAACTTGAAGTACACCCTGCGGCCGGTGGCCGAACGTCTGGCGGCGCTGCTCGAACGGCCGGTGCTCTTTTCCGACGACGCGATCGGCGAGCCGGCGGCGGCGGTCGCGGCGAAGCTCGGCGACGGCGACGTCGCGCTGCTCGAGAATCTGCGCTTCCATGCCGGTGAAGAGAAGAACGATCCGGTCTTCGCCGCGGCGCTGGCCGCGAATGCGACCGCCTACGTCGACGACGCCTTCGGCAGCGCCCACCGCGCCCACGCCTCGGTCACCGGGGTGCTCCCGTTCCTGCCGCGCAAAGCCGCGGGGCGCCTGATGGTGCGCGAAGTCGAGGCGCTGGCGAAGCTCCTGGGCGAACCGCCGCGGCCGTTCGCGGCGATCCTCGGCGGGGCCAAGATCGAGGGCAAGATCGACACCCTCGAGAACCTCCTGCCGCGGCTCGACATCCTGATGGTCGGCGGCGGCATGGCCAACACCTTCCTCGCCGCCCAGGGTGTCGATCTCAAGGCCTCGCTGGTCGAGCGCGACCGGCTCGACCTCGCGCGCACGATCCTCGAGCGCGCCGCGGCGCGCGGTACGGAGGTTCTGCTCCCCAGCGACCTCGTCACCACCGACAGCTTCGAGAACCCCCAGGTCGTCCAGACGGTCGCGGCGACGGAGATTCCGCGCGACTTCCTCGCCGTCGATATCGGTCCGCGCACCCGCAAGGCGTTCGCCGCGGCGATCGCCCGCAGTCAGACCCTGTTCTGGAACGGCCCGCTCGGGGTGTTCGAGAAGCCGCCGTTCGACGAAGGGACACGCGCCGTTGCCCTCGCCCTGGCCGACTGCCCGGGATTCACCCTGATCGGCGGCGGCGAGACGGTCGCCGCAGTCCATCAGGCCGGGGTCGCCGGCAAGATCGGGCATGTGTCGACCGGCGGTGGCGCCGCGCTCGAGTTCCTCGCCGGCAAGGCGCTTCCCGGCGTCGCGGCGCTCGCCCGGCCCGGTGGCGGCGCCGCAGACGCCGCTGGTACCGCTGGCGCCGGTAACCCCGGATGAACGGGGCGCCGCACTTCGCCCCGCTCCCGCGCCTGCCTCTGGTGGCCGGGAACTGGAAGATGAACCTGGTGCGCTGGGAGGCCGACGCTCTCTGCCGGAGGCTCGTCGCGGCGCTGCCGCTCGCGGCCGAGGTCGCCGTCTTCCCCTCCTTTCCCCTCCTGCCGGCGGTCGTCGAGGCGCTCGCCGGCAGCGGCATCGGGGTCGGCGGCCAGGACCTCCATGCCGAGCCCAAGGGCGCCCACACCGGTGACGTCTCCGGGCTGCAGCTCGCCGACGTCGGCTGCTCGTGGGCGCTGTGCGGCCACAGCGAGCGCCGCCACGACCACGGCGAAAGTGACGAGCTGGCAGTGGCGAAGGCGTTGGCGGCGGTGCGGGCGGGACTCAAACCTCTGCTCTGCGTCGGCGAAACGAGCGACGAGCGCCGACGCGGCGAGACCTTCGCGGTGCTCGACCGTCAACTCGCCCCGCTCGCCGGCCTCGAGTTCGCGGATCTCCCGGGGCTGGTGCTCGCCTATGAGCCGGTCTGGGCGATCGGCACCGGCGAAACCGCCACTCCGGAGATCGCCCAGCAAGCCCACGCCCACCTCCGCGACCATCTGGCGGCGCTCTGGGGGGCCGCCGGAGCGGCCCGCAGAATTCTCTATGGAGGCTCCGTAACCCCTGATTATTCAACGGGTTTGGCCGCAATGCCGGACATCGACGGGGGGCTGGTCGGAGGGGCGAGCTTTGACGCCGGCAAATTCCTCGCTATCATCTCTTCTTTCGCCGCCTGAAGCGGTCCGAGGTACTCCGTGATCTATCTGCTG
The DNA here is from genome assembly GCA_031403995.1 of Thermoanaerobaculia bacterium. GTDB lineage: Bacteria > Acidobacteriota > Thermoanaerobaculia > Multivoradales > JAGPDF01 > JAGPDF01. The sequence continues at coordinate 9,333 of JANNGS010000071.1, forward strand.
TACACGCTCCACATCATCATCTGTCTCTTCCTCATCCTGGTCGTCCTGCTGCAGCAGGGCAAGGGTGCGGATCTCTCCGTTTTCGGCGGTGGCACGACCATGGCCGCCTTCGGCGCCCGCAGCGCGACCAACCTCCTGCACCGCATGACGGTCGGAGCGTTCGTGGCCTTCATGCTGACGACGTTGGGAATCGCCTACCTCAAGGGCAATGTCGAGGGCTCGTCGGTGATGAAGAGCGCCAACCCATCCGGCACCCCGGCTCCGGTCAGCGCTCCGGCCACCCCGGCAGCACCCGCAACTGCGCCCGCCTCCGCGCCCGCGGACGCTCCTGCGGCTACCCCGCCGCCGGGCGAGGCGCCAGCGCCGCAGACGCCGAATCAGCCGTAGAGAGAAGCGGAAAGATCGATGTTCAACAAGCTAGCCGAACTGGCGGAATTGGTAGACGCGCACGTTTGAGGGGCGTGTGGGGTAACCCGTGCCGGTTCGAGTCCGGCGTTCGGCACCACTCTTCGCAGGACCTGTAGCACCGGCAGGAGCCGTGCAACCCGCGGCGGAGAAAAGAAAGGCGGCGTGCGGAGAGATCCGCGAGCGCCGCCTTTGCTGCGTCTGCCGGGGCCGCCGGGTGTTACGGCAGCAGGGTGGCCTTCTCGATCACCACGGCCGTCTCCGGCACATCACCGTAGGGTCCCCGATTGCCGCGCTTCACCATCACGATCTTGTCCACGACCTCCATCCCTTCGACCACCTTCGCAAACACCGCATAACCCCAGCCACCCGGAGTCTTGGCGGTGTGATCGAGCGATTTGTTGTCCTTCACGCTGATGAAGAACTGCGAAGTGGCGCTACCTGGATCGTTCGTGCGCGCCATCGAGAGCGTGCCGCGGTGGTTCTTCCATCCGTTGTCGGCTTCGTTCGCGATCGGCGGCTGGGTCGGTTTCTGTTTCATGTCGGCCGTGAAGCCACCGCCCTGAATCATGAAATCCGGGATGACACGATGGAAAATCGTCCCATCGTAGTAGCCCGTTTTCACGTAGTTGAGAAAATTCTCGACCGTCCTCGGCGCCTTCGCCGGATCGAGCTCGACGACGATCCTGCCGAGTGAGGTTTCGAGCGCAACGCGCGGATTCGCGGCCTTGACCGGCGCCGGGGTCGCTGGCGCGGCTGCGGGTTGCGGCGAATCCGATCCCAGCAGGGCGGCGGCAAACAGCAGAATGGCGGGACTCATCGTTTCTCCTTGTCTATGTTGGGTTTGGGCGCGCCCGAATCGTAGCATCGAGCCTCCTTCCGATCTCCCCCGGGGTTTCCCCGACCGGGGCGGGGGCCAGCGAGGTGCCTGGTATCGACTTTGCTACCCTGTAGTGCAGGCTCCGGCTGAACAACTTCCACCCCGGAGGAACCCAGGAGGGTTTTCGATGCATCGCATGTCCATCGGCAAGTCCATCGCGCTGTTCATCCTGCTTTTCGCCCCGGCGGCAGCCTTCGCCCAAGACGCCGGCTACACGAGCAACGCCCAGACCCGCGGCCGCTTCGAGCTCACGCCGACTTTCTCCTACAACTTCGGCGGCACGCTTTCGGCAGAGGACAACTCACTCTTCGAATTCGATCTCGAAGCCGACGACAGCGAGGCCTACGGCGTCACTTTCGGGATCCCGCTCTCGCCCTGGGCGCAGATCGAGCTCCTGGCGAGCCGCCAGCAGACCCGCCTCGCCTACGACCGGGGTCTCTTCGGCGGAACTCGCGGCGTAGCGGACTTCGACGTCTCCTACTACCATGTCGGCGGGCTCTTTCAGTGGGGCAACGGCCAGATCCATCCGTTCTTCGTCGCCAGCCTGGGCGTCGCGAATCTGGCTCCAGACCTGTCCGGAGCGCGCGCCGAGAACAAGTTCTCGGGCTCGATCGGCGGCGGCGTCAAGATCTTCTTCACCGACAACATCGGCCTGCGCCTCGAGGGCCGCGGCTTCTGGACGTTGCTCGACGGCAACAACGACGACTATCACTACGACGACTGCTACTACTACGACTGCGACTACGACTACGGCTATTCCAACATCTTCGACCAGGCGCAAGCCTCGGCCGGGCTGATCATCGCCTGGTGATTCAGCTCGTCCCGGTCTCGGACTCGGCCACCTCCACCCGGTTGCGGCCGTTTCTCTTTGCGCTGTAGAGCGCCGTGTCCGCGGCCGAGAGCAGCGGCCGGGCCCGGGTCTTGCCGTCGCCCTTCACCTCGGCGCGGCCGGCGACTCCGATCGACAGGGTGACCTTGAGCGGCTCGCCGCTGTCGATCGCGATCTCCAGCGCTTCGATACGCTCGCGGATCTTCTCGGCAAGCAGCGTCGCGCCGTCGAGCTGCGTCTCGGGCAGTACGATGAGGAACTCCTCGCCGCCGAAGCGCCCGATGAAGTCGGTGTCGCGGACTTGCGCCCTGAGCTCCGCCGCCACCCGCTGCAGCACCAGATCGCCGGCCAGGTGGCCGTGACGGTCGTTGATCCACTTGAAGCGATCGAGATCGGCGAGGGCAATCGACAGCGGCCGGTCGTAACGGATGGAGCGGCTCCATTCGCGGTCGAGAATCTCCAGCACGGCCTCGCGGCGATAGAGGCCGGTCAAGCCCTCGAAGGTCGCGGATTCGAACAGGCGGGCGTTCTCGAAGACGGTCGCCGCCTGGCTCGCGAGGAGCTTCAGGAGCTCGACCTCCTCGGCGGCGAAGCGCTCGCCGCCCTTCTTCCCTCCCAACAGCAGGAGCCCCACCAGCCGGCCGTGGGAGAGCATCGGCACGGTGAGCTCGGCGCCGGCGCCGCGAACCCGCATCGCCAGCGACCCGCCGGCGCGCTCGAGCTGGGAGGACGGCATCGGCCGCCCGCCGCGGGTGAGCGCGCGCAACCCCAAGTCATCGGGCGCGAGGAGCACCGTCTGCTCGCTGTCCTCGAGCGCGATGCCGGAGGCGGCTAGGCTCATCAGTTGACCCATCGGCGGCGCCGCGATCCAGATCGTCGCGGAGGTGAGACCGAACGTGCGGCAGATCTCGTCGCAGAGGTACTCGCCCATGCGCGGGAGCTTGCCGCGCGAGGCCAACTCGCCGACCAGCTCGAGGACACGCTGACGAAAGGCCGCACTCTCCGGAAAGAGGCGGCGATCGATCAGCCGCTGTAGACGCTTGCGCATCGGATTGAAGATCAGCCCCAGCCCCAGGGTCGCCGCCGAGACCACCCAGACCGACTCCCGCCCACCCTCGAGAGAGCGCGCGAAGAGCGCCCCGCCGGCGCCCAGCGCGGCGTAGAAGATCAGCACCAGCGAGGAGGTGAGGGCGCCGTAGAGCAGACTCTTGCGGATGACCAGCTCGAGGTCGAAGAGGTGGTAGCGGAAGATGGCGACGAAGACCGCCACCGGAAACGCCAGCAGCACCAGTGTCCAGAGCGCCGACGGAACCGATACGGTGGGCAGACCGAGCAGTTGACGGCCGGCGAGGAAGAAGACGACACACATCCAGGGCAGGAGACCCAGAAGCACCAACCCCGCCTGCTGTCTCCCCTCGCGCCGCGGATGGTGCAGGAAGCGCTCCCCGAGCATCAGCGCGAGCGTCGCCGCCCACAGCGGCAGCCCGAGGTCGAGCAGGACGAACTCGGCCTGGCTCGAGGTCCACGGGAGCTTGCCGCCGTTGGTCTCGACGATGAGCGCGATGGCCGTGCTGGCGGCGACGACACCCCCGATGGCGTAAAAGCTCTGGACGAGCCAGGGCCGCGACCTGAGCCAATTCGGGCGCTCCGGCACGAGCGCCGAAAGATGGATCTCGGCGCCCATCTGGAGCCCGCTCAGGAGATAGAAAGCCACCGTCGACCAGAGGCCGATCGCCAGCGTATTGACCGGCTCGAACGGCATCACGAGCTCCGCCGCCACCGCCAGCGAGTAGAGGTAGAGCAGCCGGGCCCGGATGTCCCGTCCGGCTTGCCCGATCGCGACCAGGCCGAGCGCGACATAGGCGGCGGCCACCAGCAGGTCGAACAGGAGATTGACCCAGGAGACCGGAATTCCCGGCACCATGGTGAGCGCGACCCGTTGGCCTCCGCGGTCGACGATCACCGGCACCGGCTCGCCACGCTGGAACCGCAAGGCGACCATGTCGTAGTCGGCTTCGACCCGGATCGGCTGCCCGGCGATCTCGAGCAGCCGATCGCCGCCCCCGAGCCCCGCCTTCTCCGCCGGGAGACCGGGAACGACTTCGCGCAGGCTCACACCGGTGGCGCTGTCGTTGAGCGAGAACCCGACGCGCCGGCCGCTCGCCGCATCGGCGTGGATCGCCTTGAGATAGAACAGGCCGGCGAGCAGGAGCACCGGCAGCAGATAGACCAGCCCCCGGCGCAGGTTCGGAGAGAGGGTGGGCAAAGGGATCTCGTCGCGCTCCAGGTCAGGTGCCGGCCTAGTCTACGGCGGATCGACGGTTCCTGCGCTCGTCCAGGGACCGCAACGCACGAGCCGACCGAGGGCCCGGAAGTTACCGGCGACGAAGCCGTCGCGCGCCAGGACCGCCGCCGCGTAGTGGCTGCACGAAGGGGTGAAGCGGCAGCGCACTCCTCCCCTGTGCAGCCAGGGCGAAATCCAGGCCTGATAGCGGCGGATCGCCGCCAGCTCGACGCCGGTCGAGAGCTGCCGCGCCGGCGGACGGCTCCAGTCCAGTACGAGGAGCAGGGCGACGACGAGCGCCGCGAGAAGCAGACCGCGGCGTATGCCCGATCGCGAGCGGCACCGTGGAAAGCCGTTCACGCGGGCAGCGTTCCGGACGTCCAGCGCAGAATCCACACTACGAGAAGTAGAACGCCCGTCCCTATCGCGACTTTCGGCGCGAACCTCTCTAGCGCAGCTACCGCGGCGAGGGAATCGTGTCGCACCGCCTGGCGCAGCGCCACTCCCTGAAGCAGCCACAAGGCGAAGACCTCCATCGCGAGCACCACGAATAGAGGATGCCATTGCCAAGACTCGGCGAATCGGCCCTTTGCGAACGCCGCCGCGGCACGCGTCAGACCGCAGCCCGGGCAGGCGATACCCGTCAGGCGATGGAAGAGACAGAGGTCCGGACCGCCGGAGACCGCCGGATCCCAAGAGGCGAGAGCAACGAAAAGGGCGACGAGCCCGAAGCCCGTCGCCCACCACCATCGCAATCCAGACATCACCGCGGCCCGGCCTCCGAACCCGCTGGCGAGTTCAGTTTCGGGCCGATCCCGCCATCGCCGACATGATCGCCAGACCGCCCATGAAGAAAATCCAGATCACGCCGAGAACCAGGAAGATCGTGCCGATGATGCCGAGGATCATTCCCGCCATGGCGGTGCCCTGGCCGGCGACCGGGCTGGTGCCGTCCTTGATCGCCTTGACCTCGTTCTTGCCGATGTACCAGGCGAACGGCGCGCAGAGCTGGCAGCAGAGAAAACCGAGGATGCCGAGGACGAGCGCGGTGGTCGCCTTGCTCGAGCCGGAGGCGACCGAAGATGCCGCAGGAGCCGGAGGGGCCGGCGGTGGTGGAATGTACTGGTCGTTCATCTCAGAACTTGTCCGCGAAGTCGGAGAGGCCGGGGATGATGAAACGCTGGCCGTTGACCGCCTTCATGATCGACAGAATCGTCACGATCAGCATCGGGATCCAGAGAAAGAGCGAGATGATGCTCGTCACGCAGCCGACGCCGGGAATGAACGACAGGATCGTGAACAGCACGAAAATGATGATCCAGGCGAAGAACTGGACCAGTCCGTGTTTGGCGTGCCACTGCACCTCTTTATCGTCTTTCTCGACCAGCAGCGGGATCAGCGCCAGAAGTCCCAGATAGGCAAGCACTAGCATCAACGTCCGGTTGCTCGAAGCACCGGCAGGCGGGGGCACGGTCGGTTCGCTCATCGTCAGAGCCTCCTCACGAGAAATCGATACGGTTGTCGATCGTTAAATCGCCCCGGAGTTTATACCCTGGTCGCGAAGGCGGACAAGCCGGGGAACCTGCCGGTGGCGGTGGACCAGCTGAAGGCGGTGATCCTTACAACGAACCCGGAGCTTGTTACGCTACCGCTAGCGGAGTCGGCGATGTTGGACCGATAGTCGGGTAGCATACAGGCTGCAAGACGCTCAACTTTTCGCCGTAGCCGTCGCGCCCATTGCACCGCGCTCTGCCGTGTGTCAACTCGCACTCTAAATTCCCCCCCTGCTCGCGCCTAATATTCCCCCCCTGGATTGATTGAATCTTGCGCCCCGGGCCTGTGGGGCCTGTGGGAAACGCCGTAGGCGTTTTCCGCAGATCCGGCAGGATCCATAGGCCGGCGCGCGGTCACGCGGTTTCGACCTCGGTGGGCTGGGCCTCAGCGGTCGCGGTGAAGGGCTCGCTGCGGGTCAGAAGCCCTGCCTTGCGCTTCTCCTTGAGTCGGTAGCTTTCGCCCTTGATATTGACGATCGTCGAGTGGTGCAGCAGCCGGTCGAGGATCGCCGTCGCGATCACCTGGTCACCGAAGACCTGACCCCAGCCCGTGAGGCTCTGATTCGAGGTGATCAGAATCGAGCCGCGCTCGTAGCGACGCGAGACCAGCTGAAAGAAGAGATTGGCACCCAGGCGGTCGATCGGCAGGTAGCCGATCTCGTCGACGATCAGGAGCTTCGGCTGGACGAGGAGCTTGAGCTTCTCTTCTAGCCGGCCCTCCTGGTGGGCCTTGACGAGCGTCGCGGTGAGACCCGCCGCCGTCGTGAAAGCCGTGCGGTAGCCCAGAGCGCAAGCCTTGAGCCCGAGGGCGACCGCGAGATGGGTCTTGCCCACGCCAGGCGGCCCGAGAAGAAGGACATTGTCAGCGTCTGCCAGGAAGCGACTGTTCGGAACGTGTCAACGATTTTGAGACAGTGACGGTTCGCATTTAATGAGCCTTCGCCGTGGTGGTCAGCGGCGGCGGCAGGTTGAGTGGAGCGGGCTGGGAGGCAAAAACAGGGGATACCTCCGGGTAGGCCTCGTCGGTTTGAGGGCTTCCAGGGGCATCCTCGAGGGCGGTTTCGTTCTGCGGCGGGTTGATCCAGACCGCTTCTGGCAAAGTGGGTGGTTCCGGCGGCCGGCCGAAGCGTTCTGGGTGCTTGGCATAGGCAGCGAGGAGCACGCCGCGGCGGGCGGCGCGGAGGTTCGACGCAGAGCCGTTGTGGACGGATTCCGGAGTCATGAGACCGAGGCTCGAGTGCCGGTGTTCGGTGTTGTAGAACGGAAAGAAGTCGCGGCAGAAGGTGCGCGCGTGCTCGATGGATCCGAAGCGATCTGGAAACTGCGGGCGATATTTGAGCGTCTTGAAATGCGCTTCGGAGAATGGGTTGTCGTTCGAGACGTGGGGCCGCGAATGCGACTTGGTGACGCCGAGGTCGGCGAGCAGAAGCGCCACGGGCTGGCTGACCCTGGACGAGCCGCGATCGGCGTGAATCATGAGCTGTCCGGGAGCGATCTTCTCTCGACGACAGCTGTCCTCGATGAGCCGATGCGCGAGCGTCGCAGCCTCCCTCGTGGCGACCATCCAGCCGACGACGAAGCGGCTGAAGATATCGAGCAGGACGTAGAGGTAGAAGTAGGTCCACTTCACCGGCCCCAGCAGCTTCGTGATGTCCCACGACCAGACCTGGTTGGGTCCGGTGGCGAGGAGCTCGGGCTTCTTGTAGCTCGGATGGCGCAGCTGATCGCGCCGCTCCCGGACTTCGCTGGCCTCGGCGAGGATGCGGTACATCGTACGAATCGAACAGTGATAGGTCCCCTCGTCGAGCAGCTCGGCCCAGGCCTGTGCGGGGGCTTTGTCGACGAAGCGATCGTCATGCAGCGTGGCGAGTACCGTGGTGCGCTCCAAGCCCGACAAAGTGCGAGGCGGCGATGGCCGCTTCGCGGCTCTCGGCGAAGCCGGTTTCGCACGTCGATGCAAGGTGGCTCGCGAAAGGTGGAGCGCTCGACAAACGGGCGCTCGGGCGATCTCAGGTGGAAGCTCCGCGGTGGCGAGCATCAGTCGATCTCTTCGAAGTCGATCTTCGCCAGGGGTATCCCCAGGAGAGCCGAGACTTTTTTTTGGATATCAATGATCGCCTCGGCTTGCGCCAGGCGTCGTTCGAGCCGGGCATTCTCGCGCTCGAGCTGGTGGACGCGCGGGTCGACGACACGGGGCTTCGGTCCGCGACGAATCGCCTTGAGGGCCGCTTTCGCGACCTGGTCCCGCTGGCGCCGCCACTCGCTGAGCAGCGACGAGTATAGCCCCTCTCGGCGAAGCAGCGCGCCGACCTGGCCGGGCGACTTGCACCGCTCCGCTTCGCGCAGGATCTTGGCCTTGTACTCGGCGGTGAACCGCCGGCGCTTCGCCTTCTCGGAAACTTCGGACTGGACCAGCCCCGCCGGCGGCGCGGCGACGACGGGCCCTCCAGCCGCCCTACGGGCGTCTTCCGGGCCCGTCGTCGTGGGAGTCGAAACTTCTGCGGTCATTCATCTTCCCTCCCCGCCCTCTACACTAATCTCTCGGGGGGTCCCTGTCTCACGCACGTTGGCACAGAGGGCGGTCGCGAGCTCGTGGACCACCTTGGGCGCGATCGAGGGCTGAAACTTGAAGTCGAAGCTCTCGAGCGTCTTGTGAAACGGGAAGCGCGCCATCGATGTCTTCATCGCGGTGTGGCGCTCGTGGCGGGCGGTGACCTCGCGGCCCATCACGTCCTCGAGGAAGTCGCTGTAGGAGCGCTCGTGCTTGGAGGCCTGCTCCAGCAGCGCTGGCAGCTCCTCGGCTGTGCGCACGAGCTTCAGTCGCCGCATCTGGTCCTGTAGACGATCGATCTGCGCGGCGCCACTCATGACGCCACCTCTGCCAGGCGCTCGTACTGCGCGAGCGGACGGATGTCGACCTCAGCAGCGAGACCGAGATAGGCCGGGTCGAAGCGCGGCGGCCCATCCTGGCGAGTCTGGTTTGCCCGTGGCACCTGCCTGGGGGTGCCGACCCAGCGCGCCACCTGATGCTTGCCGGGAAGGCGTGCGTGGCGAATCGGTGGAGCGTCGCCGCTGCCCAAGGTGACCACTTCCGCGAGGACGCGCACCTCGACCGTCCGACCTGCCCACTCGAGCGGCACCGGATACCGATTCGCGTCGATCGCGACGTAGCCGTCGCGCGGCACGACCCGGCTCTCGACCCGCTCGCGCGGCGCCGGCGGGCGACGGTCCATCGGCACGAGCACTGTGGCCTCGGCGCGCTCGAAGCGCTCCGACGGCCGCTCGTGCGTCGTCCCGTGCACGCGCTCATCGGCCACAGTCCGAGCCCACTCCTCGAGCCACGCATTGAGTGCGTCGAGATCCGCGAAGCGGCGGCCGGCCAGCGCGTTTCGCTTGACGTACTTGACCCCGCTTTCCACTTTGCCCTTGGTCTGCGCCCGGTAGTAGCGGCACAGGCGAATCTCGACGCCGTAGAAGTCCATGCGGTCCTTGAACGCCGCATTCCACGTCACGGCGCCTGACGCCTCGTCCTTGGCCAGCACGATCGTCCGCGGATTGTCGTAGAGGACCGTCGCTGTCCGGCCGCCGAAGTGCGCAAAGGCACGCTCGTGACCGTCCAGGAGCGCGTCTAGGCCTTCGGTCGAGTAGCCCCGCGCAAACACCCGCCGGCTGTAGCCGAGCACCATCACGAAGATGTGCACCCGCACCCGCTGATCGCCCAGCCAAACCCAGGACGAGCCCCAGTCGACCTGCGCTTGCTTGCCGGGCTCGGTCTCGAAGCGGCGCGTCGCGAGCTCCTGGCCGCGAAACTCCCCGCGCCATGGCGAAACGTAGCGCGCCAACGCCGAGTAGCTGCCCGCGAAGCCGCGATCCTTGGACTCCCGGTACAGCACCGCGCCATTGAAGCCCACCTCGACCGCTCGCGCCTGCAGAAACTCTGCGAGACCATCGGCCAGCCGGCCACGCGACCGTCGGTGCTGCGGCTCGAAGTCCTGCCGGAGCCACTTCTTGACCGTCTTCACGTCCAAGCCGAGCTCCCGAGCGATCGCCTTCTTGCCCATCCCGCGCTCGAACAACGCCCGCACTGCGCCCCACTGACTCTGCGTGATCAAGCCCACCTCTGCGTCGCCTGCAGGCGATGCGCCGAGGGTGTCTACAACATCCGGCTGGTCCATCTCTTACCCCCTGTGGAAAGGGGGGGGATTTTTAGACGCGAACACGGGGGGGAATTTAGGACGCCAGCTGACACCGTGGGCCATTCCAGCCACCCACCCGGCAGGGTGGTGCATCCGGGCCATCAGCGCGACATCCTGCGGCGTACCATCCCAATGCACCCAAGGGCGAAGTCGTCCAGCTGGACCCGTTCTGGTGCTGCTGCGTTCGTCGCTGAATTCGTTCTGCTCCTTCCGGCGTGGGCTCTCGCCAACGTGCCGGCAGTGCCTACCGCTTTTGCGACCACCTGCTTGGGTTCTCTCAAAGACGGAGGAAACACGAGCCTGGCGCTGAGTTGGAAGGGCTCCAAGCTGGTCGCCGCTGCCGCCGACGCGGGAGCCGGCCGTGGCGAATTCCCGATCTCAGCTGCACAAAGCGGGACCTTGCCAAGTCCAAGTACTCGCGTGGCCAGTAGTTCGAGAACCCAGAGCGCGGATCGAGCTTCACCAACGCTGACCTGCTCTCCGAGAGTGAACCAATGGCGCCTGGGACCATACAGCTACTGGTCCTGCCCAGCCGATGTTCAGGGCGCCAGTGCTCCTCTTCAGTGTTCACTGCTTGTCAACCCTGCTGGGGACATGTAGCCCTGGCGCTTTCCCAATAGTCGCAAGGAGATACAGCTATGTCAGATCTAGTCGTAACCGGTAGAACCAACCTTGGAGCCGAGGAAGTCGTCGTTCGCGCAGTTCAGTTTTTTTCGAGCGCGAAGTGGCGGCCCACTGGTCAGTCAGGCCGCACGGCAACCTTCCAAGGGATGCCCCAAATCCCGTGGGGACTCATGCTCCTAACCTTCCTAGCCTTCCTGTGTTTTGTTGTCCCTGGAATCATCTGCTATTTCCTGCTCATCCAGAAGTTGCGTCGTTTCCAGAATCTCGTGATAACCGCAAACCCGGTGGCGGGGGGTTGTGAAGTGGTCATCAACTATCCGGACTTCGCGGGCGCAGCGGTCAGCCAGTTCATGCAGACGCTGCCCTCACCGGAGGCTGCTACGTAGCACGATGCAGCCCACTGATCGCGACAGGGAGCTCTGGGTACAGGCCCTCAGGACCCGCGACGTCACCTCCGAGAAGAGTTGGTGGACCACGTTCTGGTTCTCTCTGCTTCTCGGAAGCTTCGGCGCTGACCGGTTCTACTTGGGTTCTGCACTTCTGGGGGTATTGAAGTTATTCACTCTTGGTGGCTTCGGCCTCTGGTGGCTCACTGACTTCATCTTGTTACTCCTTGGCCAGGTCAGAGATCAAGAGGGCCGGCGCCTCAAGCCGCCAGGCACCTAACGGCTCATGGCTGGATTCTAATTCTAAAGGAAAGGGGCTCGATGCCGATATCGGCGGTGCCTAGTTCAGACACCGGTTACCGGGTGTCGGGGAGTTACGAGACCTAAGGAGTTTGGTTACACCCAACACGGGAAAGGAGTCCGCATGACTTTCTCAGGAAAGGCCCGATCTATTTGGGTCCTGATTTCTGTCTTCTCTGTCTCGGCGCCAGGAGCTGGCCAGCTGGGTTCTCTTCAGCAATTTGCGAATAGTGGTGCTGCCCAAGTCAATTGGATCAGCGCAGAAGCGGTCGTTGACAAATCAGCGACCCCGGGAGACGTTAGCCTTGCGCCAGCAAGTGTGGTCTCGATCGCGCGTCTCGAGACGCTCGACACCGCGGACTTCATAGGGGGCATGGAACGCTCGCCAGATGGCAAGGTCTGGTACTACACGCGCGACTTCGTTAGCAAGCCTGGCCAAGCGGAGCGGCACGAACTCGTGGCGCGAGAATTGGCTAGCGGAAAGGTGCTTCGCATCTATCCTATGGGCGGCAGTATGGAGGCAATCGCTCTAGACCCGGCCGGTAGCAAGTTACTCATCTACTCCTATCGGAAAAATACACTTGCGGTCCTCGGCTTGAATGACGGTCGCATTCTGGAGCTCCCACTCTATGCACCGCAATGCGCGCAATGCGCAGTGCTTTGGAATGACCCGAACGAGGTCTACTTTGTATCCAGATCTGATCCGCAACGCTCAGCATGGCGCGTCGATCTTGAGAGCCTTCAAGCGCACTCGCTCAGTCCGCAATCCAAAGAGAATGCCGCACTTGTGCAAAGGCTGCTGCAGCAACGTTACGAGGTGAACAAAGAGGGACAACGCTTCCGCATTCTCGTCAAGGATGGCGCACTTGGCGTTGCGGACAACGCGGACACTTACTGGCGCGTGCTGCTCCCCGACATGTATGAGATGTGGCTGCCGAGCCCTGACCTACGAGCCATCATCATCGTCGATTGGAAGTCGAACTCCGGACATAGGCTCGTCAAAGCTACACTTGGCCGGCGCCCTGAGCCACGACTAGTCTTCAAGATTGCCTTCGAGCCGGCTCTTCTCGGCGCGGACTTGGCGGTCTTTCAGAAACTTCAGGCTTCGGGCCGCGGAATTTTCGGTACTGTCGGTAGTGGCAAGGTCAATCCACTCAGCGGAAAGGTGGTCGGAGGGGATGGATCCGATCGCGGTACCGTCCGACTTCGATTGAGCGCAGATCAGTCATGGGAGGTAGAGGTCGTTTCCGAGCTGAATCCGATTCAGGCGGGGCATGGAATCTGGTATCTCTGGTCGGAAGGCTGGGCCGACAGGGGCCCTAATCTGCGTTTCAAGCCGGAGGGCTTCTTCCTCCCGCTCCAGTAGGGTAGGGTTTCGAAGTCTCGCTGTCTGGGCCGATCCAAGACGCAGAGGGACGGATGAAGGTCAAATCACCAGAGGTGACGACCATGCGCAGGTTCGTCGGTGGAGCCTACTTTGCGACAAGCTTTGCCCTCGTAGTCGCGTGTGCCCGCGAACGTCTCCTACAGGCCTTTGGTGTGTACGGCCGAGCGATGGGACGCTGATCGCGATAGAACGCAACTCGGCGGGCCATGTCCGGTCAAGTGGTGTATGAGCGTGACGGTTCGGCACGAGGCAGATCTCAGACCGCCGGTAGGAGCTGAGAGGCTCCCGTTTCGGGGAGGGTTCTCGCCTCGGGGTTGAGCTGCTTGATGGAATCGAGGGAGAAGTAACAACGTCCGACGACCCATTCGTCGTGTTGCTCAGCGAGCAGCGCACCGACCAGGCGCAAGATTGCGGCACGGTTGGGGAAGATGCCGACGACATCGGTGCGGCGCTGGATTTCTTTGTTAAGCCGCTCCGCGGATTGTTCGACCAGATCTGTCGCCAAGTCAGAGCTGAGAATTCGAGAGCCGCTGTGCACCTGAGTTGTTTTAGGTGCACGACAACCTTGTCAAACAGAACAGTCGCGGTTTCAGCTCTGCGATCAGCGGGTGCTACAGCCCCCCAGAGATCTCTTTGAGCTCTTTCAAGTAGCGCTGGATCTCTTGCCAGTAGGACGTTGCTCCGGGCCCCATGAGGTCGCTCATTTGGTCGATCTCGGTAGACTGTCGCGAAAGTCCCTCGATCTTGATCTTCAAGTTCATTACCGCGGCTTCGCTGGTTTCGTCCCGCCCCAGCACCTTCTTGAACATCCCTTTGGCTCCGGCCTTCAGTCCGGATTGCGTCGCATCGTTGAGCGCCTCCCGAGTATCTTCTGCGGCCTCCACGAATTCATCGAGACGCTCCAGCAAGAGCGAGTCACCCCTCTCCGTCTCTTGAGCCTTCTTGGCTTGCTTGCCGGAGTTCCAGATGTTCTTTGTCAAAGCTGTCAGCCGATCCTTCATCTGAATGAAACCGACGCCTTCGCGAGCGGGCGCCGGCGCCGCCGGTGTCGCCACCACAGTCTCCGCCGGTGTCGGTTCTGGGCTCACGGGTGTCGGCGTGACCACTTCGGCTGGCGGAAGTACCTTGGGCTCGGGCGGATTCTCTCTGGCTCTGGCAAGAGGTCTCGGCTGTAGAGCCGGCACCTCGGTCATCCTGGGCTCAGGACTAGGAGCCGGTCTGTTCGCAAGGCCCATCCGTTCCCCTTCGGTAGGTTGAGCCATGGGAGAGGTCGTCGAGAGCGGAACCTGTTGCGGTAAGCCTAAGGGCGAGACATCCATTGCCGCCTTGGGGACTGGATTCGGGGCCGGTGCCGAAGCCGCAGCTGCAGAGGTATCGGCAACAGGGCCTTCCGCCTTCCCTCCGGACCTCAGGAAAACGAAAGAGAGCAGGATTCCAACGAGAAGTACGAGAACCGCCCCTCCAGCCAGGAGCCACCGCGGCTTGCCCAAAGCGCCGCTGGGAGTTGGCACCGCCAGTCGGGCAGGCGGGGCATTCGAGGCGACTGACTTGCGCTTCGAGGCTGGCTCGATTGTCGTCGATCGAAGTGCTGATGCTGGCGCTGCAGTCGTATGGGAGGCAGCTGTGAACTGGGGAACGGCGGCTTGCAAATCCTTTAGAAAGAGACCAGCGCTGGCGTGGCGCTCGTCGGGATCCTTAGCCAGAGCCTTGGCCACGGCTTGAACCAACGCCGGGGGCAGCGATGGCCGCAGCTCAGAAAGATCGGGCGGCGCAGTTTCGACATGGAGTTTCTTGATGCCGTAGTCCGTGTCGTCATCAAAAGGCGGCCTGCCCGCCAACATCTCGAAGAACACCACTGCCGCGCTGTAGATATCGCTTCGGTGGTCGACCGAACGCGGTCGAGCGATCTGCTCTGGCGACATGTAGGTCGGTGTGCCGATAGACGATTGGGATGCGGTCAGGCGCTTGTCGCCGATCAGTAGGGCAATGCCGAAGTCCGTCAGCTTGATTCGGCCGCCTTCGGTGACCAGGACATTCGACGGTTTGATATCGCGATGAATCACCCCTTCGGAGTGTGCGTAGTCGAGCGCTGAGAGCACTTGGCTGAAGATCTCCATGGCCGGTTCGAGATCCAAGCCGGACCCTTGGCTCGCCCGAAGTCGATCATCGAGAGGTTCTCCAGCGACGAATTCCATGACGATAAAGAACTCGCCGCCGTCTTCAAGAAGGTCGTAAACGCCGACGATATTCGGATGCTGCAGGCGCGCTTGGGTTTTCGCCTCGGCGAAGAAGCGATCCTTGAATTCGGGCTGTTGGGTGAGCTCGGGAGCGAGCGCCTTGACGGCGACCTGCCGGCCGAGATGTTCGTGGACTCCTCGATACACCACTCCCATCCCACCCCGCCCGAGTGGTGCTTCAATCCGGTATTGCCCCACATGAGCCTTCATTGCCGTCTCCTTGAAAGGAATCGCCAAGTTATCGCAGCCACCGGGATTCAGAGCAGGCCATGCTGGCGAAGGAAGATCTGAATGTCATCCGGGCTTACTGCAAAACTGCTGGGTTCGATTGGCTGACGTGACTGGACCTTCGTGCCCAGGAACGTGAAGAACTCTCCGGGGCGATCGAACTTGGTTGTGACGATGCCGATCAGCTGCCCGCGATCGTTGACAATTGGACCACCGCTATTCCCGGGCGAAATCGTGCCGTCAAAATAGAGCAGGTGCGCGGCAGGCCCCGAGCTGGTGAGCGGTTGGACCACTGTGCCAAGAACGAAAGTCGGATTCAGCTCAATGAGTGTCTTGAGATTCATCCCCGGTCCGCTCTTGTTGCTCACGGTAACCGCGTACTGTCCCAGGTCGCCGGGATAGCCCAGGATCGCGAGTCGCTGGGTGACTTTGACATCCGCGTTGCTCTGGCCCATTTCAATTGCTGTCGCCTTGGTCTCGGGGACGCTGAGGAGCGCGAGATCGTAGTCCACCGATCGGACTTTCAAAGTCGCTTGCAGGGGCTGGTAACCAGGGAACTGGACCTCGAGGCTGTCGTACTCCGCCTTGACCTGGCCTTCGAGCTCGTCCCACGGAAGGTTGTATTTCCAAGGTTCCACCACATGCAGGGCTGTGAGGATCAGGCCGGGAGCAATCAGCACCCCAGTCGCCTTGATGCCGCCTGTCGCCTCCATTCCAGGTGACTGGGCACCGCCGGGGAGTCTCAACAGACTGCGCAGCCGGTAGTTGCAAACGATCTGAACTACCGCTGGATTGACCCTGCTTTCCACCTCTGACCAGACATTTTTTTCCTTCTCGAGTGCCTGCCTTTGTTCCTGTGCGAGACGCTCGTTGGCGTCTCGAGCCTTCTTGGCGTTCCACCACAGTCCGCCGCCGATGCCAACTCCTCCGAAAAGGAAAACGAGCAGCAGGCCCAAGCCGATCCAGGTGGCGCTGGTCTTCTTGGTGCGAGTCAATTCCTCTCGGATCAAGCCGCGCTCCTCGCTGCGGGCCCTATCGATCTCTCGCAGGAGGGTCGCCTTTCCGACCGAATCCTTGGGTGGCGGCAAATTCGGCAACTCCTGGACGGCGGTCTTGGCGACGTTCTTTTGTGCCGGCGCCTGTTCCATGGTCAGCTGCATCTCCGGCCCCTCCTGTGCCAGGCGGAGACGCGAGCCGTCGGGAACTGCCAGCTTCTGGAACGGCGGACAAGGAGCTCCATTGAGAAAGGTTCCGTTTGAGCTCCGTTTGTCCTCGACCATGAGGCGTCCTGCCTCTAGGCTGATTTCGGCGTGGTTGGCGCTGACGTTGTCGTCAAGAGCCTCGCTGAATTTGATGTCGCTGTCTTCGGAACGGCCAAGACGCAGGATCTGGCCCTCCTGCATCGCGATTTTCTGGCTCTTGCCGGAAAGCGAGCCGCTGAGATGTCGAATGGTAACTAGGGTGGACATGGCGTGGGCTCCTCGGGATCAAGAACCGGCCTCAGCCGGAGTTTGGATGGATGTGGAATCCAGCATCAGCAGGATGAAAAGGGCGTTGCCGAGGCGGATGAGATCGCGGTCGTGGAGCTTCATCGTGCCATTGGCAGGAACTTCATGCCCGTTGACAGACGTTCCGTTCGCAGAAAGCCGATCGACAAGGTGGAAGATGCCGTCTCGATACAAAATCACGGCATGCTCATTCGACACCGTGGGGTCCCCGGCAATCGGCACATCGCTTCGAGGATCGGCACCGAGCAATGTCTTGCCGGCGCGGACCGGGAATACAGAGCCTCCTTTTCCAATCTGCGGAGCGGCGAGCACTGCCACCAGTCGGGCGCCGAAGCCGGCTACGCCGCCTAGAGTGCCCGGGGGAAATGAGCCATCCTGTTGCGCCACGGACGGATCCTCAGGCTGCTCCTGCAGCACCGTTCTGCGGCCCTTGGAACCTAACAAGGCCGGCTCCTCCAGGCGGGTTGACCGGGGACCTGTATGCGGAACCGGATTCGGTGTCTCCGATTGGAGGTGCCTCGCGGCGTGAGCATTGGAGGAATCTCGCGGGTTAGTCTCCTCGAGGCGAGTCGGATGGGCAATTGGCGGCGCAACTCCTCTTGCCGCGCGTTCGCAGTAAGGGCAGGTTCTCCAGGACGGGTCGATCGGATGCCCGGACGGACAGCGCACCGCTCCGGTCGCCAGATTGTTGCTGGCGGGCTTGAGGAGGCCACCGCAGGCAAGGCAGATCTTCTCGGAGTCCGGACTCAGAGTGTGGCAGCTCGAGCATTCGATCATTAGCATCCTCCAGATTAGGGGACTCGGGTTGGTCGACGTCGACCTCGTAGCGCCGGGAGCCGGCAGCAGCTGGCCGTGACGTCGTCCAATGATCCGAGCTCTATGGCAGCCGCAAGTAAGTCGCGGCATGTCGCTTCCGCGCTGCCGGAAGCGGCTATGATTCGGCAGATCGTTTCGTCGGGCACACTGCCGTGAAGACCGTCTGAGCAAACGAGGACAAGATCGCCCGCCTCGAGCTGGATAGGCTCCTGGGTCTCGGGTTCGAACGACGCTCGTTGCCCTATGGCGCGATGAAGAACGTTGCTGTCGGGATGACCAAAGGCTTCGTCTTCCCGGATCATGCCGTCCCGCACCATCTGCGCGACCAGGGAATGGTCTTTGGTGAGGCGAAAAAGGGATCGACCGCGTTGCAGGTAGACGCGGCTATCACCAACGTGAGCTACATGCAGGTGGAAGGCTGAGTCGCCGGGCACCAGCAGTGCGAGTGCCGCGGTTGCGCCCATTCCCTGATGCTCTGGGCTTGCTTGCCCAGCGAGAACGGCTGCATGTGCGGCACAGAGCGCTGTAACGAGTGCCTCTTTCCAAAGGGTAGCGGCATCTCGTCCGCGAATAGATTCCGAGCAGGTCCGGATGACGATCTCTGCCGCCTCGCGACCCGCCGCATGACCGCCCATCCCGTCGGAGACGATCAGGGCGATTGAGCCGTCATCCCCCTGCCAAGCGATTCCCGAATCCTGGTTTTCCTTCCGGGCGGGCCCACGGGCTGATTCGGAGCGGAAGTCCAGCGGGGGAGGAGCAAGCGAGAGCAACCGGCCTCGAGCTGGAGAGCGAGGATCTGAGAATTCGTTGCTATCGGTCATGGGCGAGGCCAACGATCGCCGAGGAGAGAAAGCAAGATCTCGAGGTATGACAAGATTCGGAAAATTCGGGAAATTCCGACAGGCCAATGCTGGTCAAAGTACCTCACTATCCGACAGACGCGGGTATTCCCGCCCCACCCAATTAGGCTGACTCCGGAGAAAAAGTGAGCCCCGCCTCAGGTGGTGCCATCCTCATCGGCCGCGACCGCGGAACATGCGACCAGATCGTGGATCAGCCCGGCGTTTCGCTGTCCCACTGCCAGCTCTTCTTGGACCAGTCCGGCGCTGGCTGGATGGTCGAGGATTTGGGGAGTACCAATGGCACCTACCTCGACGGCATCCAGCTTCGCCCCCACGCAGCAGTTCCTATAAGGCTCGGCCAGAAGCTGGGTATCGGGCGCTCGTTTGCGGTGACGGTGGAAGCGCAGTTGTTCGAGAAACTAAGCTGGTCTGCCACCTGCCGCGGACCGATGGCCAACGGGTCCAGCGCGGGTGACACCCCTCCTCCCGAGGTGCCCACGCCCAGCGTGGGCCGCGCGCTCACTATCGGGCGGGACACTTGTTGCGACATCGTCATTGATGCACACATGGTCTCCGCGCAGCACGCGCGCCTGACACCCATGCGACCAGGTCGCTGGCTCATCGAGGACCTGGGCGCGACCAACGGACTATTCGTCGGGCATTTCGAGAATCGCGTGACACGTGCGGAAGTTGGGGACGGTGACGTCCTCTTTCTGGGCAGCTACCGATTGCCGCTTCAGTCGCTCACCGGCCCGATGTCCACGGGAGCCGGTCGTCTGGTGAGGCTGCCGGCGTCAGGAGCCATCACCCTTGGACGCGGCGGCAGTGCCACGATCCGATTTGAGGCTCCCCAGGTTTCAGCAGTCCATGCGGAAATCTCCAATGTCGGATCCGGCGTGTGGGAAATCCGCGATCTTGGGAGCCGCAACGGAACATTCGTCAATGGAGAGCGCGTGGTGCGGTCCGCGCCTGTCAAACTTTCGGATGCGGTCTCGCTCGGTAGTTTTCGAATCTCCCTATTGGCATCGTCCGCTCCGCAAGATCGGTTCTTCCCGGGCAATGTCGCGATTCGCGCGAATCGAGTCTCATTTGACGTGCCAGACAAGAAGGCGCCGACTCGCCGCAAGCGGCTTCTGCATGACGTTAGCTTCACCGTGTATCCGTCGGAATTCGTGGGGCTCTTGGGACCTTCGGGTGCCGGGAAGACGACTCTGCTTCGAGCCATGAATGGATACGCTCGACCAACCGAGGGCGCCACGGTCATCAACGGCGTGGATTTCTACCGCCACTATGAGGCGTTCCAGAACGACATCGGATACGTACCTCAGGATGACATTGTGTTCCCACAGCTCACGGTAGAGGAATCGCTGCGGTTCACAGCTCGCCTGCGCCTTCCACCCGATACGAGCAAGGCGGAAATCGACAAACGCATCGACTCACTGGTGCGAATGCTCGAGATTCCACGCACGCGGGACGTGCGGATCGGCGATGCGCTGAATAGGGGAATTTCGGGAGGTGAACGAAAGCGCGTCAACCTGGCACAGGAGCTTCTCACTCAACCTTCGATGCTGTTCCTCGATGAGCCCACGTCCGGCCTCTCGTCCGAGGACACGATTCAGGTGATGCAGCTTCTCCGCCGACTCGCCAACGGAGGCGCCACCATCATCCTGACCATCCATCAGCCTTCGCTGGAGGCCTACAAGCTTTTGGACAATGCCATTTATCTCTTCGAGGGTCGCCTCATTTACTACGGACCCGCCTGGCCGGACAGCATCGAGTTTCTGAATGGCCCGCATCCCACCGCTCTTCGGGATGATCTCATTTCCGACCCTGGAAACGCCCTCAAAGCGCTGGCCATCGAGCAGAGACAGGCGTCATCCGAATCGGACCCAGCTGCGCGCGAGGCTCGCCTTCAGCGTGCGGCCGATGCCCGCCGCGAGGCATTTCAGCACTCTCCCTATCACCGCTCGTTTGTCGCGGAGCGCGAAATTCAGATGCCTCCCGCCGCGGACGCTGTACGTGCCGCCCGCCGGCGCAAGCCCGCGCCGTTCCTTCACCAACTCATCCTCCTGTGCCAGCGCCTGGCACTGATCAAACTGCGCGACAGGGTGAATACACTGCTGCTCCTGCTTCAAGCGCCGGTCATCGCGCTGGTGATGAATCTCTCGTTCGTACACGCGATGAACGACGGCTATTTTCCCGCCCTGGGGCGATCGCCGGCAACACTGTTTCTTCTGATCGTCGCAGCCATCTGGTTCGGGTGCTCGAATTCCGCGCGAGAGATCGTGAGTGAGCAGTCGGTCTATCAACGAGAACGCATGGTCAATCTACGCATCGACAGCTACTTGCTCTCGAAGGTACTTGTCGGCGCGTCTCTCTGCGCCGTTCAGTGCTGCATCTTGCTGTTTGGAACCTGGTTCACGCTGGGTTTCGACGGCAATTTTGGCTCCATGCTGCTGACGCTGGTCCTTTCGTCGTGGGGCGGACTGGGGATGGGGCTGGTCTTGTCGGCCTCGGTGCGGTCACTTGAAGCAGCCGGGACACTCGTCCCGATTCTCCTGATTCCGCAGATCATTCTGGGTGGTCTCGTCATCCCCGCCACCGATTTCCCACCAGCGATTCGGAGCTTCGCGGGGGGAATCGTCGCCCGATGGGGGTTCGAGGCGATGCTTCACATCGAGCACGGTAACGACGATGCCAAGAGATTGCTCGAGGAGTGCGCGGTTGCCGAGGATGGCAGGAAGATCGGCGAGGGCTATCGTTGCGCCTGGTCCCCAGCCCCTGTTGCCGCGTTCTATCTCACGGAGGGTTCGATCGAACCTCGGCGACCGGGAGAGACGCCCCGGATTGCTCCGCCCGCGAACCATCACCAAACCTGTCGGTCGATCTGCCCGGCGTTGGGTGCCGGGGAGCCTTTGACGCCCTTGGACCGAAGCTTCGGAGTCAACTGGCAAGAGCCCGCGCGATCCGAGGCTGCGAAGGAGATTCCGGCGGACGAATTGGGCTCAGGAAAGCCATCGGTGCGCATGGACCCGGACTCTGAAGTCGCGCTGCAATGGCTGTGGGCCATTCTGGGCGTATTCGACCTGACTCTCTTCCTCGCTGCCTGGGTCGTCCTCCATGCTCGCGATCCGCTGCCCTCGGACTAGCTGAACGCACCGGCACCCCAAGAGTGGACGTGTGCGCGCATCAGCGCCACAGCTGCCGGTGCTTGGGCAGCCCTTCTACTGCATGTCGGCGACGTTTCCGTCGATGAAGATGATCCTCATGCCTTCCTACACGTAGGTCGCCTTTGGCTCCGCCCTCAGAATGGTCTTGGGCTTCCCAGGAGTCTTCTCGACCCCGGCAAACGTCGGTTCCTCCGCGCTTCTCAATGGAACCTAAACCACCAGCGACGCACCAGACTCAACGCCGGAGGGATTCCTGTGCCAGAGAGTGACTCACACGCTCAGCGGCGAAGCTCGTCTACTCCTTGACTCTCGAACTCCCCGAGGTACTGCCCACTTCCGGCGTCGTAGACCTTCGAGATGCCCGCGGCTCTCACCGTCATGGTGCTTCCAGATACTGTCCCAGAGAAGGAGGATCGATCGGGTTGGAGTTCAAGCCGGATCGGGCGGAAACGCGGCACTGTGCAGACAGATTGAAGCGTTGGTCCGCATGCTGGCGGGGAGTTCGAGAAGTCGTATCGAAGCGAGAAGGTGCTCCCTTGAATCGTACCGACGAACCCGCATGTAAGGAGGTGATTGATCGTTCGCGACACTGCGATCGAAGATCCATCCTGCCGAACTACCCAGTCGGAACTGAGCGTCAAGGGCAAGCCTCCCGCGGTGCCGGTGTCCGCCAGACAGGTGCCGCTGATCGCAGTGGTCGTCGTTGTACCTGTCCAAGCTCCGCTGATATTGGCAGGCGACGGACCTGGAGCCGGCGGCGCTGTGGGCGAGCCACCCCCACCCCCGCCGCATCCGATTGCGGCGGCGACAAGCGTCGACGCGAGGCTCTGCAGAAAGTGCCGGAGACCGATCCAGACTCCAGGTTCATCGCTACCTCCAGTGTCCCATTCGTCACATTCCGATGCTCGTAACGGTGCGAGAGGCAGGCTGACAGGGCTCAGGACAAGATGGACCATCCCATGGGGTAGCGCTCTAATTCGGGAAGGTGCCAAAACCCGCGATGGAGATTCGTGGAATTCTGAATGCACGCTTCTGGGGCAGCTACGACACATATCAGGGGTGGTACCTCGCCCCCCTTAACCGTCGAAGTTTGGCGGGGGCAGGATCCGTCGTCGTGCGAAAACAGACGGCTCAGCTCTTGCGCGTCATGGCTACTTTGCCTCTATTAGCAAAGCTCGGTTCAGGTTGAGCCACCAGACTTCGCCATTCTTGATGCCGATGCCGTGTTTGTTACCATCTTCGGCCGCTTGAACCTTTACTAGCCCACTCTTGCCAAGTTCAAGAACCTTGAAGTTCATTGCTTCGTTGCCAACGAGCACGCGGTACGTCTGACCTGCCTCGACAACAGGCACCACTTGGCTGTCGGCCTGCGCGACCTCGGAGCAGCTCACGAGAGCTAGTGTCATCACAGCCAAGGCTAATGCGGTAGCACACCGCTTCATCATTTCGAGCCTCCTCTGCTAGGAAAGTGTTGCTGATTCGAAGAGAGTGTACCGCAGGCACGGTTGGGGTGCGGGGCGAGGGTGACGTAACCTTCCGCCCGCACGAAGCTCGCGATCACTCTCCCGGTGAGCAGTGGGCGCAGACGGAACTCGACGAGCCCGGATTCGCCGGGGAGGGTCGAGTCAATCATCTGGCGGTTCTCGCCGACCACGTGCACTCCGGCGAGCCCGCTCGCCGGCAAAGCGACCGAGACCAGGTTGGCGGGCGTGACGCCGTTGTTCGCCACGCTTCACCTCCATCGTGTACTCCTCGTCGGCGCGCACGACGTCGGGGTGGCCCATGACGATGCCAAGCGTCGGGTCGTGCACGACCACCGCGCCACGTGCTGTACTGCTGATCCCGCGGATACCGGTCGGCAGCCCTTCGCGGACGCCGTCGAGATCGAAGTCGACGATGTGCGTTCCTTGCGTAGACCTACGACCAGGAACTCGGCCTGGGCGGTCGCCTGGGCAACCAGAAAAGTCAGATCGTCGAACGTGCCGAACTCGCCGTCGGGGCCCGGCACGCGCATCGGTACCGGCGTGCCGAGCGTCGCCAATCACCTGAAACCGTAGAAATCTGAACCGCAGAAGAAGCGCCTCGATCACGCGTCGAATCGAGCCGGATTCCCCGAGCGCTCCCCCGAAGGCTCGAGCCGATCTTCGATCCTCGCCGATTGCCGCCTGCTCGATTCTGTCGACGACCTGGTCGGCGATCTCGAGCGCGAGCTCGTCGCCTGCGCCAAGGGCGACGATCTCGCCGCCTTCTATCGCCTGCGCTCCATGCCCGGCATCGGCGAGATTCTCGGCATGACGATCTTCTACGGGGTCCCCGACTTCGATCGCTTCGACACCGTACAGCAGTTCGCCTCGTACTCCTGGCTCGTTGCACCGCGCACCGAGTCTGCCGGCAAGCTCGGCGGCTCGCGCGGGCGCAAGCAGGGCAACGTCCACTTTAGGTGGGCCTTCTCCGAAGCCGCGGTTCTTCTGCTGCGCAATAGTCCGCGCGCGCAGAAGCTCCACTCGCGGCTCGTCGCTCGCTTCGGCAAAGCAAAAGTTCTCTCGGTCCTGGCGCACAAGCTCGGGCGCGCGGTCTTCCATATGCAGAAGCGCCAGCAGCCGTTCGACGCCGAGAAGTTCTATCGCGAGGCCTGATCGATTTGGGAGGAGCGCCGGCGAACTCATCGTCTAAGGAGAGTCGCTATCGACCCGAGCTCCAACAGGACCGCATGAGGCCCAGAGCCCTGCGACAAGTCGAGCCCAACGAACGGTCCAGGAGTCC
This sequence comes from Thermoanaerobaculia bacterium, assembly GCA_031403995.1. Classification (GTDB taxonomy): domain Bacteria; phylum Acidobacteriota; class Thermoanaerobaculia; order Multivoradales; family JAGPDF01; genus JAGPDF01. The sequence goes on from JANNGS010000071.1 coordinate 33,741, forward strand.
CAAGGTCGGACAGCTCGCCGAATTGAAGAGACGCCGGCGCTTCCTCCCTTTCCCCCTCTCGCCTTTAACGGCGCTGCCCCTCCTCCGAGCCCGCAACCAACGGATCCTCCGAGGTTCACGAATCGATCGGACGGAACGAGGGTACAAATGAGCTTCTGGGACGCCGCAGGAAAACCCCGCGGCCGCGCGCCACCAAGCGCGGGTCGAGCCTCGATAGGTGTTGGGTGCAGCGACGAAGAGAGTCGCCAGACCAAACCGCGAAGCCAAGTCAGCGACGATGAACGGCGAGACCGCTCGACCGAGCGCGACGAGTCGCAACACTCGTCACGGCGAAACTACGCGTCTTGACAGACGGGGGCCTGATAGGGGTTAGGCGACAGGTCGCAATCGGTGATAGGGACCTTCGAGGCAGGACGCGATCGAACCGAGCCGACAGGTTTGGCAAGTCATCGATGTCGCGAAGAAAGCCCGAGGCAATAAGGTCAGATGGGAGAAGATACTTGCGATCGGCTCCAAACGAACTGCCCATGAGATCAATGCCGGCGGCCACATACGCGCGCCACACCAGCTCTGTGCAATAAAGCTTTTGCGACGTGTGCAAGTCAAAGTCGTGATCAAACGGAAGCGCCTCCCGCGCAAACCCAAGAGCGACGCGGGCGGCTGTCGCGGGCGCGGCCCTTGTATAGCGGTCGGCTAGCCGAAACACTGTCGCTCCTCTGATGCGAGTTGGAGCGATAAGCGCAAACCAAGACTCGGTAACGACTCTGTCATTGGCCGGATTGCTCGAAGGATCAGCGTGGATCACGGACGGTCTACCGCTCTCAATCACCACCAAGCCGACGTGCGAGTAGTCGCTGCCGGCGCCCTCGAGCAGTCGGACAACCCCACTCCGGAAGGAGATGCCGCGAATAAATACGATGTCGCCCGACTGCAAGGCCGATGGATCCGGAAAGCTGTCCCTGTCCGGTGATGCAATTCGCCAGACCACGCATGCGCCGAGTGCCAGGGCGCTGAGGAGCAGGAGTCGTCGCCATGCCACCACGGCGTTGGTCCTTTCGGCGCTTATCTCTTCTGATCCATGGATCTACCAGCAAAGAAACCGACCCCGGCGCACACTGCGATTGCCACAACGAATCCCAGTATGACCGCGGACCGCAGGTCCTTGTCGCCCAGCACCTCCGAAGCCTTCGCTATGTAGGCACCCAGGGACAACTTGGCGCGAAGGACACCAGGCTGGAAGTAGTAACTGACAGGATAACCAAGTATTGCTCCGACAACCAGACCGACCCCCGTGAATCGTCTTGCATTGCTGGGCGCTGACGTGCCGCTGGACATCGCTATCTCCCTCCCTGTTGATGCGGCATGGGTGGCGATGCCGCCCTCGGTGGACACCCAAAACCGGCCATTAATGGACACCTCAAAACCGGCCATTCTTTGAGGCCGTAGGGACCGAGACGTTGACGGCGAGGAGGGGCTTGTGGCTCCCTCCGTCGCATGGGGAACGTCTTGGATCCAGGCA
>JANNGS010000072.1:0-52883 GCA_031403995.1 Thermoanaerobaculia bacterium
CCCGGCCGCTCCCTAGGTCGAGCGCACCTAGACCTGAGTTCCCTGGTCGCGGTTGCGTTCGACTGCGACCAGCGGCGCTTTCCGGAGTTGGCGTTGGAATGCCGCCTCAAGGAGGTTGCGCGCCGCTTGAAACTCGATGGCCTGGAAGCCTCGGAGTGCGTTCTACCGTACAGCCTGTCGAGCGAGGAATCCGAGTTGGAGAGAACCTCCAAGTTCATTGCCGACAACGGTGCTCGGGTCGTCCTGTGCGGCCACCTGTCGAGCTTGTTCTCAGACTCAGCTGCTGGCGCGGCGCACCTGAATCGATGGCTGCGCGATTTGGTCGCCGACGACGCGGAGAGGTCGTTTTTTCTAATCGAACTCCTCGAGAATCGGATCTACACCGTGAGCGAGATTCGCGAGTTGGCTGCCTCCTGGTCCAAGGGGAGAGCGTTTGAGTCGGGATCTGAGCGCTTCGGTCGCGCCTTTTTCCTGTACCGCAAGGGGCAGCGAACAGGGCTGAGAAAGAACCAGCCCGGAGCGGGCCGGCCTCGAATCAGGACGAGGGACTCTGAGATCCTGAAGGGCATAGCGGCGGGCGCTTCGGCAGGCGCGATCGTGCGCAAGATCAGCAAGGTAGGTGGAGCCTCAGAGTCAACCATTCGCCGAAGGATCAGGGAGCTCAAGAGACGCGGCCCATCGAACGCCAGCCCTTGAGGGGTAGCTCCTCGCAAGCGTTACATGCATTACCAGCGTTACCTGTAACGGCTGTAACGCGTAGAAGTAGAAGTAGAAGTAGAAGTAGAAGTAGAAGAGAAGCTCCGCGCACTTCGTGCGCTGTCGCCGGCGCCGCCGGCGACGTCTCTCTCTGAAGAAAAGAATAGGAGCCTATCTCTATCGCGACCTGCTACTCGGCGCCTTCGGCGCCGCAGGGCGGCTTTGCCGCCCTGTGTAGTGGACTTCCGAGATGAGTGAATAGCGGAACAGGCTCAGACGGGCGAGAGGCCCTGTCTCTGTGGCTTGGAACCGTCTATGCGCCCCCCTGTGGTGGGTGTCCAAGGCTCCGAACGAAAGCGATTCCGCTCGGGATCGCGCTCCCAGCCTTGCTGCTTGCGCGTCTGAAAAACACTGCCTGTGGAAAACTGGCGAATCTACTGCCCATTAATGACACATATCGAGCAGTTAGGGAATTCCGCTCGTGGCGCCAGCGGCCGGCGCCGTCGTCATGCCCCTCTTGAGCGGCGACGCGCGCCCTCAGCCCACCTTTGCGCTCCGGTACGCGGGGTCGATCGACGGCGCCGCGGTGCGCGCTACGTCAGTGCCACAGCGCGCACACCTGGTCGCGCCGGGATTCAGGGCGCTCTTGCATGCGGAGCATTTCGGCCGCCGGTCGGTGAGCAGGATGATGCAGATCCACCCGATCGGTCCCAACAGGCCGAGCAACGTCCCGGCCTTCCGCTGGCCCTTCAGCTTGTCGCCGATGGCGCCACCGATTGCGAGGCTGATCGCGAGCCAGAACAGCGAGACGAATAGTGAGCCCATCGCGGGTCTCCTTCACTGAAGCAGAATTCAGGGCAGCACGATTGCTGCCAGGCACAAGCGCGGCGCGAGCTCGACCGCGCGAAGGATCTTGTCGACGGTGGTTCGGTTGAGCTTCACTTCGCTGGCGATCGCGCCGATGGTCGCGCCCGCGGCTCGCATCTCTCGCACCTGGCGCTCGAGCGTCGGCGTCACCTTCCAACGGTGCCCAGCTCTTCCTCTGGCGTGTGGTCTCGGAGCGGCGCTGGCCGGCTTGTCGCCCTTGGTTGGCGCGGCCTCCGAGCGCGGCTCCTCGCCGGGTGAAGCCTGCGCAGGTGCCGGGGCGCCTTCCTGCTGCAGCTCTCCTTGGCGCCGAGCGTCGATCCTGAGCAGGAGGCGCGCGTAGTCGTCGAGCTCGCGGCAAACGCGGGCGATCGATTCGTCGGAGAGGTCGCGCGCTTCCTCGCCGAGTAGCTCTCGGGCGCGCTCGAGCGAGATCGTCACCGGATCAGGCTCCCGCCGCCGGCCGCAGAATTTCGTAGACCGTTCCTCGGGCGAGGTCGACCGCGCGCGCGATCGCCGCTACCGGTTCGCCGGCGGCGCGCATGCCACGCACCTGGCGCTCGAGCTCTGGTGTCACCTTCCAAGCGGCGCCCGCCTTTCGCCCACCCCAGCGCTTCCCGGCCGCGCGCGCCGCGGCAATCCCTGCCGTCTGCCGCTCGCGGCTGACCTCGCGTTCGTACTGCGCGAGGCTGGCGAGCACTCCGGCGAGCATCCTTCCGGCCGGCGTGGCGAGGTCGACGCCTTCGCGCATGCTGACCAGGCCGACGCGACGTTGCTCGAGCTCGGCGAATAGGGCAGTCAGGCCGGCGGCGGTGCGGCCGAGGCGGTCAAGGCGCCAGACACACACGCGCGAGATGGTTCCCGCTCGCAGCTGCGCCTCGAGCTGCAGCCAGGCTGGCCGCTCCATCGTCGAGCCGCTCGCCTTGTCGACGTACCAGACCGCCGGCGGGCCGTCGACGTCGACGTAGGCTTTCTCCCAGCGCTCGAGGTCGCCCCGCTGCGAGCGAAGATCCTGCCCGGCGCTGCTGACTCGCAGGTAGATCGCGACGTGCTGATAAGTCATGGCTGCAGATCCTCCTCGGCGGCTGTTCAATTGTCCTCTGGCCGCTTGCGACGGAAATCGAGGAGAGTGGCGCCGCCCTGCTTCTCATCGCCAGCCTCGGCGGCAGAAGCGATGACCGCCTCCACGTGGCTCCGCCAACCATTCTCCGGGGGGGAGAGCTCGAACATCGCGTCCACCAGGCTTTCGTTCACCGCTTCAATCACGCCGGCTAGCCAGCCTTCGACAGTGAGGCTGTCCTCGCCAAGAATTCCAACCACCTCGGAGGTGGCTACCGCCTCCCGCAGTTTTCCCCTCTGATCAAGGAGCGCTGCTTGGATGACCGAGAGGCTGTCGATCGCCATGGACACTACGGCTTGAGCCTGTAAGACCGCGGCCGACTTCGGATCCGTCTTCATCGTTTCCTCCGTTTCTGCTTTGAAGTACACAACAGACTGAGCAACTGTGAGCGTGCCGGAGAGCCCGCCCGCGTTGCGCTGCGAGGCTCGGCGGGCGGGCTCATTCAAAGTGAACAGTGGACTAGCAGGCCGGCTCGGTCGGGATCGCGCTCAGGGTGGTGCTGGTCGCCAGGGCGGCGGCTCGGCTCGCGAGCTCGCCGGGAACCTCGAGGCCGGCGCGGTGACAGCCCGTGCTGAATGCCTCGAAGGTCTGGACGAACTTCTCTCGGATCTCCACCTGGTCGGCGGCCGAGAGCGAGGGGAGCAGCGCCTCGAGCTCGGACAGAAGAGCGACCGTCGATGCGAAACGCTGGGAAGTAGAATTGGTGGGGCTGGGCATGGGCTTGCTCCTTGCCTGGTCAAGGCCGGCTTGCCGCTACAACGGCAGGCCGGCCGTCTTTCTTCCGGCGGGCGGTATGCCTCGCCGGCTGAAGCTACCGACCCTTCTCCCCGAGAATCCTCTCGGCGTAGGTGACAGCGAGAACGCGAACGGTGGTGGCGAGTGGCTCGTCTCTCGATTGGGCGACGGCAGCGATCGCGTCCCGCTCTCCTTCGGAGAGCGCAACCAGGACTCGCACCGTCCGCGCCCTCGATTGCTTGGGCGCTGGGAGCGCTGCGGCGAACGCCTTCGACAGTCGATCGGGGGGCGGGACAGGCGAGCGCTTGGGCATGGCGGAAGTATGCGCCAAGCTATGCGGCGAAGTCAAGCGGGCAAGCCTGAGACTATGCACAGCGGCTATGTCCTATAAGATATCTTATGTAAACCTGCGAATGCGCTAAGTCCTTTGGAATCAAGTGCACAGTCCACGTTCCACGCGAGGGGCGTAAGCGAGGCGTACGGTTAGTTCACAATCGAATGCCAGCGAAAAGGGGAGTGCACAGTCAGGGGCAGGCGGAAGGGGAGCGGGCGCCGTGCCGCGATGCCTCGGCCTGGCCTGCTCGCAGGCGGCCAGGTGGTCTCCTGCACAGCAGGACCGAGCCGATCGGGTCGAGTAGGGAGCGCCCGTCGTCGGCGCTGGCGCTCGCTGCTCGAGCTCGCGACGGTTCGTCTGTGCGCCTGGTCGATCGCCGTGCCGATGCTCCGTCGTCTCAGGCCGTGGCACGTCGCGTGAGGTGGTGCCGTGGCTGGTCGCCGTGCTCGAGGCAGGGGAGGTGGTGTCCTGCTCTGCGGGGGCGGGGGTCGCCCTGGTCGAGCGTGGGGCCTCGCGTCTGCGGGCCCGTCGGGCAGCGCGGCGCTCGCAGCGCGAGTAGCGCCGACGCCTGCGCCGCGCCACGATGCGCCCACCGTGGGCCGGCCCTCCAGGCGGCCACCCCCCCGCGGCCGAGAATCCTGCGGGGGGCACCCCCCCCTGCCGCCCGCTGTTCCCGTTCCGCGAGAGCGGGGAATCCCAAGAAGCGAGCGAAATGCCGTGGGCGGTCACGCCGCGCGCCGGAGCTCCTGCTCGAGAGTCGAGAGGCGGCGGTGCCATTCGAGGAAGGTGTAGAGTGCCGGTGGGTTTGCTCCTGGCACGGGTGGGCCTACCAATCGTTCGCTGCTCCCCGAAGTTCGCTTGGAGTTACTGAAGAACGGACCCGTTCGTGGTGTTCGGGACTTCTTCCCGTCGAACCTGACGCCTTCGGGGAAGGAGTCCTTCTGCAGGCGCTGGCGCTGGTCGAGCCCCGACTGGATCCTGAGCCGGGTGGCGTTCGAGGCTATGGGCTTACTACCTACCTCGCGTTCCCTCTCTGAGTAGTAGTTGCCCTTTCCCGGAGCTCCTCCCCGAGGTACCTTGAAGCGGTCGCGGCAGAGCCGGGGAAGTCCCGCGCGCGGAGTCATCGCAGGCCGCAAGGAGAACGACATGAAGATCTTGATGGTGATGACCTCGCACGACCGGCTCGGTGACAGCGGCGAGAAGACCGGCTTCTGGCTCGAAGAGTTCGCCGCGCCCTACTACGCGTTTGCGGACGCCGGCGCCGAGATCACGGTGGTCTCGCCGCTCGGCGGCCAGCCGCCGTTGGACCCGAAGAGCGACCAACCCGAGGCCCAGACTCCGGCCACGCGGCGTTTCAAGTCCGACCCCGCCGCGCAAGCCGTGCTCACCACGACCGGCAAGCTCGACGCCGTCGCCGCGTCCGACTTCGACGCGCTGTTCTATCCGGGCGGCCACGGTCCGCTCTGGGACCTGGCCGAAGACCGTGCGTCCATCGCCCTCGTGGAAGCGATGCTCGCGGCCGGCAAGCCGGTGGCCGCCGTCTGTCATGCGCCCGGCGTGCTGCGTCGCGTCAAGAGCGCCGACGGTGCGCCGCTGGTGCAGGGCAAAGCGGTCACCGGATTCGCCGACAGCGAGGAGCGGGCGGCCGGCCTCACCGGCGTCGTGCCTTTCCTGGTCGAGGAGATGCTGCGGGAGAACGGCGGGAACTACTCCAAGGCGCCCGACTGGCAGCCGCATGTGGTCGTCGATGGCCTGCTCATCACCGGCCAGAATCCGGCCTCGTCCGAGCCGGCGGCGCAGGCGCTGCTGGCCCAGCTGGCCCAGCTGGCTCCGACGGCTCCGTTGGTGACGTCAGCGACCTTGCCGATGCCGGCCTGATCGGACACGCGGATGGCCAGGCTCAGCGCTCTCGAGGCACGCGAACCGCAGGAGGCGAAGCACGTTGCCGAGATGATCGACATCATGCGGCGGAAGATGGCGCGCGACTACGTCGCCGGCCGCACGCTGCGCGACGCCCACCCCAAGACCACCGGGGTGTTGCGCGGCAAGTTCGTCGTCGCCGCTGGACTTCCCGACGAGCTGCGGGTGGGTATCTTCGCCAAGGCCCGCAGCTTCGACTGCTGGATCCGCACTTCCAACGCCAGCGGCACGCCGCGCTCCGATGCCGTTCCGGATGCCCGGGGACTGGCGCTCAAGCTGCTGCGGCCGAAAGGCCGGGACGCTCCTGGCGCCGCGCCATTCGGCCAGGACTTCGTCCTGCTCGACTCGCCAGTGATGCCGCTCGGCACCATCGCACTGTTCCGCGATGCGGTGTACTACACGATCGAAAGCTCTCCCCTCTGGTTGGCGATCAAGTTCGCGATGACCGGGCAGGCGCTCGTTCTGCTCGGACTGCTGGGTCTGCGAAGCAATCCGAGCTCGCCGCTCGACATCCGGTATTGGAGCACGACGCCGTACCGCTTCGGCCCCGACCGGGCCGTCAAGTACTCCCTGTTGCCGACCTCCAGGCACGCAAGCACTAGACCCGAGGAGCCGGGCGAGGACTATCTGGGCGAGGCGATGCAGGCGCATCTTGACCGACACGAGGCCACCTTCGACTTCTGCGTACAGCTGCGCGAAGCCGGCATGCCGATCGAAGATGCCGCCGTGGCTTGGGACGAGCACGCGTCGCCGTGGCGCAAGGTGGCCACCCTACGCATTCCGCGGCAGGTCTTCCGCACTTCGAAGCGCCTGGCGCTGGGTGAAGAACTGGCGTTCTCTCCCGCCCACTCTCTGCCGGCGCACGCCCCGCTGGGCGGCCTGAACCGCGCGCGCGCCAGGATCTACGCGGCGCTGTCGAAGTTCCGCCACGAGCGCGATCACCGCGCCGAGCTCGCCTAGTTCACCTTTCGCTGAGCCGCGGTTTAACCGGTACCTGCGCCCGGCACCTGCGCCTGCCGCGCGATTCGCGTAAGATCGCGGCCTTGTTCCCAACACTTGAAGGACCCGTAACGCCGGGACCTCGCGCCCGATGATCGGCGCGCAATGATCGGACAACGGCTGGGCCCCTACGAGGTCACCGCCAAGCTCGGCGAGGGTGGCATGGGTGAGGTCTACCGGGCGACCGACACCAAGCTGAAGCGCGAGGTGGCGATCAAGGTGCTGCCGGCGGCGTTCACCGCCGACAAGGAGCGTCTCGCCAGATTCGAGCGCGAGGCGCAGCTCCTCGCGCAGCTCCATCACCCCAACATCGCCTCGATCTTCGGGCTCGAGGAGAGCGGCGGCGTCAAGGCGCTCGTCATGGAGCTCGTCCCCGGACCGACGCTCGCCGAGCGCCTCGAAGTTGGGCCTCTTTCCTTTACCGAAAGCCTTTCTTTCGCCTTGCAGATTGCGCAAGCGCTCGAGGAGGCCCACGAAAAGGGGATCGTCCACAGAGACCTCAAACCACAAAATATAAAAGCTTCCATAGAAGGAAAAGTCAAAGTCCTCGACTTCGGGCTCGCCAAGGCGATGGATCCGACCGCCGGTTCGGTGGCGTCGGCGGCCGAGCTCGCGCGCTCGCCGACGCTGATGCAGTCGCCGACCCTGACGGCGGCGCACGGGACCCAGCTCGGGGTGATCCTCGGCACGGCGGCGTACATGGCGCCGGAGCAGGCGCGCGGCGTGACGGTCGACAAGCGCGCCGATATCTGGGCGTTCGGGGTCGTGCTCTACGAGATGCTCGTCGGCCGCCGGCTCTTCGAAGGCGAGACCGTTTCCGACACTCTGGCCGCGGTCCTGCGACAGGAGATCGACTGGACGGCCCTACCCGCGGCGACGCCGCCGGAGATCCGGCGCCTGCTGCGCCGCTGCCTCGCGCGCAGTCCGAAAAACAGGCTGCGCGACATCGGGGATGCGCGCCTCGTGCTGGACGAACTGGCGTCGGGCCGACCCGAAGAGAACGTGGTTGGCGTCAGTGTCCCCGGAGATTCCGCTGCGCGCCTGGCGCCGACGCGGCGCCAGTGGCGCTGGCTGGCGGCGCTCCTTCTGCTCGTCGCGGGCCTGGGGGCGATCACGACGAGCCTGCTCCTGCGTTCGCCGCGCGCCGAGATGGCGCGGGAAGTGCGCTTCCAGCTGACGCCGCCGAGTGACCTGAGTCCGACGCGACGCGGCAGCGGATTCGAGCTCTCGCCGGACGGCCGCTACCTGGTCATGTCGAACGCCACCGGAATCTGGGTCCGGGCGCTCGACGCGGTGGAGTCGCATCAGATCGCGCGCGTCGAGGGACCGACCTACCCGTTCTGGTCGCCCGACGGCGCCTGGATCGGATTCTTCGCGGAAGGTCAGCTGCGGAAGATCCCCAGAGAGGGCGGTGCGGCGCAGAAGATCTGCGACGCCGTGGAGGGTCGAGGCGGCTCCTGGAGTCCGGACGGCGTGATCGTCTTCAGCCACAAGCAAGGCGTCGACGGCCTGTCGCGGGTGAGCGCGCAGGGCGGCACGCCGTCACCGCTCACCCGACCTGCATCCAAGGAGGTGCAGGAGTACCACCGCTATCCCCAGTTTCTTCCGGATGGGCGGAGCTTTCTCTTCCAGATCCTGACGGCCGCTGCCGAACGGGCCGGGGTCTACGTCGGCACCGTCGACGGCGCCGAGCCTCTGCGGGTGCTCGACGGCACCGATCAGGCCCGGTTCGCTCCCGCCTCCCCCTCCACCCCTGCCGGGACCTCCGGCTCCGCTGGCTCCGGTTACCTCCTCTTCCGGCGCGGAAAAGTGCTCATGGCGCAGGCGTTCGACAGCGGCCGGCGACAGGTCTCCGGAGAGGTCCTTCCCGTCGCCGACGGCGTGGGCACCGCGATGAACACCGGCACGGGGGCCTTCACACTCGCCTCGAACGAGATCCTGGCTTTCAGCAACTCCGGCGACGACGTCGTCGAGATCGTCTGGATGAATCGTTCCGGAGAGAGGCTCGCGGTCGTGAACCCGGACATTCGCGCACTTCAGGGTGTCGGCCTCGCGCCCGGCGAGAGGCGCGTCGCCTATGGCGCCGGCGATCCTTCCGACATCTGGGTGCAGAACCTGCCGACCGGCGAGCCCTCGCGGTTCACCTTCGGTCCCGCTCCGGGCTGGGCGAATCCGCTTTGGTCGCCGGACGGCGACGAGCTGGTTTACACGACGTGGGACCTGAGCGGCCTGCCGCAGTACGAGATGCGGCGCCGGCGTGCCGACCGCAGCCGGGCGGAAGAGACGCTGCTGCAGTCGAAATCGGCGCTCTACAGCTGGGACTTCGCGCCGGATGGCCAGTCGCTGCTCTACGGCAGCAACACCTATGGTGTCTGGCTGTTGCCGCTCGCCGGCGACAGCGACAGCAAGCCGGTGGAGTTTCTGCCCCCGGGAGGAGCGCAACAGTATTTCCAGTACTCGCCGGACGGTCGCTGGGTCGCCTACGCCAGCGATGTCCAGGGACAGTTCGAAGTCTTCGTGACCTCGGTCCCGCCGAGCGGAGCGCTCTGGCAGATCTCGACCGGAGGTGGGTCCATGCCACGCTGGCGTCGCGACGACGGGCGCGAGCTCTTTTTCCGCGCCAACGACGGCACGCTGATGGCCGTCGAGCTCGGCGCCGGCCCGGGCGCCAGCGCGATCGAAGAGCGCTCGGCGCCGCGGCCGCTCTTTGTCGGTATCCCGTCTTCTGGAAACACGCCGATCTTCACCTACGCCGCCGCCGGCGACGGTCAGCGCTTCCTCGTCGCCGCCAGTCGCAGCAGCGCACAGCCGCCGATCACGGTGGTGTTGAACTGGCAGCTCGCACTGCAAAAGCGCTTCGCAGGTCGCCCGTGATCGGCTGCCAATGATCGGACAACGGCTGGGCCCCTACGAGATCACCGCCAAGCTCGGCGAAGGCGGTATGGGAGAGGTCTACTTAGCGACCGACACCAAGCTCGACCGCCAGGTCGCGATCAAGGTCCTGCCCGCCGAATTCACCGAGGACAAGGATCGCCTGGCGAGGTTCGAGCGCGAAGCCAAGCTCCTCGCCCAGCTCCATCACCCCAACATCGCCTCGATCTTCGGCCTCGACGAGTCCGGAGGAACGCGGGCGCTGGTCATGGAGCTCGTCGACGGCCCGACGCTCGCCGAACGCCTCGAGTCCGGGCCTCTTTCCCTTACTGAGAGCCTTTCTTTCGCGCTGCAGATCGCGCAAGCGCTCGAAGAGGCGCACGAGAAGGGGATCGTCCACAGAGACCTCAAGCCCCAGAACATAAAGGCTTCGATAGAAGGAAGAGTCAAAGTGCTCGACTTCGGGCTCGCCAAGGCGATGGATCCTTCGGCCGGGACGGCTGCGTCGGCGGCGCATCTCGCGCGCTCGCCGACGCTGATGCAGTCGCCGACGCTGACTGCGGCGCACGGGACCCAGCTCGGCGTCATCCTCGGCACCGCGGCCTACATGGCGCCGGAGCAGGCGAGGGGCGGGATCGTCGACAAGCGCGCCGACATCTGGGCGTTCGGCGTCGTGCTCTACGAGATGCTGACGGGCCGCCGTCTGTTCGACGGCGAGACGGTGAGCGATGTTCTCGCCGCGGTGCTGCGCGCCGAGGTCGACTTCGCCGCGCTGCCGCCGGATGCCACGGTGGAGTTGCGCAATCTGCTGCGCCGCTGCCTCGAGCGCAATCCGAAGAACCGCCTGCACGACATCGCCGACGCGCGGATCGTGATCGACCAGATCCTGTCCGGGCGGATCGAAACCGCCCCGCCGCTCGCCGAGCCACGGGCGCCGCTGGCGCCGCTGGCTCCGATCGCTCCGATCGCTCCAATGGCTCCGCTCTGGCGGCGGGTCCTGCCCTGGATTGGCGGCGCTGTCGCCGGGACGGCGATCGCCGCGGCGCTACTCCCACGAGCCACGCCCCCAGTTTCGGGCCCGAGCGCCGCCGCGGCGAGGATCCGGACTCTCGTCTCGGCCGGAGTGTCCCTCGATCCGGCGGTCTCGCCCGATGGCCGCACGCTGGCGTTCGAGTCGACGCGGGACGGCGAAAGCCGGATCTGGATCAAGGATCTGACGAGCGGCTCGGAGAGCGTGTTGGTGCGGCGAACGTCCTACCTCCCGGACCTTTCTCCCGACGGCACGAGCGTGCTCTTCATGGCCGAGAGCGAAAGGGGGCTCGACGAGCTTTATCGCGTCTCGCTCGCGACCCGGGAAGAGCGGCTGGTGGCGCGCCAAGTGGGGCAGGGCACCTGGGCTCCCGACGGTCGGAGCGTCCTCCTGCTGCGTGATTTCGACGAGTCCATCAACGGCGGGGGAGAGCTGGTCGCGGCCGACCTCGAGAGCGGGCGCGAACAGGTGCTCCATCGCGACCCGCAGAAACGGATGCTCGAGCCGCGCTGGTCGCCCGACGGCAAGCGCGTGGCGGTCGCGCTCAACGCGCGCCAGGTCGGATTGAACGACGGTATCGGTCTGCTCGACGCCGCGAGCGGCGTGTTCGACGAGCTGCCCGTCGATCTCGCCGGCCAGCCGGGAAGCAAGGTGCGGGGCCTCCAGTGGATCTCACCGCGCCGGCTCTCGATCCTGCTGCTCGACAACGGGGAGACGGTCAACAACGCAGGTCGGGTGGCGCTTCTCGATGTGGAGCGGAGGGAGCTCACGAGCCTTCTTCCGCTCGCCAACGTCGGCTGGGGAATCGGTGTCGCGGGACCCGAATCGCTGATCGTCGGAGTCGGCTCGACGGATCAGAATCTCCACGAAGTGAAGCGTGACGCGCAGGGCCGCTGGAGCGAGCCGGTGCCCGTGACCGAGGGGCCGTTCCGCGATCGCCAGCCGGTTTACTCGCCCGACGGCCGCTGGCTCCTCTTCACCTCCAACCGGAGCGGCAACCTCGATGTCTGGCGGCGCGACCGGACGACCGGCGAGATCCAGCGCCTGACCGACCACGAAGCCGAGGACTGGGACCCGGCGCTCTCGCCGGACGGGCGGCAGCTCTTGTTCAGCTCGAACCGCAGCGGGCGCTACCAGATCTGGATCGCGGAGAGCGACGGCAGCTCGCCGCGCCGCGTGACCGACCTCGAGAACGCGCAGAATCCGACGATGAGCCCCGACGGCGCCTGGATCTCCTACGTCCGGCAAGATGCGGGCGAGAACGACGGGATCTGGAAAGTCCACCCCGACGGCAGCGCGGCCACGGCTGTCGCCGTCGGCGACTTCCTCGTCCCCGATACCAGCCCGGACGGGCGGCACGTTGCCATGTCGGGCCAGGCCGACCGGAAGGTCGCCCGGCTGGCGGACGGCGTTTTGCTGAAGACCGGATTTGGCGGCGCCCGCCGTTTCCGCTGGTCGGTCGAAGGGGGAAAGACCTATCTCTGGGGCCTTGTGGGCACCGAGACCGGAGGCGAGATCCACCGCGTACCCTTCGACGCCGAGCGCGAGGAGTTCGGACGTCTCGAGCGAGTCCTGGCCGCCGGCCAAGCGAGGAACGCCGAGACCTTCGGTGTGGCGCGCGACGGCTCCGCAGTCACCTTCGCGACTCTCGCGAATCGCCGCGCCCAGCTGATCCGCATCGACGGCCTGACGGGGCTGTCGAAGTGAGCGCGATTCCCTTCGGAACCCGGCTGGGTTCCTGTGAGATCATCGCTTATCGTTAGCATGTTAGCATGCACCTATGAGTCATCGATTGCAGGTTCTCATTCCCGAAAGTCTCGAGGCGCGACTGGCCAAGGCGGCGCAGCGGCGGCGCCTCTCCAAGGGCGAATGGGTCCGGCGCGCCATCGAGCAGGCCTTGACCGAAGGGCCCCGCGAGCCCGATCCGCTCGAGCGACTTGCTGCGCTCGGCGGCCCGACCGCTGACATCGATCAAATGCTGGCGGAGATCGAAGCGGGCCGCGGATGAAGGTCTTCGTCGATTCGAACGTGCCGATGTACGTGGCAGGAAGGGATCACCCGCTGCGCGAGCCGGCGCGGCGATTCCTCGCGCGGGTGCGCACCGGCGAGGTCGAGGCGTATACGTCGACCGAGGTGCTCCAGGAGATTCTCTACCGCTACTTCGGCCTCCGGCGCGCCGACCTCGCGCACGAGGTCTACGAGCTGTTCGTGCAGCTGTGCCCGGTCGTCCTGCCGGTGACGCTGGCGGATACGGATCGGGCACGCGCGCTGGTGCGCGCGGTCGACGGCCTTTCGGTGCGCGACGCCGTCCATGCCGGCGTGGCGCTCAACCACGACATCCCGCGCATCGCCTCGTTCGACCGCGGCTTCGAGCGCGTCGCCGGTCTCGAGCGCCTGCCGCTGGAGAGCGGCGGATGATGTGGATCGCGCCGGAGTGACGCTCTCCTCTGGCACCCGCCTCGGCCCGTACGAGATCACCGCCAAGCTCGGCGAGGGCGGCATGGGCGAGGTCTACCGGGCGACCGACACCCGCCTCAAGCGCGAGGTGGCGATCAAGGTCCTGTCGCAGGAGTTCACGGAGGACAAAGAGCGCCTGGCGCGCTTCGAGCGCGAAGCGCAGCTCCTCGCCCAGCTCCACCATCCGAATATCGCCTCGATCTTCGGCCTCGAAGAGGCGGACGGCACTCGCGCCCTGGTCATGGAGCTCGTCGAGGGTCCGACGCTCGCCGAGCGTCTCGAGTCTGGAGCCTTTTCCATTGCCGAAAGCCTCTCTGCCGCGCTCCAGATCGCGCAAGCGCTCGAAGAGGCGCATGAGAAGGGGATCGTCCACCGGGACCTCAAACCACAGAACATAAAAGCTTCCATAGAAGGGAAGATCAAAGTCCTCGACTTCGGGCTCGCCAAGGCGATGGATCCGTCGGCCGGGTCGGCTGCGTCGGTAGGGGACCTCGCGCGCTCGCCGACGTTGATGCAGTCGCCGACGCTGACCGCGGTTCACGGGACGCAGCTGGGGGTGATCCTCGGGACCGCCGCCTACATGGCGCCCGAGCAGGCGCGCGGGCGGGCCGTCGATCGCCGCGCCGACATCTGGTCCTTCGGTGTCGTGCTCTGGGAGATGCTCGCCGGACGGCGGCTGTTCGAAGGCGAGACAGTCAGCGACACGCTCGCCGCGGTGCTCACGCGCGAGATCGACCTCGGCGCCCTGCCCGCCGCGACGCCGGCGGCGGTCATCGAGCTTGTGAGCCGCTGCCTGGTGCGCGAGCCGCGCGAGCGGCTGCAGTGGATCGGCGAGGCACGGCTCCTCCTCGCGGGCGCGCCCAGGCTCGCCCTCGAGGAGGCAGCGCGGCAGTCCGGCGGGCGTGGTCGCCTGCCGCGCGCACTGCCCTGGGCGCTCGCTCTCGGGCTCGCGGTCGCCCTCGCCGCGACCCTCGTTTTCGCGCGCCGCCCGTCGCCCGTCGCGGAGACGATCACTGCGGAGATCGCGCCGCCACCCGGCACGGCCTTCGACCTGCGCTCGCGCGGTCCCGGTCCGGTGGCCATTTCGCCCGACGGCACCCGCGTCGCTTTCGCGGCTCAGTCCCGGGACGCGGCGACGCTGCTCTACGTGCGCGCGCTCGCCGATGGGCGCCTGACCGCCTATCCCGGCTCGGAAGGCGCACAGTTCCCGTTCTGGTCGCCGGACGGCCGCTGGATCGCTTTTTTCTCGCGCGTCGACGGTACGCTCAAGCGGGTTCCGGCCGAGGGCGGTACGCCGCTCCGAATCTGCCACGCCCTGAACGGCAAGGGGGGCAGCTGGGGCCGCGACGACGTCGTCCTGTTCGCCCCGGGCGCGGGGACGGCCCTCTACCGGGTTTCCGCCGCGGGCGGCGAGTCCGCGGCCGTCACGGAGCTCGGAGAGCGCTACAACTCGCACCGCCACCCCCGCTTCCTGCCCGACGGACGCCACTTCCTCTTCCTCGCCCGCTCCAGCCGGAGCGCCGAGAGCGCGGTGCTGCTCGGCTCGCTCGACGGCGGGAAGCTGCGTGAGGTGCTGCGCTCGACGACGCAGGCCGAGTTCGCGTCGGGCCATCTCCTCTTCGCTCGCGATTCGTTTCTCCTGGCGCAGCCGTTCGATCCCGCACGCGCGATGCTGTCGGGAGAAGCGCGGCCGATCGCCGACGCCGTGCTGCAAATGACCGCCGCCGGGTACACAGCCTTCTCCGCCTCGACGACCGGGCGCCTCGCCCTCCACTCGGGAGAGTCGCAGGCGCCGGTCGCCATCGAGCTGCGCGACCGGGCGGGCCGCGTCGTCGGCGCGGTCGGCACGCCGGGCGCCTACCGCGCCCCTTCGTTTTCACCGGACGGGCGGTGGCTCGCGACCACCGGGGCTCCAGGTGCCGACATGGAGAACAGCGACGTCTGGCTCTTCGATCTGCGCAACTCAAGCACGGTGCGGTTCACAGTCGGACGCGAGGAGGAGGTCGACGCGACCTGGGCGCCCGACGGACGTTCGCTCTTCTACGGTTCCAACCCGAAGGGCCCGCCCGACGTCTTCCGCCAGAGCCTCGACGGGTCCGCCGCCTCTGAGGTCGTCTACGAGGCCCCGGGTATGCAGGTACCGACCGGAGTCTCGCGCGACGGCAGATTCCTGTTCATCGAGTCCGAGAAGGGCGAGCGGACCGCCATCCTGGCGTTCGACCTCGGGAGCAGAAACGCCCGCGCGATCCGCGACGTCCCCTACGAGGACTCGCGCGCCGTGCTGTCGCCCGACGGCCGCTGGCTCGCCTTCACCTCCGACGAGACCGGCCGGCCCGAGGTCTACGTGACCCCCTTCCCCGGCGCGGGTCGGACCTGGCCGGTCTCGACCGGCGGTGGCCGCTACCCGGCGTGGCGGGAAGACGGAAAAGAGATCGTCTATTCGGCGCTCGACGGCAGGTTCCTGGCGGTGCCGGCGGTCCCCGAGGGCGGCACCTTCCGCATCGGCACCGCGACGGAGCTGTTCCGTTCGACTCCACCCACCCGGGACTACCGGGACTGGGGGATGTCCCCGGATGCCCAGCGCTTCGCGATCGTCCCTTCCGGCGTCCTCGAGGCGAACAACGAGCTGCGGCTGATCGTCAACTGGCCGGCACGCCTGGAGAAGCGATGACTCTCGCCGCCGGGTCCCGCCTCGGCCCGTTCGAGATCACCGCCAAGCTGGGCGAAGGCGGGATGGGGTAGGTCTTCCGCGCGCGACTCCCGGCTCCGACGCGACGTCGCGATCAAGGTCCTGCCGTCAGCGTTCGTCGCGCGCCATCGCGAGCCCGAGCCGCGCGCAGACCGACTCATCTCATCTGGCACCTGTTTCGGCGCGCGGCAGAGCGGGGTTCTGTGTCCGCTGTACAGCCAGCGGGTTTAAGAGTACTGTCGAAATTCGGTTGCGGAATCGACGTGTAAGCCGGCGAGACCGCGGAGGTACCGTATGCGTCGATTCTGCCTGGAGTTTGGACTGCTGCTCCTCGCCCCACCCGTCTGGGCCGGCACGGCCCCGCTGCCCGTCGGCGGCGAGTTTCAAGTCAACACCTACACCACGAGCGGCCAGTACAGGCCTTCGGTCTCGCTGGATGCCGACGGAGATTTCGTGGTGGTCTGGGAAAGCATCGGCTCGAGCGGCAGTGACAGCGCCGGCTACAGCATCCAGGGGCAGCGCTACGCGGCGGGTGGAGCGGCGCTGGGGGGGCAGTTTCAGGTCAACAGTTACACCACGCTCAACCAGAGGGCCCCGACGGTCGCGAGGGATGCCCACGGGGACTTCGTCGTGGTCTTCTCGAGCAACGGCTCGAACGGGGACGACACATCCCTCCACAGCATTCAGGGGCGGCGCTACGCGGCGGCTGGAACGGCGCAGGGCGAGCAGTTTCAGATCAACGCCTACACCACGGACAACCAGCAATCTGCCGTCGTCTCGGTGAATGCCGATGGGGACTTCGTGGTGGTCTGGCATAGCCTCGGCTCGAGCGCCGGCGACAACTCCCTCCACAGCATTCAGGGGCAGCGCTTCGCGGCGGGGGGAGCGGCGCTGGGGGGCGAGTTCCAGGTCAACACCTTCACCACGGGCTACCAAGTCGCCCCCGCCGTCGCCCTGGATGCTGTCGGCGACTTCGTGGTGGTGTGGCATAGCGCGGGCTCGAGCGGCGGCGACACGTCCTTCTACAGCGTTCAGGGGCAGCGTTACGCGGCGGGAGGAGCGGCGCTGGGGGGAGAATTCCAGGTGAACAGCTACATCACGAGCAATCAGTTCTACCCCGCGGTCTCGGCAGCCTCGGATGGGGACTTCGTGGTGATCTGGGATAGCGACGGCTCAAGCGGCGGCGACACGTCGCTCGAGAGCGTTCAGGGGCAGCGATACACGGCGGGTGGTGCGGCGCTGGGGGGAGAGTTTCAGGTCAACTCCTACACCACGAACGGCCAGGGAGGCAACTCGGTCTCGCGGGATGCGGACGGGGACTTCGTGGTGGTTTGGCATGGCGGCGGCTCGAGCGGCGCCGACAGCGCCGGCTACAGCATTCACGGGCAGCGTTACACGGCGGGTGGCGCGGCGCTGGGGGGAGAGTTTCAGATCAACTCCTACACCACGAACAACCAGGCAGTCGCCGAGGTCTCGCTTTCTGCCGACGGGGACTTCGTGGTGGTCTGGACCAGCGGCGGCTCGAGCGGCGGCGACACGGACGGCTACAGCATCCAGGGACAGCGGTACCGGGTGACCGGGGATCTCGTCGGGAAGGTCTTCTTCGACGACAACGCGGACGGGCTCCAAACCGGTGCGGAACCGGGAGTCGGGGGGGTTGTGGTCGAGCTCTACGATGACTCTCTCGTGCTCCGGAGAACGGCGGTGACCGATGAAATCGGCGAGTATCACCTGCGCCCGAAGGAGGGGAGCTGGCACCTCCGCTTCGTGGCTCCGCCTTCGTACTTCACGATTCCCAACGTCGGGGGCGACGACACCGCCGACAGCGACGCGATTCCTGCGACCGGCGAGACCGCGCCTTTCTCCGTGACCGTCAACGTGCTCGACTCGACGGTCGACGCCGGCTTCGTGGTTTCCTTGATTTTCTGGGACGGCTTCGGGAGTGAAAACACCGAGGCCTGGTCAGCGACTGTTCCCTGATAGGGCGTCGCCTGACGCCACCGTGAAGCCGTCTGCGGGATCCATGACCGGGATTCCCGCATTGTCGTAGTGAAGATCGGAAACCGGTGCGAGGTCTACCGGTGACCGGCGCAGGCGTCCAGCAGTAATCCTGCGTTCTTTCCTGGTCCGCCATCTCCGCTGATCGTATGATCGGTCCGGAGGACCTACATGCGTCGAATCCCGCTGCTCGCCCTGACCGTCGTCGTTGCTGCACTTCAGGCTCCGCTCTCGGCTGGCGCGGCGAAGCGGCCGATCGTGCTGGGCGACCTGTCGCGACTGCGCGAGGTGATGGATCCGCAGCGCTCGCCGGAGGGCGCCTGGGTGGCGTACACGGTGCGCGCGAGCGACGTCGAGAAGGACAAGCGCGACACCGACATCTGGATGGCGCGTTGGGACGGGAGCGAGGAGATCCGCGTGACCTCTTCGCCCGAGGACGAGTCGGATCCGCGCTTCAGCCCGGATGGAAAGTACCTGGCCTTCATCGCCTCGCGCGGCGACGAGGACGAGAAGAAGAAGGGCGGCCAGGTCTGGCTGCTGCATCGCGCCGGCGGCGAAGCGGTGAAGCTCACCGACATCCAGGGCGGCGTCGAGGATCTCGTCTGGTCGCCCGACAGCTCGCGGCTGGCGCTGGTGGTGAGCGACTTCGACGCCGACGACGACCCGGAGAAGAAAGAGGGTTGGAAGAGGAAGACCGAGCCACCCGTCGTGCTCGATCGCTACCACTTCAAGCAGGACCGGGACGGCTACCTGAAGGGGCTCTATTCGCACCTCGCGCTCTTCGACCTCGCCTCGAAGAGCCTGACGATGCTGACCTCGGGCAACTTCGACGACAGCGAGCCGGCCTGGTCGCCGGACGGGAAGTTCCTCGCTTTCTTGAGCAAACGTGCGCACGCCGAGCCCGATCGAACGGAAAACGAGGACCTGTTCGCCATCGAGGCCCGGAGCGGTGCGTCGCCGCTGCAGCTGACGAAGACCCTGGAAGGCGAAGTGGGTCGGCCGGACTGGAGTCCCGACGGCACGCGCATCGCCATCCTCGTCGACGACGTGGACAAGTACTACGCCTACGACCTCGCCAAGCTCGCGCTGATTCCGGCGGGCGGTGGCGCACCGACCTTTCTCACGTCGGCGCTCGATCGCGCAGTTGCGAACCCGACCTGGACCGCGGACGGCCAGGCGCTGGTCTTCTCGGTGGAGGACGACCGCGCGGTCTGGATCGGTCGCGTGGACGCAGCCGGAGGCGCTGTCGAAGCTCTGACTACCGGGCGCCGCGTGGTGACCGAGCCGAGTCTCGCGAGCGCTGGCAAGGACAAGGGGATGGCGGTGCTCGCCTCCGCTCCGGGCGAGCCGACGGAGGTCCACGCCCTCGAGGGCGGGCAGCTCCGCCCCTTGAGCCATCAAAACGACAAGCTCCGCGACGAGCTCCAGCTCGCCACCGTCGCGGACTTCACCTCGAAGAGCAAGGACGGCACGGTCGTGCACGGCCTCCTGACCCGTCCGGCGGGCGCCGTCGACGGCGCGAAGCTGCCGACCGTGCTCTACATCCACGGCGGGCCGAACGGGCAGGACGACTACTCGTTCAATTTCGATCGCGAGCTCATCGCCGCCAGCGGCTACGCCGTGCTCGAGGTCAACTATCGCGGTAGCTCCGGCCGCGGCGCGGCGTTCCAGAAGGCGATCTACGCCGATTGGGGGAACAAGGAGGTGCAGGACCTCCTGGGCGCGGTCGACGAAGCGGTGCGGATGGGCGGGGCCGATCCCGACCGGCTGGGCCTCGGCGGCTGGAGCTACGGCGGCATTCTGACCAACTACGTGATCGCCTCCGATTCGCGCTTCAAGGCCGCGGTTTCGGGCGCCGGCAGCTCGCTGCAGATGTCGATGTACGGTGTCGACCAGTACGTCGTGCAGTACGAGCAGGAGATCGGGCTGCCCTGGAAGTCGAAGGACCTCTGGACGCGAGTCTCCTATCCGTTCTTCCGCGCCGACAAGATCAAGACGCCGACCCTCTTCCTTTGCGGGGAGAAGGACTTCAACGTTCCCCTGGCGGGCTCCGAGCAGATGTACCAGGCGCTGCGGAGCCTGCGGCTCGACACCCAACTGGTCATCTATCCCGACCAGTTTCACGGTTTGACCGTACCTTCCTACCAGCGCGACCGCCTGCAGCGCTTCCTCGCCTGGTGGGGGAAGTACCTGCAGCCGACAGCTCAGGTACCCCCGGTGGACCCGAAAGTTTCGCCGGCGCCGCCGGCGCCTGTCGGCTAGCGACCTGCTACTTTCCTATTTCTTTCTTCGCTTGGCGAGGTTCCGCAACGCGTCGAGTGCGCGGCGGTCGGTCGGCCCGAGGCGGCGCGCGGCCGACCGCAGGTAAGTCTCGGCCTCTTCGAAGCGGCCGAGCTCGGCGGCGATCTCGCCGGCGTAGAGGTAGGGCGTGATCGCCTCGGGATCGATGCGCTGCGCTTCGCGGAGCTCCTCGAGCGCCTGGACGCCCATGGTGGTCGGCGCCAGGAGGAAGCGGCAGTGGGCGGCTTCGGCGCGATAGGCGCCGTTCTGGGGATCGCAGTCGGCCGCGAAAGTGAACTGCTGCAGCGCTTGCGACCAGCGCTGGCCGTCCTTGAGCGCCCGACCTTTCTTGTACTGCACCTCCGGGTCGAGGAGATCGGTCTCGATTCGAAACGAGGCCGCGCTCGTCCGGTGAACCGCGCCGGGCGACGAGAGCGCCGGAGGAAGGGCCGGCGAGCTCGCGACGACGGGCGGCGGAGAGGGGGCCGGCGCGGAGCGCCGCGCCAGGAGCAGGGTGGCGCGCTCCTTCGCATCGCTCAACCGGGCGAAGGCGAGAGCGCCAGCGGCGAAAAGCTCTTCGGCGGCGGTCGCGGCGCTGTGGAGCTCCGGGCTCTCGAACCGCCAGGGCGCGAACTGCCGGGCGAAGCGGAAATAATGCGCCCGGATCTCTTCGCCCGTCGCCGTTTCGCTCGCCGCCAGGAGGTCGTAGGGATCCTGGTGGCGGAGTTTTTCGAAGGCCGTCGCGACCTGTTGGCGGATTCGTGCCGCCTCCTCCGTGGCGGGACCGGACGCCTCCCGCGCTGCGCGCGGGACGTCGAGTGCCGGCAGCTCCGCGGCGCCGGGCGCACCCTCTGTCGCCGGCGGCGGTGCTGGCACCGCCGTTGGCCCTGTCGTCGCAGGCGTCGCTGCCGTCGAAGGATCCTCGGCCGGGGATCTGCCGGCGAGGTTGGCGAGACGGTCTGCCGGAATCACCAGCCCGAGTAGCGCCAGTCCCCAGATCGCACGGCTGAGCTCCGCCAGCGGCAACGCGGACACCGGCAGGAGCTCTTCGAGCCGGCGCGGCTGGGCGAGCGCGGCGAGGAGTTTGCGTTCGCTCTCGCTGGGTCGCAGCTCTTCGGCGCGCTTCGCGGCGTCGGGGTGGAGCGCGAAAAGCGAGCCGGCGAGCGGTGCGATCGCGCCATCGATCGTCTCCTGGGGCACGAACCGTTCGACTCCGGTGAGGACGAGGCGGGCGACCTTGACCTTGAGCGCCGCCGCGGACGTGAACGTGCCGCTCTCGAAAGTGATCTCGCCGTCGCGCCAGGTGAAGAGGTCGAAGAGTTTGCGCGCCAGGCTCTGCTGCAGGAGCCGATGAAGCTCCGTGGCGTCCATCCGGCCTTCGGCGACGAGAATCTCGCCGAGCAGCACTCCGCGCGCCACCGATTGTGCGAGGACGGTGTTGGCCTCCGTTGCGGTCAGCCGGCCGCTCGCGGCGAGGAAGCGGGAAAAGGTCTCGTGCGCGAGATTGGAGCGACAGTCGACCGGCACGCCATGGTCGAGAACGACGCGCTTCTCGATCGGACCGCGGCGCGCCACCAGGAGGCCGGTCGATTCCGCGGCATGGTGGGCGACGAGGAGGAGTGGGAAGGGCGTGTCGGCGAGACGGACCGACGACAGCGAGGCGAGCTCGCGGAGGTGAGCAGGCAAAGGGAACACGATGGGCGGATTGTACGGCCGTTCGGTCCGCCGGTGAAAACGAGCTGGGCGGGCCTCGAGCGCGCAGCCGAAACCTACTGCCGGACCGTCAGCCCGGAGCTCGCTCCCCAGGTCACGAGAGCGATGCGTCCCGGCGGGAGATCGATCGTCTGCCGCAGCTCGCCGCGGGGTAGCGCGTCAGCGGTCGCCTCCGGCGTTCCAGGCGGAACCTCCGGCTCGAGGGTCACGAAGATCGCCCGCCGGCCAGCGGGAATCGCGACGAGGTCGTCGATGACCAGCGGACGGTCGCCGCGCATTCCGCGACGCTCGGCGCGGATCGCGTGCACCGGAACGCCGTCGACGTTCAGCGTGAGCCGGTAGGCCACCGGCTGCTCCGCGCAGATGCGCGGCCGGCGCATGTGGATCGGCAGCTGCGCCAGCTCCTCGGCGGAGACGTTGTGGCAGATCTCGATCTTGCCAGCCGCGGTGCGGACGGCGAGCCGGATGGCGGCGCCCTCCGCCGGCGCTCCGAGCGGCAGGTGAGCCAGGGCCTCGACGCCGAGGAGGATGCCGAGCGCCACTGCGAGCTGCAGAACGAGACGCAGCAGGTCGGCAAGCCGCAGGTCAAACATGGCGCACCTCGGCAACCTCGAGAGTCTCCGGGGTCTCCGCTGGCGCGAGGTCTTCCGGGGGCTCGCACACGAGGTCGAGATCGGGCTGGGCTTCCGATGTCGGTACGAGCCCGGCGATCAGCTTCTGGAAATCGGCGAGCGCAGCGCGGATCGCCGGGCTCTCGGTCGCCGAGAGACTCGCGAACGCCACCCGCCGGCGGTCGACGCGCGGGTGCAGGGCGGCATCGCGGCCGTGCTCGAGCCGCGCCTCCAGCCACTTGGGACCCTCGCGGAAGTAGCAGTTGCGCGGCGGGCAGGAGAGCACGAAGACGCCTCCGACGCCGCGGCGAATCAGAAACTCGACGACCGCGGTGTGCAGCGATCCCGAACAGCCGGTCGGGTAGAGGGCGACGCCCGGGAGAGCGAGCGGCTCGGGGCGAGCGGCGGCGCCGTTGCGGCAGGCGATGAGCACGACCTCCCGACCGGTCGGCCGGAACTTCTCCAGGTATTCGCGGGCGGCGGCAAGCTGGTCGCGACCGTCGCGATTCTCGGGACCGACACCCATCGGCGGGCAGGAGGCCGCGCAGATGCCGCAGCCGACGCAGCTGTCGGGATCGACCCGGGCGACGAGGGCGGAGGTCTGCGAGAGGACCGTGCGCGGCACCATGGCGATCGCCTCGTAGGGGCAGTCGTGGTAGCAGTGCGTGCAGCCGGTGCAGTGGCTCTCGTCGACCGAGGAAACCGAGATGGCGCGCCGCGGGCGCCACCACCAGGGGGCGGCCGAGAGCAGCACAATGAGGCCGGCCCAGAGCGCCGCTTGCGCTGCGGGTGAGAGGGCTCGCGAAAGCGGCAACCAGAAAGCGAAGAAGAGATCGGTCGGGACAATCCCGGGCAGCGCCAGCAGATCGGCGGCCGGCGGCAGGTCGAGCGGCGCGATCAGCGCGGCGGCGGCTAGCGCGGCGAGCAGAAAGCGGATCATCGGGCGCGGCGGCAGCAGCGCCGGCCGTGAGACCCGTGAAACGTGCAGCCAGAGCAGGGCGCCGAGTCCGAGCGGCAGGGCGACGTGCAGAAAGAGCGTCATGAAGAAGAACGAGGAGGCCGGCGGCACCTCGCCGCTGAAGGAGCGGCTGATCGGCTCCGAGAAGATCGGCAGGAGGTCGAGCAGGCGGGCTCCGGCGATGGCGATCTCCTGCCCCTGGACGTCCCAGACCATGACGAGCCCGGTCCAGCCGCTGAACAGCGTGACGAGGAGGAGGACGACGCCAGAGATCCAGGCCAGCGCGCGCGGCCCCCAGGTATGCCCCTGGAGGAGCTTGCGCACCAGGTGCGCGGCGATCGCGACGACCGCCAGATCCGCGCTGTAGCGATGCAGGGAGCGCAGCCAGGCGCCGCCGGGAACGCTCTCCTGGATCGCCAGTACCGAGCCGTGGGGATCGGCGATGTGGTACCAGAGGAAGAGCACCAGGCCGGAGGCGAGCGAGACCAGAAAGGCGAGCACGGCGAGGTTGCCGCTCTGGTAGAACGGGTTCCACTTCGAGCCGTAGATCCGGTCGAGAAGGCGCTCGACCGGATCAGTCAGGTAGCGCAGATAACGCACCGCTTCGGGGGGTCCGGCCGAGCCGGCCGCCCAGTCCAGAGGGAGCGGAGGGAGCGGATCCGGCGGCGGCTTGCTTTCCGTCTGGGTCATCGGGCCTCGCGTTGCAGTCGCGCGACGGCGTCGATCAGCCAGCCGCGCGGCGGGTTCAGGAAGCGGAAGGCGATCCGGGACTGCTGGTCGAGAACATAGATCAGGCCCGGGTGGCTGATCTCGCCGGTGGCTTCGTCGCGATTGCCGCCGGCACCCCACTCCGCGAGCACGGCATTCACCGTCGCGATCTCGCCGGAGAGCACGCGCGCGTCGGCGATGCGCCCGAGGCGCCAGGCTTCGGCGATCGCGGGGAGGTTTCCCGGCGTATCGCGCCAGGGGTCGAGCGTGATCACGACGACCGCGGTTTCGGACGGCGGCAGGCCTTCGATGGCGGCGTGGAGGGTGCCGATGAGCACCGGGCAGACGGTGACGCAGTGGGCGAAAGCGAAGGAGACGAGCACCGTTTTGCCGCGGAGCGCCCCGAGGTCGACCGTCGTGCCGGACTGGTCGACGAGCCCCAGCTCCGGAGCGGGATCGAAGGTGCGCGGATAGGCGTCGGGAAGCCGCTCTTCCTCGCTGAGCGGCGCATAGGCCGCCGCGGCGCGCTGCGCGCCGTCGACGCGCCGGGCGACCCAGATGCCGCCGCCCACGAGACCTGCCGCGAGCCAGACGATGAGCGCGATCCCCCAGGAGCGGCGCGCCGCGAGCCTCAAGCCGGCGCGCAACTCGCCGCCCCAGACGGCGAGCAGGAAACCGAGCATCGAGAGCGGGCCGAGCACCAGCAGCACCCAGCCGTAGTTGTCGGGCAGTCCGGAAGGCGAGGAGCCGAAGCAGACCGCCCGCGCCTCGTCCAGCCACTCCCGCGGCACCGGGAGGGGCGCGAAAGCGAGCACCCACCAGCCGACCGTGACCGCGAGCCAGAGAAAGAAGGCTCCGACGGCGAAGCGCGGCAGGTGGAGCGCGGGATCGGACACGGGCGGCACGCGACGGTCTCCGGTCAGCCGATCTTCCAGATCATCGAGAGGACCTTCCAGTTGGCGAAGTAGTAGAGGATGAAGACCGCCAGGAAGACGAAGACCAGGATGATCGTCCCTGGAGCGCCGGTCTTGTGGACCACTTCGGCCGTTTCGCCCTGATGGACCTGTGGCGGCAGTCGCAGCACTCCCTGCGGGACTCCCGACATTCCGGGGGTGAGCTTGGCAAGGTCGAGCTTCTCGCCGAGGAAGACCGACTTCACCGCAATGGCGATGAACAGCAGCACGGCGATCGAGGTGATCGTGCCGCCGATACCGATGCCGGCGAGCAGGAGATCGACGACCGGCGGGAACTCGAGAGTGAACGGCGCGTTGGGGAAGGTGATGTCGGCGCTGCGACGTGGCACGCCGAAGCTGCCGGCGAAAGTCATCGACATCGAGAGGATGACGATTCCGATCGCGAAGAGATACGGCTGCCACCTGGCGGCTCCCCAGAACGCCACCTTGCGGCGGAAGATGAGGGGAATCACGTAGTAGGTGAGAGCCATAAAGGCGAGCGCCGTCCCGCCGACCACGGTGACGTGGAAGTGACCGGGAATGCGCAGCGTGTTGTGGGCGATGATGTTGATCTGCTCGGTTCCCTGGGTGACGCCGGTGATGCCGCCCATGAAGCCGAAGATCACCAGCGAGAGGAAGGTGCCCGAAAAGCCGGGGTCCGACCAGGGCGCCTTCCGCAACCATTCGAAGCGCCCCTTGACGAAGCCGCGCAGGCGCATGCCGGTCTCCATGCCCGCCGGCACGGTGAAGCCGTGGATCATCGACGCCAGTACCGCCAGATACATGGCGTAGCTGGTGTTCCAGACCTTCCAGGCCGGACCGAAGCCGGGATCGACCAGGAGATGGTGGGCGGAGGCCATCGAGATGAACAGCACGTAGAGGACGAACGCCCACCGGCTCACCTTCTCGTTGAGCACCACGGCGCCGATCGTCAGGCCGCCCATCAGATACCAGACCGAGACCATGGCGGCGACATTGATCTGTTGCGAGGCGTGCCCGAGCGCCCAGAACATCAGGCGGTAGACCTCCGGGTCGACGTTCATGAAGCCCATCGACCAGAGGAAAGTCGGGATGTAGATCGCCGCGCCGTGCAGAAGGGTGATGACGGCGATGATCGCCGCGGTGAGCGCGCCGAAGGAGACCAGCGGCAGCGAGCCGGTGTAGCTCTTTTCGCGTTTGGCGACGACCAGCGCGGCGAAGAACAGAAGCGTTGCGATGAGCGCGCCGACCGCGAAGAGGATGATTCCCAGATAGTAGAGCGGGTGCGCCTTGAGCGGCACGTACGAGGTGAAGAGCACGTCCGCCCGGCCCCAGAGCACGATGACGTCGACCAGCAGGGCGCCGACGAGCATGAGGGCGAAGCCGGTCCAGGCGAGCTTGGGTGCCGGCTGCCGCGACCCGAGCACAATCGGTCCGGCGAAGTAGAGGATCGCCATCTCGAAGAAGATGATGAAGAAGATCAGCATGTTGAGGCCGTGCAGGGTGAGGATGCGGTAGTACCAGGTCGGCTCGAGGAGATGGACCGCCTGCCAGCGGGTGAGCGCCAGAAGCAGGGCCGCGACGACGCCGACGAGCAGGAAGACGATCCCGACGACGGCGTTCCAGCGCACCAGGAGCTCGGAGTCGCGGTTGACCCGCAGGCCGGTCACCGGACAGAGGCGCGAGGCGAGGCGCCAGAGCGCCGAGTCGGGGGTCTGGGAACCGGCGGCGCCGGCGGTCCCGGCCGCGCCGGGAACTGCGTCCATGGTATTCATCGCGTCGTCTCCTGATTCGCCACCGGATTCACTTGCGGAAGTGCCTGCGCCACCTGTTTGGAAGGCCTGACGACGATCCGGCCGAGCATGTTGTGATGGTTGACGCCGCAGAATTCGTTGCAGATGATGCGGTACTCGCCGGGCTTGTTGGGCTTGATGGAGAGGCCGTAGTCGTAGCCCGGAATGACCTGGAAGTTGATGTTGGCCGGGTAGAGGCTGAAGCCGTGGTTGATGTCGATGGACGAGAGGTGGAGGGTGTAGCTCACCCCCTCTTCGAGCTCGAGCGCCGGGTACCAGCGCCACATCTGGGCGAGGAGATAGACGTCGCTGCCCGGGGGCGGCGCGACCAGCGGGATGCCGTTCTCTTCGCTGACCTTGTAGTCCTCGACGAAGGTGAAGACGCGGGCGAGGTAGGCCTCGGGCGTGACCCGGCTGCGGATGCCGGAGGGGTTCTGGCCGCCGCGGATGTGCCACAAGGGCATCATGGCGAAGAGCACCATGCACCAGGCGAAGGCGATCGCGACCCAGAGCTTCTCCTGCTTGCCTGCCGGGCGCCACCAGACGCCCTGCGGCGCGACGATGCCGGAATGGAATTCCATGGCTGGCCCTCCTTACGGGAGCTTTCCGGCGGGCAGGCTGAGAATCTCCCAGAGCCCCCATCCGGTGTAGAAGAGAAACATGACGATGAGTCCGGCGGCGAGCAGCAGAAACGGTCGATCGAAGAGACGTTGCCCGAGCGGGATCGCCTCGGTGGTGTTGCCCGGTTCGTTCATGGCTCCCTCCTTCGCGGGAAGAAATCGTTGCGCGTTCCCGGGAACTTAGGAGAAAAGCAAAAACCGCTGCATGACGGGCGTCATACAGCGGTCGGTTGTGGCGGGGCTGGGCGCGCCTTGGCGCGAAAAGGCCGTCTACCAGCCGTTGCGACGGCGCAGCGCGTCGATGTGAGCCACGTGGTGGCGGCTGTGCCAGGCGTACATGGCGACGCTCTTCGCGAGCGCGACCGGTCCGGGGATGTCCGGATGGAGGAAAGCGCGCTGGAAGTCGTCCGGCGCGAGCGCGGTCAGGAAGCGGTGCCAGCGTTCGTGAACGGCTTCGAGCAGCTGCAGCGAGACTTCGACGTCGCCGCTCCTGCCGTCGGGGAGCTCGGCCCAGGCCGCTTCGCGGTAGGGCCGGATCGTCGGCTGGTCTTCGGTGGCGGCGAGCTTGTGGCGGATGTAGGCGTTCATGTGGCTGTCGGGCACGTGGTGCACCACCTGCCGCACCGTCCAGCCGCCGTCGCGATAGGGCGTGTCGAGCTGCGCCGGGGAGAGTCCGGCGACCGCTCGCCGCATCTCGCCTGGACAGGCAGCGATCTCCGCGACGTGCTGGCGGCGGAGCTCTAGGGTGTACGCCGAGGGCTGGGTGAATTTGCCGATGGGATAACGGAGATCGTTCATGGCCTTCTCCTCCTCTGTCACTTCGGTGGAATTCGGGTGCTGGCCCAGCCGGCGGAGGAGAGCGCTCGCGCCGTGACCTCGTAGACAACGACGCGCGTTCCCGCAAGCAGCTCCGGATCCTCCCGCAGCCACTGCACGCGAGCGCCGAGTCCGTTCGCCGCGACCTTGGCACTGCGCCGCACCGGACGATCGAGCGCGAAGGCTAGCTGCTCGGCGAAGGTGGCGCTCTTGCCGCCGTCCACCGAGGAGTAGATCAGGGAGTAGCTGTCTCCCAGCAGGAGGACGTCGCTATCCGAGGGCGCGTCGGTGGTGTAGGGCAGATCGCCCAGCCCGATGATCTCGTCGAGCTCGATGCGCTCGAGGGGGAAGACCGGGCCGCCGATCCCGGCGCCGAGCAGACGCGTCAGGTCGCCTTCGAACTCGTGCGCGAAGCTGCGGCGGCGGAAGCCCGCGGGCGGGCGCGGCGGAAGAGCGGTCTCGCGCATGAGGAATCTTGCCAGGCCCGCGGCCGCGACGCGCATGCCAGCGGCACTCCAGTGCGTGTCGGTGGCGAGATAGACCTCTTCGCCCGCGCGCGCTGCAGCGCGCAGCTCGGGGAGAGCGTCGTAGACCGGCAGGCCGGCATCGCCGAGCCGCCGGACGAGCTCCGGGAACGACGGATTGGCGAGACCGGAGCTACCCTCGGCTGCCGCCGCGCCGAGACCGGAGAAGCGGACGAGGCGCTCGGGATGGACCTGCGCCTTGACCGGCACGGGGAACAAGACGAGCTCGATACCGCGCTCCGCGAGCTCGTCATGGAGCCGAACCAGACCCGGCACCGGGTCGGGCTCCGCGACGTGGTAGCGGGCACCGGGGGTGCGGCGGCGCGCGAGCTCGCGCGGCGCGAGGAAGGGAGGACCGGTGAGGTAGTCGAACTCGGTGCGGAAGTAGAGCCAGCCCTGGCGGCCGACGACGACCTGGCTGTTGCCATAGCCCAGCGCGCGCGCGAGCACCGTCTGGGCCGCCGGCCGCAACGCGGCCGAAAGCGCCGACTCGCGCCCGAGCCTGTCCTCGAGCGCGGCGAGACTCTTTCGCAGGCCGCGATTGGCGGCGAGAGGCCCTTCGCTCTCCAGAGTTGCGAGAAAGTCGAAGAGCGTCGGTATCGGCGGCTCGCCAGCGAAGGCGGTCGCCTCGCCTCGCAGCGGGCGAGCCGCCTCGAGCACGGAGCCGACCGTGATCGCCGCCAGCAGCGCCAAGGTGAGCGCGAAGCTGCCGCCCCGCGAGATGCGCGTCGCCGCCATTTCGGCGAGGGCTTCCTCTTCGCGGTTGAGGTGGGTTCCGGGTTGGGTCATCAGAAGATGTAGTAGATGAACGGATTGTAGTCCTGCGTCGAGAGCGCCGCGATCGCCACCACCAGCAGACCGAGAGCGATGACGATCTTCAGCGGCGTCAGCTCACGCGTCCAGGTCCAGCTCTGCTGCGCGCCCCAGACGACGAAAGCCGCGATGGCGAAGCTCACGGCGAGGTAGGGGCCGAGCAGCAGGCCCGAGAGCAGCGGCGCGGCGCCGGCGGCCTCTCCGAGGCCGAACATCCGGCCGAGGTAGGCGAGTGCGGCCGGCAGGTCGGCGGCACGGAAGAAGACCCAGCTCACCAGCACCAGCGAGAAGGTCGTCGCGACACGCATCGCCCTGGGCATCCAGCCGTAGAGCCGGTCGACGCCCACCGCGCGCTCGATGGCCAGGAGCGCGCCGTGGAAGGCTCCCCAGATGACGAAGTTCCACGACGCGCCGTGCCAGAGCCCGCCGAGCAGCATGGTGAGGCCGAGGTGGATGTAGGTTCGCCGGACCCCTTTGCGGTTGCCGCCCAGCGGTATGTAGAGGTAGTCGCGCAGCCAGGTCGAGAGCGAGATGTGCCAGCGGCGCCAGAACTCGGTGATCGACTGGGAGTGGTAGGGCGAGTCGAAGTTGCGCGCGAAGACGAAGCCGAGCATCAGCCCGAGACCGATCGCCATGTCGGAGTAACCCGAGAAGTCGAAGTAGATCTGGAAGGCGTAGCCCACGACGCCGTGCCAGGCTTGAAGGACGCCGGGTGCTCCGGCGTCGAAGACGGTATCCGCGATCTGCCCGCACGGGTTGGCGAGGAGCACCTTTTTCGCCATCCCGACCGAGAAGAAGGCGACGCCGCGGGCGAACTTCGCCAGCGTGTGCGTCCGGTTGGCGAGCTGGTCGGCGACCTCCGAGAAGCGGATGATCGGGCCCGCGACGAGCTGCGGGAACATCGAGACGAAGCAGGCAAAGTCGATGAAGTTGCGCAGTGCCTTGGCGTCGCCGCGGTAGACGTCGATGGCGTAGCTCATCGACTGGAAGGTGTAGAAGCTGATGCCCAGCGGCAGGGTGACGCGCAGCGCGATATCCAGCGTCGCGGCATCGACGCCGATCACCGAGGCGATGCCGTTCCAGCTGTCGACCGCGAAGTTGAAGTACTTGAAGAAGCCGAGGAGCGACAGGTTGGAGGTCACCGAGAGCAGCAGCGCCAGGCGCTCGCGGCGGTTGCGGCGCACCCCCTTGGGCAGGATCTCGATCGGCGTCCGGCTCCAGGGCGTGGTACCGGCCATCACCAGGCCGGCGATCCAATCGATGAGCGTCGAGGCCAGGAGCAGGATCAGGAAGGCGGGATTGGCCCAGCCGTAGAAGACATAAGAGAAGATCGTCAGGACCAGATGTTTCAGGCGCCGCGGGGCGAGGTAGTACCCGACCAGCGCCGCCGGAAGGAACCAGAAGAGGAAGAGCTGGGAGCTGAAGACCATCGCTTAAGTCGCCTCTCTCATTGCGCCGTCGTGAGCCGTTCCGAAGTCCAGTCGCCGAGCGAGAAGGAGCGCTCGGCGACTTCGAGAACAACGACCCGTCTGCCATCGAGCTGGTGCGGCTGTCGCAGCCAGCCCACCCGGCGCGCAAAGCTGTCCCCGGCGTCGTTCTCGGCGCGCATGGCGACAGGAGCCTGGAGATGGAAGGCGAGCTCGGCGGCGAAATTGGCGTCGCCGCCGTTGCGCTTGTTGCGGATGAGCAGGCGACTGAAACTATCGCCGACCAGGAGCACCTGGCCGTGTCCGCTGCGCGAACTGTAGGGCCGGCCTCCTGGGCGGTGGACCGCCTGGATCCGCAGCGGCTCGAGCAGATAGGGATTTCGCTCCGGGTCCAGTCCGAGGAGATCGCCGAGGTCGGCACGGCGTTCGAAGGCCAAGTCCTCGCGCTCCAGCGACAGTGCCTCGTCGAGCTCGAAGCGGTCCCGCAGAAAAGTCGCCAGGGCGGCCGCTGTGCGGTCGATCCCCGCCGGGCTCCAATGGCTGTCGAAGCGCATGTACGGATTCTCGCCGCGGATCTCCATCTCGCGCAGGAGCGGAGTCGGATCGAAGACCTCGACGCCCGCCGTGCGCAATCCTTCGAGGAGAGCTGCCTGCGACGGGTTGGCGAGCGCCGGCCCGCCGCGTTCGCGCCCGCCGAGGAATCTCTCCCAGGCAATCCCGAGCTTCGTCGGAACGGGCACCAGGACGAAGCCGAGGCCGCGGGCCTGCAGGTCCGCTGCGAGGCCGAGGATTGCCGGGAGAGGACTTGGCGCCTGAGAGGGGTGACGCGGAGCGCTGCCGGAGCCTCGCGCCACAACGGACGGCGCGAGGAAGGGCGCCCCGGTGAGGTGGTCGAAGTCGTCGCGGAAGAAGAGCCACTGCTCTTCGCCGAGCAGCACTTGCGAGTTGCCGTAGCGCAGATACCGGGAGAGGAGCCCCTGTAGCGGGTGTCGCACTGCCGCCGCCAATCGGGAGTCGCGCTGGATCCGGTCCTCGGCAGCGACGCCGGCTTCGCGCAGCTCGCCGGCCACCGCGAGCGTGCCGCGGGCACGCCAGAGGTTGCCCAGCTCCCGGAAGGAAGGAGCCACGAGGCGCCCTTCACCGCGCAGGAGGTTCTCCTGGCCGGTACGGGCCGCCGCGAGCTCGAGTGCAGCTCCACTCAGGAGGAGGAGCAGGAAAGCGCCCGTGAGCAGGTGCGCTCCGACCGGGCGGACGCAGGTCCTGCCGATCTCGGCCAGGGCCTCTGCTTCGCGGGTCGTGTCGGCGGTGGAACTGGACATCGAACGCCGAAGTATATGAACTCGTTGCGGGATCAGGGACCCGCGGCAGCGCCGAGATCGAAGAAGAGCGGCAGTCCCGTGCCCGGTGGCAGCTCGTCGCCGAGGAAGAACTGCTCGAGCTGCGGCTGGGCGGCGAACGGTTCGAGGACCAGGGCGTAGACCTCGCCGGTCGTTGGCGGGGCCAGAACCTGGTTGTCGAGAATCGCCCAGCGCGCCACCCGGATCCGCTGCCCGCCGACCGGCGGGCCGGAGAGCTGCCGCACGACCTCGAGCTCGTCTACCACGAGGGCTTCGCGGTAGGGGGAGATCTCCTCGAGCGAAGGCGCCGACGAGGAGGCGAGCAGGCGCACTTCCACGTCGGCTCGCAGCCCCGCCGGGCGGGCGGCGATCAGCGCCTGGAGGCGCGCCGCCTCGGCGGCGATCTCCGCAGCCGCGAGGGGCCGGTTCCAGATGCGGATCTCGGCGAGGGTTCCATGCCAGCGCTCGGGGCTCTTGGATTCGGCGCCGAAGGTGAAGTTGCTCGGGCGCCAATGAAAAAAATCGCCCGGCACTGCGATAGGAGGAACGGTCTCGGCCGTGGGAACCCCGTCGACGAAGGCGGTCAAGCGGCCAGGGGAGAAGGTGAGCAGCAGGTGGTGTGGCGCCGCCGAAGCGAGCGTCGCGATCGGGACGGCAAGGCCTTCCCTGGCGCTGTCCGAAGTGCGCAGAACGAGGACGACTTTGGCGCCCTCCTGGCGCAGCACGAAGTTCCGGGCTCGCGGCCCGTCCGACAGCGCGAGCAACGAACCGCGTTCCTGGAGCGAGGCGGGTGCGGTCAACAGGGAGAGCGTCAGCTGATGCTTGGCGACGAGCGCGTCGACGAGACGGCGGCCGCTGCTCTCGTCGGCCGAGAAAGTGCCGCCGCCCAGGGCGAGGGCGAGATGCCGGTCGATCCAGGCGAGCCCCCGCGGCTGCAGGATCTCGCTGGCGCTGCCGGGGACGATGCGGTTCTCGGCGGCCGCGCTCTGCCAGAGGAAGACGAGCCCGCGCGGGTTCGTGGCTGTCGCAGCGGGCAGGGCGGGAACCTGCGCCGCGGTGCTCCTCCCCGCAGTGCCACCCGCGACCGGAGGCGCCGGGCGCGCCTGCCGATACAGATCAGGGAAGCGATCGACACCCGGATGGGGTGCCACGACCACGGCCGGCGCAGCCGGCAGGAGGGTCTCCGGATCGAGCTCGAGCACGTAGATGTCGTAGTCGGCCCGGAAATGGTCGTGCTCGCCGGTGGAGACCCCCACGGCGAGGAGCGATCCGTCGTTCGAGAGCGCGGGGAAGTAGCTGTAGCCGCGCTCCGCGGGAAGGTGCGGGTCGCCCTTCTCGAGAATCGACCAGCTGCGGCGGGTGGCGAGCTCGAAGGCGTCGATCGGACCGCCGGCGCCCGCCGACCAGACCGCGAAGCGGCCGTCGTTCGAGTAGGCCGGTTGGCAGCCGCCGAGCGAGGGCCGGGGCAGGACGCCGCGCTCGGCGCTCCATTCGGAGAAGGTCGGTGTGTTGCCGGTCGCGACGCTGCCACCAGGTGCGACGAGCCAGCCCTCGCCGTTGGCGCCCGCAGTGGCGAGCCCGGTGCTCGCGCCGGTCGACAGGCGGAGCTGGCGCGTGGCTCCGTGGCCGTCGAGATGCACCAGCTCGTCCTCGCCCCACCAGACCGCGGCGCGATGCTCGCCGTAGTGGCGGGCCTCCGCGACGAGCACCCGGTCCCGTCCGCCGTCGGCATCCATCAGGTGGAGCTCGCCGGCGTCCTGGGTGTACTTGCGGGCGCCACCCGGGAGGCTGAGGTAGACCAGGCGGCTGCCGTCCGGCGAGAGCTTCGCGCAACAGTGGTCGCGCCCCGGCTCCTCGGCGGAGATCTGCCGCGGCTTGACGCCGGGGAGATCCTGGCGCCAGATCCGGAACTCGCCCGTGCGATTCGACTCCCAGACGACGACGGTGCGGTCGTCTCCGGCCCCGGAAGCTGCCGGGGAGGAGGAGGCGGGCGAAGCCGCAGGGGAGTCGCCCCCGGCGGGGGAGTCGCCCGCGCAGGAGAGGACCAGCAGAAACGAGGCCGTGAGGGCGGCCCTCAGCGCGATCGGGAGCGCTGTCGAAGTCATCGCAGCAGGCAGTATAAAGCGAGGAGCTTCAGAGGCCGGTGACTCTCACGACTTCTTCGAAGGTGGTGACGCCTTCGGCGAGCTTGCGCAGGGCGGACTGCCGCAACGTGCGCATGCCGTTCTTGACCGCTTCGCGCTTGATCTCCGGGGCGTCCCTGCCCTCGACGATCAGGTGCTTGATCGATTCGTCGATGGGCAGAATCTCGAAGATGCCGCAGCGGCCGAGATAGCCGGTGCCGCGGCAGTCGTGGCAGCCCTGGCCCTCCTTGACCTTGATCCTCTTGCCGGGCGGCACGGTGAGCCGCAGCGAGGCGGCCTCCTCGGTCGAGAGCATCCGTTCGGTGACGCACTTGGTGCAGATCTTGCGCACCAGGCGCTGCGCCATCGCGCCGATGAGGGTGGAGCTGATGAGGAAGCGTTCGACGCCGAGATCGACCAGCCGCGAGATCGAGGTCGAGGCGTCGTTCGTGTGCAGGGTGGAGAAGACCAGGTGACCGGTCAGCGCGGCCTGGATCGCGTACTGCGCGGTCTCGCCGTCGCGGATCTCGCCGACCATGATGACGTCCGGATCCTGGCGCAGGATGTGCCGCAGAGCGCCGGCGAAATCGATTCCGACCTTGGCCTGGACCGCGGTCTGATTGAACTCCTCGAGCACCATCTCGATCGGATCCTCGATGGTGGTGATGTTGAGCTCGCGCGTGGCGATCGACTTCAGGGCCGAGTAGAGGGTGGTGGTCTTGCCGCTTCCGGTCGGGCCGGTGACCAGGATGATGCCGTGGGGCCGGGTGATGAACTCGTTGAAGACGACTGTCTCTTCCGGGTAGAAGCCGAGACCGGAAAGGTCCTGCATGAGGACGTCCGGATCGAAGATCCGCATGACGATCTTCTCGCCGAAGGCGACCGGCAGGGTCGAAACGCGGAGCTCGATCTCCTTGCCTGCCCTGGTCGTCTTGATTCGGCCATCCTGCGGCCGCCGCTTCTCGGCGATATCGAGCCGGGAGAGAGTCTTCAAGCGCGAGAGGATCGCCGCGTGGACGATCTTCGGGATCGACTGGATGTCGTGCAGGACGCCGTCGATGCGAAAGCGGATCAGCGAGAACTCGCGTTTGGGTTCGACGTGGATGTCGGAAGCGCGGGTGTCGAAAGCGTGCTGCAGCATGAACTCGACGGCGTTCACGATGTGCTGGTCGCTCGACTCGATCTCGGACTCGTTCTTCATCCGGACGAGCTGTTCGAGGTTCCCCAGGTCGATACCGGCTGAGAGGTCGCGCTCGGCGCGCTTCACGGAATGCCGCAGCCCGTAGAACTCGGTGATCGCCCGCAGGATGTCGGGCTCGGAGGCGACGACGAGCTGGACTTCCCGCCCCGCGATGCGCCGGAAGGCGTCGATGCCCTCGATGTCGTAGGGGTTGGCACAAGCGACCTTGAGGCGGCCGTTGGTCATCGACAGGGGGATCATCCGGTGCCGCTTCGCGAATGGGCGAGAGATCTTCGACTCGATCAGATCGGCGTCGAGACTCAAGGTATCGATCTGCACCGACTCGAGGTTCGAGTCGGCGGCGATGGCCTGGGCGATCTCCTGTTCTCCGATCGTGACTTTGGCGTCGCGAAGACTGGGGAAGCGCAGCGAGCCGACGAGATCGTAGGCGACGGCCTTCTGCTCGTAGGTCGAGGGCGCCTTGGCGCGCGACGGCAACTGGCGCGCCTCGCGCTTGATCTCGTCGGCTTGGTCGGACGAGATGAGACCCTGGCGCAGCAGGACGTCGGCGACGAAAAGCGGAGAGAGCGCCATACCCAAAGAGTGTACCGGAAGCGCGCAGACGTCGCAGCTCAGCACAGCGCCTCCCGGGCCAGGCCTCTCCGGTATACGCGATTGTCTCTGCGGGCGTTCAGTCCGACCAGGCGCCGGTGTTGGAGCTCTCGAAGCCGTCGATGAAGAGCACGGTGGAGAAGATCGTGTTGACGCCCCCGGTGTCGGCGACGCCGGCGAGGTCTTCGCGCGGCGCACCGATGGCGAGGTCTTCGCCCGTGTGACCAGAGATGGGCCCCGCGGCCAGCGCGGCGCCGAACTCGTCGCCGTCCTCAGAGGGATCGAGGGTCTGGAGGAGGAGCTGGCGACCGATGGCGACCAGGCCGGTTCCGGCTTCGCCGTAGAGCACATGGACGACTCCGGCTGCGATGAGGGAGCTCAAGGACTCCCCCGGGACTCCGATGGCGAGATCGGGAAGCCCATCACCGTTGAAGTCGCCCGTCGCCAGGGCTTCACCGAAGCGGTCGAAGGGATCGGCATGCTCAGGCGCGAGATCCTCCTGCGTCCAGAGTTGATTGCCTTCGAACGCGGAAGCGGCCTCGAGAACGACGACCGCGCCGGCCGCTTCAGCGGGCACGGATTCGAGGTCCTCACCCGGCACTCCCACGACCAGCTGGTCGAACCCGTCGCCGTCGAAGTCGCCGGCGGCCAGAGCCGCTCCAAAGTAGTCGAACGCCTCCGCCACGCCGGGAACATCCTCCTGCCCTGGGGAGAAGCTGGCCGAATAGGCGTCGCCGGTGAGCACGCCGACGACATTGGAGATGACCTCCACGCCTCCGGCGGCGACCTCACCGGGGTCGTCGCCGGCTCTGCCCGGCCTGCCGACGGCCAGCTCGACATCCCCCCCGATGAGGATGTCGCCGGCCGCGAGAGCTGCGCCCAGGCGCTCGAAGTCTTCGGGGATGTAGTTGAGGACGGCATCCCCGGCGACGAAGAGCAGGCTTGCGGCGCTCGCAAGTCCGCCCAGGCTGCCGAGGAACACGTGGACGGCGCCAGCGTTCTCGATGGTCGGCGTGCCCTCGAGATCCTCGTCAGGCACGCCGACGGCCAGTTCGTCGTCGCCGTCGAGGTCGAGATCGGCGGCGAGCAGCGTGCTCCCGAAGTGGTCCTCGGCCTGGGCTAGGCCGAGGACTCCGGTCGAATCCTGGGTGAAGAAGTCATCTGCGGCGACTGTGAGGCCCAGCACGCTCCCGTAGAGGACGTGCACGGCGCCCGCTTCCGCTACCACGGCAGGGACCTCGATGCCCTCTCCGGGAGCCCCGATCGCCAGGTCGTCGCAGCCGTCGTTGTCGAAATCTCCCGCCGCGAGGGAGTCGCCGAAACGATCGCCGGCTTCCGTCGCATCGAGCACTCCCGGAGTGTCCTGCGACAGGAGATCGTGGCCGGGCGTCAGCGGGCCGGCGTGCGATCCATAGAGCACCAGCACCCTCCCGGCCTCGGCGTCTCCGCCGGCTTCGTCGCCGGGCATGCCGATCGCGAGGTCGCCGATGCCGTCGCAGTCGAAGTCACCGATCGCCAGCGCCCGTCCGGTTTCGGCACCGTTCACCAGCGGCGCACCGATGTCGGGCGAGCCCTGATTCCAGAACTGCGTTCCTGGCGAGCCCAGCTGGGCAGCGCAGGGACGGGGCAGGATTGCCACAACCAGGATGGTCAACCACCACGTGAAGCGCGCAGGACGAACCGGTCGAGTCATGGCTGCCTCCCAGGGAAGGGGAGAGGATGACCGTTCGGCCGCGGAGTGTCTTTCCGGACCCGTTACCCGAGGCTCACGGTTTTCTTCCGGCTTTCCCTAGAATGGCACGATGACCGGGAACGAGGGACCGGAAGCCGGGCGCCCGTTCGAAATCGGCCCCTGGAGGGTCGAGCCGGGGCTCAATCGTCTCGGCCGCGGGAGCGCATCGGTTGCGATCGAGCCGCGGGCGATGGATCTGCTGGTCTGTCTCGCTCGCCGGGCTGGGGAGACCGTTTCGAAGGAGACCTTGCTCGAAGAGGTCTGGAAGGGTGCCTTCGTCATCGAAGGGGTCATTCCGAAGACGCTCTCGGCCTTGCGGGCGGCACTCGGCGACGACGCGGCGCAGCCGACTTACATCCTCACCGTGCCGCGCCGCGGATACCGGCTCGTCGCGCCGGTTCGCTGGCTTCAGAACTCGGCCGCCGCCGGCGCGCCCGGCACCTCTTCGCCTTCGTCTTCCGCGCGCCGGCGAGGCATCTTCCTGAGCGCGCTCGGACTCGCGGCCGCCGGTGCTCTCGGCTGGCTCTTCCTCGCTTCCGGCGAGGACTCCACACCGGAGCCGTCGTCGCGCAGCCCGGCGGTCTCCGAGTCGGTCGACCGTCTCCTGCTCGAAGCGCGGCATCTCTGGGCTCAGCGCGGTATCGACTCGGTGCGGCGCGCCACAGAATTGATGGAACAGGCGGTGAAGGAGGCCCCGGAGTCCGCCGAGGCCCACGGCTGGCTGGCGCTTTCGCTCATGACCCGGGCGAGCTATCTCGGGGGCGGAGAGGCCGCTTGCGAGCGGGCAGCCGACCAGGCGCGACGAGCCATCGAGCTCGACCCCGAAGATCCGATCGCGCGCTGCGCGCAGGGGGTCCTGGCGCTGCAGCGGGACTTCGACGCCCGGGCCGCGATCGCCTCCCTGGAACGGTCGGTCGCTCTCGATCCGACCTTCGTTCCGGCCCGCCAGTTTCTCGCCGAATCCCTGACCATCGCAGGCCAGCACGAACGCGCCCTGGCGACGATCGATCAGGCGCTGGCAGTCGAGCCGCTCTCCGCCCTTCTGCACGGTGTCCGCGGCAACATTCTGCAGCGCGCGGATCGTCCGCTCGCAGCTCTCGAAGCCTATGAGCGCGTGCTGGTGCTCGAACCGAAATTCACCTGGGTGTATCGCAATCGCGCCCGACCGCTCGTCCAACTGGGCCGGGAGCGCGAGGCCGCGGAATCCCTCTACAGCGAAAGGCTTTTGCTGCATGAGCGTCCGGAGCACCTGGCGACGTTGCGCGCGGCGATCGACCGCGACGGGCTGGCGGGCTACTGGCGATGGCGGCTCGAGCGCTACGAAGCCCTTCGCGGACAGGGAATCGAGCCGCAACCCTTCCCGCTCGCCGAGGCGCTCGCGGGAGGTGGTCAGCCCGAAGCGGCGCTCGTCGAGCTCGCCAAGGCCCCGGTCTGTCCGGACGTGGACACGTTTCTCTACGGGCGCGAGAGTCCCGCCTTCGACGCCTTGCGCGACGACCCGCGGTTCATCGCCATCTACGCCCGTTTCGCCCTGTAGACTCGCCGCATGCCAGAGATGTCCGGCGGCGCGGTGGCGCTCGCCTTCCTCGCGGCGGTTGCCTGGTCGCTGTTCGATCTCGAACGGCGCTTCCTCTCCGAGCGCGTCGAAGCGATGGCCCTGGTTGCCTGGGTGACCCTCGGCGCGCTGCCGCCGCTCGCAGTCTGGGCCTGGGCGAGCGGGCAGCAGCATCTGGAGAGCGCCTACTGGCTCCCGGCAGCAGGCTCGGTGGCGCTCAACCTGCTGGCGAACTTCTTCTACTTTCGCTCGCTCCAGCTCTCGCCGATCTCGCAGACGCTGCCAATGCTGTCCTTCACTCCGCCGTTTGCCGCGCTCCTGGGAGCGATCTTCCTCGGCGAAAGGCTCGGAATCCGTCCTGTCGGCGGGCTCGTTCTAGTGGTGGCGGGCGCGCTTCTGCTCACCTTGCGCCCCGGGAGCGGCCTGCGCGGCCTTTTCGCCGGATTGCTCGGCGATCGCGGCTGCCGCCTGATGGTGGCGGTGGCCTTCCTCTGGTCGGTGACCCTCCTGCTCGACAAGCGCGCCCTCGCCTCCGCAACGCCACACCTGCACGCTCTGGTCCTGAACGGAGGCGTGGCGATGGGCGCCCTGGCGGTGCTCGCGACGCGCCGCGACCTCGCGCAGCTCGCCAGCCTGCGTGGCAGCGCCTGGCTGCTGCTGCTTGCGGTCGCCACGGGGGCGCTGGCGTTGGGGAGTCACCTGGTGGCGCTCGGCTCGGTGCCGGTCGGCTTCCTCGAGACCGTGAAGCGTGGAGTCGGTGGTGTCCTCGCCGTCGTCTGGGGACGATCGTTGCTCGCCGAACCGTTGACCGCGGCCAAGCTCTCGGCGGTCGCTCTGATGACTCTGGGAGTCGGGCTTGTCGTGCTCTGAGCGAGCGCGGACAGGGCTGCTCTTCTATAATCCGCGATCTGCCGTGAATCGAGACCTTCCTGAAGCCCGGCGAGCCGCCACCGCGCTCGTCCTGCCAGCGCGGCAGATGCTCGCTGCCCTGGCGCTGGGGGCCCTGAGCACCTGCGCGGTATCGGAGGGGGCGGGGGCGGGGGCGGTGGCGGCGGTAGACGCGCCGGTGCCGCCGGCCGCCGGTTCGCGGGTCCTGGAGCGCCCGCGAAGCTGGGATCCGATGGCCGCCGGCCGCCCTTACTGCCGCCTCTTCCAGGATGTCGACGGCCTGCCGCAGAACACGATTCACGCGTTGGTCGTCGACCGCGAGGGCTCGCTCTGGGCCGGAACGCAGGACGGCGCTGCCGCCTACGATGGCAAAGTCTGGAAGCGGCTCGACCTGCCGCATGCGGACCGCTCCAATTTCGTCCGCTCGATGCTCGAGTCGCGTGACGGGTCGCTGTGGATCGGCCGCCAGGCGGGCGGACTCTCGCGTTTTCGCGGCGGGCGCTGGGTCGACGTCGA
Organism: Thermoanaerobaculia bacterium; assembly: GCA_031403995.1. Lineage (GTDB taxonomy): Bacteria > Acidobacteriota > Thermoanaerobaculia > Multivoradales > JAGPDF01 > JAGPDF01. The sequence goes on from JANNGS010000072.1 coordinate 40,852, forward strand.
CTTCGGCACGACCGGCCTCGAGGAGATGCGGGTCAATGCGCTGCTCGAAACTCAGGCTGCCGACGGCAACTCGGTGCTCTGGGTGGGCACCGCGGAGAGCGGAGTGCTGCGCTTCGACGGCAAGAACTGGACCGGCTTCGGACCGGCGGCGGGCCTGCCGAGTGCACAGGTCTGGTCTCTCCTCGAGACCGAAGACGCCGCGGGGCGGCACCTCTGGATCGGCACGACGGCCGGCCCGGCGACTTTGCGGTTCTCCGACGGGCGAATCGAAGTTCCCCCGGGTGCGCCGGGAGATTCGGTCAGCAGTCTGCTGGCGACCGTTTCGCCGGCGGGGGAACGAACGGTCTGGGTCGGAAGCTATGGCGGCGGCCTGTTGCGCTACCGCAGCGGCGTCTGGAGCCGTTTGGGGTCGGCCGAGAACCTCCCAAACCTCTTCGTCACCGATCTCGCCGCCAGTCCATCGGGCGGCCCGGACTCGTTCTGGATCGCCACGGACGGGGGCGGTGTCGCACAGTACTCGGACGGAGGCATCCGCACTGTCGAGCTCGGTGCTCTGCTGTCCTCGCGCGCGGTTTACAAGATCCTCGAGACGCGCGCCGAGCAAGGGGCGCAAGCAGTCTGGCTCGGCACCCGCAACAATGGCCTGATTCGCATGACCGAAGGTCTCTGGCGGGCTTTCGAGCCCTTCCCCGAGACACCGAACGTTCCGGTCACGGCGATCCTTCATCGTGCCGAGCGCGACGGGTCGACCTCGCTCTGGCTGGGAACCGACGGCTACGGCGTCGCGCTCTGGCGCCAGGGTACCTGGAGGCGAATCGACGCCCGCTCGGGCGCGATCGGCAACGACACGGTCCTGGCGCTCGCCGAAACCCGGGCGATCGGAGACCGCCGGTTGGTCTGGGTCGGATCCCGGAATGGCGGGCTCTCGAGCTTCGATGGCGAGCGCTGGCGCCGCTACGACCGGGCTGGCGGCGCCCTCCCAAGCGACCTGATCCAGGCGCTGCTCGAGTCGGAGGACGCCGCCGGGAAGGGAACCCTCTGGGTAGGAACCCGGAACGGTCTCGCTGCCTTCGACGGCACGCGCTGGCGACACGGTACTGAGGAACCGGGATTCCCCGCGGTCTCGATCCTCTCGCTCCTCGGTTCGCGCAACCGCGGCGGTGCCGAGGAGCTCTGGGTCGGATCGACGCAGGGCCTCTACCGGTTCGCCGGCGGCATCTGGCGACACTGGAACGAACGTTCCGGGCTGCGCAACCTCTCTGTGCAGTCCCTGCACGAGAGCGTCGCGCAGGATGGGCGTCGCACGCTCTGGATCGGTACTGATGGCGGTGGCGTCGCCGTCCTTGAACTGGACGATGTCGACCCGAAACCGCGACCGTTGTCCGAGCTTGGTTCGCCGGCGCTGCCCAACGGCTCGGTCTACTCGATTCTGGAGGACCGCGAGCGGCGAATCTACATCGCGACCAACAGCGGGGTCTCGCGGCTCACCGCGACGGCTTCGGGCTATCGCAAAGAGGAGTTCACCACCGAACATGGACTGCCGCTCAATCAGGGCAACCGTGGCGCCGGTCTGGTCGATGACCAGGGCCGCCTCTGGGTCGGTACGATCGGCGGCGCCGCCGCCTTCGACCCGGCTGCCGAGTTTCGCGATCACCGGCCGAAACGTCTGCGCCTGGCAGGAAGACCGATCGGTTGCGAAGATTGCGCCCTGTTCGATCGCGGTGCGCTCGCCCACGATCAGAACCGGATTCACTTCGAGTATGCCCTGTTGAGCTTCTTCGGTGAGCCGCTCACCCGCTATCGCACGCAGTTGGTGGGATACGACGAGACTCCTTCAAGCTGGTCGGCGGCGGTGAGCCGCGAGGTCGCAGCGCTCGCGCCGGGGAGCTACACCTTTCGCGTCTGGGGGCGGGATGCCTCGGGCAATATTTCGGGCCCCGAGGAGCTCGCCTTCGTGATCCGTCCCGCCCCCTGGCAGACGCGATGGGCGCAGCTCTTCGTCCTCTGCGCCGTCGCCCTCGCTGTCCTGCTGGCCACCCGCGCCCGGACGCGGGCTCACCAGCGCCGAGAACAGGCGCTCGAGGAGCTGGTCGACGCGCGGACGCGCCAGCTGCAGCGTGCCAACGAGTTGTTGGTCGATCTCTCGTATGTCGACGCCCTGACCTCGGTGCCCAACCGGCGCCGATTCGACGACCTGTTCCACGAGGAATGGAAGCGCTGCCTGCGGGCGGGTTCGCCGCTCTCGCTGGTGATGATCGACATCGACAGTTTCAAGGGTTACAACGACGCCTACGGTCATCTGGTTGGTGACGCCTGCCTGAAATCGGTCGCGCTCTGCCTCGCGGACGGGCTGGTGCGTGGCGGCGACGCGATCGCGCGCTACGGCGGCGAGGAGTTCGCAGTCATTCTGCCTGCGACCGAGGTGGCGGGAGCGTTGCTGGTTGCCGAGCACCTGCGCCGGCGCATCGAGCGCCTGGACGTTCCCACCCTCGCCTCGAAGGTGGGGCGCGTGGTGACCGTGAGCTGCGGCGTCGCCACCACGATCCCCGGCGTCGACCAGGATCCTGCGGAGCTCCTCAGGCGGGCGGATGAAGCGCTTTACCGCGCCAAGCGCGCCGGCGGCAACGCCACCCAGACCGGGTAGCGGATTCAGCGATTCGGCCAGCGGGCGGCGAGCTCGCGGCTGGCGGCGAAGTGCGCGAGCAGCTCGGGCATCGAATCGCCGCCGTATTTCTCGAGGCAGGCGTCGGCGAGGACGAGCGCGAGCATCGCTTCGCCGATGACTCCGGCGGCGGGCAGGGCGGTCACATCACTGCGCTCGTACTGCGAAAGATGCGGCTCGCGGCTCTCGAGGTCGTCGAGATCGACGCTCGGCAGGCCTTCCCTCAGGGTCGCGATCGGTTTCTTGTAGAGCGTCACGACCACGTCCTCGCCGTTGGTGATACCGCCTTCCAGGCCGCCGGCGTGGTTCGTAGCGCGCGGAAACCGGCCGTCGGTCGTGCGCCGGAGGATGGCGTCGTGGGCGACGCTGCCGGGGCCGCGGCTGGCGGCGATCGCCGACCCGATCTCGACCGCCTTGACCGCCGGCACCGACATCATCGCCTGCGCGATCCGCCCGTCGAGCTTGTCGCTCCAGGCGACGTGCGATCCGAGCCCGACCGGAACGGCGTGGGCGATGATCGTGACCGCGCCGCCCAAAGTGTCGCCCTGGGCCTTCGCGTCGTCCACGGCGCGCACCATCCCGGCCTCGAGATCGGCGTCCACGGCGCGCAGCGGCGAGTCGTCGTCCACCCGCCGGACCTCATCCCAGGAGGGCGTGGCCCGGCCGGCGCCGATCGGGCCGAGAGCGACGACTCCGCTCGCTATCTCGACGCCGAGCCGCGCGAGGAGCATCTTCGCGAAGGCGCCCGCAGCGACCCGCGCCGTGGTCTCGCGCGCCGAAGCCCGCTCAAGAATGTCGCGCAGATCGCGGCGGAGGTACTTCTCGCCGCCGGCGAGGTCGGCATGTCCGGGACGCGGGCTCTTCAGTCGGCGCAACTCGGCGAATGCCGGATCGATCCCGGCGGCCTTGGGCGACATGGCACGCTGCCAGGCCGGCGCGTCGAGATTCTCGATCCAGAGGGCGATCGGCGAACCGAGGGTCTCGCCGCCACGGACGCCACCGCGGATCGCAGCGACATCGCGCTCGATCTGCATCCGCCGCCCGCGGCCGTAGCCATGCTGGCGGCGGGCCAGATCGCGCGCCAGGAGATCGACGTCCACTGCGAGGCCCGCCGGCATACCGGCGAGGATCGCGGTGAGGCCCGCTCCGTGGCTTTCGCCGGCGGTGGTGAGGGAGAGGCGGCGGAGCAAAGTGGAGTCAGTCTACCGGAGGGGCCGCGGCGGAGGATCCGCCGTGCGGCAGGAAGCGCTCGAACGGTGCCTTGAGCTCCTCGGGGAAGCGCACCGGCCGGCGCGTCCCGGCGTCGACCCAGACGTGTTCGGTCGCAGCGCTGGCGAGGAGCGTGGTGCCAGCAGGATCCGTGGGGTCGGGGCGTTCGATCCGGTACTCGAAGGTCACGCCACGGCTGCCGACGCGTTCGACCCAGCAAGCGGCGCGGACCGTGTCGCCGTAGCGGGCGGGCGCGCGGTAAGTGAGCTGGACGCCGGTCACCAGCAGAAGCAGGCCGCGCTTCTCGATCTCGGCGTAGTGAAAGCCGGCTTCGAGGCAGAGGCGGGTGCGCGCCAGCTCGCACCAGACAATGTAGTTGGCGTGATGCACTACGCCCATCTGGTCGGTTTCGAAGTAGCGCACTTCAACGTCGACGTCGACATGGTGGGGCGGCAGCCGGTGGCTCAGAAAATCCTCAGCGCGGCGGGTAGGCGGTGAGATAGAAGTAGGCCGCTTCGAGCTCGTGGTCGCGCAAGTAGGTGACCTCGGGCCCCTTGCCCTTGAGGCCGCCCTGGGCGCCTTGGCTCCGATGCCGGGAGCCGGCGACGAACTGCTTCGCCGAGTGCGAGGCGGTCATGCCGGAGAGCGGCGCAATCGCCAGCGCGCTCGGACGCTTGCCGGACGCCGGCGAGGCCTCGTGGCAGGTCTGGCAGGTGCCCTTGACGATCAGCTCGCCGACCCGGTCGACCGGAATCTGCAGCGTACGGTCGGCGTGTTTGGGATCCGCGATCGAGGCGAGGTGTTCCAGGTAGCCGAGGAGAGCCTCGGATTCCTCGCTGGCGAGGAAGTTGAAGCCCGGCATCGAGCGCCCGCCGGCGGTGATCTGGTGCTGGAGGAGCTTCTCGGCGAGCTTGGCCCGGTCGGCTGCGCCCTCGCCCTGCTGCTTCTGATAGTCCGCGGAGGTCGCCTTGACGAGGTTGACGAGCGGCAGGATCTCGGGCGCCATGCCGCGGCCGCCGGCGCCGTGGCAGGAGCGGCAGGTGAAGCGGAAGAGATCGGCGCCGCGCACCTCGAAGCCTTTGCGCAACCAGCTCCCGTCCTTGGGGGCCGGGGCCGCGAGCTCGGGATCCTGCTCGTTCGGGCCCAGGGCGCCGACCCTTCCGAGCGCGGACCTGTCGAAGTTGCGGCCGAGCTTGTCGAGCCAGGAGGGACCGGTCGCCGGCGTCGCGTCGGGCGTCACGGCGAAGGCGACGGAACCGAGGGCGACGGCAGCGAAAAGTCCGATCAGGGAGGGACGCAGGAGGGCGCGGATTCCGGGCGCGGAGTTCATGGCGAAAATCTAGCACGCCACACCGCGGAATCGGGGCCGCCTCAGCGGGTGGTCCGCGGGCAGCCGGAGGTCGCTCGATCGCTTGCGCGGCGGCATGAACCGAAAACTCCGCGAAGGTCGGAGCGCGCGAGACGACTCACGCGGTCGGAATTCGATATTCTTGCTGTTTCCGGCACATTGAACCGCCCGTCCGGATCCGCCCATGCCCATCTATTCCTACCAGGACAAACTCCCCATTCTCGGCGCGGGAGTCTTTCTCGCCCCATCGGCCGATCTCGCCGGCGAGATCGAGGTGGGAGAGGACAGCTCGTTCTGGTTTCACACCGCGGCGCGGGGCGACGTGAACTGGATCCGGATCGGGGCGCGAACCAATGTCCAGGACGGCACGGTCCTGCACGTCACCCACGCGCGCTTCCCGCTCCTCATCGGTGCCGACGTCGTCATCGGCCACAGCTGCATGATCCACGGCTGCACGCTCGAGGACGCCTGCCTGGTCGGTATCGGCGCCCGGATCCTCGACGGCGCGGTGGTCGAGAGCGGCGCCCAGGTGGGGGCCGGAGCGGTCGTGCCTCCCGGAATGCGGGTGCCTGTGGGGCAACTCGCGCTCGGCGTTCCGGCCAGGCTCGTCCGCCGGCTCTCCGACTCCGAGCGGGACGGCATCCGCGAGATCGCCCGGCGCTATGTCCGGGTCAAGGACGAGTACATCGCGACGCTCGGCAGGGGCTTCTGAGGATACCGACGATGACGCAGCGCTTTCAGGCGCCGAAGGGTACGCGCGATCTGCTTCCTTTCGAAACCGCGCTGTGGGCCGCAGTCGAGGCGGCGGCGAGGTCGGTCTTCGGCCGCTACGGCTTCCGCGAGATCCGCACCCCGATCTTCGAGGAGACCGAGCTCTTCGCCCGCGGCGTCGGCGAGTCGTCCGACATCGTCGGCAAGGAGATGTACTCCTTCGTCGACAAGGGCGAGCGCCACCTGACGCTGCGTCCCGAGAACACCGCCTCGGTCGTGCGTGCCTATGTCGAGCACGGCATGCACCGTCAGCCGCAGCCGGTGAAGCTCTTCTACATCGGTCCGCAGTTCCGCTACGAGCGGCCGCAGAAGGGGCGCTACCGCCAGTTCCATCAGATCGGCGCCGAGCTTCTGGGTGGCAAGGGGGCGGAGTCGGACGCCGAAGTCCTGCTGCTGCTGGTCGCGTTTCTCGGCGAGCTCGGGTTCCGGGACTTGAAGGTCCTGTTGAACACGGTCGGTGACGGACCTTCTCGCGCCGCGTACCGGGAGACACTGGTTCGTTTCCTCGAACTGCATCGCGAAGAGCTCAGTGAAGAGAGCGTTCGTCGGATGGCGACGAATCCGCTGCGAGTGCTGGACAGCAAGAGCCCGGCCGAACAGGAAATCCTGGCGAGCGCGCCGCAGCTCGCGCACTCGCTCAGCGGGAGCAGTCGAAAGCATTTCGCAGCCGTCTGTGGAGCCCTGGAGCAGTTCGGCGTCGCCTACGAGGTGTCGCCGCGGCTGGTGCGCGGGCTCGACTACTACACCAATACCGTCTTCGAGATCGTCTCCGAGGGCCTGGGGTCGCAGAACGCAATCTGCGGCGGCGGAGCCTACGAGGGCCTGGTCGAGGAGCTCGGCGGCCCGCCGACCTACGGCGTCGGCTTCGCGATCGGCGAGGACCGGCTGCTCGACGTGCTGCCGGCTGACTCGCCGGCCCGCCGGGCCGGCCTCTTCCTCTCCGTCGGACCGGTCGTGGTCACCGGTTCGGAAAAGCTTCCAGTAAAGGATGCCGACTTCTCACCGATCTTCGGTCTGGTGGAGCGCTTGCGCCGCTTCGGCATTCCGGCTGTCGAAGGCGCAGGAAAGCAAGAGAAGGTCTACGACCGCGCGGTCGCGATGCAATCGCCGGCCATTGTCTATGTCGATGACCGAGGATCCGGCGACGGAACTTGCTCTGTCCGCATTCTCGGCAGCGGCGAGCGGCTTCAACTCGACGAGTCGGAGCTTGTGACCCGGCTCAATGAGTTTTTTTCATTTACTGGAGCTTCTCAGAACACCGCGCCTGCGAGCAAGACGCCCGCGAACGCGGCGACCGACCTTCCAAAGTGGATGCCCCCCGGGCACGAGGTGAAGTCATGAAGCGCAGAGGAGCGGGGACGCTGTCCCGTGCGGATATCGGAACGAAGGTCCTGTTGCAGGCCTGGGCGCAGCGCCGGCGCGATCACGGGGGCGTGCTGTTTCTCGACCTGCGCGATCGCAGCGGCGTGGCGCAGGTTGTGGCGAAGCCGGATCAGTCGGCGGCGGCGCTCGCGGCGCTCGACCCGGTGCGGTCGGAGTGGGTCGTCGAGGTCGAAGGGACGGTCATCGCGCGCGACCCGGAGGCGGTGAACGCGAAGATGGCGACCGGCGAGGTCGAGGTCCTGGCCGAGCGCGCCGTCGTGCTGTCGAAGTCCGACCCGCTTCCCTTCGCGGTCGATTCTCGCGCCGACGTCGCCGAGGAGACCCGGCTCAAGTACCGCTTCCTCGATCTGCGGCGGCCGGAATTGGCGAAGAACTTCATCCTGCGCCACGAGATCACGCACGCGGTCAGGGCCTACTTTCACGAGCAGGGCTTCCTCGACATCGAGACGCCGATCCTCACCAAGTCGACTCCCGAAGGTGCGCGCGACTATCTGGTTCCGTCGCGCGTCCATCGCGGCGAGTTCTACGCCCTGCCGCAGTCGCCGCAGCTCTTCAAACAGCTGCTCATGATCGCGGGCTTCGAGAAGTACATGCAGATCGCGCGCTGCTTCCGCGACGAGGACTTGCGCGCCGACCGCCAGCCCGAGTTCACCCAGATCGACCTCGAGATGTCGTTCCCCACCGAGGAGGACATTTTCGAGCTCATCGAGGGGCTGTTCGCTCGCGTCTTTCCGATGGTGGGGATCTCCGTCCGGACGCCGTTTCGCCGCCTGACCTACGACGATGCGATGGCGCGCTACGGCACCGACAAGCCGGACCTGCGGTTCGCAGTGGAGGTGCAGGACATCACCGCGGTCGCGGGTGCGTCCTCGTTCAAGGTCTTCCAGAAAGTGGCCGGCGAAGGCGGAGTGGTGCGCGCGATCGTCGTGCCGGGCGGCGCTGCGATCAGCCGCTCGCAGACCGACCTGTGGAGCGACTTCGTGAAGAAGCTCGGGCTGCCGGGAGTCTTGCTGCTCAAGCGGGCGAACGGCGAGGTCTCGTTCTCGGTCAAGCAAGGGCTCGCGCCGGAGGAGATGACGGCGATTGCGGACGCGCTCGTCCTGCAGGAGGGGGACATCGCGGTCCTGGCGGCGGGACGCCCGATGGTGGTCTCGCCGGCCCTGGGCTCGCTGCGGCTGGAGCTCGCGCGCCAGCACGGCTGGATTCCGGCGGATCGCTGGGAGTTCCTCTGGGTCACCGGCTTCCCGTTGCTCGAGTGGGGGGCGGAGGAGGGGCGCTGGTTCTCCATGCACCATCCGTTCACCAGTCCGGATCTCGCCGGCGAGGATCTGCTCGCCGCGGATCCCGGCGCGCTCAAGGCGCGCGCCTACGACGTCGTGCTGAACGGCACCGAGCTGGGCGGCGGCTCGATCCGAATCCACGATCGCGAGATCCAGGAGCAGGTCTTCCGGCTGCTGGGCATCAGCGACGAGGAGGCGCGAATGCGTTTCGGCTTCCTCCTCGACGCTCTCCGGCTGGGCGCGCCCCCGCACGGTGGCCTGGCGCTCGGCCTCGACCGAATGGTGATGCTGATGACCGGTGCGCCGTCGCTCCGCGACGTCATCGCGTTCCCGAAGACGGCGTCGGCGAGCTGCCTGCTGACCGACGCACCGTCGGCCGTCGACGCCCGCCAACTGCGCGAGCTCGGCCTGCTCCTCGCTCCGGCTCCCAAGGCCTGAGGGCCGGATGAATCGCGGCGCCGAGCCCCTGATCCTCCGCCACGCGCGGGGGGAAACGAGGATCCTCGCCGGCGAGGGCCTGCTCGCCGGGGCAGTGGAGGCCAACCGTTCGCTGTTCTCGGGCCGGACGGTCTTTGTGATTTCGAGCCCGGCGGTGCTGCGACTCCATCGCGCGCTGCTCGACCCTCTCCGCAGCGCGGCGCGAGCCCTCGTCGTGCTCGAGGTCCCCGATGGCGAAGCGGCGAAGAGCCTGGCTGAAGCGGGACGGCTCTGGGAGGCGATGGCGCGGGCCGGCGGCAAGCGGGACAGCGTCGTCGTGGCCTTCGGCGGCGGCAGCGTCGGCGATCTCGCCGGTTTCGTCGCCGCGACCTTCCTTCGGGGCGTCGCCTTCGTGCAGCTGCCGACGACGCTCCTGGCGCAGATCGACGCCGCGATCGGTGGCAAGACCGCGATCGACATCGCCGCCGGCAAGAACCTGGTCGGCGCTTTTCACCATCCCGAGCTCGTGGTCGCCGAGAGCGCCGTGCTGTCGACCCTCTCTCGGGTCCAGTTGCGCTCCGGGCTGGTCGAGGCGATCAAGATGGCGGCGCTGCTCGATCCCGGGCTCCTCGCCCGGATCGAACGGGATCTCGAGCTGCTGCTCGCCGGCGATGCGCCGGCTCTCGCCCCGGTGGTGCGCGGCGCGGTGGCGGCAAAGGTCGGGGTGGTGGAGCGCGATCCGTTCGAGGACGGTGAGCGCCAGCTCCTGAACTACGGCCACACGCTCGGACACGCCCTGGAGGCGGCCGCAGGCTATGGGACGATGTTGCACGGCGACGCGGTCGCCTGGGGAATGCGGTTTTGCCACCGGCTCGCCCGGAGCAGGGGCGCCGATCGCGACTTTCTCTCGCGTGTCGAGCGCATCCTCGACCGGCTCGAGGTGCCGTCTCCACCAGCGGTCGAGGTTTCGGAGGTGATCGCCAATCTGGCGCGCGACAAGAAGGCGCGCGAATCCGGGTTGGTCTGGATCCTGCCGATGAGCGCCGGCGCAGGTGCGCGGACGGCGGGAATCGGGGAAGGCGAGATCCGGGCGGAGCTCGTCTCGTTCCTCGAGCCCTTCCGCACCGGCGCCGGGCCCGTATAATGACTTCGGTTGCATCGCGCGGCAGGCGCCGCCGGTGCTCCAATCGGCCATGGGTGCGCTACCTCGACTGACTCGACGACTGAAGCTTCGGCATGTGGCGTTCCTTCTGCTGCTGCTCTCCGGCGCCATTCCGCTCGCGATCACGAACTGGCTGCTGATCGCGCAGAACCGGGAGCTCCTGATCACCGAAGAGAAGAGCTTCCTGACCTCTTCCGCGCAGGCTCTCTCTCGTGAGCTCGACGATTATCTCGCCGGAGCCCGCCGGGAGCTGGAGCAAGTGGGCGTCGGATTGCTCGTCCCACCCGGCCCCGACCAGGTCGAAGCGAGGCTGCGTGAGCCCTGGGTGACGAACTACCTCCAGGTCTTCGTGCGCGGTGCCCGGCAGCCACTCGCTCTGCGGGTGCTCGACCTCGAAGGGACGGGGTGGAGGTTCTCCCGCACCGATGTCGGCGAGGCTTCCGAGCAGGCTCTCGACGAGGCTTTCGCCGCCGCCGTGAGCGGCAAGGCGGCGGTCTATCGCTTCGCCGTGCTGCCGCGCACCAACGAGCCGGTTGCGGCCCTGGCAGTGCCGATCCGGCAGGACGGGAGCGAAATCTCGGTGGTCGTCGAGATCCTCATCCGGCTGCGACTCATGGAGGCGGTGCTCGAACGCGACGCCAGGAAGCAGGGAGAGGTGCAGATCTTCCTGATCGACCGGGACGGCGAACTGCTCTGGTCCGAGGGCGCGACTGCCGGCGTCAGACAGGCGCTCGCGAGATCCGATCTGGTGCGCGACTTCGCCAAGAAGCCGCTCAACCTGACCGCCGAGTACAACCTCGAAAGCGAGAGCGGCTCGGTGTCGATGCTCGGAATGGTGAGCCCGGTCGTCGAGAGCGGGTGGGGAGTCGTCGTCCACCGGCCGGTGGCGGCGGCCTATGAATCGGCCCGGCGCATGGTCATCAGCGCCTTGCTGGCGACCGTGCTGCTGCTCCTCCTGGCGGTGCTGTTCGCGATCTACGCCTCGCGATGGCTCGGGCAGCCGATCCGCCAGCTCTCCGAGACCGCGCACAGCATGGCTGCCGGCAATTTCGCGGAGCGCCTGCCAGAGCAGCGCATCGTCGCCGAGCTCGCCGACCTCTCGGCCGACTTCAATCTCATGGCCGGATACGTCGAGGACCACGTTGCGAAGCTCAACGAAGCGGCGCGCCAGAACCGCGAGCTGTTCATCAGCTCGATCCGCGCCTTCGCGGCCGCGATCGACGCCAAGGACCCCTATACCCGCGGCCACTCGGAGCGCGTCGCCGAGCTCTCGCTCCTCATTGCGCGGTCGCTCGGCCAGAACGAGGATTTTCAGCACAAGCTCTGGATCGGCGCGTTGCTGCACGACGTGGGTAAGATCGGCATCGAAGACCGGGTGCTGAACAAGAGCGGAGTTCTGACGCCGGAAGAGTTCGAGCAGATGAAAGCCCATCCGGTGATCGGCGCGGAGATTCTGCAGTCGATCGAGCCGCTGCGGGAGATGCTGCCGGCGGTGCGGTGGCATCACGAGAACTGGAACGGCAAGGGCTACCCGGATCAGCTTCGCGGCGCGGCCATCCCGCTGATGGCCCGCATCGTGGCGGTAGCGGACTGCTTCGACGCGATCACGACCAACCGGCCCTACCAGAAGGCCTACGAAGCTCCCTATGCCGCAGAGCTGATCACGCAGCTCGCCGGATCGCGCTTCGACGCCAAGGTGGTGACCGCATTCCTGCGCGCTTTCCCAGGCGGGGCGCTGCTGGAGGACTTGAACGACAGAACCCGCCCGGGGCTCGACGTCGAGCTGCCGATCGCGGCCTA